>NZ_JAKQXY010000001.1 GCF_023509825.1 Spiroplasma attinicola
TAGAAGAAATTACTGGAACTAGCGCAATGATAAATGATAATACAGGGCGAACAGCATTAGAAGCATTTTTAAATGCTAACAATGAACAATATCCTGAGTTAAAATCCAATGTTACAATTGGTTCATTCAATCCACCAAATTATGGTCGAGATGGTTCATTAGTAATTAATGGTACAAATAAATATACTGGAACTCTTACAATAACTATTAATGGTATAGTACCAACAGATCAAGATATAGTTGATGAAATTATAAATTCTGATATAACTTTTGATGCTGTAAAATCAGTTAATGAAACTTTAGAACATTTTATTAGTTCAGTTCTTCATGGACAAGATAATCCAAGTAATCCAGATAACGATCCACTTTGATACATTAAGGGACAACTTAAAAAATATATACGTTCTTATCCAATTTTAGAATTTGCTGATGTTAATAAATATGAATTCATTCAATTTTGTCTTAAAGATAGTAATCATACACCATTAACTGATGATTATCTTAATACTAACTCAAGAGCAGGTGAAACTATTATCTTTCAAATTAATTTCAATTATGGTGAAGTACAAAATCAATACATTGATTTTGCTCTATCGTTCAAACAAGAATAATAAATTATTACTTAAGCGGCATTTAAATCATGCCGCTATTTTTTTAATTTAATTTTAAACAAGTTATTGTCTTGCCCCCCCCCTAATGATACAATGATTAAAAAACATTTTACCTAAATTGAAAAATACTTTTTTAATAGAAAGGGTGAGTCAATGCAAAAATTATTGAAATTATTATTTACTTTATCAACCGCCACAATAATACCACTTTCAGTTACAGCTTGTAATCAGCAAAATTTAGATCATACTCTAAATATAATTCAAAATGGCAATACTAGCTATAATATTACAGACTTTCTAAAAAATGAATCAACTGAAGCAACAATTGAAACTAAAACTTTAACACAAGAACAATCTCAAGTGTTAGCAAAATCAATTGCTGAAAAAATCTTCAATAATAATATTTCTTGATTTAATGAAAATACTCCAATTAATCAACAATGTTATGACTTTAAAATTACTAATGGTGAAAATAAATCAGGTACTGATTTAACTTGAAAAGTTCAATCTGATACTCAAAGATTTCAAATTAACATTAGTTATTTAGTTGGCACTGCTAAACAAGATAAATCCTTTGAGGCAAAACAAAGAATCAAAACAGTTTTTTATATTAAAGTTGGCACTAGCGAAAGTGATAAAAAACTTAAGGAATGAATTAATAATTTTAATAACAAAAATTGAAATCAAACAAATCCAATTGAAATTAATTTATCAAGTAAAAATATCACTAAACCAGTAAATAATATTGATTGATCAAATGTTAAGCAAGAAGTAATAACTGAAACTTACCAAGCAATTAAAAAACAGCTAATCTGACCTGGCGCTTTAAATCCAAGCATTCAAATTCAAAATACTAATGACAAAATTAATAATGACTTATTGAAGTTACAACTTATCGTCAATTTAGGTCAATCAAAAGCAAATACCGAAGATTTTTATATTAAATTTGTATAATTAAATAAGAAAACAAAAGTAAAATACTAAATTTTGAGGATAACAATGAAGAAAACTGATGGCAAAAAAAAATCATCAACTAAAAAAAATGATAAAACTGCTAAAAAAGCAGCAAAATTACAAATAAAAGAAGCTAAAAAGCAAGCTAAACTAGCAAAAAAAACGAAAAAAGCACAAGAAAAGCGTGCCCGACATCGAAAAAAATCTTTATTGCTTGAAGCTTTTAATTTTAAAGATTCAGATTTTAAAAAAGAATTTTATAGTTCATTTAAAAATTTTAGTTGAAAAGAAACAAGCAAAAATTTATGATGAATTTTAATTGGTTCTTTGTTAACATCAGTTTCATTTTACTATTTCATTAATCCTGCTAAATTATATACTAACGGTCTATCTGCTTTTGCCCAATTGATTACTAAAGTAATATTCTTAAAGTATGAAACTGCTAACTCATCATATTTTGATGAAATGCGAGCTTTATATTACTACCCAATCTTTTTTGCTATGAACATTCCAATTATTATTTGAGGAATTTTTAAAGTGGGATGACGCTTTTCAATATACACAATTGTTTATATGGGACTAAATATTGGTTTATTATCTTTATTTTCGCTAACACCATATTTAAAAGATTATCAAATTTTTAGAAATCTTAATCTTGGAGATACTGATTTGAGTAAAACTTTTATCTTTGCTATTTTAGGTGGTTTAATTAATGGTGCTGGTTTAGGATTACTCTTTAAAAGTGGCGGTTCTAGTGGTGGTATGGACTTTATTAGTACTTATATTTCTATGAAAAGAAAATATTCAGTTGCTAATATTATTAAAAATACTAATATCATTATTGTTGTTATTGCCGTGTTTCTTGATGGAACTGTCCTCCATAATAGAAACTTTATTGATAATTATTTTGGCGACCAGTTTTTCTTTGCGACAATTGTTTACATTTATATTGGTTCTTTAGTAATGAATCGAGTTTATCCAAAATTCATGATGATGACTGTCTTTATTATTTCAACTGAAATTGAAGACATTCGAAAATACATTTATTCAAACAATTACCTACGAGGTGGTAATACTTGAAGTGTTAAAGGTTTATATTCAGGAAATGAATATAACATGATGATGACAACAATGTCATTACTAGAATATAACTTTTTTAAATGGAAAATTTCCAATATTGATCCAAAGTTATTCATGATTGCTATTCCAACTCGTAGTATGCAAGGTGGTAATGCCGGTAAACCACCACAAGAAAAACCAGTTGATGTTAAAAAAATCACTAGTTAATAATCAAAATAACCATTGCTCTTATTATTAATTTATGGCATAATATTATAGTATGTTTACTTTATTGGTAAATTATATAGGAGGAATTATTAATGCGTGATGGTGTAACTTTACGTTGTGATCAATGTAAAGAAGAAAATTATATTGCAGATAGAAATAAGAAAAAACAATTAGAAAAATTAGCTACTAAAAAATATTGTGCTAGATGTAATTCTCATACTTTACATAAAGAAAAAAAATAAGTCAAATTTATTTTTTTTCTTTTTTTATTATAGAATATTTATAAGAAACATTAGAAACAAGGTAAAATTATGGATAAAATAAACAAAATTAAAGAAATTTTAATTAAAAATAAACTAGATGCAATTTTATTATATAGTTTTGAAAATCGTTTTTGATATAGTAATTTTATTTCATCTTTAGGATATCTAATAGTTACTAAAAATTTTGCTAAATTATTTGTTGATGGTCGTTATATTACTGAAGCAAAAATCGATGCCGAAAATGTCATTGTTGAAAACTTTACTAATATTTACCAATCGTTAGCCAATCTTTTTGAAGATACTAATATCAAAAAAGTTGGTTTTGAAGCAGATTTTGTTACTGTTGGCCAATTGCAAGAATGAGAAGAACAATTAGCAAAAACTACTTTAGTACCATTGGATTTAAAAGAACTACGAATGATTAAAGATCAAGATGAAATTAATCGGATTAAAAAAGCTTGTGAAATTGGTGATTTAGCTTATCAAGATGTTTTAAAACATATTAAACCAGGAATGAAAGAAAAAGATATTGAAGCAATTATCTTAAATTCTTTTAACAAAAACGGAGCAACAAAACAATCATTTGATACAATTGTTGCTTCAGGAATTAGAAGTTCAATGCCACATGGTAAAGCAAGTGATAAAATTATTAATAACAATGAAATTATTACTTGTGACTTTGGATGTATTTATCAAGGTTTTTGTTCCGATATGACAAGAACTTTTGCTTTAGGACAAATTGATAAAAAATTACTTGAAATTCATCAAATTGTTAAAGATGCTCAAATGAATGGCATTAAAGCTGTTAAACCAGGAATTAATATTAGTACAATTGATAACATTTGTCGTGATTATATTAGCAAAAAAGGTTATGGTGAATACTTCACACATGGTACAGGTCATGGTTTAGGAATTGAAATTCATGAAGCACCATGAGTAACAAAAAACCAACCAACAATTTTAAAACCAGGTATGGTTATTACTGTTGAACCAGGAATTTATCTTCCTAATATTGGTGGTGTTAGAATTGAAGATGACATTTTAGTTACTGCAACTGGCTATGAAATTCTAACTAAATCACCACGAGAAGTTAATGTTTTAAAAAAATAAATTGAGGTAAATAATGATTAATGTAAATGATTTAAGATCAGGAATGACATTTTTATATGAAAAAGAAATTTTTCTAGTACTTGAAGCAAATCACAGCAAGTCAGGTCGTGGACAAGCTCATGTTAAAGCTAAAGTGAGAAATTTAAACACAGGAACAATCAAAACAATTACTTTTACAGGTGGTGATATTGTTTATCCTGCAATTATTGAAACAAGAAAAGCACAATATCTTTATCGTGATAATCAAGATTTCATCTTTATGGATGAAGAAACTTTTGATCAAATTATTATTCCTGAAAAAACTTTAGTATGAGAAAAAAACTTTTTACTTGAAGGTGAAAGTATTAAGTTAAAAGTATATGAAGAAAAAGTAATTGGTATTGAGTTAAAAGCAAGTGTTATTTTAACAGTAACTTATACTGAACCAGGTGTTAAAGGTAATAGTGCTACAAATACAACAAAACCAGCAACATTAGAAACAGGTTATACAGCACAAGTACCATTATTTATTAACAATAATGATAAAATCATTATTAATACTATTGATGGCACTTATAAATCACGTGCCTAAAACTAAAGGATTAAAATATGGAAAAAACTAAACAAAATGTGTCACAACATCAAAAAAGAATTATCATTATCGAAATCCTTTATCAATATTTTTTAGAGCAAAATAATCAAAAAGATTTTGAAAAATTTTTAGCCACAATTGCAAGTGAAGAAAATCAAAGTCAAATTACCGTAGTAAAAGATATTATTTGATATCAATCAGATTTAATTAAAGAAATTGAAAAATATTTGAAAACTAATTGAACTTTTAATAGTTTAAAACCAACCGAAAGAGCAATTCTAATTTTAGCAGCATATGAAATTCTTTATACTAAAACTGATAAAGCAATTATTATTAATGAAGCGATTATTCTTGCTAAACAATATTGTGATAAAAATGTTTATAAATATATTAATGGTGTATTAGACAAAATTAATAAATCATAAAAATTATTAATTTTTATTATAATATTATTAAAAACCGGAGAAATTATGATTCCTGAGCGACGACTACTTAATTCATTAATAAATCTTCATACCAATAAAGAAATAAAACACGCAATTAAAAATGCAAGTAAATCAATTGATTATAAAAAGAAAAAGAAACTTTATAGTTTTACTTCTAACCTTAATGAAACTAGTGTTTTTTACCATTTTATTAGTCTCGATGGGTATTTAAATGATTATCAATTAGATGGTTATTATGCAAATATTATTGATTTTATTTTTTTTCTTGCTGGGTTTATGCCAATTTTTGAATATCAAAAATTATCTTATAAAAAATATGATGAAATTCAAAAAACTTTACAAACTCATGCTTTATTAAATTCTGATATTAATAAGTGATACCAAGAAAGTCAAATTAAAGATGCAAATAACCTTAATTCTGATTTAGATTTTTTATTAAAAAATGATAAAATTGCTCAAACAACTAAAACTAGGCTACTTGCTTTAACTCACATTAGTGGCAGATTATTTGAAACCTTAAAAAATCCTGATTATCAATTAGGCTATTATTTTATGTTATTTTATTTAATTACTTTAGAAACAAAACAAACCTTAATTCGTAAATCAGATACTAATTGAAATCTAAAGTTTTACTTTTCACCCGAAGATTTTTTCACTTATAAATTAATGATTATTGAAAAATTTAGTCAAATTTTAATGAATAATAAAGGGAAGAATTTCAACTTATATTTAAGAGTTATTAATACTTTTATTAATAAAAATTCCGATTAATTATTACTAGTTTAAATGGTAATAATTTTTTTATTAATAAGTACTTTTAAAAAGCAAAACAAAAAAACTAGTATAATAATTTAAAAGCAAATGAATATTAAGAAATGGAGTAATAACAATATGGAACAATATTTAGAATTATGTCGTTATGTTTTAAAAAATGGTCAAAAAAAACAAGATCGTACTAATACAGGAACAATTTCTTCATTTGGTTATCAAATGCGTTTTGATTTAAATCAAGGCTTTCCATTATTAACAACAAAAAAAATCCATTGACCAGCAATTATTCATGAATTATTATGATTTATTTCTGGCGATACTAACATTGAATATCTAGTAAAAAATAAAGTTTACATTTGAAGTGCTTGACCTTATAAAAAATATACAAAAATAAAGTCTTATCATCAAGAAACTTTAAAAGAATTTAATTATCGCATTAGTAATGATCATGAATTTGCTTTAAAATATGGTGATTTAGGTCCTGTTTATGGCAAACAATGAAGAAATTTTAATGGCATTGATCAATTACAAGAATTAATGACTAATTTAAAAACAAACCCCTTTTCTCGTAGACATATTTTATCAGCCTGAAATCCACAAGAAATTAATAATATGGCATTACCACCTTGTCATACTTTAATTCAATTTTATGTTAGTGAAAATAAAAAATTATCTTGTCAACTTTATCAAAGAAGTGGCGACATATTCTTAGGTGTACCATTTAATATTGCTTCTTATGCTTTGTTAACAATGATGATTGCCCAAGTTCTTGGTTATCAAGTAGGAGAATTTGTCCATACTTTAGGAGATGCTCATATTTATTTAAATCATTTAGAACAAATTAATACCCAATTAACAAGAAAACCAAAACCATTACCAAAAATTATTATTAATCCTAAAATTAAAAATCTTTTTGATTTTAAGTTTGAAGATTTTGAAATTGTTGACTATTATCCTGATGAAACAATTAAAGCACCTGTAGCAGTTTAGAGTGGTAAAAGAAATGATTTACTTACTTTGAGCAATGACTAAATCAGGAATTATTGCTAATAATGATAAAATGCCGTGAAATATTAAAAGTGAAATGCACTATTTTCAAACTTTAACAATTAATAAAACCGTATTGATGGGTTCAAAAACTTTTTTGAGTATTGGAAAACCATTAAAAAATCGTTATAATATTATTATTACTTCTGAACCAGACAAATACCAAAAATTTGCTAATCAAAATTGTATCATTAGTAATAATTTATCTGAAATTATTAAAAAATATCATAAAAATCCCAAAAATGAATTATGAGTAATTGGTGGAGCTAAAATTTACCAGCAAACTTTCAAAGATGCCGATTTTTTATATGTTTCTATTATTAAAGAACAGCAAGAAAAATTTCTGGGAAATTTAAAATTTCCGATTCTTGACTTTTCAAAATTTAAAGAAATTAAAAAAACTGATTATCCAGAATTCATTGCTTATATTTATCAACGAAAGGAATAAAGGATTTTAAGTATGAATTGATGAAAAGTATTATTAACATGACCTTATTTATTATTAATTTATTTAAAAATGGGTTCAATGACAAAGAAAGTCTTAAAAGATCCAACAATTGTTCCTGAATCAAAACGATATGTTTGATTAAAAAAGAAAACAAAATATATTCGTTGACTTTATAATGTTAAAATTGTTAGTCATGATATTGAAAATTG
The DNA here is from genome assembly GCF_023509825.1 of Spiroplasma attinicola. Lineage (GTDB taxonomy): Bacteria > Bacillota_I > Bacilli_A > Mycoplasmatales > VBWQ01 > Spiroplasma_D > Spiroplasma_D attinicola. Next base: position 7,718 of record NZ_JAKQXY010000001.1, read on the forward strand.
ACCAAAACATAAAGGTTGTGTTCTAGTAGCTAATCATCAATCTAATTTTGATTTTATAATTTTATTATCATTAAATGATTACAGTCAGTTTGCTCCTTTAGGTTTCATTGCAAAAGAAGAATTAAAACAAAATCACATTGCTAGAAGATTCATTTTCTTAATTGATGTTCTATTTATTGATCGTAAAGACCCGCGAAATGCGCTTGAAGTTTTTAAAGAAGCAAAAGAATTAATTCGTAACCCTGGAAGAACAATGGTAATTTTCCCAGAAGGAACAAGAAGTCACGCTCAAACAATGCAAGAATTTAAGCCAGGTGCTTTAAAATTAGCATATCAAGCATATGTGCCAATCTTGCCCGTTTCAATTATTAACTCTTATCAAATTTTTGACAAAAAATTTAAAGGAAGAAAAACAATTCATGTTGTTTTTCATAAACCTTTAGAACCACAACAATTTATGCAAATTGCTTCAGTTAATTTAGCAAAGCAAATTCAGTCAAAAATCACGCAAGGGATTGAAAAATGAGATAATAATAAAGAAAACTAAAATCCAAGGAAAAAATATGCCAACAAAGCAGAAATCACAATCAAAAAAACATGATTTAACTACTAAAAAAAAGACAAGTAAATTAGTCCTTGCTGGTGGCTTAGGAGTAAGTTCAGCTGTCTTTTACTCGTTAGCACCTTTATTCATTTTTTTCTTTGATGATAATCCGTTAGTAATTCTTTATCCAATCTTTATTGCCACAATTCAAGAATTAATGTCTTTTATTGTTGTATCAGTTAGAAATGGTTTTGAAAAATGAAAAGCAATTCAAAAACAGGAAATTATCTGATTAAATTTTACTTTAATTGCACCTTTTTTTTATGCCCTTTTCGTTGGAATTTCATTAAGTATTGCTGATATTTTTAATAAATTAAAAAACCTCCAAGTATGAATTGTTGCTTTAGTTGGAGTTCTTGCTGGTCCATTTACAATGGCATTATTAATGATTACCTCACTATTCTTAAATGATGGAACAATTGGGAATATTATTTTAAATACTGCTCCAATTTATTGTATGATTTTAAGTCACTTTATTTTAAAACAAAAAATCAATCATGTTGGTTTAGTTTCTTTGATTATTACAACATTATTTACGTTTGGAATGCTAATAAATTATTTCTTTATTGCACCAAATATTACTTGAAAATCAATTGTTGGTGTTTGTCTTGCTTTTGTTGGCGCCTTTATTTATGCTTTTGAAAGTTTAATTAGTGATTACTTTCTCCATAGTAATAAAATAAAACTAACAAACTATGAAATTGTCAGTGTTAAATCATTTATTAGCTTCTGAGCAATGTTAATTATTGCTTTACCAATCGCAACTGTTATTGATCAACAACCATGATATAGTGGCTGAGCAATGTTTAAAACGACTTTTGATTCTTATCATTGACTAGCATTATTAATTTATGCTTCAGGGATTATTATGGGATTAGGGCGATTAATTTACTTTAGAACCATTCAATTATCATCAGGTACTTATGCTCTAGCAACACAATTAACAATGCTAATTTGAACACCAGTATTACAAATTCTTGGTAACTTATTAATTCCAAGAATTAATACTGCTGATTTACCTTGATTTTATTGATTATGGACTGCTTTAATCTTAATCGGCTTAGTTTTAATGACATTCAATGAAGAAATTAATGCTTGATTTAGCAAACGAAAGAAACCAAAAAAGTAAAAACATCATAAAAAAACTAGTTATTGAACTAGTTTTTTTATTATTCAATTGCTGTTGTTCAATTTCTTGTTCGCTTTACTGCTTCTTGTCAGCCTTTATAAAGAATTTTAGCTTTTGCTGCTTCCATAATTGGATGATATTCTTTTTCCAATTGATAAATCTTCTTAATTTCATCAAGATTTTTTCAAAAGCCAATTGCAAGACCAGCAAGATAAGCTGCACCCATTGCTGTAGTTTCAATATTTTTTGGTTTAATTAAACTTGTATTACTAATATCACTTTGAAATTGCATCACATAACTATTATTACTTGCTCCGCCATCAACTTTCATTCTAATTTTAAAGTTCTTTTTCACTAATTTTTTAATATCTTCTTTCATAACTCGAATAATATCATAAGTTTGATAAGCTAAAGATTCCAATGTTGCTTTTACAATATGTTCTCGTTTCGTTGCTCGTTCTAAACCAAAGATTGCTCCTCTGGCTGTTGAGTCTCAGTAAGGAGCACCTAAACCAACAAAAGCAGGAACAAAATAAACTCGTTGTTGATCATGTGGATCAATAATATCAGCATATCAAAGACTTTCATCAGAACGATATAACATTCGTCATGAATCTCGTAAAAATTGAATTGCTGCCCCAGCAATAAAAACTGAACCTTCAATAGCATAAACTGGTGCTTGATTTTCTAATTGATAAGCAACTGTTGTTAGTAAATTATTATCTGATAATATTGGTTTTTTACCAATATTCATCATAATAAAACAACCTGTACCATAAGTCGTTTTAATTTCACCAGGAGTTAAACATAATTGACCAAATAAAGCGGCATGTTGATCACCAATTGCTGAACAAATTGGAATACTAGTTCCATCATTTTTAAATAACATTCCAGGATAAGTTTTTCCAATCAATCCCGAACTTGGAACTACTTTTGGCAAAATAGTTTCTGGAATTTCAAATAATGTTAATAATTCTTGATCTCATGAATTAGTATTAATATTAAATAACATTGTTCTTGAAGCATTAGTAATATCAATCACATGAACAGCTTCTTCAGTATTAATTCCTGCAGTCATTTTATAAATTAATCATGAATCAATTGTTCCAAAAGCTAATTTACCTTCTTGTGCTAATTGTTTTGCTTCGGGAACATTATCTAAAATTCATTTAATTTTAGTTGCCGAAAAATAAGCATCAAGTAATAAACCAGTTTTTTTACGAATTTTTTCTTTTCAACCTTTTTTAATTAAACTTTCACAATATTGTGCTGTGCGTCGATCTTGTCAAACAATAGCATTATAAACTGGTAATCCTGTTTCACGATTTCAAACTACCGTTGTTTCTCTTTGATTAGTAATACCAATTGCCGTAATTTGATTAGAATTAATCTTACTTTTATTCAAAGCTTGAATCATTGTTGTTAGTTGACTATTTCAAATTTCAATTGGATCGTGCTCCACTCAACCTGATTGACCTTGGGGATATTGTTGCAAAATTTCAATCTTATTAAGACCTTTAATTGCGCCTTTTTTATCAATAATTAAAGTGCGACAACTTGATGTTCCTTCATCTAAAGCCATAATATATTTTTCAGTATCAGCCATATTTTATTTCTCCTAGTTTTTTAAATTCTAATTTTTTAATTAAAAAATGTTAAGTAGACGAACTAATCCACCAGCAAGGGCAGCACCAATAATTGGTCCAACGCAAGGAACTCATGAATATTGTCAATCTGAACTACCTTTACTTTTAATTGGTAAAATTGCATGAATAATTCTTGGTCCTAAATCACGAGCAGGATTAATCGCAAAACCTGTTGGTCCACCCAACCCTAAACCTATTACTGTGACACCAATTGCTAAAATAATTGCTGTTGTTACATTATTAAACCCAGTAAATGGTATACTCATCAAGTTCTTAATCACCATCGTTCCTGCGACAATTAACATTAGAACAAAAGTAGCAATAATTTCTGTGACAATATTTCAACCATAACTACGATTAACTGGTTTTGTTGAAAATGTTGCTAAAATTTTATCCTTTTCAATCGTGGTTTGATATTGTTTAAAATATGCTAAATAGACAAGTAATTGCCCTAACATTGCTCCTAAAAATTGCATTACAATGTAAAGTGGTGCATAAACAAATTTACCAGCAACAAAAGCACCATGTTTATTAGCAATTAATAAACCAATTGTTACAGCGGGATTTAAGTGTGCCCCCGAAATACCACTTAATAAAGCGGCAATACCAACGGCAAAACCTCAACCAAAGCTAACAGCAACTCAACCACCATTATTACCAAGAGTTCTTCTTAAAGCAACATTAGCGACAACGCCATTACCTAATAAAATTAACAAAAATGTTCCAACTAATTCACCAACAATGACTTGCGCTACTTCTGGCATTTATTTCACCTCATTTAATTTTTTAATCATATCTGCTACTTTTAAAGCAATTGCTGGAGCTGAACTTAACCCTGGCGATTTAATACCAGCAATATTAATAAAATTTTGATTATTATTAGCATATTCAATAACAAAATCATCAGTTTCTTGAGAAATTGGTCTGGAACCACTTTGAATTTTACTAATTCGGTTGATATTTAATTTGGGAATAATCTTTTGACCTAATGCTTGAATTTTTGGAATCAAACTTAAATCAACTAGTCGTGTGTCTTCTTTGGCAACATTATCTTCAGCTGTTGGTCCAACTAAAATGTGACCATCAGGCATTGGCGCAACAATTACACCTTTACCAACTTTTGATGGAATCAAAAAAATAACATGATTATTAATCATTTTTGCTTCAGTTTTTTCAAGAATACAATATTGTCCTCTTCTTGTTTTTAAATGGAAATTTTGAGCATCAATCATTTGTGCAACTTGATCAGCATAATGGCCAGCAGCATTAATAACTTGATTAGCAAAAAATGTTACTTCTTTATTATTTATTAATGCCTGCACACTAAATCCTTGCTCAATTTTCTTAATAGCAATAACCTGATGATTTAAAAATAACTGCGCTTTGTTTGCTTTTGCTCGTGCTCATAAACTATATGTTAACATAACTGGGTCAACAATATAAGAACTAGTACATAATAAACCTGAAGTAATCTTTGGATTAAGATTTGGTTCTAAATTTAATAATTCTTTTGGTTTCAAAATTTTTAATTCTGACTTTAATAAACCATTTTTAAGTCCACGAAGATAAAGGTTTTTGATTGCTTGATCTTCTTCTTGATTAAAAGCAAGTACTAAAGAATCAGTTTTCTTTCATTGAAAATCCAACTCTTTAAATCATTTTGTTTCATATAATTTTCTTCCTTGTAAATTTAAAAAAGCATTGACTTTTCCAGGTTCTGGATCAAAGCCACCATGAATAATTCCAGAATTACCAGCAGTAGTTTCTTCAGCAAGATTCGGATTTCTTTCCAAAACTGCTACTTTATAACCTTGATTTGCTAATTCATCACAAATTGCAATACCAATAATTCCTGCCACCAATAATTATTACATCATACTTATCCATCTATTACACCTTTTCTTTTAGAAAATTAAAAAATAATCTATTTTTATACTAACATAAAAAAGCATGCTTTTGGTTTAACAAGGATTGTCTAACCAACTTTGAACTTTAATTAGATAAAAAGTAATTCTTTAACAGAATTACTTCTTTTAAAATTAAAAAATAAAATTGTCTAAATAATCTTTAATGTTTTTAATTCAATTTTTATAAACTTTTGCTTTTTCTTTTTTAATTTTTTCAGCACTTCGACTAATTGAATCTGCTAAGTCATCAATTTTTTGTAAACTATCATTAAGACTTGTATCTAACTTTGGTAATTCAAGTTCTTTTCATTCATTAAACTGACTAATTTTTTCACTATAATTAGTCTTATCACGATTACTATCTAAACGATATTCAATTTTAATTAAAGTTCTTAAAATTTGACCAACAAAATAAAAACTTTCACTATCAGTTAGGTAAATATTTGGATTATAATCTGAGCGTTTAAAAGGAATTCCTGCATATTTATTATTAAAACTAGTTGCAATTAAAATTCCATACTTAGAACCTTGTTTTGCCATGTCATCAACTAATTTTTTTTCTCAATTATTACTTCATTCGGCATTTTTAACTTCATAAACAATTTTGCCAATAATTGTATTATCTTGTCTTACTTCCTGTAAATAATCTGCTTTTTTATCCTGATCAGTAATTTTAGAAATAACATCATCAGGTTCAAAAATTTTTCTTAATTCTTTTTCAACTTCATGTTCAAAATTTTCACCTTTAGTTTTATTTTGAATTACTCTAAATTGTAAATTTGCTTTTTCTAATTCTTGAATTTGGTTTTTTAATTTTAAAGCTTCACTATCTTTTAATTGTGTAAATTTAAGTTCTTGTTGTGACAAACTATTTGCTAATTCTAAACGATTAGTTTCAAGTTTATTTTTTTGATCGGCAATAATTTGATGCAATTGATTTAATTGTTCATGATGTGACTGTAATAAATTAGTTTCTTTTGTTGCCAATGATTTTTCTAACATTATTTTTTGTGCTTCATGCTCTTGTTTCAATTTACTAATTTCTTGTTTTAAATTAAAAATTTCATTATTTTTTGCCTGATTTAACTGATTTTCAGATTCTGCTAAAGTTTTCTTTAAAATAAGATCACTATTTTTCAATTGATTTTTTTGATCAGCAATAATTTGATTTAATTCATCTAATTGCTTTTGCTTTGCTCTTAAGATTTCATTTTCTTTTGCTACTAAAGATTTTTCTAATGCTAACTTTTGCGTTTCACGATCATTTTTTAATTTATCAATTTCTTGTTTTAAAATAAAAACTTCATCATTTTTTACTTGATGCAATTGATTTGCTTGTTGTGACAATTTTTTTTCTAAATCTAATTTTTGATCAGCTATAACTTGATTCAATTTATCTAATTCTTTTTGATTTGATTTTAATAATTCATTTTCTTTGGTAATTAAAGCTGATTTTATTGCTTTAGCTTCTTCAATTTTGTACCGAGCAATTAACTTTGTTTCTAATTCTTTAAGATAATTACTTTCATGAGCCTTAAAATTTTCTTTTAAGTGACTTAAAATTTGTTCATTTTTATTAAAATCTGCTTCAGTAATTACATAGTTACAGTTAGGGCATTTAAATTTGAAACTCATCGCTTTCCCTCCATATTTTTTGTTTTAACACTTTATAAGAATAATTATAAGATAAAAAAAGAAAACTTTTAGCAAATTTAAGATAAAATATTAAATGAAACGGGTGAAAAAATGTCATGAAATAATTTTAATCTTAAACCTTGAATTACTAAAACATTAATTAATAATAATTTTCTTAACCCAACTGAAGTTCAAACAAAAGTAATGCCATTAATTGCTCGTGGTGACAATTTAATTGTTTCAAGTGCAACTGGCACAGGTAAAACTCATGCATTTTTAATTCCAATTTTAAATAAAATTGAAGCAAATAAAAAAGTTCAAGCAGTTATCATTGTCCCAACAAGAGAATTAGCACAACAAATTTTTACTGTTACTAAAACATTAATTAAAAATCAAGCAATCAAAGCAGCATGTTTTGTTGGTGGTAATGAATTACCAAAAGAAAAAACAACTACTAACGAACCAGAAATTGTCATTGGTACAGTTACGCGATTAAAAACTTTGTATCAAGAGCGTTGATTAAATATTACAACAGCAAAAATATTAGTTTTAGATGAATGTGATATGTTATTTGAACTCGGATTTATTAATGATTTAGATTTTCTAATGCAGAAAAGTAATGAAAAAATTCAATGTTTGGCATTCTCAGCAACAATTAATCAAGAATTAGAAATATTTTTAAAAAAATATTTTAGTAATCCAAAAATTGTTAATCTAAATCACAAAAATAATGCACCAAAAATTGAACATATTTTTATTAATTGCCCAATTAGTAAAAGAAAGGAACAATTATTACAATTAGTCAATTTAATTAATCCTTACTTAGTATTAATTTTTGTTAATAAAAAAGAGCAAATCACAACAATTAGTCAATTATTAATTGACAATAATAAAAAAACAGCTGTATTACATAGTAACTTAACACCAAGAAATCGGAAACAAATTTTTAAAAGAATTAATAATCTTGATTATCAATATATTGTCACAACTGATATTAGTGCCAGAGGGATTGATATTCCTGGTATCTCTCATATTATTTCTTGACAATTACCTTATGATTTAACTTATTATTTACACCGAGCAGGTAGAACTGCAAGAAACAACCAAACCGGAATTTCTTATTTATTTTATGATGATACTGATTTAAAACAAATTCAAGAAATTAAAAAGTATAATATTAATATTGAGTATTATAAAATTAAAAACAATCAATTAGTTAAAGAAACTAGTTTAGCTAATAATTCAAAAGAAATTGCTAAAAGCAAATTAGCAATTCAAACAATTAATCGTTTTAAAACAACAAAAACAAATAAAAACATAAAACCAGGTTATAAAAAAGAATTCAAAACAAAAATGATAAAAATTGATAAAATCACTAAAAAACAACAAGCAAAAAAAGCAAGACACAAGAAAATATAGATTAAATTATAGGAGTAAAATAATGGATAATAAACTGATTATTGGTTGTCATGTGGCAATGAAAGCACCAAAATATCTTCTTGGTTCTTTACAAGAAGCACTTAACTATCAAGCTAATGCTTTTATGATTTATACAGGAGCACCACAAAATGCTGTTCGTAAACCAATTAAAGATTTATTATTAAAAGAATTTCACGAGGAATTAGCAAAAACAAAAATTAACATTAATAATATTATTGTCCATGCCCCTTATATTATTAATTTAGCTAATACTATTAAACCAAGTACTTTCGAATTTTCTGTTGAATTATTACAAAAAGAATTAAAACGCTGTCAAGAAATTGGTGTTAGTACTTTAGTTTTACACCCAGGAAGTGCTGTTGGTGCTGACAAGACACTTGCTTTAAAGCAAATTATTAAAGGCTTAGATGCTGCTTGTTTTACTAATCAAACTGTCAAAATTGCCTTAGAAACAATGGCAGGTAAAGGCTCTGAAACTTGTAGTATCTTTCAAGATTTAGCATATATTATTAATAATGTTAAAAATAAATCATTAATTGGCGTTTGCTGAGATACTTGTCATTTATATGATGCAGGATATGATATTGTTAATAATTTAGAAAATATCATTAAAGAATTTGACCAATTAATTGGAATTGATAAAATTTTAGCATTACATATTAACGATTCAAAATTCGGATTAAATAGCCATAAAGATCGCCATGAAAATTTAGGACTTGGCAAAATTGGTTTTGATGCTTTAATGAAAATCATTTATCACCCATTACTTATTAAAAAAACTAAAATTTTAGAAACACCATGAATTAATAATAAACCACCATATAAAGAAGAAATTACTATGATTCATAATAAAGATTTTAATAAAGAAAGTTTATTAAAACTTAAAGATTAAAGGAGAAAGTATCAGTGAAAAAAATTGGGATTCTTGGTGGAACATTTGATCCAATTCATAATCAACATATTGAAATTGCTAAAGCAGCCTATAAAAAATTAAAACTAGACGAAGTATGAATTTTACCAACAAAATTAAATCCTTTAAAAACTAATATTAGTGCCACAACAGAACAAAGAATTGCTATGATTAAATTAGCAATTCAAGATTTTTCTTGACTAAAATTAAATCAATATGAATTAACAACAAAAGAAAAAGTTAACTATACAATTGATACAATTAAAGCATTTCAGAAAAAGTATCCAGATACTGAATTTTCCTTTATTATTGGCTCTGATAATTTACTTTCATTAAATAAATGAAAAGATATTCATCAACTAATTACTTTAGTAAAATTTATTGTTATTAATCGTCCTAATTTTCAACCAAGTATTAGTTTAATGGAAAAATATCATTGTCAAAATTTAACTCTTGAGTTACCTAATAATATTAGTTCTTCTAAAATTCGTACTGGAGAAAATATTGATCTTTTAAATCAAGATGTCATTAATTATATTAATGATAATTTAGTCTATTACAAAGAACGATTAAAATTTCATCTTACTAATGAGCGATATCAACATTGTTTAAATGTTGGCGAAACTGCAAAAAAATTAGCAATTAAACACCATGAAAATCCAGAAAAAGCTTTAATTGCCGGAACTTATCACGACATCGCTAAACAATGACCAAAAGAAAAATTAATTAATTATCTTAAACAATATTATCCAAAAGGTTTATCAGCGCCATTTAATCTTTATCATGGTTATGCTGGTGCTTTATATTTACAACATCATTTAAAATATCAAGATAAAGAAATTATTAGTGCTATTTTTAATCATACTAGTGGTGCAGTAAAAATGACTAAATTAGAATTAATTGTTCTTTTAGCTGATAAAATTTCACCTGAAAGAAATTATTCTGGTGTTAATGAATTAAGAAAGTTAGCACAAAAGAATTTAGCATTAGCTTTCAGCAAATATTTAGAAATTTTAAAAGTAAGTTTAGCAGCAAGAAAACTTCCTTTAACAGAAGAATTTAATTCAATTTACCAAACATGGCATAAAAAACAAGTAAAATAAATAGTGAAAGGAATTTATATAATATGAGTAAAAAAAAGCAACGACCTAAAAAGAAAAAACGAGAAAAATTAACAGAAGGCTATTCTGAAATTAAAGTTAAAAAATCTGGTTTCTTGCGAACTATTTTTAAATATTTCAAAAAATATCCTTGACTTTATACAATTGCGATTTTAGCAACAATCCTTTCTTCTTTAATGACAGTAGTTATGCCAAAAATTACTAATCAATATTTAATTGATGGTGAATTTATTGAAAGTAAAATTTTACAATTAGCTTATATCTTAATTTCTTTACAAGTAGCATCAGGAATTTTAATGTATTTACGAAATGTTGCTGGTGGTGTTATTGGTGTTAAGATTGAAATTGAATATCGTAATAAAGTTATCAAACATTTATTAGATCTTGATATGTCATATTACGAAGATAATAAAATTGGTGATTCATTAACAAAACTAATTAGTGATACTGAAATTATTGGTGATAATATGCAAGCAATCCCATTATCATTTTTAAGCTCAGTTGTGACATTTATTGGGGGAATTATAGTTACTTTTTCAATTAACTGACAAATGTCATTAATTGTTTTAGGAATCATTATTGTGATTTTAATTTTAGCTGTTTTAAATGTTCAAATCATTCGTTTATTAAACTACCGATGAAGAAAAGTTTATACTGAAGTTAATGCTGATGTTACTGACCGAATTGGAACAATGCAATTAATTAAAAGTAATGGAACCAAAGATTATGAAATGAAACGTGTAATTGATGGCCACAAACGATATTACAATTCAGCCAAAAGAACTATTAATTTTGATGGTTTCACTCGTGCTTTATTAGTAACATTACTAACAGGAATTAATACTGTTGGATTAGTAACTGGTTTAATCTTTGCCAGTAAAGGAATTATTAAACCACAAATAATTATTTCCTTTATGCTCTCTGTCAATACTTTAATCTTTCCAATTATTCAAAGCATTCAATTTATTGGTAACTGAGCTCGGACTTCAACCGCCATTATTCGTGTTAATGAAATTACTAATGCTGAACCAAAAATTACTGAAGTTCAACATGCAATTAAAATTGACTCAATTAAAGGTGATATTATCTTTAATGATGTTAGTTTTCGTTATAAATCTGATGGACCATGAATTTTAAAAAACTTTTCTTATACTTTTGAAAAAGGAAAAAAATATGCGATTGTTGGCGCAACAGGAGTCGGTAAAAGTACCATTAGCAAATTGCTATTACGTTACTATGATCCTGAACTTGGAGAAATTTTAATTAATAATAATAATCTAAAAAATCTTAATTTAAAAACTTATCTAGGCCATATTGGTTATATTGAACAAGATCCACAAATTTTATATGGTGATTTTACTGAAAATATTAGTTATAGTGTTAAAGGAGTAACTTTTCCAGATATTGAAGCAGCAGCAAAAAAAGCTAATCTAAATGATTTTATTCAAGAACTACCACACAAATATAAAACAATTTTAGGAGAAAGAGGAATTACCTTATCTGGTGGCCAAAAACAAAGAATTGCTATTGCTCGAGTATTTTTAAAAAATCCAGAACTATTAATTTTAGATGAAGCAACTAGTGCTTTAGATAATATTGTTGAAAAAGAAATTCAAGCACAATTTAATAAATTAATGATTGGCCGAACAAGTATTGTTATCGCCCATCGTTTATCAACAATTAAAAATGTTGACCAAATTCTTGTTTTAGAAAAAGATAAAGGCATCGTTCAAATTGGAACCTTCAACGAATTAAAAGATCAAAAAGGTCACTTTAAAAACTTATATCAAGCAGGAATGATGGATTAAATAATAAATTAAAATTCTAATTTTAAATGCACTTCATATAAATTAACTATAAGTGCATTTTTTTAGCGAAAAAATCAAAAATATTACTTTACCTCACTTTCAATAATGATACAATAAAAATAAGAAGAGACTTTTCAAAAAATTACATAAAAATTAAATAATGTCGTGCTGTATTATTAACACCTTTAATAAAAATAATTGCAAAGGGGAAAAAATATGGCAAATATAAAAAATGAAATTCATTCAAAAGAAAAAAGTAAGAAAAAAAACTATACAAAAAGTGAAACCTTTATGATAATGTTGGCAATTATTTTAATTGGTACAGGTACAGGATTAGGAATTTACTATGGAATTAATAAAAATCATAATGGAAATACAATACCACCAAATACAACAATTCCAATAACACCAATAAATTTAAACACTCTTAATCAAACTGCCATTCCAGGCAAAGAAAACATGATACAAGATGATGCCTTTAATGTATTCATAAATAATAATAAAGAAAAATATCCTGACTTAGAAAGCAATATTGAAATCAGTTCATTTATAGCATCAAGCCATACTTTAACCGGTAAATTAATTGTTAAAGCAAAAACAAATAGTACTAAATACACAGGAAGTATCTCAGTAATTATTAATATAATAGGAAAAATAAATTTAGCTGATTTAATTAAAACTACAAAAATTCATTCTGTTAATAATAATGTTCAAATAATCACTGCCTTTTTAGCTGTTAATTCAACTTCTGGATTAATAGAAAGTGATCTTGAAGTTACATCATACACTCTTGCAACAACAACTAATACTGGTTCAGCAATAATTAATGTTAAAACAGATAACAGCGACTATACAGGTCAAGTAAATGTTACAATTGAAATGTTAGGAATTCGAGAACAAATATTACAAACATTAAGAAATGCATATCTAAATAATGATGATGATAGATGAATTCCAGCATGAAGAAATTATTTTGAATTACTTAGTGAAACTGTTAATTCAATTACATATGTTTTAACTAATGAACAATTAAAAGATAATTCTCAAATACAAGAAACAATATTTAATCAATTTAGAACAAGCATATTGGCAGAATTAAAAAATTGAAATATTCCTAAAGGTTATCGAGAAAACACAATTAAAATCAACTATTCAAGTTTTAATATTACTAATGAAACAATTACAACAACCGGTGAAATTGCATTAAAAATATATTATTTGAATGTTGAGGGAATGAATTTTAATTGATTTAAAGATTTTAGATTTGAAATTCAATATGTAATTGCAGATTAAAAAACTAGTAAATGAACATCGATAATAAATTTAGACCACAAATAAAATTAAAAGGAATGATTCCAGTCGAATATCGACTAAACTATTCCTTTTAATAAGACTTTTTACTTGTCCAGTGTTATTGACTAGTTCATTTACTAGTTTTTTTACTATTCAAATTCAGTTTCATCAACTTTATTCTTTTTATTTAATTCCGTTATTGTTTTTATTTGTTCCATATTTAAGTTTTTTTCTGTTAATTTTTTATTTTCTGTGTCTTGTTCAATTTTAACAATTCAAGCAGTAATATCTTGTAAAATTGTCTGAATTGGTAAATCATTAAGAATCGCATGTTTGCCTTGATCATAAAAACGATAAGTTACTGTATCACGTCAGTTTTTTTCATTTACTTTTACTTTATCATAATCAGCAAAAATATCATTACCTGTTTGAATAATCATTGCCGGACAAGTAGATTGATTAATATTTTTTGGTACAGCTTTACTAATTTTATCTCCTTGTAAACCATAAACAACAGTAACACCTTGTTGTTTCGAACGACGATAATTTCTTTCATTAAAATAATCAATATAAATTTCATTATCAGAAATTTTTTTTAAATCAAATTCAATTGGTAAAATTAATTGTTTATTAAATAAAAAACCAATTATTTTTCTACAAATTAAATTAGGTGTCATTTTAATTACCCTCTTACTTGTAATAAAATTAGTTAAAATCACACCATCAATTTTATCTTCTAAGCGTTTAAGCGCTAAAGCACAAAAAGCTGAACCTAATGCTTCACCTAATAAAAAAATCTTTTGATTAGGAAACTTTTCATTTAAAACACTAACAATATCTTCCAAATCAGCAATAGTTGTTCCTAAACTATGATATTTTCATTTACTATTCTTACCCCAATTTCGTTGATCAAAACCTAATAATGAAATTTTTTGTTCGGCAAAAAAATTTTTTGCAGCAATAAAATCTTCTTTGGCACATCTTAAACTATGAATTCCAATCACAATAGAGTTACTATCTTCAACAAAATTATAGTTAGTATGCAGTAAATAATTATCTCTGGTAATAATCCCTACATCACTTCATTGTGGAAAATGACGTTTTTTTTCTGAATTATAACTAATATGATAAACTTTAAATCAACGCAATAAAAAAAACAAGAAAAGTATCATTATTACTGCAACTATTAATATTACTCATCAGTAATCTTTTCAAAAACCCATTTTTTAATCTAAAATCCTCCCAATTACTAAATTTAGTATCTAGGATAATTTTATCAAATTAAATAACTTTTATGTTTAATAATTAAAAAACTCTAACTTATAACTAAATAAATTAGAGTTTCTAAATTAACTAATTTCTGCTCGTTCAGGGGCTTTTACTAATTCAGCAACAACATCTCCTGCCTTAACTTGGCCAAATTTTAAAATATTAATCTTATAACCTTGTTCAGCAATTGTTTCTTTCGTAAAGATTACCGGTGTTGTTAAATCTTTATTATTCTTTTTCATTGTGTCTAAATTAACTGCTACTAATGGTGTATCATTAGCAACAACTTTATCTTCCTTATGAACTTTAGCACTAAAACCATTACCATTTAATTCAACTGTATCCATACCAATATGAATTAAACATTCAACTTTAGTTGATTTTTCAGTAATTCCATAAGCATGACCTGTATCTAAAATTGTTGTTAAAACTCCTGAGATTGGTGCAATAAATGTTGCTTCTTTTGTTTCCTTACCTTTTTTAGGAATGATTGCAAAACCATCACCTAACATTTTATTAGAAAATACTGGATCTTCTACTTTCTCAATACTAATAACTTCACCTGAAATTGGCGCATATACTTCAATTCGTTTCTTTTTTAAAAAAAACATTTACTTTTTCTCCCTTAATTTAGTTTATTTTTTAAACATTCTTTAATACTTCAATAATAGCACTTAATATTGTAAAATTTAATCTAAAAGATTACCTAATTTTTTAGTTACCAATGCTTTAACTTCATCGTGACTATCACATTTCAATGCTTCAGCAACTAATAATTCCATATCTTTTTTATTCAAACTATTAATTAATTTTCTTGCTGCCAAAATATCTGATGCTGACATTGAAAACTCATCTAATCCCATACCAACTAATAATGGTATCGCAATTTTATCTCCTGCCATTTCACCACACATTCCAACAGGAATTTTTTTAGCATGTGCTTTAGCACCATCAATTGTCATTTTAATTAATCGTAAAACTGCTGGATGATAAGGTTGATATAAATAAGAAACCTTTTCTGACATTCTGTCAGCAGCTAATGTATATTGAATTAAATCATTAGTTCCAATTGAGAAGAAATCAGCATATTTTGCAAAGATTTCAGCATTAACAGCTGAAGCAGGAACTTCAATCATCATTCCAATTAAAATATTATCACTAACTTTTTTACCTTCTTTAATTAATTCTGCCTTACATTTTAAAACAAAATCTTTTGCTTCTTTAAATTCTTCAACAGTAGCAACCATTGGAAACATAATTGCCAAATTTCCTGAAGTTGAAGCTTGTAATAATGCTCTAATTTGAGTTTTAAAAACATCTTTTTGATCTAAACACAAACGAATTGCACGGTATCCTAAGAAAGGATTCATTTCGTGTGGTAAATCTCAATAAGTTAATTTCTTATCGCCACCAATATCCAAAGTTCTAATTACAACTTTAAACTTTGACATTGTTTTTAAAACAGTTTTGTATTCTGTAAATTGTTCTGTTTCAGTTGGAAAATTATCATTTTCCATATATAAAAATTCAGTTCTAAATAAACCAATTCCATGAGCATCATTTTCAAGAGCAGAATCCAAATCTCTTACTGAACCAACATTAGCTTCTAATTTAAATTCATAACCATCCTTAGTAATAGTTTTCTTTCCTTTAAAAGAAAGCAATTCAGTTTTTAAATTAATTCATTTTTTTTCTTGTTCTTTTCAAACTGTAACTTTTTCATCAGCTAAATCAAATTCAACTTCACCGGAATTACCATTTAAAGCAATATTTGTTTTATCTTTAACTTTAGTTGTAATATCTTTTAATCCAACAACAGCAGGAATTCCTAAACTTCTGGCCATAATTGCAGAGTGTGAAGTTCTACCACCAATATTACATAAAAATCCTTTAACAAATTTTGGATCTAATTGACTTGTTTGTGATGGTGTTAAATCATTAGCAACAATCACTACTTCTTGCTTAATATCACTTAAAGCATTATCTTTAATTCCTAAAAGTTGATTGATAATCTTTGTTTTAATATCAAGAATATCAGCTGCTCTTTCTCGTAAATACTCATCTTCTAAAGCACTAAAAAGTTGATAAAAATTATTGCAAGTAACATCAACTGCTTTAACAACATTAAATTTTTCATTAGTAATTAAATCTTTAATTTGATTAGATAATTCTGGATCTTTTAAAATTGATAAATGAGCTTCAAAGATTTCAGCATGTTCACTGCCAAGCTTTTTTTGTGTTTTAACAATTAATTCATTAAGATCATTTTTAGTTTCTAGAATTGCTTTGTCAAATCTTTTTATTTCTGAAGCAATATCTTTTTCAGCAATTTTATTATCACTAATTTTAATTTTTGCTTCTTTTAATAGTAAAACTTTGCCTACTGCAATACCATTACTAGCACCGATGCCATTTATTTTCATTATATATTTATTATCTCTTTCTATATCTTGATTATTTTAATAATATTTATTTTTATTAATAACTTAATCTTCTACATTATTCAATGATTACTCATTCTAGTAAAATTATAATAAAAAATAACATAATTGTATATATAATTTGGAAAAAATAGTTCCAATTTTAATATTAAAAAGAAAAAAATTATGTTTTTTATAAAGAAAAGTTGTATTTCTTATTTAAGTTAATACTATAATAATTTTCTCATCCAATAATAATATGATCTAATAATGTTATTTGAAAATTTTTTAATTGTTCTTTAATTTTACTAGTAATTTTTAAATCAGCAAAAGATGGTTCACTATCACCACTAGGATGATTGTGAACACAAATAATTTTATTAGTTCGATAAGTAATTGCTAAATATAAAATATCTTTAATATCAATTTTTAAACTATCATTTGTTCCTTTATATAACAACTTTTGATGAATTAGTTTATTTTGATTATTCAATAATAATAAATAAAAATGTTCTTGATTTAAGTTAGCATAATAATTTTTAACTAAATTAAAAACATCTTCAGGGAAAACAATCTTTAAATACCGAAATTGTTGATTAATTAACTCAATTCTTTTTGCTAACTCCAAACAAGCAACAATTTCTAAAGCTTTACTTTTACCAATTCCTTTAATTTTTATTAAATCATTAAAATTAACTTTACTAAAATTTTCAATTCCTTGATAAGAAGTAATAATATCTTTTGATAACGTTAAAACATCTTTTTCTTTGGTACCTGTTCGTAAAAGAATTGCTAAAAGTTCTTCATTATTTAAAGTCTCAATTCCATATTTCACTGCTTTTTCTCTTGGTTTTTTATCAGATTGTCAATCTTTAAATTTCATTTTCATTACTCCTTATTAAATAATTAACTAAAAAATAAAAAAAATCCTTTTTAAAAGGATTTATCTTTAGAATAATTTTTGGTTTGATATTTTTCATATTAATAATAAGAATGATGAAACAACTAATAACTAAAATTTCTATTAACGCTCCACTCATCTTATCTTGCAAATATACTTAAACAAACCTTGCTTTTGGAAAAAAATATTTGTTAATTATTAGATTTTTCTTAATCAAATTATCACTTAATAAAAACTCACTAATAAAATTAACAAATTTTTCTTCCATATTATGACCAAGAATAATAACATTAATATTTTTATCTCGTGCCTCTAATTCTTGATGTCACTTCATTTCACCAGTAATAAAAAGATCAATATTTTGATTATTTGGCATAGCTTCAATAACACTACCACCAGCACCAGAAGATAAAAGTACATTATTAATTTTAGTTTTTAAATCATTAGTAATAACTTTAACTTGATCAAAACCAAAATAATTTTTAAGATTTTTAATTATTTCAAATAAAGTCAAGTCTGAATATTGACCAATCACAGTTAATTTTTCTTGATCAAAATATTTAATATTACTAAATTTTAAATCCTTTGCAATTAATCAATTCATACCATTAAGATGTTTATCAAAATTTGTATGTAAAACATAAACATTAATCTCATTTTTAATTAATTTTTGATACAATGATTTTTTTACTTGACTCACTATTTTATCATTAAGATTATTAGCAAAAATAAATGGATGATGACAAATAATTAATTTAATCTTTGTTTTTATTGCTATGTCAATCACATCACTCGTAACATCTAAAGCAATTAAAACTTGTTCAATCTCAATATTTTGTTTAGTTGCTTTAACTTGTCAACCAATAAAATCTCAATCACACGCATCTTTTAATGGAAAAGTATTTTCAATTTTCTTAATCAAATCTAAAAGTTTCATTTTTAACCTTTATAAAACTCTTTAATTAATTTTGATTTTGATGGATGTTTTAATTTTCTAATTGCTTTTGCTTCAATTTGTCTAATTCTTTCTCTGGTAACAGAGAATTCTCGTCCAACTTCTTCTAAAGTTTTTAATGTATCATATTTACTAATTTGTTTGTAAATTACTTTATTACGAATCACTTCTGGTTTATCTAAACTAGTATCATAATGTAAATGCAATTCGCTCATTACTTCTTTTAATTCATTTTGTTCTGTTTCATCTTCGCAAAGTTCAACAATTCTTCGTAACTTTGTTGGTAAAATTCCAAAACGCATTCTAATAACTTTTTCTTCTCGTCTAGTTAAAACTTCAAAAAATACTTGGTCAAGTTGTTCTCGTAATCAATGACGTTCAGCAGCTTCATCAGGTGATAACATATTTTTATCTTTAATAAAATCACCAAAATGAGTATCATCTTCATCACCAATTGGTTTTTCCAACGGAACTGGATCAGATGCTAATTTTTTAATTTCTAAAATTCGATTAGCATTCATATTTTGACCCATTGCTTCAGCAATTTCTTCTGGAGTTGGTTCTCGTCCCAATTCTTGATTTAATTGTCGTTCAATTCTTGTTAATTTATTAATTCTTTCAACCATATGAACAGGAATTCTAATTGTTCTTCCTTGATCGGCAATCGCTCTAGTAATTGCTTGTCTAATTCATCAAGTTGCATAAGTAGAAAATTTAAAACCTTTATGATAATTAAATTTTAAAATTGCTTTACCTAAACCAATATTACCTTCTTGAATTAAATCTTCAAATGCTAAACCACGATTTAAATGTCTTCTAGCAACTGAAACAACTAATTTTAAGTTAGAATTAAATAACTGCTTAAAAGCAAAATCTCTTTCTTCTTCATCTTCAGATTCTAGCATTTTTGCATATTCAACTTCTTGTTCTTGCGTTAAAATTTGACTAGTTCCTAAAATATTAAAGTAAGATTTAATTCCATCTTTTCTTCTTGTATCATTAGAAATACTCATAGTATTTTTTAAATTTAAATCTTGTAAATCAACAGTAATATCATCTAAATTAATATTATCTTCTTCTTCAAGTTCAATTTCTTTTTCATCTTCATCAATTGTATCAATGAAAATAGCACCTTCTGATTCTAGAAAATCAAAAAAATCTTCAATTTCTTCATCATTTAAGTTTAAGTTTTGTAAATCAGTTAAAATTGTTTCTTGTGATAATTCTTTACCAGCAGCCATTTCATCTGCTAAAAAGTGCTTCAAATCTTCTTTTGAATTAAATTTCTTTTTATCTTGACTCATAAATCATTTCCTTCGTTATTTTTTTATTTTATTAAATTTTTCTTTAAATTTGACATTTGCTGTAGTAATTCAATTTGTTTTTCAGGGTTGCTAGTATTAGTAATTTGACTTCTTAAATTAGCAATTTTTAGTTCAATCCGATAATTTTTAATATTTTTTATATCATCTTTAATAATTGATACTGTAAATTGAGATTTTTTATTTTGATGTTGATTAATAATCTCTTGATAAAAAGGAAGAAGTTCGTTGTCTTTTAATAAGTTTAAAAGTTCTTGTAAATCAATTTGTTGAATTTTTTCTCTTTGATATTTTTCTGTAATCAAAAAGTGTAGAGTCATTAATCTTTGGTCATCAAAAATAAATTTTTCCTTTTCTAAAATTTGATAAACCTGATAATCAAGTAATGAAAAAAAGAATAATTGCTTTTGTAATGCTAAAAATTTTTGTTTTAAAGATAATGGGATAAACTTACTTTGCTTTTGTTTTGAGTTTACTTGATTTACAACATTTGAAGCAACAATTTGTTGTGATTCTTTAAGAACAGAAAATAATTCCGTTTCTGTTAAATTAGTAAGAACTTTTAACTTTTCCAAGTAAAATTTAGTTGTAATTGGATCTTTAATTGCGTTTCATAAATCTTGCAATTGCTTAAGAAATGTCTTTAGTTGATAACTATCTTGTTTAAAATCATATTTCATTTGATAAAAATTAATGGCAAAATCAAGTGGATGTAAAGTAGTATTAATAATCGTTTTAAACTGCTCAAGGTTATTTTTAATCAATTCATCTGGATCTTGGTTTGTTTGATTATCAATTACTTTAACATTAAAATTTTGTGCTAATAAATTAGTTGCAATTTTAATTGCTGCTTCTTTACCAGGAATATCACCATCCAAAAAGATAATAATATCATTAGTAAATTGTTTTAAAGTAGCAATATGTTCTTTTGTTAAATTAGTACCCATTAAAGCAACACAGTTATTAATCTCTTGACTGCTTAGACTAATAACATCCATATAACCTTCAACTAAATAAATGCTCTTATTATGCGGATTAAGACTATTTTTAGCTTTATACAAATTGTAAAGAATTCGACCTTTTTTAAAAATTTCTGTTTCGGGAGTATTAATATACTTAAAATTTGCCTTTTCTAAATTATCTTGATTTTTAATAAAACTTCTGGCACTAAAACCTAAACATTCACCATCTAAATCAAGAATCGGAAAAATAATGCGATTAAAAAACATATCCTTAACTTTATCTTTATCAGTAATTTTAGCAAGACCAGCACCAATAATTTCATTAGTTTGGTAACCTTGTAATTGTAAATATTCTAATAATTGATTTTTGCTTGGTGCAAATCCAAGAGCAAAATCATTAATATTTTTTTCACTAACTTTTCGGTCATTTAAATAATTAAAAGCTGCTTTTCCTAAATCAGTTGTCATTTGATATTGATAAAAATTTAATGCTAAATTATTTAAAATTTTAAAAGGATGAAGTTTAATTTTTTGTGATTCTGTTAAATTTAAATGTAATTTCTCTAAATCAATCTTAGCAATTTTTGCAACTTCTCTAACAGCACTTAAAAAATCAATGTTTTTGTATTTTTGTAAAAAAATAAAAACATTTCCTTGTTCGCCGCAAGAAAAACACTTATAAATTTGCTTTTCTTGTGACACTGATAAAGAAGGGTTAGAATCTTGATGAAAAGGACAAATTGCTCAAAAATTATTACCCTTACGAGTTAATTTTAAATATTCTCCAACAATATCAACGATATTAACTTGTTCTTTAATTTGTTGAATTTTTTGACTGAAGTCTTGATCCATAGACACGCTTCCTTATATTTATTATTAACAAGAAATATTCAATTTTTGATATAAATACTTTTTTAATTCAGTAATTTTCACTCGAACTTGACCCATATCATCACGATTTCTAACTGTTACTGCTTCATCTTCTAAAGTTTGATAATCAACAGTAACACAATATAATGTTCCAATTTGGTCATGATAATTATATACTTTGCCAATTTCAGATTTTTGATCAAAAATTACATCTAATAAAGTTGGCTGTAATAACGCAAATACTGCTTGAGCTTTTGAACCCAATTTCTTCTTATTCAATGAAGCAATCGCAACATGATATGGTGACAAAAATGAATTTAACTTTAAAACAGTTCTACTCTTATCCTTAACTTTTTCTTGAATCAAACTATCACAAATAATAGCAAAAAATAATCTTTCAACACCAATTGATGGTTCAATTACTAATGGATTAACAAGTTTATTTGTCGTACTATCTTGCGCTAAAAAATTAACTTTGCTTGCTTTGGCATGCTGCATTAAATCATAATTACCACGATTAGCAATACCAGATAATTCTTTTCAACCAAATGGAAATTTATACAAAATATCAGTTGTCGCTAAAGAATAATGCGACAATTTATCTTTATCATGTTGATGTAATTGACAATTATGCTCAGAAATTCCTAACTTTTTAATAAAATCTTGCATTGATTTTAATCAATAATTAAATCAATTAATACTATCTGTTGGACTGTAAAAGAATTCTAATTCCATTTGTTCAAATTCATAAGTACGAAAAATAAAATTTCCAGGTGTAATTTCATTACGAAAACTTTTACCAATTTGACCAATCCCAAAAGGAAGTTTTTTATTATAAAATTTCTTCATATTATTGAAATTAATAAAAATTCCTTGTGCTGTTTCAGGTCGAAGATATAACTTGTTACCTTGATTTTCAACTGAACCTTGATAAGTTTCAAACATTAAACGAAATTGTTTAACTTTAGTAAAATCAGAATGCTGACAATTTAAACATTTAATCTTTTTTTCAACAATAAATTGATCTAATTTTTCATTACTTCAACCATCACAATCAAGATCAGGAAAATAATGTTGGATTAATGTATCAGCACGAAAACGAAATTTACAATTTTTACAATCAACCAAAGGGTCATTAAAATTATCTAAATGTCCAGAAGCTTGTCAAACTTTAGAATTTAATAAAATTGAACTATCTAAAGCAATATTAAACTGATTATTTTTAATAAAATGATTTCATCATAATAACTTAATTTTATGCTTTAAAATTACTCCTAAATGACCATAATCTCAAGTATTTGCTAAGCCACCATATATTTCTGATCCTTGAAACACAAAACCAAATTCTTTTAAATGATTAATAATTTCCTTCATAGAAAAAACAGTTTTTGCTTGCACTTTATTCCTCCAAATTAAAATTTATGTCATTCATAAGAGTATATTAAATATTTTATCTCATTTTTTGAAAAAACTAAGTTATTTTATTATTATATACTATATTTGTCAATATATTATAGGTGTTATTATTAGAAATAAAAAAGACAAAAACATCTAATAAAAGATATTACAAATTAAACATTCGTTCCAATTGATTGACTACTTTTATAATAATGTAATTCATTAATTTTTTCTGTGTTAGAATTTTTAATAACTGAATTAATATCAATTTGTTCTTTAGTAATTATTTCCAAAGTCAACTAATTTACCCCCTTTTCGTAAACTTAGTATAAATATTATTAACTATAACCTAATTCTTTTAAACTTTTCGGATTATTAGGTCATTCATCAATTACCTTAACAAAAAGATTTAACATAATTTTAATATTAAAAATTTGTTCCAATTCTTCACGAGCTCTAATCCCAATACTTTTAATCATCTGACCTTTTTTACCAATTAAAATTGCTTTTTGTGATTCTCTTTGGACAACAATTACTGCTGAAATTTCTAATAAATCACTATCAAAAATCATATCTTCAATCATAACTGCCACACTATAAGGAATTTCTTGTCTTGTTAAAAAAATAATTTTTTCACGAATTACTTCTTTAGCAATTTGTTGATCACTACTATTACTTTTAATGTCAACATCAAAGAACTTAGAGCCTTCCGGTAAATATTGATAAATATTTTTTAATAAAACATTTAAATTAAATTCTTTAATTGCTGAAATGGGAATAATTTCTTTAAAAGGTAATAAATCTTTTCATTCATTTATTTTATTAAAAAGCTCAACTTTATTAACCAAATCAACTTTAGTTAACAATAAAAAAATTGGCATTGTTCGTTCTTTTAAAAGTTTAATAATTCTTTCTTCGTTTGGCGAAATTGCTTCATTTGCCGGTGCTAGTAAACAAATAACATCAGTATCTCTAGTAGCACTCGTAGCTTGTTTATTCATAATTCGTCCCAATTGATTATGATATTTATGAATTCCTGGTGTATCTAAAAAAATAATTTGCATACTATCATCAGTATAAATCCCTTGTAGTTGCTCTCTTGTTGTTTGTGGTTTTGGACTAACAATTGCAACTTTTTCTTTTAAAATTGTATTTAATAAAGTTGATTTCCCAACATTAGGTTTACCAATAAAACTTACAAATCCAGCCTTAAAAGTATTACTCATATTATTTACTATTTCCTTTCAATGACTCTGATATAAAAGCAAAAGGCAATAAATCTTGTACCTTAACAATTTTGATATCTTTTTCATCTTTACTATTAATATTACTAATATAAACTTTAGCTGTCATCGGCATAACTTCAGCCATAAATTGGCGACAAATACCACAAGGTGAACCTAAACTATTACTATCAGTAATTAAAAACAAAGCTTCAATATCATCCTTTTGATAACCTAAAGTAATTACTTGTGTTAATGCTGTTCTTTCAGCACAAATAGTTGCTGGAAACGAAGCATTTTCAACATTAACACCTGTAACTTCTTTTTTATCTTTAAGAATAACAATCGCAGCAACACGAAAATTTGAGTACGGAACATAAGCATTAGTTTGTAATTTTTTTGCTTTATTTAATAATTCTTGAAAATTCATATTTATCCCTTTTAATCCTTCTATCTTCTAGTTTTGAATTTAATTACGAAAAATTTTTAAAGTTGTTAAAACTGTTTTTTGTAATTGAAACATAACTTTTTCTTCTTCTTTGGTCTCATGATCATAACCCAAATTATGTAACAAACCATGTAAAAATAAAAATGATAACTCACGATTTAAACTATGTTGATACTCAATTGCTTGATGTTCTGCTTTTGGATAACAAACATAAACATCACCTAAATCACTAATATCTTTACTTTTAACAGAAACTTCATCTTGATTAGCAAACGATAAAACATCGGCAATGTAATCTTTATTACGATAAGTTCGATTTAAAAGTAAGCTTTGAGCTTCATCAACAAAAACTACGGCTACTTCAGCATTCTTAACTTTTGTTTTACTAGCTTTTAAAGTTTG
The DNA here is from genome assembly GCF_023509825.1 of Spiroplasma attinicola. Taxonomy (GTDB): domain Bacteria; phylum Bacillota_I; class Bacilli_A; order Mycoplasmatales; family VBWQ01; genus Spiroplasma_D; species Spiroplasma_D attinicola. Next base: position 33,381 of record NZ_JAKQXY010000001.1, read on the forward strand.
ATTTAAAATTCCTAGTGCTAGTTTTGGAAAATCTTCAAGATTAAAACCTTGTTCGTTAAAAATGTTTACTTGATTACTCATTAGTTTTTTGACTCCTATAATCTCTAATTTTAATTATAACAAGAAAATATTATTTAATTATATAAAAAAATCACCACCAATAAATTAATACTGATGATGATTACCAAATTTGCTGTTACAAATTACTTACGTCGCTTTGTTTTTTTTGCTGAATTTCGCTTAGCACGCATTTCAACTCGTTTTGAAACAAAATATTCTTTCTTCTTTACTTGTCGTTTTGTTTCTTGTGAGATTTTTTGAAAAGACTTTAACGCTTTATTAAAAGCTTCTTCGTTGCTTTTCTTATCTTTATCTTTGTCATTATCAGGTGTTGCTTGTGGCTTTAACTTGACTGATGGCATTTATATCAGCTCCTATTTCTTTTTTATCTAGTAAATTATACTTACTTAAATTGGTTTTTACAAGTTAATTTTATCTTTTGGTTGTATTATTTATTTTACGGATTAAAGATTTAATTAAATAAATATTATTTTTCTTTATTTAATTAAAAGCAACGTCTTTTCAATTCTTTAAAATTATAACATCAATCAAAAATAAAATCATAAAAAATAATTATTCTGAATAAAACAAAAAATCAACTTTATTAGTTGCTTTAATAATTTATTTAATTTACCTAATCTTCTAACGATGATTCCATCAAGAAAAATAGTTTTTAGTTTCAGCCTTAACAATACTGCCTTGAGGGACATATAATTGTTGCTTTTTAAAAGTTCAATAACTTTTTCAATAAAAGCGTTGTTCTTTTGATTTTTCATAGTGATATTCATTTTTTAAATATTTAATAATATCTAGTTGATTAATTTCTGCAGTTCGTAATAACAACATATTTTTAAAAGTTTGATAATGAAATGCTTTTGATCCATAACCTAATAATCATTTCACAATATGAGAAATATCACCTTCAGCACTAATGCCAATATTATTATTTCTAAAATAAAAAATAGCCTCTAGCTATTCAAATTTATTGGGTCAAAGTTAATTATTGCTGTAAGTTTTCAAGTTTTAACTCAAGGTTTTTAATTAAGTTATTAGCAGTTTCAAATAATAGTTCGCAATCTTTTTGAATTAAAATTAATTGTGCTTTAACTATTGCTAGTTCATTTGTTATTTGCGTAATTTCTTGTTGTAAACTAATAATTCTTTGGTTTTGCCGTTCAATAACATATTCCCGAAAAATAGCATTAGTATTTTTTATTGCTAAATATTGTTTGGTATTACTATCTATCTTTTAATTAATATCTTTAACAATTTCTAATTCAACAGTGCTATTTTTCGTATAAAAAATTTTCTTTAAGATATGTTACTTGATATAACTTGATAATTGATTGTTTTTCTAAAAAGTTAGTTTTAATAAGACTATCACCTAAATCTGGCCGATAACGATTATTATTATAAGATGTTAAGGGTATACTATAAACAGTTCCATTAATAATATCTGTAATAATAAAAGGGCAAAAAAATTTTTCTTTAGTTTTATAAGGTACAATATAATTAATAATTCAAACATCCTGGATTGTATATTCTTTTTTTCATATTATTTTCCTTTCTAAAATAAAAAAGAGATAGTTTATACTATCTCACTATGTTTAACATACATTAAGCAATCACATAAATGTGAAAGATGTAGACCATAAATTAATTATAATATCTTGTTTTTTTAAAACAAGATATTATATTATAAAAACAATTATTCTTCAATTAACTCAACAAACTTTTTGTTTTTTACAACATGATTAACTTTTTTACTATGCTTCGTATAAAATCTTTTATTTGATAAATTAGAATTTTTCATTTCATTAATTTTAGCAAGAACATGATATGTTTTAAGATTTTCTGAATTAAATAACCTCTTTCTGCTATTTCCACAGTTAATTAAGTCATATATTTCCTTTGATACTGATATATGAAATTCTATATCCTTTTCAAGTATTTCAATTTTGTAATCTTTTGGTTCATGATTTAATTGACAATCATAATTTGATTCGCATTTTTTTCCAAGAATGCAAGAATAAAATTTCCTATTTAATATACCTGTTAAAAGAACAGCATTATTTTCTATACTATGACTTTTTTCATATCATTCTTTACAATAATCAGGATTAATAAAACTAGTTTCTTTTAGAAAACCTAATTCAGGATCATTTTTTAATAAATCAAATAATTCAGCTAGTTTTAAGTAAGGTCCTGTGTATTTACTAGCAATCAGTTTATTAAACTCTTCTTCATCTATATTTACAGTTCTTTTTGGTAATCCTTTAATTAAAAAATTAAGAGTTCGATTTTTAATTAATTTTTGTTTTAGTCTAGCTAAATCATGAAAAGGACAATTATTTAAATGATCACTTTTTCTTTTTGACCTTAAATAAACAAGATTATTTTTACTCAAAATAGCAGAAACTAATATTGCTTGACAATCTAAATGATAGCCACATTTTAAATTATTTTTTGATAAATAATCTTTAATCTTTTCTCCATCAGAAAATAACTGATTAATTTCTTCAATACTTATAAATTTATTATTTAGGTAAAACTCGCTATGCATTTTGAACTCCTGTAATTCTTAACATTCATTAGTTAAATTATTTTTAAATCAAAATTTGGATTTTGTGTTAAAAAGTCTATTAAATAGTTAATTTTTTCAAACTTATTCTTAATTTCTGTTTTGTTATGAGTTGTTTTTGATAATAATCAGGATTCTTTTACTGCCTCTAGCATGGTGTCTTTGTCGTGACTTTTAATTTCTTCTAATTTTGTTGCTAATTTTTGTATTTTTTGACTAGCATCTTTAGAATTTCAGTATCCAGCAACTGTTGTGATTTTTTTAATTAATTTCGCTTTATTATCTAAAGATAAATTTAAAAAATCATCATTATCATTGAATAAATAAGATAATAATAATATTTTAAAACCCAACACATTCAAAAGTCCATCATTATTTTTATTAATATTTTCTAATGTTGAATTATTTAGATCCAATCTAATTTTTTGAATAACATTATTAAACTCTTCATTATTCTCTAAATCTTCTAATTTTATTTTACTAGTTAATTTAATAATTTCTTTATCAGGTTGACCTATTCTAGTTTTATCAAGAACTATACCTGTAAAAACAGTAAAATGTTTAACAAACCCTCTTCTTATATCATTAAAATTAATAACTTCACAAAACTTTGTAATGTCGCCACTATCTAAATAATTATGAATAAAAACATTTGGAATTGAATGCAAAATTTCTCCGGCTTTTAATTTTTCTTGATTTTGTAACACTCTAAAATAATCTCTAATGTATTGTTCATCTTCACTATATACTAAAGTAATATTTAAAGTATAATCTAGTATTCTTTTTTGCAAAAAATCAGGTAAATCCTTAAAGTATGCTTTTTTAAATTTAGATTCTAAAAGTTTTGAAGCTTTAGAATCACTGTTAGCAGCCACTCTTATTGTATTTCCTATTAACTTATTTTTTACTATGCTTAATAGAGTTTCATTATCTAGTTCAAATTCATTTTTAATGAAACTTTCTATCGTACTAATTCTTTGTTGACCATCAATAATCTGTTCCTGTGGTAAACCATCTTTAAATGTACTTCAAATAATAATTGTTCCTATGGGCATATCTAAAAAAATACTTCTAATTAAATCTCTTTTAATACTTTTTTCGATTCAAACTATTTTTCTTTGATATTTGTCATTAACAACTATAATTCCAGCTTTTTTTTCATGTAATATTGTTCCCAAAGTTTTACTTGTTGGTTTTTGGTAATTCATTATTTTCTCCTTTTTCAAAATATATAATAGATTCTATTTTATATTTATATTTTTATATATAGAATCTAACATATTTTTAAAAATAAGTCAACAATTAACGCAATTTAAATTAATAAAAATATCTAAAAACTTTAAATTATCTACTTCAAAATTAAAATAACTAATGGATGTTAAAAATTATAGGAGCAATTAATAACTACAAATCTTTGGTCTTATTTTGTCATAAAGTAATTTGTTCTTGATAGTTAATTTTTTACTGATTATCTTTAACTAAAGAGAATAAGAAATGATAATGCTGAATGTTATCTAAAGTATTTAATAATGACTGTAGTAATAACATACGTTCTTCATGAGTAAAATCCATAGCAAGGATATTTTAAAACTTGTTCCTTTTGTTGTTGCAAATTATCATAAATTCCTTTATTAACAAGATTTTGATTTCGCAATTTTAAAGTTTCCAAGTTCATTAAAACTCTTTGTTCTTGGTGTCATTGTTTAAAGTTTTTGTTACTAACACCAGTTTTTTGCTTTAGGTTTATATTTCTCAATTGTTTCATCAATATTGTCTTTTGATCATTATCAAAAAGATTTTTGTTGATTACTTAAATCTCTTTTATTATCAAATAACTTTGTGTGCTGTATTTTTGACTTTGAGTATAAAGAAAATGAATAAAAATGAATATGAATATTTCTTTCATCCAAGTGAACAACAGCACCAATAATCCCAGAATCATTTCCTAATTGTGATTTTTGCCAAATAACTTCTTCATTAATAACTTTATTAGCTCATTGATTAAGTTTATCTTAATCAAAAATTTCTTTTAAATAATAGCCTTCGTTTTTAATGTTAAAATGTAACGCCAAGTCATCATTAGGGGGTTTCTTCTTTAACTTTCCCAATACTAGCAATCCCTCATTCTTGGAATAAGATTGGACTATAAGTTTTAACAGTTTCAACTAATCAAGGTGTTTTTAGATGTTTCTTTTCAAATCCAATTAATCAAGGATTATTGTTATGTTCTTTTTGCAAAGTATTGTACATCAAATTTAATTTTATTAAAACTTCTTTACGATTATAATGATTTATATAATCAAACATTTTTTGCTCATTGTTAAAAACAAAATAAAGGTTACTTGAACTTTTTGTTGTATCAACGCCAATACCATTTACTTTGATGTAACCGAAATCCATGAATAATTGTTTTATTAGTTACAGCATTTCTTGTACCAGCATATTTGACATACCTTAAAATTGTTGTTCGGGCTATAAAATATTGATCACATTTCTATCCCTAAAGTCACCCTTTTAAAACTTTAACTGCTACGCAATCAAAAGGGCGGTGGGAGTTCTGTCACAATGGAAAAACAAGCAGTTTGCTTTCAGCAAACTTTTAGTACCTAACAGTTTTCAATACTTACTATAGAAAAATCTAAAACATTTTCTTTGTGATAAATCACATAAAGATATTAGGTTAAAAGTAACTCTATCTCTTGATATTTAAATGCTGTCGTTGATTACGTTGAATGGAATTACTAGCTTTAGGTTTATTGATTTTTTGTTTTTCAGCAAGATATTTTTTATAACATTGATCGCTATATTTTTCTACTTGTAAAGTTAATGTCTTACCACTTAAAACTTCTTGTGTTTTAACATATTTCCCAATGGCATCTTTAATGCTAGTCATAATCTCATACATATAATCTTCAACAAGACCTAAAGTATATAGCCTCTTGAGAATATAATCATGATTATTAACATCGATTTTAATACCTTTTGATTTTTCAGCTGGTGTTAATCTAAATAATTGTGGATGAATATATTTCTTAGCAATTCATACTGCTTTGTTTTCATCAATTTGAATTAATATTGAGATTAATAGAGTTAATTTTATTATCATTATTTACTCTTTTTAATAATGCTTCAATTGATGATCGAGCATCCTTTTTAGTTTTAAATTTTTGATAAGCATCTCTTCAAATTCTAATAACTTCATTATCACTAAAATTTTCTTTAGTTAAAAACTTCTTTGCTTGCTTCTGTGCTTCATCAATCATACTTTGATACTTTTCTTGATTTAATAATGAGTTATTGATGTCATAACAAATAACAACACCAATTTTAGCTTCAGGAAAAACATCTCAAAAATCTTTTTCAATAATAAATTTTTTCATTTTTGCCTTTCAATTATTTTTTATGCAATAAACTTAAAACTTCTTGTTGCTTTTAATTCAGAAAGAAAATGAGAACGATAAGGTTCTTTAATTTTAGCAACTAAATTTCTAATTCCATCATTCTTAATTCGTTTTGTAACAATTTGTAATTGACCACAATCAATAAGAGCGTTTTCATTACAAATGATAACATCACCAACTTCAAAATATTCTTGGTTTGTTGCTCTAACCTTAATCTTGTCAACTTCATTTCTAATAGGACTAATAAACAAATCTTGTGCTAAATCAGGACGAACAAAATGATTTTTATCATCAAACAAAATTTTCCGCTCTACTTCAGAAATATCTTCAATTATATCTACTGCTAAAGTTACTTTTTTTTGGGCAATATTAGTAATTAACTTTAATTCTGTTTCGGAAACAAATTGATTAACAATAATAACATCTGTTCCTAAAGCAATTAGATGATGAATTTGAGCACTTAAAGGTCAATCACGATGAATTTCAAGGCTACACCCTTGTTTATCGCTAACAAATCCAGCAAAAGGAATATTATTAATATGACTTTCATATTGATTAATTAAATACTGATCAACACTAGCTGCAGTATATCTTTGTTGATAAAAATTATAACAACTAATAACATTCTTATTATTAATTCGATATTCTAAAACTAATTTATCTAAATTAATTAAATTATGACTGCCATTAATAATTATTTTAAATTCTTGGTTATTATAAGTTAATTTAGTTTGGGTTGTTAAATCAAATGCCTGATCACATTTAATTCCTGCTAAACCTTTGTTTTTAAAGAAATTAATTAATTCCTTTGTTTTTTTATAAGTTAAATTGTAATTTTCTAAAAACTTTTGATCAATTGTCGCATAAACAAACATTTGATATTTTTTTGCTAATTGTGTTACTTGAGCTAATTTTTCTCATAGTTCTTGATTATTAGCAAAACCAACTAAACTAGTAAAAATTAATTGTTTTTGATATTTTGCTAATAATTCAATATAATTAGTTAATTGTGCTTTTGTTGCTGAATGTAAATCAACTGAAAAACCAAAAAGACTCATAACTTTGCTCCTTATTACTTAATATGATTTTGTTAAAAGTATTTGTAAATTAATCAATTATTTTTTTGATAAAACAACAATACAATCACCTGATTTAATTTCAATTGTTGGCTGTTGATTCATTTTTAAATCAAATTCATTACTAATAGCTAAAACATCTTGATTATTAATAATAATATCAGTTCCTGAGTAGTATTTGCAACCCGTAAAGTTATAAATAACTTTTTGATTGTTAAGACAAAAAAAAGAAATATAATGATATTTCAAAAGATTTTTTGAAAAAATAAATTTACTCTTTGCTTTTAAAGTAAAAAGATAATTTTCTTGATCAATTAAAATTGGTTGGTATTGTTGATATTTTCGTAAAAAATTAATTTGTGCCAATAACATATCTCAACGATTACCATTAGATATAATGATAATTTGTTGAAATGGTAATTTTAATTCAAGTGCTGTCGTAATTGCTAATTCACTATCAAGATAATCTTTTGCTTGATTAACTTTGAAAATCTTAAACTTAGCTTTTTCTTGTGCTTGATTAATTAATTGTCAATCTTTGTCATTAATACTATCAAAATCACCACAAACAAAATTAATTGGTAACTTATTTTTAATTAAAGCAATTGTTCCTGATTCAACACCAACATAAACTGGTTGAAAAAATTGTTTTCAATCAACTAAAATATCACGACAAACAATAACCAATTGCGAATTTTTATGCATTATTTTCACATTTTTTCTAATTGTTCAGTAATTGATGTTTGATTATTAAGTAAATAACTACCTGAAACTAAATAATCAGCACCCGCTTCAATACATAAAGCAGCAGTACTATCATTAATACCACCATCAACAGCAATGATTGGTGCTTTGAAATTTTTTGTGACTAAATATTGTTTTAAAGTTTTAATTTTTTGATAAGAGCCAGTAATAAATTTTTGATTACCAAAACCTGGTTCAACACTCATAATTAAAACATAATCTAAATTTGCTAAATAAGAAAAAAGAACTTTAATTGGTGTTTTTGGTTTTATTGCTAAACCTTTTTTAAAACCAGCATTCTTTCAATTAATAAACTCTAATAATTGTTTTTTATTCATTGCTTCATAATGTAAAGTAATACTATTAACTCCTGAAATAATAAAAGGTTTTAAAAAGTCTTTAACTTTAACTTTTGGCTTTAATTGCATCATTAAATGACAATCAATCATAACTGCTTTATCTTTTAAATAATTACTAACATCAGCAAGAATTTTTGGGCCAAAAGATAAATTAGGAACGAAATTATTATCCATAACATCAAAATGCAAAGCAGGAATTTTAGCAGCAATAATTCGATCAAGTTCATTTTTTAAATTTAAAAAATCAGCTGTCAAAATACTAACAGCAATTGTCGTATCTTTTTCCATATTTTACCTTTCATCTTTTATTACTAATGTAAATTAATAAATTCTAATAAGATTTTACAATAATCTTGGTAAAAATATTTATTTAATTTATCATTTAAATTTTTAATAACGGCACATCCAGGTTCATTTTGATGTAAACAATTATTAAACTTACACTTATTAACATATTCTTTAATAACAGGAAAATTTAATGCTAAATCAAACTTTGTTAAACCTTGTAATTTTAAAACCATAAACCCAGGACTATCGGCAATAATTCCATCTAGTAAGAAATAAAGTTTCGTTGTTGTTGTTGTATGTTTACCATGTTTTAAAGTAAGAGAAATTTCATTAGTTGTTAAATTCAAACCTGGTTCTAAACTATTCAACAAAGAACTCTTACCAACACCTGAAACTCCTGTTAACAATGAAAATTTGTTTTTAAAAATTGTTCTTAATTCTTTAATCCCAACTTGATTATTATTGGAAACAAAATAACAAGGATATTTTAATGCTTGATAATATTCAATTTTCTTTCAAACTGAATCAGTTTTTTTAACTAAATCAGTTTTAGTAAATACTAAAATAACATCAATTTGATAAAAATTAAACAATGTTAATAATTTATTTAAAATCAAAGTATTAAAAGTTGGATTTGTTAAAGCATTGACAATAACAACTTGATTAATATTAGTAATTCTTGGACGATACAATTCATTGGTTCTTGGAAAAATTTTTTCAATAACTGCTTGATTATCATCAATCATCGTTAAACCAACTTGATCACCAACTAATAAAGCACCATTCGTCTTAATTTTTTGTCTAATATGCGCTTGATAGAATTTATCATTAACTTTAACATCAGCATAATTATTAGCAACAGCAATGACAATACCTTGTTTTAACTTCATAAATCACTCCTTTAAAGTTTTATAATATGATTAAAGCACAATAATTAATATCGCAGCAATAAGAATTAAAAAAATTAATGAACTTATGAAAACTAAAAATCATTTTTTTAAAAAGAAAGGTAAAAAGAAATTTAAATTATTAATTTTGATTCCTTTATTTTTAATTATTACTTTTTGTTTATTAGATAAAGGTTTTTCACTTCGACGATTAGAATTTAAACAAGATAATAAATCTTGTGCCATTTCATTAATGGTTTGATAACGATTTTTAGGATTTTTGCTAGTAGCTTTAATAATAACATTTTCTAAACTTTGAGGAATTTTTTGATTATAATCACGAATTAATGGCATTGGTTCTTTAATATGTTTGTTCGCTAGTAGTTGAGGATTTTTATGAAAAAATGGTGGTCGACCTGTTAATAATTCATATAAAATAATTCCTAAAGAATAAATATCACTTTGGACTGTTGCTGGTTCAAATTTAACAACTTCTGGAGCAATATATTTCATTGTTCCAACAACTTGATGAGCATGTTTTTTAACTTCCTTACCATCAATCATGGCAATTCCAAAATCCAAAACTTTAATTGCGCCATTATCAGTTAATAAAATATTATCGGGCTTTAAATCACGATGAATAATTCCAACTTGATGACAAGCATTAACACCTAATAAAATCTTTTGCATAATATTTAATGTTTCATTGACACTTAAAACTCCAATATTACTTAAATATTCTTTTAAAGTTTTGCCTTTTAATAATTCCAATACTAAACATCAATTTTTTTGGTCAATAAAAATATCATAAACTAAAATAACATTAGGATGTCTAATTCGTGATACGGCTTTAATTTCTTGTAAAAAGCGTTCTTTATTCAAATCATCAATCTTATTAGTATCTAGGTTAATAATTTTAATTGCAACACTACGATTTAAATATAAGTCTTCCGCTTGATAAACCTTTGCCATTCCACCTGCGCCAATTTGATTAACAATTTGATAACGATTATTTAATTTTTTAGTTATTTCTTTTGTTTTCATAATGCACCAATTATGTTCATTCACTAGGTAAAAATTGATAAACTTCCGGATTTTCAGCAAAAAATTGTAATTCATCATCAATTTTTTGCTGTTCAATTTCTTGATATAATTGCCTTAATTGTTTTTGAATTACAATTAACTTATCTGGTGGTTTACTTTTTTGATCTCAAGTTGCAAAAATTTTTTTGCCTCGTCTCAACAACTTATGATATTTGCGTTTTAAATTTTTTATTTGCTTTTTTTGTAATCTTTTAAACATAAAAATCAAACCTTCTTTAAAATATTACTAATATACTACTTATATTAATATAAATTTTATTAACAAGTTTATTTTTGCTTAAAAAGTAATTATTTCATTCTTAATCTTTAACTAACATTAATATTGCCGATAAATTATCAGTTGAAACATTATTTATTGCTTGTTTAATTAACATTTTAACTTTTGCTTTTAAACTATTATTTTTTTCTAAAATGTGAGTAATTTCTGTTTCTTCTAAAAAGTCATGAACACCATCACTTGTTAATAAAAAATACGATGGAGTTTCAAATGATAAATCAAAAATATCAATTGTTAAATTTTTAATTGGTCCTAAGGCACTTGTTAATGCTTTTCAATAAGTTTGATTAACATCAACATCTGCTACTTGTTTTGGGTTATTTTTTAAATATAAATTTAAAATATTGTGATCTGAAGTTAATTGTTTTAAACCTTGATTATTAAATAAGTATATTCTTGAATCACCAATATTAACTAAATAGGCTTTACGATTAGTAATTAAGGTAATTACCATTGTTGTACCCATATCATTTGCTTCTTCATTATTAAGACTATATTGATTCATAGCTGACTGAATTTTAAGAACACTGGTATTTAATCATTGATGTACTTGTTCATCAGTTTGTAATCTTAATCATTTTGTTTCATTAAAAAATTCTTTTAATAAAGACACTGCCATTGAACTCGCAATATCACCACAACTATGACCACCTAAACCATCGCAAACAACAGCTAAAACTTGACCAGTTTTATTTTTTAAAAATAATAAAGAATCTTGATTATTTTTTCTAAAAGTACCAGTATCTGTTTTATAACTAGCTATGATATTCATATTTTTTTAAAACTCCCATTATCTTTTTTTCAGTTTTTTAACTATTTTTAATTATATAGTAATTTAAATAATAATTTGCTTTTTAGCATCAGACAAAGAAAAAAATTTCTAATTAAAATAAAAAAACTCTTATCGTTTATAATAAGAGTTTCTTGTTTTAAAGTATTACTATCTTAAACGATAAATACTACTTTTTGATTTTCTAAACAGATTAAATTTCTTTTCTTCTAAAATTTCACGATAAATTTCATCACGATATTTTACACAACCATTAATTACATCATATAATGGCTCTGCTGAACAACGAACTTCAAATTCATCACCTTCATAAACTTCATCAGAAACAATGTTTCCGTGTTCGTCATAAGCTTCTAAATGATATTCTTTTGAAAGTTCATCTTGAATGAATTTATCAATTCCTCTGATGTAAGCTCCACCACCTGAAATTGTGATTCCTTTACCTAATTTTTTCAAATCAGCAACTGATCCAAGTGCTTTTTCAGTAGAAATTCTTAATACTTTTCTAATTGCTGGAATAATATGTTCACGGAATTCACGTTGCATTACTTCACGAATTTCTTCTGGTGTAACATAAATTGTTTTAGAAATTGCTAACACTTCTCCTGATTTTGCACTATCTTTAGGAATTAATAATCCACTAACACGATAAGGTTGTTCATTTGGTCCAGGAACTAAAGAAGCAATTGCTTTCTTTAATTCTTCAGTTTCTTTCAATCCAATATGAACAGCTTTAGTTCTAAGAATATGTTCACGGATTTTTTCTGTTAAGTAATCACCGGCACAATAACTTGAAGTTGAATGTAAAATTGAATCTTTACTAATTACTGCAATATCAGTTGATCCTCCACCCATGTCAACAGACATAATTGAAGTTCCAAAAATATCTTGTCCGGCACCTAAAGCTGACATTTTTACTTCTTCTTGAACAAAACCACGACTAGCTCCTAATTTTGTTACAATACTTTCTAATGCTGCTCTTTGTACAGGATTAATATCACTTGGTGTTGCCATAATTACAATTAACTTTTTCTTTGTTGCTTTTGAAATTTTGAAATGATCAAAAATTCTAATAAGAATTCTTTCTAAAGCTTGTGGATCGGCAATATTACCATCACGAACTGGTCGCTTAATAATAATATTTTCATTAGTCTTATCAACTAAAGCTTTAGCTTCTTCACCAAAATAAACACGATTTTTTTCATAATCTTCAGCAATATAAGAAGGTTCATCAAATCTTAACCCAGTATTAACATAACGAGCTTTCATATTTTCCGTACCAACATCCATACATAATCATTCATATCCTGCAATGGAATCATTAAAAGTACGGCTTTTTTTAATTTGTCATTTTTTAAATTGTGTCATTTTTTAAAATTCTCCTTCCCTATCTACTTGGTCTAATAAATTCTTTATCATATAAATCATTTTTATACATTTCGTAAATCTCTGTTCCTTTAATTACAGAATGCTTTGGTTCAGGAGCAATGATAACTTTTTCAAGGTTTAATCTTTGACTTAAATACACATCAATGTTCTTTAATAAAGAAGTACCACCTGTTAAAATTAAACCATTTTCTTGAATAACTTTAGCAAAACTTGCTGCAGAACGAAGAATAATTGATTTACAAAGATCAACAATTGGTTCAATTGATTCAATAATAATTTTTTGAATTTCTGCCTTTTGTAAAATAATTTTTGTTGGAGTACCAGTTTTTAAACTTTTACCATAAATAGTAATTTGTTTATCAATTTCTTTTAAGTCATCACGACCTTCAATATTAATTCCAACTTCAATTTTAATATTTTCTGCTTGTTCTCTAGTAACTGAAACATAATGCATATCTTCTAAATACTTTTGAATTGCACTATCAATTGTATTACCAGCCACATTAACTGAATCTTGAACAATAATGTCACCAGTAGCAACGATTGAACAGTCAGAAGTTCCAGCTCCAATATCAAGTAAAAATGCGCCTTGTGAATCTCAAATTGAAACTCCAGCTCCAATTGTTGCTAACTTAACAGCTGGCATAATAACAATTTTTTCAGCATTCATAACTTTACTAAAGTATTCGTATCTTCTAAACTTTTCACTAAAACTAGGAATTCTAGCAGGTTGCTTTCCGTGTAATGCTTGTCTTAATACATCTTCATCTAAACGATAAATTTTAGATGGAACTGCTACTAAAACAACTGAATTCTTTCAGAAACTACCTCGTTTTCAAATTTTCTTGTTATTAACTTGAACAATATTAACAAAAATTTCTGTTAACAATGCAATCAAAGCATTAACATCAGAAATTACTCCGTTTGCTAATGGTTCTCTAACAAGTTTGTTAACTGGTGTTTTATCACGCATAGTTAATGCTTCTTCACCAATAAATACTTGACCACTTTCATTATCGAAAACAATAATAGAAGGTTGGTCATAAACAATTTGATCATTAACTTTAACAATCAAATTTTTTGTTCCTAAATCAATAGAAACCATATTAACATTTTTCATCAGACATTCTCCTTTCTAAAAATTTCATAGAATGTTTTTAATATATTACTTTTAAAAAAATACTGTAACAAGTCTTTTATTTAAAAAAAATCAGAGTATAATTTATTACCCTAACACTATATTTTAATTACATTAATTATTAAAATTATCAATAATTATTTAATCTCAAATTAAATAAAAAAACAATTTAGTAAAATTGCTTGAGTTTGTAAATTCATTTAAAAAAATTTTTTAAAATTTTTTAATTAAATTAATTTTTTTAAATAAAGAATGATTATAATTAAGAAAAATATAATAAAGGAAACAAATCATGACAATTTTTATTGCAATTATTGGATATTTAGCAGGTTTTTTTGGAGTAATTGCTTTTATTCCTCAAACAATTAAAACTATTAAAACAAAAAATACTAAAGAAATTTCTTTAAAAGCTTATATTATTTATAATTTAGCTAATTTTTTATTTTTATTATTAGCAATTCTTTCGATTGTTTTACCAATTATGCATCCAGAAAATGCTGCAATAAGTCAAATCATTATTTGAAGTATTACAATAATTCTTCCGTATACTGTTACTATGATTGGTGTTTCTTGTATTATTTTCATTAAAGTTCAAAATATTCGTAAATTTGGTGAATATGCTAATAAAAGTAAAAAACAAATTAATCAAATTGAACTAGAATTAAACCAAGAAATTGAGGAAATAAATAATGTGATTTAATAGCATCTTAAATAATCAAGAAAAAATCAATTCAAGTCTCTTTTGATTAGTAATGGGAATTGGTTTCTTTGGTACAGGCATTGCTATTATTGCTTTTTTACCACAATCACTAAAAACTCTTAAAAGTAAAAAAACTAATGGTGTATCAGTGCTTACTTTTAGTTTTTATACTTTAGCTAATAGTCTCTGATTTATTTGAGGAATTTTAGATTTAGTTTTTAATGGTAATCAAGATTTAATTACAATTTTAAAAGATTCAATTGTTATTGCTGCTAATGTCCCTTGTGCTTTATGAGCAGCAATTATTCTAGCAATTAAAATTCATAATATTTATTATTATGGTGAAGATTGTAAAAAATGAAAAGGCAAAAAAAATCAAAATGATATTTCTCAATCAAACATTTATGAGATCATGAAAGATAGAAAGGATTAATTTAATATGCAAATAGCAATTTATATTTTAAGTGGCATTGGTTGTTTATTAACAGCAAGTATTTTAATTCCACAAATTGTGAAAGTTATTAAAACAAATAGTGCCAAAGACATATCAACAATTATGATTACGATTAATATTTCAAGTTGTATTTTTTGAATTGTGGCAACTAGTATGCAAATTGCAACTGGATTTAATGAATTGCAACCAGCACTAATTGTTGTTAATTCAATTAGTTTAACTTGTGCTGTTATTCTATTAACATTAAAATTATTACATAATAAGAAAGGAAAATAGCAATAAGTCTTTTTATTTTAAAAGTTAAAATTATCCTAATCAATGTTTTAAAAACTATAAGTTATAAGTGCAACACTTACCTTAAAGTTTAAATAAATGCTTCGTATCGATTTTTGGAAGATAAATATCGAAAGATTTCACGAGGCATTTTTATTTATTTCATTAAAAATATTTTGTACTTCTCTTTCTTTGAAAATATCAAAATTAGTTTCTTTAGCAACATGAGATGATAGCTATAAAATAGACAGTAAAAATAAAAAGTTAATTGTAGTTTTTTCAAAATTTTTTTAATTTCATAGCATATTCCATTGCTGCTTGACTCATCTGATGCATTCAAAATATCAATTTAATAAAATTTTGTCATTTTTAATTTGATTATAATGCTTTTTCATTTCTTTTTTAATAACTTTATAAATTCACTTTTTAATTTTATTCAAATCATTATTATTATAATTCATTATCTTTTTAAAGATATTAGCTTCATACTTTATTTGTTGTAATGTTTTCTTTTCTGAACCAAAATTGATTCATAGTCAAAAAACATATGCTGGGTCTTGATACTTTGAACCAATACTAACATTATCTCAATCAATAATCTTTTTAACATGTAAATTTTGATCAAAAATAACATTAACAGGACTTAGATCACCATGAACAATATATTTTCTTTTATATTTTATTTTTTGAATATTTTGAATTGTTATTAAAATTTGAATTAGATGTTTAGTATTAGTTAATCCAATTTTTACAAAAGTATAACCATTAATCACATCATAACAAAGTCAATCTCGTGTAATAGTTAAAATTGGTAAGTATTGATTATTATTAGTTTGTAATCAATTAAGAATATTTTGGGTTTTACGATTTAGTTTTACATATTTAAAAACTTTATTATCACTAATTAATATTTTGTTATTTGATAAACCATTACTTTTAAAGTTTTTTGATACATTTTCTAACATTTTTATTCTTCTCCAAACATCAAAAATAAAGATAAAATAAACTTTCTAATTATTTTACATGCGAAGTTGATTTAAATAAGATAAAATTTGAGAAAATTAAAAATAAATTAATTTTATGATATTTTTAATTTCTCTTGAAATTATGTTTTTGTTTCTTTTAAAGATATAACTGGACTTGTAATTGCAATTTATAGTTTTTAAAACATTGATAATTAATTTATATAAAAAAATAATTAATGTTAAAATTACCTTAAAAGAAAGGAACGAAAATGGAAAAGAGTTTACAAACGGATGTCGTAAAAATTACTAATGTTACTAAAAAATATAAAGATAATTTAGTAATAAAAAATCTTAATTTAACAATTCCTAATCATGCTCGGATTGCAATTGTTGGACCAAATGGTTCTGGTAAAACAACACTTTGTGAAATGATTGCTCAATTAAGAGTACCAACTAGTGGTGAAATTACTTTAAAAGAAAATTTAAAAATTGGCATGCAAATCCAAGAAGCAAAATATCCTCGTGGAATGACTGCTTGAGATATTGTTAATTATTATTTAAAAACTTATCGTTTAACAACATCAGTTGCCGAGATTCAAAAATTATTATATTTTCTTGACGCTGAAACAATTATTGAAAAACCAATTAGCAATTTATCTGGTGGTCAACAACAAAAAATTAATATTCTCTTAGCTTTAATTATTCAACCTGATTTATTAATTTTAGATGAACTAGCAACTGGTCTAGATTTAGAAGCACGAGAAAGAATTTATCAATTATTAGAAAAAGAAGTATTAAAACGAAAAGATTTATCATTACTAATTGTTTCACATAATATGAATGAAATTGAAAAATTTTGTCAACAATTAATTTTTATGTTAAATGGTGAAATTATTGGGATTTTTGAAATAAAAGATATTATTAAGCAATATCATAGTGTTGAAACATTTGTCAAAGAAAAATTTAAAGCTTACAAAATTGGCATGTATGATAAAGCAGTTGTGACACAAAAATTACAAAAAGTAAATACTGGAAAATGAGCACAAGCATGAGAAAAACATTTAAGTAAAACAAAAAATAAAGCAAATAAAAATAATAAAAAAAATGATAATAAATCAAAAGAAAAAGGTTCTAACGATGAATAATCAAGCAAATCAAATTAATAGCTGATCACTTTTAGGTTTCTTTATGAGTTTTTTAAAACGAAATAAAGCCGTTATTGTTTCAATGTTTGTTTTACCATTACTTTTTATTCTTATTCTTGCTCTTAACTATAAAAGTATTCTTTCCCAAGCAAATGGCATCATGACAATTTTAATTTTATGATTAATTCAGTCATCATCATTTGCCTTACAAAGTTTTTTAGCAATTCTATTAGATTTTAAACAATCAATTATTTTTCGCAGAATTGGTTTAACAAGAATAAAAAAAATCAATTTCTTAATTATGTCATCACTATTTAATTTAATTTTAATGATAATTTCTAATATATTTATCTTTTTAGTTGCAATAATTTTATTATTGGCTTTTCATAAAACTGCAATTATCAATTCAATCTTCATTTGACAATTGGTTTTAGTAATTTTAGTAACACTTGCTTTTTTAGTTTTATTTACTAGCATTGCTTTAGTTATGGCAGTATTTATTAAAACTAGAACAGGTCATACCATTTCTTCACTAATTGTTACTTTCTTAATTACGATTCCTTTATTTATTTTAATCTTTTTCTTAAATTCAATTACTAATTCTGACAATGGTTTATTTGTGCAAGTTAGTTTACCAATCTTACTAGCAATTTTCTTTGGTATTTTTATTGGTGTTAGTTTAATTAGTGTTTTACTTTATTATATCGCCTGAAAATACTTAAAATGATATGAATAAGAACTAAAAGAACTTCCAAAATCGGAAGTTCTTTTTTTAATAACTATTACTATTTTTTACTTGATTAGTAACAATATTAATGCCATTTGAAGTGCCAATTCTTGTTGCTCCAGCAGCAATCATTGCTAACGCTTGTGCTTGAGTTCTAATGCCACCAGAAGCCTTAATAGCAATGTTTTTGGCAATATGCTGTTTCAATAACTTAACATCAGCAACAGTTGCTCCACCATTGGCAACAAAGCCAGTTGAAGTTTTAATGAAATCTGCTTTTGCTTCACTCACTAACTTACAAGCAATAATTTTTTCTTGTTCTGTTAATAATGCTGTTTCAATAATAACTTTTAAGATAATATCTTTAGAACAAACTTGCCGAATTGCTTGTAATTCTTGTAAAACATAATTAGTTTCTTGATCTTTTAAAGCACCAATATTAATAACAACATCAATTTCATTAGCACCATTAGCAATTGCTGTCTTAGTTTCAAAAACTTTTGTTGTTGTTGCATTAGCACCTAAAGGAAAACCAATTACGGTACAAATTTTAATCTTAGTATTTTTTAATTTTTCAGCACAGTATTTAACATAATATGGATTAATGCAAACTGCTTTAAATTTATAAGTTTTAGCTTCGGCAATTAAAGTTTCAATTTCTTGAATTTTTGCATCTGCCTTTAATATTGTTTGATCAATATATTGATTTAAATTATTAATCATTTTTATTCTTCCTTAAATTTTTATTTCTTTAATAATGAGTGATAATTAACAACCGATAAAAAATAAAGTGGTGCTGTTTCAGCTCGTAAAATCGTCAAACCTAAACTAATATTAGTAAAATTTAAAGTTTTAAAACTAGTTAATTCATCAGGGCTAATACCACCTTCTGGACCAACAACAATTGTAATACTATTAATATTTGTTAAGTTTTGAGTTCAATCTTGAAAATTTTCATTTTCATAAGCAAGAAAATTAACTTCACTTTGATATTGTTTTAAATCTTCAATATTTTTAACTACTGAAGTAACTTCAGGAATGATATTACGATTAGCTTGCTTTGCTGCTGCTTTAGCAATTTTTTGTCAGCGTGCAACTTTTTGCGTAATTTTATTATTAACAATACTAACACAATATTTTAATTGAATTGGCACAATCTTATTAACGCCTAATTCAACAGCTTTTTGAATTACTAAATCAAATTTTTGTTCTTTTAACAAAGCCATTACTAAAGTTACTTTAATTGGTAACTCATTATTTTCTTTTAATGGTTCAATAATTTGACAAATAACATTAGGCATTAAGGCAACAATTTTTGTTAAATATTTTTCTGCTTGAAAATTGACAATTATTTCATCATTAATTTGATGTCGTAAAACTTTAATAATATGTTTACTATCATCAAGATCTAATACTAATTGTCCTTTTTTATTTTTAATTGTCGCAAAATAAGATTCCATTATTCACCTCAATTAATTATAATTGTAAATTTAGAATTTAAAAAAACTAAATCTTTATTGTGATACTAAAGACAATAAATCTTGTCTTTCTTTTGTTGTCAAAATACGATAATCACCTGGTTTTAAACCTGTTAGATTAAGATTGCCAATTGCAATTCGTTTTAATGTTAAAACCTTGCTGCCAACACCTTTTAACATTCTTTTTACTTGATTTTTATAACCTTGATGAATTGTTAAATTAATTATTGTTGTTTCAGTTTGGAAATCAGTTTTAATAACTTTTACTTTTGCAGGTGCAGTAATAATCATTGCTTCAATTTGAACACCTTTTGTTAATTGCTTAATTTGTTCCTGACTTAATAATCCTTGACAAGTAACTTGATATACTTTATCAATTTTATATTTTGGATGTAAAATTTGATTACTAAAATCACCATCATTAGTCATTAATAATAAGCCAGAAGTATCAAAATCTAAGCGACCAACGGGATAAATCCGAACTTTAATTTTTGAAAAATATGGCATAATTGTTGGGCGATTTCTTGGATCATTTAAAGTAGTTAAACAATTAACTGGTTTATAAAAAATGAAATAAAGATAATCATTAAACTCTAAAATTTTATTATTAATTTTAATAACATCATTTGGTAAAACTCTAGTACCTAGTGTTGTCACAACTTGGTCATTAACTTTAACCTTACCAGAAGTAATTAACAATTCTGCTTTTCGACGAGCAATATAACCAGCATTAGCAATAACCTTTTGTAATCTTTGACCTTGATTATTTTTTGTCATTAGAGTAATTATAAATCTCCTGTTCAATCTCTAAATTAAAGTTTGGTAATTCAGGTAATTGTGCCAAAGATTCAAGTTGAAAGTGATCCATAAATTCATCAGTAATAACATAAAGATATGGTCTTCCTGGTAATTCACTTCTTTCAGATTCATTAATAAAATTTAAACTTTTTAATTTATTAATGATACTATCGCAATTAACACCTCTAATTTCTTCAATTTTAGTCTTTGTTACTGGCTGATTATAAGCAATAATTGCCAAAGTTTCTAAAGCAGCTTGTGATAAACGCGTAATTGGCTGAGCTTTTAAAACTTGATAATACTGATGATGTTCTGGCTTAGTTGTTAATTTATATAAATTACCTAACTTAATAATTGTTAAACCTGAAGTTTCATCAATATCTAATTTTACTTGTAATTGTTCAACTAAGGCGATAACCTTATTTTTTTTCTTAACTAAACTTAAATAAAAAGCAATTGCATCAATATCCAACCCTTCATTACCAGCAATAAATAATAATCCTTGAATAATCGCCATTAATTGTAAATCAGATAACTTCTCTTTTTTAAGTTCTTTGGTTTCTTGCATTAATTTCTTTCTCTCCTTTAGTTTTTACGAACTTGATAATTAACCTTTATACTTAACCATAATTGAACCAAAATTATCTTTTTGTTCAATTATTAAAAATTGATGTTTTGCTAAATCTAAAATAGCAATAAAGGTAATAATAAAATAGTGTAAATTTAATTCCGCTACTAAAAATAATGATTCTAACTTAATAAATTCGCCTTTATGTTTTTTAAGAATATTTTTGATTTCCAAAGCTCGGTCTTCAGTTGAAATTAAATTCAAATTTAAATTAACTGATAATTTATTTTCTGCTTGTAATTGCTTTCATAAATTTAGCATTGCTTGACTTAATTGATTAATATTATTTTTTGCTAAAATTGGAACTTTTTGTTCATCAGTAAAGTATTGATCTAAATCACTAGCATCTTTCAAAAAGATTTTTTGTCGATCTTGAGCTTGCTTAACAAAATAGCCAGTTATCTCTTTAAATTTTTTATACTCCAAAATCCGAGCAATTAATTTTTGGCGATTAATTTCTGCTTCATAATCACTATCAATTTCATCATCTTTTGGAACTGGTAATAATTGCTTTGATTGTAATTCTAATAAATATGAAGCAACTGGTAAATATTCACTAATAATTTCAAGATTAAGATTTTTATCTTGAAAAATAAAAGCAAGATATTGTTCTGTTACAACTTGTAAATCTAAATTTAAAATATCTAATTGTTTTTCTTTAATTAAATGTAATAATAAATCAATTGGCCCTTGAAATGATTCAATATCAATCATTAATTCTTTCATTTGTTACTACCTTTTCTGAAAATAATTTAGATTCTCCTTACTAATTATATAATAAATAAAGCTGACAATTTTGAAATTTAAATTTTAAAAAAGTCATTATTAACAATAATGACTTTTATTTTTAATTAATTATTAATTTGAAGTTGTTGTAGTTGTTTTAAGGTTTAATCTTAAATCACCAATTGATGACAAAATACTGTCATTACCAATGGTACAAGAAAACTGAACATTAATAGTAAAATAACCATTATTAGTTCCATCACTATTAGGATCATCTGGATCTGTTTCAAGGACAAATTGACTTGAATTTGCATTAGGAAATGTAATTGCATCTACTGTTCAAGCACTACCCATTGTTGCACTTGGATAAATCTGACTAATAAGATCAAAAAGCTTTTGCGCTACTTTTGCAGTAAAGGTTTTACCATCACCATCATAAGTACTTAAAGTATCACCAGGATTTGGCAAGGTACTATTTGGAAGATCACTATTAATAAATCATAAAGCATCTGGTCCTTGATTTAAAATCCCTGAAATTTGATTAGTAGCATCACTAAATCTTTGTCTAATTTTAAGACTTGTACTTGTCAAACTACTTAAAGCAATATCATGTGAAAAAGCATTTTTATCAGATATTTCCAAAGTTAAATTTTGTAAAGTACCATTAATGACACCAATTGTTGCTGTACTATCATCTGGATCAGTAATTTCTGAAACATCAGTTAAATTATAAATAGTTTGATTTTGACCTGCAGTAATCGGTAAAACAGTAAACTCTAATCCTTCAACATCAATTATTGGGTCATCTGAACTAAATAAAGCATCTTTTAAACTAGTAGCAATTTTACCGTAAACATTCTTTGCTTCATTGTCATCACTTGATAAATTATTTTTAAATAAAGTTTGAAATTCAAAAGACTCTGTTCGACTATTTAAATAAGTTGTTAAATAAGTTCCAATCGCATCAATTCTTGTTTGTGGTGATACTGTATCATTAGTAATGATAACAACAATTGGCACAGAACTAGTCAAATTTTTAAATGATAAATCAGCTGTTAAATCAATTTTTGCTTCAACATCTGCTCCATATTTAGCAGAAAATGCTGTGTCAGATTCTACTGGTTTATTTGTACCAGTTGTATCATCAAGTTCATAAGTAGTTTTAACATTACGAATATTGACTGAAACTGTTTCATAAGGTCAACTTAAATTACCAGATTTTATTAAACCACTATAATGATTACTAATGATAGTTCTGACACTAGCATTAATAGCATTATAATTACTTCCATCATTAGGAATATTAATTAAACTTAAATCTGCATTCATCTTAAAGGTTTGGTTTGCCATTACGACACCTTCAGCTGAATTTAAAACATCACGATCTGAAAAATTACTTGAATCACTAGATGAACAAGCAACAACACTAACAATTGGCATTGTTGTCAATGTTGATAATAATAAAAACTTTAAATATCGTTTCACTAAAAAACACCTCATACTTATTAAAGCAAAATTTATTATTATTATACTAATGATTTTATTAAATTACATTATTATTTCCAAAATTAATTTTGATAATTTTGGTTTTTCTCCTTTAATAGTAAAAGTCTTTAAAGCTAATTCTTGAAATTCCTTTTCCCTAGTAATTTCTTTATTAGTATGTAATTCCATAATAACTTGATTTTTTTTAACTTGATCACCATGAACTTGTTTTAAAATAATTCCCGCCAAAGGATCAATAATATCATCTTTAACGATTCGACCTGCTCCTAATAAAACTGAAAGTTCACCCAAAAAATAAATATTATTAAAATCTAAATAACCTTCATTATTTGCTTTAACTAACAAAATATGTTTTGTTGCTGGTAACTTATTAAGATTTTTAATGTAATTCAAATCACCACCTTGAGCAACAACAAAATCATAAAAAAGTTTTAAAGGTTTTGGTGAGTTAAAAGTCTTAATTACTTGATTTTTTGCTGCTGCTAAAGTTAATTTTTTATTACTTGCTGCTAATGCTAAACCTGTTAAGTTAACAACTAATTCTTTTAAGTCATCAGGACCTTGATTTTCTAAACTCGCAACCACTTCTTTTAATTCTAAAGCATTACCAATTGCTCGACCCAAAGGTCGATTCATATCACTAATAACAACAATAACTTGTTTGTGAAAACCTTGACCAATATCAATCATTAAATTAGCTAGTTTTCTTGCTGCTGCTAAATCTTGAGCAAAAGCACCGGTTCCACATTTAACATCTAACAAAATTAAATCAGTACCAAGCGCAATTTTTTTACTCATAACACTAGCTGCTATTAACTCTAAAATATCAATTGTCCCTGAAACATCGCGCAAAGCATAAAGTTTTTTATCAGCAGGAACTAAATTAGCAGTTTGTCCTGTAATACTAAAACCAACTTTATTAATTGTCGCAATAAATTCTGCTGTTGATAATTCAGTCTTAAAATTAGGAATTGCTAATAATTTATCAATTGTGCCACCAGTAATTCCTAAACCTTTCCCTGACATTTTACATACTTTTAAACCTAAACTCGCAGCAACAGGCGCAAAAACTAAACTAGTTTTATCACCAACACCACCTGTTGAATGCTTATCAACTTTAAAACCTTTTACTGCTTTTAAATCAAGTGTTTGCCCAGAATTAAGCATTGCTTTAGTAAAAGCAATTAATTCTCGTTTAGTCATTCCTTGAAAATAAACTGCCATTGCTCAAGCAGTAATTTGATAATCAGGAATTGTCCCGTTAGTAATCCCTTGAACTAAAAATGTTAATTCTGAATCGGTCAACTCTAAGCCTTGCTTCTTTTTCTGAATTAAATCAATCATATACATTTTAATTATTGTTCTCCTTTAACTAGTATTTTATTTTTTAACTCCAATTTGTTTTAACTCATCATATAATAATTGATTTTTTTCATTGCTCCATAAACCAAATCTTTCATTAAAAGAAGTAAGTAAAGGATATGGAAAATTAAGATCTACCAATTTTTTAATGCATTTAAAATAATCATCTTTTAATGGTAAAACAACATTTGTTATCTTTTGTTTTCATTGTCTTTTATATTTAATTCCTGAATAAATATCATTTAATTCAGGAGCAATAAAAGCATAAATACCCCCAACTCCAACATCATCAATAATATTTTTATTAGGATTAGGAAATTCAAAAATCTTAATATGTAAAACTAAATGTTCTAACAAATTACAATAAACTAATCGATCTGCTCTTTGATAAT
This sequence comes from Spiroplasma attinicola, assembly GCF_023509825.1. Classification (GTDB taxonomy): domain Bacteria; phylum Bacillota_I; class Bacilli_A; order Mycoplasmatales; family VBWQ01; genus Spiroplasma_D; species Spiroplasma_D attinicola. The sequence goes on from NZ_JAKQXY010000001.1 coordinate 58,629, forward strand.
CAAATGGATTTTTTATTGCTCACTCTGGAGTAGAAAGTAAAATTGCTTTATCTTCATCAATATGATGAAGATACAATCCTTCATTTGTTCGCGTATTTCCTCTTGAATTTTGAGTACACCTTTCATTAACAAAATAATCTTTTGGAACATTGCCATATTTTGTCTTAAGATAATTAGTACATTGATCGTAATTCATCAACAATAACTTTTCAATCTCAGTCACTTTTCCCCTTAAAATCCTTTTCATTTTTATTGTTTATCGTATTAATTATTTATTAACTTAATATATTTATTATAAGTAAAAAAGTTCTAGATTTTAAAAAAACTAGAACTTTTTATCATAAATCATAACTTAAAATTAAATTTTAATCACCAAAAATTGTTCCACTCTTACCAGCAATTGCATCCGCTGCTTTTTCTAAGTTAGCAATGATTGCTTTACGACCTTTTTTACTACTAATAAACTTTTTTGCTGCTTGAACTTTTGGCAACATACTACCTGCTGCAAATTGATTTTCAGAAATATATTGATCAACTTCGGCACTATTTAATTTATCTAATGCTTTTTGATCTGGTTTACCATAATTAATCATTACTTTATCAACAGCTGTTAAAATAATTAATTGATCGGCATCAAGAATTTCAGCAAGTTTTTCGCTAGTAAAATCTTTATCAATCACAGCATCAATTCCTTGATAACCGGCATTAGTTTTAATTACAGGAATACCACCCCCACCAGCAGCAATGACAATAAAACCATGATTAACTAAATCAGCAATAACATCTTTTTCAATAATATCAATTGGCTGTGGTGAAGCAATAACTCTTCTTCAACCACGATTAGCATCATTTTTTACTGTTCAATTATATTTCTTTGCTAAAGCTTCTGCTTCATCTTCTTGATAAAATGGACCAACTGGTTTGCTTGGATTAGAAAAAGCAGTATCATGAATATTAACTAATGTTTGTGTCACAATTCCAGCAACATTCTTTTTAATTTTTCTTTGTTGTAATTGATATTGAATTGCTTGTTGTAAATGATAAGCAATATAACCTTGTGACATGCTACCACACTCAGGAAAAGGCATAACGGAAATACTTTTATCATTTTTATTAGCAATATTAAAACCTAAATTAATCATTCCCACTTGTGGACCATTCCCATGACAGATAATTAAAGTATTACCTCGTTCAACAATATCAACTAAGTATTTAGCAGTTTTTTTGACAATTTCTTTTTGCTCTTCAGGATTATTTCCCAAAGCATTACCACCAAGTGCCACAACAACTTTTGCCATATTTTCTCTCCTATAATTTTAAATTTTTTGATTGCTTAATTAGAAAATTGAACCACCAATTAAACTTCCTGCTACGATTAAAACAACTGCAAGACCAGTTAAAATTAATAATAATGGTCAAACTCCTTTTAATAATTTATCATAACTAACACGAGCAATTGCTAAAGCACCCATAACTACTCCTGATGTTGGAGTGACTAAATTAATAATTCCTGTCGCAAAAGAAAATGCTGTAATTGCTCCTGAACCAGTAACATCACTACTTGGCATTGTCATTAAGACTGGTCCCAAAATTGGGAAAATTGCCGTAGCAAAACCACTTGATGACGGTATTAAGAATGACAATGGTAAGAATAGCAAGAGTAAAATTACCATTAAACCAATTGTATTTAAACCAGTAATTACTTTTGATAAACCATTAACAATTAAATCTTGCATATAAGTTTTTTCTAAAATAACACTAATTCCTGCAGCCGTAGCAATAACTAAACAAACACTTAAAATATCAGCAGCACCGGCTAAAAACTTATTAATAAAATCAGCTTCACTACGAAAATTAATAAATCCTAAAATCACTGCTGAAAGCAAGAAGAAACCACCAACATCTCCTAAACCACCAACCCCAAAACCAGGGATAAAAGCAGTAATTCAAGGAATATGTTTATTCATTCAGGCACCAGCGTTTTCAAATTTAGTTGTACCTAAAATTGAATCTCAACCAATTAAATAAACAATCATAATAAGTAAAGTTAATCCAAAAATTGCTAAAGTTGTTTTCTTTCTTCAATCCATAACAATAACTTCATTAGCACTTTGTAAAAAATATTCTTTATCGGCTTCAGCAGTAGCAAAAGTAACTGAAACACTACTATTCTTTTTAACTCTCATTGCATAAATCATAACAAAAGCAATTACAACAGTAGTTAAGATTAATCAACAAATTAATCTTCAAACAATACCATCACCAGCACTAATATCAAAAGAACCAGAACCATTAATCGCATTAACAGCAACAGTAATAATAAATGGATTAACAGTTGAACCCATTACGCCAACACCTGCACCAAGTAAAACTATCATTAATCCAGTAAAACTATCAAATCCAGCAGCAATCATTAACGGAATCATAATCATATAAAATCCTAATGATTCTTCAGCTAACCCTTCAGTTGAACCTAAAATTGAAAAGAAAACCATAATAAAAGGTATTGCTCAAATTTCCTTACCTTTTAATTTTCTCGTAATTACTTGCGCTGAGCCAATTAATGATTTAGAAACTAATACAACATTAATGAACGCACCAAGCGCTAAAATGAAAATAATAATATCGGATTTATTAATAAATCCTTGAATTGGAACTCAAAATAAATCAACAATTCCAGCAGCACCAATTTTGACTGTCTCTGAAGTATTAGCATCAATATTTTTATGAGTTGTTGTAATTCCAATCCCATTTAAAATTCATGAAACAACAATCAAAATGAAAATAATAATCAATAAAATTGAAAATGCCGAAAGCATTTTAAATTTAAACGACTTTTTTTTTGGTTGTTTTGGATTTTTGATTTCAGTTTGTTTAGCTTCTGTCGCCGTCATACTACACCTTTCACATTAGTAATTTATTAATTAATCACCGATTGTTGCAACCATTACCGCTTTAATAGTATGTAAACGATTTTCAGCTTGATCAAAAACTTTTGATTGTTTTGATTCAAAAACTTGATCAGTAACTTCAAAGTCGTTACGATTAAATTTATCACCCATTTCTTTACCAATCTTAGTATCTTTATTATGATAAGCTGGTAAACAATGTAAGAAAATTGCTTTAGATTTTGCTTGATCCATAAGCTTTTTATTTACTTGATAAGGACTTAATAAGTTAATTCTTTCTGCTCAAACACTTTCAGGTTCTCCCATTGATACTCAAACATCAGTATAAAGAACATCAGCATTTTTTGCTGCTAACAATGGCTTTTCATTCAATTCAATTTTTGCTCCAGTTGATTTAGCAATTTCTTGACATTTCTTTACTAAATTAGGATCAGGTCATTGAGCTTTTGGAGCACAAGCAACAAAGTGTAATCCCATTTTGGCTGAACCAATCATTAAAGAATTACCCATATTATTTCTGGCATCACCAAAAAATACTAATTTAACACCCTTTAAATCATTATTAACATGTTCTTTAATTGTTAAAAAGTCAGCTAAAATTTGTGTTGGATGATAAGAATCAGTTAAACCATTTCACACTGGTACTCCAGCATATTTTGCCAATGTTTCAACATCAGTATGTTTTGAACCACGGAATTCAATGCCATCATACATTCTTCCTAAAACTCTTGCTGTATCAGCAATTGTTTCTTTAACTCCAATTTGTGAACCACTAGAACTAATGTAAGTAACATGAGCACCTTGGTCAAAAGCACCAACTTCAAAAGCTGATCTTGTTCTTGTTGAAGTCTTTTCAAAAATCAGGACAACATTTTTATTACGCATTCTTTGTGTTTCAGTTTTTGCTTTTTTTGCTTTTTTTAAACTCATTGATAGTTCTAATAAATAATTAATTTCTTCTGGCGTAAAATCTAATAATGTTAAAAAATTTCTACCTTTTAAATTTACTGGCATTACTTTGCTCCTTTTGTGTTATTTTTCAAGTTCTTCTCTAATTAATGGCATTGACATACATCTTGGACCACCGCGACCACGAGATAATTCTGAAGAAGGAATTGTTAAAACTTTAACTCCTGCTTTTTTTAATAATTCAATTGTTACATAATTTCGTTCATAAGCAATTACTTTACCTGGAGCAAGGGTAATAACATTTGTTCCATCATTTCATTGTTCTCTTCCAGCAGCAATTTCATCATCACCACCACATTTAATTAATTTTACTTTCTTACCAACTAATTCTTCTAAATATACTTGTAAATTCTTTTTAACTCTTTTTTTACCATCATCTTTTGTTATTTCTCAAATTTTGAATTGATCAATATAGTCAAAAATTAATGGATGAACAATAAATTTATCATAATCAATATTAGTAAAGACAGTATCTAAATGCATAAAAGCACGAGCTTTTGGTAAATCAAGAATAGCAATTTTTTCAAAAGTTGCTTTAGGATCGTTAAAAATTCGCTTTGCTACTTTCTTAATTGCTTTCATTTCTGTTCTTTGTGAAAGACCAATAACTAAAGTTGTTTTATTTAAAACCATAATATCGCCACCTTCAATACTATGACGGTCTTTACGAGTATAATAAAATGTTATTTGATTAGCAAAACGACTATTATCTCTTAAAACAAAATCACAAAAAAGGGTTTCGCGATTTCTTGTTTCAGCTCACATTTTATGAATTGTTGCTCCATTACCAATACTAGCAAATGGATCTCTTTGGAAAAGAATATTTGGCAAAGGTTCAGTAATAAAAGGATCACCATTACTATTTTTAATTTTTAAATCATACTTTTTAGTACCAGCAATCATCGTTTTAACCATATCTAAATTCTTTTTCTTGCTAATAAAAGTACGATATTTCTCACGATATTTTTTATTTATTTTTGCTTCTTTAATAAAGCGATTAATAAAATCATCTCTTCATTGTGGATTTTCATCTAATGTTTTTGCTACTAATTCTTCAATATATAAAACTTCAACACCATTTGCTTCCAAGTGAGCTTTAAAAGCATCATGTTCTTCAGCAGCAACTTTTTGATATGGAATTTCATCAAATAGTAATCTTTCTAATAAATCTGGTGTTAAATTTTCAAGTTCTTGTCCTGGTCGATGAATTAAAACTGACTTTAACTTACCAATCTCTGAAAAAACATTAATTGGATTACTCATATATTTTCACTCCTCAATTTTCTTTTCCTAACTTCTATATAACACACAAATATAGAAATAAAAAATAAATCTTTTACATATTAATTTTAATGGTTTTAAAAAAAAGATAGTGAAAAATGCTTATTATAAAATAATTATATTTTTTTTAATATTTTCTTAGTATTCGCAAAATGATATTTTGTATGACGAAGTAAAAATTTCTTAATGTCTTTATCAAAAAGATCTTGGTGTTGGACAAAAAATTTATCAACTTCAGCACCTGCTCCTAAAGGAATCCGAACTTCTAACTCAATTGATATTTTTTTAATTTCTTCCAAAAATAAATAACGACTAATAATAGCACTACAAGCAACAGCAAGAAATTTATTTTCTGCTTTAATCGTAAAAAAAACATTATCTTGAATAATCTTATTTTTATTTGCTGCCATATTTTCTAAATATTGATAGTATAACTTGCGATCAACAAATTGATCAATAACAATTTTTTTATACTGATTTTTATGTTGTAACATTTTTACTAAAACTTGATTGTGACCTCAAGCTTTTATGACATTAGCATTATAACCTTCAGCAATTCATTGATTATACTTGCGATTATTAATAATAACTGATTCAAAAGTAACAATTTTCATAATTTGATTAGCTAAAGGATAAATTGTCTTATCATTCAATGTTTTTGAATCTTTAACATTCAATAATCGTAATTTTTCCAACATTGCTGAACTTATATAACAACTAGTAATAACAATTGGGCCAAAATAATCACCAGTTCCAACTTCATCATTGCCAATAATAGATTTTTCTTTTTCATCAAAAATATATCAGTAATCACGATATTCACGAACAATTTCTTCTAAAGGCCCCTGAAATAAAACTTTATTATGGTACAAACTAATTGTTAAATTATTATATTTATAAACTTTTTCAACATGAACATTTTTATTATTAACTTCATAAGGAAGGTAATGATTAATTATTTTAGCTTTTTCTTCTTTTTCCAAATAAAAAACCATTATCATTTACTCCTTATCGCACTTTGATATTTTTATTATATAATAAAAGCACAAGAAAAATTATTATTTCCCCAGATTTAAAAACAATTAAGGAGAATTACTAAATGAAAAATGTTGGTATTGACATTATTGAAATTAATCGAATGCAATTGAAAGCAAAATTAATTGAACGATACTTAAGTGAAGAAGAAGCAATTCAATTGCAACGTTTACAAAGTGAAGTTGGAAAAAAACAATTTTTAGCTAGTAGATGAGCATTGAAAGAAGCAATCTTTAAAGCTCTTCCTTTCGAGCATTTAGTTTTTAGTGAAATTAATATTACTAAAAATAAATATGGCCAACCAACAGTAAAAATTAAAGATTATCAAATTAGCTTATCATTATCACATAATCAAACTAATGTTATTGCCATTGCTGTTATTTTCTAATTTTTATACATAAAGACAATAATATTACTTATTTATTAATTTTCTTTTCTATAATCTAAACTAAGGAGGGAAAAGAAAATGATTAATAATGTAATTCTTGTTGGTCGCTTAGTTTCAGAACCTGAAATTGTTCCAACAAAAGAACAAATGCCAGCAAAATGGGCAAAATTTATTATGGCAGTTGAACGACCATTTAAAAATCGCCAAAATGAATATGAAATTGATTACATTACGATTAAAACTTGATTAGCCAATTGCCAAGAAATTAAAGAATTATTAAAATCAGGAATCATTATTGCGATTAAAGGTCGAATTCAAACTTTTAGTAATAAAACTAATGATTTTCATTATACTGAAATCATTGCTGATAAATTAACTTATATTGAATAAAAAATAAAAAATTTCATTAGAAATGCATCTCACTTAGTTAATACAGGCAAAAAGAAAAAGTTTGTAGTAACGAAAATGAGATGTATTTTATTTATCAAAGTTATTTTAATAAATCATTCCATCCTATTTTTTGTAAAAAATGCTATAATACTTAAAAAGTAAAAAACAAAAAGGAGAGTAAGAAAATGGCAAAAGACCTAACAAAAGAAATTCTTCCAATTGAAGAAGAGCAAAAACAGGAAAAAAAGTTATTATATAAAAATTGAAAAATTTATGCTACGGCATTAGGAGTTATCACTGTTGGTTTAGCTGTTGGTTTAGGAGTAGGATTAGGAGTTTCAAATAGTTCTCATAACACTACAAGTCCAGAACAACAAATCGTTAATGCAATTAACAATACAACAACTGCATATACACTAACAGCAAATACTACTAATCCAGCAACAGCAGCAAGTATTACTGAACAAATTACTGGCGACTTTATTAAAACAAAATTAACTGGTAACAATGCAACCGTATTTAAAGCTGAATCATTCCAACTTAATAGCATTACTGTCGGCGAAGACAATCATGCCTTAGCAGATAGTGACTTAACAACAGCTGGAACAATCAACGCTAAAATTAACTACAACTACGATTCAATTAAAAATCAAACAACAATTTTAACAATTACTATCGCAGTTACTGAACAACAACAAGTTGTAAATGCAATTAATGATATAACATATACTGTTTCAGCAGTTACTGTCAACGAAGCAGCAAAAAGTATTACTGATCAAATTAATGCTGATTTCATTAAAGCAAAATTAACTGGTAACAATGCAACCGCATTTAAATCTGAATCATTCCAACTTAATAGCATTACTGTCGGCACAGACAATCATGCCTTAGCAGATAGTGACTTAACAACAGCTGGAACAATCAACGCTAAAATCAATTATAGTTACGACACAATTGCTAACCAAGCAACTACTCTAACATTCAAAGTTAATCTTACAGATGCAGAAATTACTAATGCAATCAATAGTACTGAATATACATTAACAACAGTTACTGCCGGTGATGAAGCAACAACTGTAAGTGCAAAAATCAATGCTAGTTTTATTAAAAGTTCATTAAGTGAAGACATACAAAATTCCTTTAACTCTGAATCATTCCAACTTAATAGCATTACTGTCGGCACAGACAATCATGCCTTAGCAAATAGTGACTTAACAACAGCAACAACACTTACTACTAAAGTTAACTACGATTATGGTTCAGTTAAAGATCAAAATATTACCTTAACGATTACAATTAATGCTAGTGATCAACAAATTGTTAATGCCATTGATTCATTATCATACACTGTTGAAGCTTATGTTGGTGATACAGCACAAAACATTATTAATCAAATTAATGGTGAATTTATTAAAGCAAAATTAACTGATACTGATAATATTGCAACTTCATTTGATTCTAATTCATTTAGTTTTTCTAACATTATTGTTGTCGAAGACAATCATGCCTTAGCAAATAGTGACTTAACAACAGCAACAACACTTACTACTAAAATTAATTATCAATATGGTGGTAAAGAAAAAATTGCTGGTACAACTAACTTAACAATCACAACTAAAAATGTTGATGAAAATGCAATTGAAAATGCAATTGAAAATGCAACATATCAAATTTCATATCGTTTAACTAAAGATAAAGCAGCTGATATTAGTAAATCAATTACTAACAACTTTATTTTTGACACATTAAAAGAAACAAGTTTAGGCATTGCTAAAGGCTTTGAAATGGGAGTATTTAAATTCACTTCTATTACAATTGATAATCATGAATTATTAGATAGTGATTTAAATAAAGTGCGAACATATGATGCTAAAATTAACTTTGAGTTTAATTCAAAAGAATATTCATCTAACTTAACAATGAGTTGTGACCTTTTTGCAAGTCTACCAATTCAGATTGGTTCACTTGTTAATGATGATAATAAAAACTTTACTTTAGAAGGAGTAACTACTGCTTCAACTGATACTGAAATTAAAAATGCAATTCTTGACCAAATTCTTGTAATTACAAAAGATATTTTAGGAGAACAATGAGATTCATTTGGTTCAGTTGTTGAACCAGTACTTAAAACAGCTGCTATTATTACCCTTGACAATAATTCAATTCATCAAGGAGCAACAATTACTGCTGCAGAAGGAACTACAAGCACTTTTGTTGAGGGTTCAGCTGTAATTACTTTCACATTACCAGTAGCTTAATTACTTATAATCAAAACTAAAAAAATAATAGTGATATATGAGAAATTCATATATCACTTTTTTATTAAAATAATTTTAAATGAAAGAAAAATTTACAAAAAATATGCTTCACTCCCCCACCACCGCCGATAATGATGTAATAAGGATAGTTGTATCATTTTACAAAATAAGCAAAAGGAAAAAATAGATAAAAATGGATAATAACAATGAACTTCTTTTACAAGAAGGACAAAAAAAGAAAAAACAATTATACAAAAACTGAAAACTTTACGCTAGTGCCTTAGGAAGTATTGTAATTGGATTAGGTGTTGGCGTAAGAATATTAGGTGCAAAACATAATCCAACAACATCAATAGCACCAATAAATTTAAATACTCTTAATACAAGTACTATTAATGGAATTGAAAATATGACAGCAGATGATGCTTTTAAATCTCTTCTTAAAGACAAATAAAATATTATTGGTAAAATAATTTAACTTCTGATCAAGTTGAACTATCTAACTTTCAAACAATTGATTATTTACAAAATGAAACATTAACCATTCCTGTTAAAGAAGGAATCAATAGTAAATTTATTGGTTCAATTAATGTGACATTTAAATATGTTTTAACTGAAGCAAACTTAATATTAATCGAGTTTCAATTGTTAGTTCATGTGATACACCAACTCAAGACCAATTAAATAGTGAAGGAACAAGTATCAGCTGTAAATAATATCGGATCGGCTAATCTTCGTATAATTGACAATAACGAACAAGAGAAATTTTTTTCAAGTTCATGATATAAAAAATGTTACTATTACAGTAGTGGCAACAAATTAAAAAATTAAATTTATTAAAAAGTGATATATGAATTTCTCATATATCACTTTTTTCTTAATTAAAATTATTTTTGTTTTCTTTTAACTTTTTTATCAATCTTTATTAAAGTTTTTTGATAATCAACTTCTAATCGAGTTTCTTTAGTTTGTGAATGTTTAAATCTTAAATTATTAATTCAAATATAAAGATATTGTAAACTAAAAACTAAACCAAAAATAACAATAATCGCTGATGAAACAATTAATCAACCATATCGTTGATTAACATCAAAAAAGAAATAAGGATATAAACCAACTGTTTTACCATCCAAGCGTCTTATTAAACCACGAACTAAATTAATAACCGAATATAATGCCGGATAAATTGCAATTAATCATAAATATTTACGATATCACTTATTAATAAGAATCTGTTCTTTGCCTGAAGTTACAATAAAACTACTAATCATAATAATTGGCATAAATAAATGCAAAATAATTGTACTAACTCAATTGTAAGCAGAATAATCTTCATGTTTATATGCATGAGTAATAAGACCCATTCAAAAAATTAACATCGTAATTGAAATATAAACTGTTACAGCTAAGCGAATGACAAATGATGGTGACGATTTATTAGTATACAAAGTATAGAGGTAAAAAGCAAAATAAAATATTACTAAATAATTACTTTGCGTAGTAAAAAGCGAATAATGATAAGAAATTCTTTCACCATAAGTTAAAGATTTAGCTACAGTATTAGGAATTATAATTGCTGTTACTAAATTAACTATTAAAAAAATAAACATCATAATTAATGCTGATAAATAAATATAAAAAGTAGTTCTTCTACTAAATTTATAAACCATTGTTATTTTTTACTCCTAATAAGAAATTATAAACTTAATTATTTTATCACATTTTAAGATTTTAAGTCAGATAAATGACTTAAAATCCCTAATTTTTCCATTAATGAAAAGTTAGTTTTAGTAATATTTGTTCGTTCCAATAAATCATTTGATGATCTAAATTGTTGGTTTTTTCTTGCATCAATAATTGACTGAGCATTAACTTCACCTAGACCATCTAAAACAATAAAGGCTGGTAAAATAAATTTTTTATTATCTTTTTCAATAACTTTAAAAGTTTTAGTTTCTGAATTTTCTAAATCAATATTACTAAAACTAATACCACGAGCATACATTTCTAAAGCCACTTCTAACATTGGCACTAAATCTTTTTCTTTTTGAGTAACTAATCTTTTTGTCGCATCTTGTTTTAATCTTTTATCAATATCTTTTAATTTTTCAAGCATTGCTGCTTTTCCTTGCGACATTACTGTAATATCAAAAATATCACATCTAGTTGTAAAGTAAGTAGCATAATATTCGTGTGGATAATAAACCTTATATCAAGCAACTCTTCAAGCCATTAAAACATAAGCAGTCGCATGTGCTTTTGGAAACATATATTTAATCTTTTTACAAGACTCAATATATCATTGCGGAACATGATGTTGTTGCATTAATTTTTCATACTCAGGTTTTAATCCTTTACCTTTACGAACATCTTCCATAATACTAAATGCAATTTTAGATGGTAAATTTTGAGCAACTAAATAAGTCATAATATCATCACGACAACCAATTACATCTTTTAAACTTAACCCTTGTTTTGCAATTAATTCTTCAGCATTGTTTAATCAAACATCAGTTCCGTGTGATAATCCAGAAATTTGGACTAACTGGGCAAAAGAATTTGGTTTAGTTGCTAAAAGCATTTTTCTAACAAATCCAGTACCAAACTCAGGAATGCCAATTGCTCCTGTAGTTTCACCATTCAAGTCAGCACTAGTAATTGCTAAAGCTGATAAATTTGAAAATAATGATAAAACTTTAGCATCATTATTAGGAATAGTTTTAGGATCAATCTTTGTTAAATCATGGAGCATTTTTAAAGCTGTTGGGTCAACATGACCTAAAATATCTAATTTCAAAAGATTATCATGAATTGCTTCAAAATCAAAATGGGTAGTCTTTCAAGTCGAATTAGTATCATCAGCAGGATAATTAATTGGTGTAAAATCAGTAATTTGATATTTTTTTGGAACAACAATAATTCCTCCTGGATGTTGTCCTGTCGTTCTTTTAATTCCAACACAACCTTCACTTAATCAATCAACTGTGGCATTTCTGGCATTAAATCCTGTTTGATCAATAAAATTCTTAGTAAATCCATAAGCTGTTCGCTGTGCAACTGTAGAAATCGTTCCAGCACGAAAAACATTATTTTCACCAAACATTTCTTTTGTAAAATCATGAGCTTTCAACTGATATTCACCAGAAAAATTTAAATCAATATCTGGTACTTTATCGCCATCAAAACCTAAGAAAGTTTCAAATGGAATATCATGACCATCTTGGTGTAATTCAATATGACAATTAGGACATAGTTTTTCAGGTAGATCATATCCACATTTAATATCACCAGCAATAACAAATTCACAATAATGACATTTTAAACATAAATAATGTGGTTTCAATGGATTAACTTCGGTAATATTAGCTAAAGTTGCTACTAAAGAAGAACCAACTGAACCGCGAGAACCAACTAAATAACCATCTGCTAATGATTTAGCAACTAACTTATGAGCAATTCAATAAACAACAGCAAAACCATGAGTAATAATAGCATCTAATTCTTGCTTTAAGCGCGCTTCAATTACTTCTGGTAATGGATTACCATATAATTCTCATGCCTTGTTAAAGCATAACTCTCGTAAATTTTTATCAACATCAACAATTTCTGGAGTAAATAATCCAGATTTTAATGCTATAACTTGTTCAAATTTTTCTGCTAATAAATTAGGATTTTTTACAACAATTTCATCAACTAACTTTCCATCATTTAGAAAATTAAATTCACTAATCATTTCATTAGTTGTTCTTAGGTGCTGATCTGGATATTCTAAATCTTGTTTTTTATAATCATACAATGGGTGCATTACACCACCAATTGCTTTATTATTAATAATAACTTTACGAAATACTTTTTGATAGCGATATAAATAATGAACATCACTAGTAGCAATAACTAATTTTTTTAAATCTTTTGCTGCAGCAATAATTTTTTTAATAGTTTGATGTAATTGTTGTTCAGTAATATTATTTCTTACTATTAAATGCTGATAAACACTTGGTGGTTGCACTTCAATAAAATCAAATCACTTCATTTTTTCTATTAACTCTGGTAATGACTTATTCATTGCAAGTTCAAAAGTTGCACCATTAACACAAGCACTACCAATTAATAACGAATCACGATACTTGTCTAATGCAGCCTTAGTAATTTTTGGACTATTATAAAAATAAGTTGTATGTGACTCTGAAACTAATTGATAAAGATTTTTAATTCCAGTTTGATTTTTAGCATAAACAGTAATATGTTCACCACGAATTTTATTAGTAATGTTTTCATCGATTAATTGATTAATTGCTTCTAGCATGAAAATATTTTTTTCTTCTTTAATATTCTTGAGCATTTTTAAAAATACTTGTGCCAAAACATTAGCATCATAGTCGGCTCTGTGCGCTGTTTCGCCATCATATTTAACACTATAAACAGTACAAACTTTCCCTAAACGATAAGACTTTAAACCTGGTTTTAAAATTCGTGATAATTGTAATGTATCAATTACAGGATTAGTTAAAACTGGCAAATCAAACTTTTGAAACGCTACCTTTAAAAAGCCAATATCAAAATTAGCATTGTGTGCAACTAAAACTCTGTTACCAACAATTGTTTTAATATCAAAAATCACTTCTTTTAAACTTGGTTTTCCGATTAACATTTCATTAGTAATATTAGTAAGTTCTTCAATATGTTTGCCAACTAGTGTTTCTGGTTTAATTAAAATTGTATTTTGTTCAACTATTTCACCATTTTTAATGACAACATATCCAAATTCAATAATTTCATGGAAATTAACCGAAAGACCTGTTGTTTCTAAGTCAAACACTAAGTATTCAACATCATCAATTTGATCTTTAGTTGCATTTTGAATTAGTTGCAATTCAGGAACTAATTCCATTTCTACGCCATAAATTACCTTAAGTTTTGGATATTTTTTTGCTGCAAGAGCAATTTCTGGATAAGCTTGTAAATTTAAATGGTCAGTAAAAGCAATTGCCTTATGACCTCATTGTCCAGCCGCTTTAATGTAATCACTGGCACTAGTAACACCATCCATTGCACTCATTTTAGTATGAAGATGAAATTCTACTCGTTTTTCTTTTGCTTCATCAATTGGTAATTTCAAAATTGCTGGTACAACCATTAAGTCATTTACCCATACTATTTGTTCTTTAGTAAAACTATCATATCGTGCTTGACCAGAAATTTTAATCGTATCATTTACTTTTATTTCTGTAACTAAATTTTCTAACCTAGGTGAACTTAAAAATGCTTTAACAGCAAGTGCTTGTTCAAAATCAGTAATTAAAAAATTATAAAATCACTTTTTATTTTTTGTAAAAAACTTTGTAATTTTAAAAACAGTACCTGTAATAATAACATCTTCATCATTAACAATTTCAGTAATTTTATGAGTATCAGTAGCTTTAGTTAAATCAACTTTATTATAACTTCTAGGAGAATAACTTTTTTTAGGACTAGCATTACTACTAATAGGACTAACTTTTACTTTTGTTAATTCTTCAGCTCGTTCTTTTTCTAAATTACTAAATTCTGGAATTGAATCATCAGAATTAACTTTAATTTTTAAATTTTTAAAACCATAATGAGAAAAATAATAATGAAATTTTGAAAGTTCTTTATCAATCAATTTTGTTTCAGTAATAGTACGAACTCTAATAATTAAATCATTATCATTATAAGTAAAAACAGAAAAAGGTAAATCAGCAAAAATTCCAGCAAGTAATTTTAATTTATAAACTTTAATATACTCAAAATATTGCTTAATTAATTCAAAATCAATTTTGGTTTCTAAAACTTGAAAATTTAAAATTAAATTAGGATTTGCTTTGGCAACTTTTTCTTCTAAAGTTTTTAAAACTTCAACTGGTAAAAATTTTGCAATTAATAAATTAATAATTCCCTGTTGATTATTGTGAGAATATTGTACTTTACACTTACTATTAGCAAAATACGATCAATGTTCTCGAAAATCAATCGCTTGAAAAAAATTTGTTAATTCTTTTGAAATCATACTTAAACCTTCTTTTTAATTATTTCTTTAAAATCATTTTACCTTAAATTAAAATATCTTTGATTGTAATAGTTATAAAAATCTTCTTTAAAAATTAAGTAAATATTAAGACTGTCAAAATAAATGTAAATAAAACAACTAATGAAAAACCATCTAAACGATCTAATAACCCACCATGCCCAGGAAAGATATTAGAAAAATCTTTAACATTGTGATTTCGTTTTAATAATGAAAACATTAAATCACCAATTTGACTTAAAAAACTTAAAAAGCAAGATAATCCAAAATAAGCAAGATAGATTGGCGCTTTACCAATTGTTCCTTCATAAATTGGCAAAGGATTAAAATTACCTAGTTCTAACATTAATGCAATAGCAGTCATACTTAAAACAACACCAAAAGCAAAACCACTAATTGCACCTTCTCAAGTTTTCTTTGGTGATATTCTTGGTGCCATATAATGTTTACCCCATAATGATCCACCTAAATAAGCAAAAATATCATTACTTAAAACAATTATTCATAAATAAACAAAAGTTGGTCAACCTAATTGTTGAAATCCATCTTGATATAACATTAAAAAATTAATTCCTTTAAAAACAAATACTAAATAAAAAGTTCAAAATAAAACAAAAGCTAAATCATTATTAGTAAATCCTTTAACAGAAAATCTAATAACAACAAAAAGTAAAATAAAAAATATTCAAACAATTAAAGTAACTCAAAAATGAAATCAATGCGAATTATAAACATAAGGTCCAAATGTTTCATTGCCTAAAGGCATTCAAAATAAAATAAATGCCATAACAAATACTAAAATTTTAATTCAAAGATTTCAGCCTAGACTCTTTCTTAAATTAACAATTTCATATATTCCCATCATTAATAAAACTGTATTAAGAGCCATAAAAGTATAAGCAGCTCAGATTGGATGATTACCAAACAAATCTGTCAAATAAACAGCGCCAATAAACATTCAAACAAATGCACCAATTGCTAAAAAAATACCAGTAACACTTCTTTTACCTAAACTACTTTTTAGATTTGCCAGTTTTGCTTTTTTATCTGTTTTAGTATTGTTTTTACTTCGTATTTTTTCCATTACTTACTCCAAATTTAAAAAATTATATTTGCATTAAATCAGCAACTTTATCTTTATCAATATTATTAATTAAATTAACTTTTTCATCAGTTAATTTTTGAATTGATTGTTCTGACTTTTTTTCATTATCTTCAGGCAAATTTTGTGTTTTCAATTTCTGAATCGCATCACGACGACAATTACGAATTTTAATACGAAATTCTTCAGTAATTTTTGCCAAGTCTCGTACTAATCGTTTTCTAACATCTTCCGTTAAAACCGGAAAAGTAATTCTAATCGCATTATTATTTTCAACTGTAAATTGTAAATTTAAACCAGAATGATTTAAAGCTTCAACAATTACTTTAATTGAATTAGGGTCATAAGGTTTAATTAATAATTGTCTTGCTTCTGGAACTTTAATTTGAGCAACTGATTTTAATGGTTCAAAATTTCCATAAGCACTAATTTTAACATGATCTAAAATATCAGGATTTGCCCTTCCTGTTCTAATTTTACTAATTTCTTTTTCATAATTTTGAATTATTTTATCCATACAATTCGTTGTTTCTAAAATTAATGCATCCATATTTTGCTCCTTTATTATCTTTTGATTAATATAAATATTATATAGATAATTCTAATAAAAATAAAATAAAATCTTGATTAGTCTAATCAAGATTTTTATTAAAAGATTTAAATTTGTTCATTGTTATCATATTGATTATTTTCTTGATAAGAAACAATTATTTTATCGTTTGTTACATAATCAACTAAAATTAAAATTCCACCAACAATTCCTAAAAAGAAACCAAAAATAATTCCCAGAACTGCAAGAAAAAGTTTATCTTCTTCTGTTGCAATGCCATTTGAAATTTTAGAAATTCTATTAAATGCTGGAATTGTTCAAAGTAATGGAATAATTAAAAGTGATTCAAGTAAAAAAATGATTAATATTAAAATAGAACCTACTCTTGTTAATGGCTTTATCATAATGTTTTTTCCTTTGCTAATTTTTTTATAAACTATTATATCATTTAATTTTTTATTTATTACGATTAGTTTGATATTTATAAATAAAACTTAAAACAACATTTTTAGGAATTAATTTATAAATAAATAAAACTAATTTATTTGATAAACCAATTAAAATATAATTTTTCTTTTTTGCTTTTAACGCTTTACGCAATGATTTCTGAGCAAATTTATCAACTTTCATCATTGGAATTTTTGATTGATATGCCTTTGAATTATCACCATGCGAACGCTTTCAAAAATTAGTTTTTAATGGCCCTGGACAAATTGTAATTACTCGAACTTTGCTTTTTGCTCTTCTTAATTCATAATTAACTGCAACAGATAAATTTAAAACATATGCTTTTGAAGCATAATAACTAGAAAAAAGTGGTCCAGGTTGAAAAGCAGCAATTGAAGCAATATTAATAATCCGACCATAATTATATTTTAAAAATCTTTCAGTAAAAAGTTTTGTCAAAATATGTAAAGCATTAATATTTAAATTTAACATATTTAATTCTGATGTTAAATTAGTATTTTTAAATTCACCACTAACACCATAACCAGCATTATTAATAACAATTGTGACATTTAACTTTTTAGTTAAATTATATAATTTATAAACATTTTCTGCATCTGATAAATCTAAATCATAAGCTTTAATTTGTAAATTAGGATAAGTTTTTTTTAACTTTAAAATCCCTTGAGCATTCCTTGATACTCCTAAAAGATGATAACCTTTTGCTAATAATAATTGACAGTAACAATAACCAATTCCGGTTGAAGCACCTGTGACAATTGCTCATTGGTTTAAAATTTGCTTTTTTTTACTCATGATTATTTTGTTTCTTTGCTATTTTTGCAAATTTTCTTTCTTGCTTTGCTAATCTTTTTTCTTTTTTTCATGTTCTTCTTTGCTCACGATATCGATCAATATACCCATCTTGGTCAATCGAACCACCGCCTGAAAAAAATTCAATTAACAAGATAATAAAAACTCATCAAAAAGGTACATAATCTTTTTCTTTTTTCCTATGATTTCTTTTCATTATTAAATAACCTCAATAATTTTCTTATTTTTTAGTAACAGAAGATTTTGTTATTAAATATTTATAATTCATTGCAAGATAAACAATCGCACTATAAAGACTTAAAAGTGTTGCAATATACATTGGAATTAAAAGCAATTGATTAATTAAACCATACTGATCATAGCGACCTATACCAGAAGCATTACCATTAAAACTTTGATAACTAACAAAAAATAAAATTGTTAAACCAATCATTTGAAAAGCAGTTTTTCATTTTCCATATCAATTTGCTGCTAAAACAACATTTTTAGTCGCTAAAATTTGTCTTAAAGCATCCATTAAAAAATCTCGTAAGATTAAAACTAAAGTAATTCAAATTGGCACAATACCAACATAACTCATAACAATTAAAACAGCACTAGTTAAAAACTTATCAGCAATTGCATCAAAAAATTTACCAAAAGTTGTTACTTTATTTAACCTTCTTGCTAAATATCCATCTAAAAAATCAGATAAAGATGCAACAATAAAAAGTACTCCAGCAATTAATCAAGCAATTGTTAAATGATAATTATTAATTACTAATGCTTGACTTCAATTGATTAACATCAAAACAATTATTACTGGAACTAAAATAATTCTAACTAAAGAAATGGCATTTGGTAAATTCATTTAAGTCCTCATTCTAATCTTTATTCTTGATTTTTTAATAATTGATTTAAACCAGGCAAATCAGGCATTTGTCCTTGTTTAACTTGGTTAGCAATTCGATCCATGGTTTTTTTAATTTTTTCGTATTGTCCTAATAATTTATTTAATTCTTTCTCAGTTCGACCAGAACCTTTTAAAACTCTTACTTTTCTTGTTGGGTATCGTAATAATTGTGGTTTTTCGCGTTCCTTTACTGTTGTTGAATTAATAATAATTTCAGCAACCTTTAAATCTAATTCAGCATCATTAATCTTATTATCACTAATTTTTGTACCAAGACCAGGAATCATTTTTACTAATGAACCAAGTTTACCCATACCTTGTACTTGTTTCATTTGATTTAATAAGTCATTTAAATCAAATTGCCCTAGCATCATTCGATTCATTGTCGCTTCAACATCTCTTGAAGTAAAGTTATCTTGCGCTTGTTCCAATAAAGTTTCAATATCACCCATACCAAGAATACGATCAGCCATTCTTTTTGGATAAAAAACTTCTAAGTCATTAACTTTTTCACCACTACCTAAAAATTTAATTGGTAATTTTGTTAAATAACTTAATGAAAGCGCAATTCCACCTTTAGCAGATCCATCCATTTTTGTTAAAATAAAACCTTTAACATTAATTTTGTCAATAAAAGATTGAGCAACATTAATCATATCTTGTCCGGCCATACCATCAATTACTAATAAAACCTCATCAGGATTAACTTGTTTTTGAATTTGCACTAATTCTGTCATTAATGCTTCATCAATATGTAATCGACCAGCAGTATCAACAATTACAATATCAAATCCATTTGCTTCTGCATATCTTTTAGCATTAGCAACAATAATTTCTGGTTTCGTATTTTCTTGATGAAAAACTTCAATATTTAATTGTTTTCCTAAAGTTTTTAATTGATCAACAGCTGCTAAACGATAAATATCACAAGCAACTAATAAACATTTTTTATTTTGCTTTTTAATTAGATAATTTGCTAATTTTGCTGTTGTTGTTGTCTTACCAGAACCTTGTAAACCAGCAACCATAAGTACGGTTGGTTTATTAGATGTCGTTAAATCAACATTTTTAGTTCCCATAATATCAACAAACTCTTCGTGAATAATTTTAATTAACATTTGTTGCGGATCTAAACCTTCTTTGATATACTCACCAAGTGCTTTTTCACGAATTTGATTAATTAATTTTTTAATAACTTGAAAATTAACATCAGATTCTAAAAGAATGATTCTTAAATCTTTTAAGAAATCTTCAATATTTTCTGCTGTTAAAGTTTTTTTACTTATATTTTTTGCTAAAGTTTTTTGCATCTTTTTTGCCATTAAATCAGCAAAACTCATTTTGTCACCTCTGAATAAAATTCAAATATTATTATACCATTAATAGTTTATACAACCAAATTAAGCAACAAAAAAACAATAAATTAGTAAAAGAAAAACTGAATTAACTAATTAATTCAGTTGCTCTCAATTCTCTAATAACGGTAATATGAATATCACCAGGAATTGTAATAAATTTTTCAAGTTTTTCTTTAATATTTTTTGCTAAGACATGAGCATCATAATCATTAATTACTTTTGGATCAACAATTACTCTAATTTGTCTTCCTGCTTGAACAGCATAAGCTTTATCAACACCGGCAATTGCAGTACATAAATCTTCAATTTCTTTAATTCTGGTAATAAATGCTTCTAAAGAATTATTTCTTGCACCAGGTCGAGCAGCTGATAAAGTATCAGCAGCAGAAACAATCGCTGAATAAATATTATCTTTTGCAACATCACCGTGGTGTGATTGAATTGCATTAATAACAATATCATTTTCTTGATATTTTTTTGCTAAAAGCACACCATTATAAACATGTGAACCTTCTAATTCATAATCAGCTGCTTTACCAATATCATGTAATAAACCTGCTCTTTTAGCTAATTGAATATCTAAACCTAATTCAGCAGCCATTAAACCTGAGATTTTAGCAACTTCAAATGAATGAACTAAAACATTTTGACCATAGCTAGTACGATATTTCAAACGACCTAAATAAGAAACTAATTCTGGATGAATATCAACAATTTTTAAATCATCAATAACTTGTTGACCATCAACTTTAAAGTTTTCAGTTATTTCTTGTTCATGAAATTTTAATATTTCTTCAATTCTAACTGGTTGAATTCGACCATCTTTAATTAAATCTTCTAATGCTCTAGTAGCAATTTCACGTCTAACTGGATTAAAAGAAGAAATTTGAATTGTTTCAGGAGTATCATCAATAATAATATCAACACCGGCAATTTGTTCAAACGACTTAATATTTCTACCTTCTTTGCCAATAATTCTACCTTTCATTTCATCATTAGGAAGTTTGACATAGGAAATTGATTTATCAACAATGAAATTAGAAGCATATCTTTCAATTGCTTCAGCAACAATTGAATTAGCAATTTCTTTTGCTTTAATCTTGGCATTATATTCAGCGTTTTTAACAATTTTATTCAAATCTAATTTTAAATTAGTTTCAAGTTTAGCAACTAATTGCTCTTTTGCTTCTTTTTTTGTAATTCCTGCAATTTTTTCTAACTCAAGAATTTCTTGATCAATTTTTTGTTTATATTCTAATTTAAGATTATTAAGTGCTTCTTTTCTTTGGTATAATTCTTGGAACCTTATCTCTAAATTATCTTCTCGTTCTGATAATTTCTTTTCTCTGTTTGTTAAAAGATTTTCATAATCTGAATTTTGTTTTTTTCTTGCATCAATTTCTTGTTGTGCTTCATTTTTTAAACGATTAGTTTCAAGTCTAGCATCTGCTTTAGCACTTTGAATTAATTTCTTTGCTTTAGCTTCATTCTTTTTTATTTCATTTAAACTATTTTTTTCTTTTTTTAATCAAATGAATTTTCTAATGAAAAAGCCAATAGTAAGACCAACAATAAGTGTTATAATAGCAATCAAAGCTACTAGTCACCCTGATTGTGATAAGTTTGAAAAATTAACTGTCATAAATTCATATCACTCCTTTTCTAACTTTTTAAATTAGAAAAGCAGCACTTTTATTTTTTTCTTAAATTAAAATTTTTGTTTATTTTTTTAAATTTTAAATGGATATTACCAATTTAATTTTAGCATAAATTACTATTTTTTAATGGAATTTCTATTTTCTCTTTTATTTTCTCTAATAAATCAGAATGATTTTCCAAATATTCTTTGACATTATCTTTACCCTGACCCAAATTAAGACTTTCATAACTATATCAAGCACCCGATTTATTAATAATTTTCCGTTCAACTGCTAAATCAATAATTTCACTAATAATTGAAATTCCAGTTTTAAAATAAAAATCAATCATTGCAACTTTATAAGGCGAAGCTAATTTATTTTTAACAACTTTAATTTTAATCTTATGACCAATCACTTCTTGATTAGTGACAATTTGCTCACCTTTCCTTACTTCCAAACGAATTGAACTGTAAAATTTTAAGGCTTTGCCACCAGGAGTAACTTCCGCATTACCATAAACAATGCCAATCTTTTGTCTAATTTGATTAATAAAAAAGACAGTGCAACCACTTTTAGCAATAATTGGTGCTAATCTTCTTAAAGCTTTTGACATTAATCTTGCTTGAGCACCCATTAACTGATCATTAATTTCACCTTTTAATTCTGCTTCAGGAACTAATGCAGCAACTGAATCAACAACAATAAGATTAATTGTTGCTGATTTAACAAGCATTTCTAAAATTTCTAAAGCTTGTTCACCAGAATCTGGTTGCGATAATAAAAATTCATCTAAATTAATTCCTAATTTTTGACAATATTGTGCATCTAAAGCATGTTCTGCATCAATAAATGCAACTTTTTGTTGATTTCTTTGTCCCTGTGCTAAAGTTAATAATGCTAAAGACGTTTTCCCCGTTGATTCAGGACCATAAATTTCAATAATTCTTCCTTGAGGAAAACCGCCAATACCCAATGCTTGATTTAATAAAATACTACCTGAACTAGTAACCTTTACTTCAGTAAAAGAACTATCATTAAAAAGCATAATTGAACCTTTGCCAAAAGATTTTTCAACTTCTTTAATCGTTTTTACTAAAGAATTTTCTATTATTTTTTCTGTCATAAAAAATCACCTCATAAATTTATTAAGAAATTTAATTGGTGATTCCTTTTTTAATTATTTTTTAATTCATTTGTTACTTTTATTAAATTTGTTATTAATAATTCTTGTGCTGTTTTAACAACTGCTTTACGAATTTGATCACGATTACCTTTAAAATTTAATTCTTCAACTCAAAATTGCTTTTTTGAAAGAAAAATAGCTAAATAAACTAAACCAGATGGCTTATTTTCCAAATTATCAGGGCCAGCATTACCAGTAAAACTAATTGCAATATCAGTTTGAAAAATTTTTCTAACATTTTTTGCCATTGCTAAAGCACATTCAGCGCTAACAACACCATATTTTTTAATAATCTTTGCCTTAACTTTGACAACTTTAATTTTAATTTCATTATTATAAGAAACAATTGCTCCTTTAAATACTTTAGAAGCACCTGGAATATCAGTAATTGTTTTACTAAACAAACCTCCAGTAATGCTCTCACAACTACTAATTGTATAATTTAAAGTATTTAACAATTCAATAATTTTATCCATAAACGATCCTTTTTTATTTAATTATAAAAAAAATTTATAAGAAAATAAAAAAAAGAATAAAAAAATCATAAGCCACGTTCTGTATCTTGTACTAAAAATAATACAAGCGCTAATCATTTATCTACTGAATTACTTCAGTTCTGCTTTCCATTGTTATTCTAGAAAGCAAACTCCCCTACCAAATTTGGGTTTCTCACTTGCGGGGTTTACCACGTTCCACTTCTTAAGTTTCCTTAATACTCGTCTCTATGGCACTTTTATAGATTAGAACCATATTTTAATAAAAATTAAAACTTAGGTTTTTCATCAGCCGTTAACAAATGTTACTTAAAGTTATTTTTTCCTTTAACACAAACCACTACTTTCATTTCAGAAAGTGTGAGCGTGGACTTTCCTCTACAAATTTGCATTTGCAGCGATTAGCTCATTTTTTATTCTTTACGGGTAATATTATAACATAATTAGTCTTCATTGACAATAGTTTCTAACTTACTTAATCTCGTAATAATATCAACATTTTCAACACCTTTTGCCTCCAAAGCTGTCTTTTGCTCTTTTAATAAAGAAAAACTTTCTTTCAATTTTGAATACTCTTGTAAAATTTTTTTATTATTATTTTGTTCAAGCACTAATTGTTCTTTGTTTTTTTTAATTTCTTTTTCTAACAAATCAAAATAAACTGTCAATCAATCCAAAAATTGATCAACTTCAGTTGGATTGTAACCTTTATATTCAACAGTAAATTCTTTATCAAGAATTTCTTGTTTAAGATTAATATTTTTCATATTCATATTAACAACTCCATCTACTTAAAGAAAACTTTATTGAGAAAATTATTATTAATTATACTATTGAAACTAATAATACTGAAAGAAAAGCATTTTATAAAATAAAAATGAGTATAAATTAAATTAATTTATACCCATTCCATTAGATTTTTAAAATCCTAAATTATTTATTTAATTCTTCTTTAACAGCTTTACTAGCTCTAAATTTTAAACTTTTAGAAGCTGGGATTTGGATTTCTTCACCATTTTGAGGATTACGACCCACTCGTGCTTTTCGTGTTGCTAGTTTAAATGTACCAATTGGTAAATTAATTTTATCTTCTGAAACTTTCTTTACAATTAAATCAAAAAAACTATCAAGCACTTCACTTGTTTCCTTTACTGAAACATTAGTATTTTTTGATACAAGATTAACTAATTCTTTTTTAGTCATTGAAAAATTCTCCTATCTTACATTGTTCCAAACTTACACTTAGTTTGTTCTTTAATTTTATCATTAATTAATAAAATAAACCGATTTATTGATAAAAATCAACGATAATAATTAATTCTAATCACTATCTTTATATAAAGATTTGCGATTTTTAAGAATAAGTTTAATTGGTACCCCTTGAAAATCAAAATTATGTCGAATTTGATTAATTAAAAATCTTTGGTATGAAAAATGACAATAATCACGATTATTAACCATTAAAATAAAAGTTGGTGGACTAGTTTCAACTTGTGTTGCATAATAAATTTTCAATCTACCACCATTAAAATTTGGTGCTTGATTAATTAATTGTGCTTTTGTAATTACTTCATTTAAAACACTAGTCTTAATTCTTAAATCCATATTTTCTAAAACAACCTTAATTGTTTTAAATAAAATATTAATTCTTGTTTTTTTTAAGGCTGATAAATAAGTAATCAAGGCATAGTCTAAATATTTAAATTCTTCTTTGATTTTTTTAGTAAATTCTTTCATTGCTTTTTCACTATGAGCAACTAAATCCCACTTATTAACAACAATAATAACTGGTTTATCTAAATTTTTTGCTAAACCTGCAACAGTTAAATCTTGTTCAATAATACCTTCTTTAGCATCTAATAAAAAAAGAATAACATCACTTCTTTTAATTGCTTCAGTTGTTCTAATAACACTGTATTTTTCAACATTATTAGTAATTTTACCTTTTCGTCTAATTCCTGCTGTATCAATTAAAGCATACTTTTCCTTATTATATTGAAAATAAGTATCAATCGCATCAGTTGTTGTTCCAGCAATTGGTGAAACTATCACCCGATCTTCTGCTAAAATTGCATTAACTAAACTTGATTTGCCAACATTAGGACGACCAATAACTGCTAAACTAGTAATTTTTGCTGTTTCAACAGCCTTTTTATCACCTAATTTAACAATAACTTGATCTAATAATTCGCCAATACCAATACCATGACTAGCAGAAACTAAAATTGGTCAATCAAAACCTAAAGATAAAAAATCAGAAACTAAATCACTATTATCAACTTTATCATACTTATTAGCAACTAAAATAATTGGTTTTTTAACTTTATATAATAATTTGGCAATTGCTTCATCTTCATCTGTTAAACCATCTTGATAAGAACAAACAAAAATAACAACATCTGCTTCATTTAAAGCAACATTTACTTGTTGATTAATTTCTGTTTGAAAATTAATTTTGGCACTACTAATTCCACCTGTATCAACAACAACAAATTGTTTTGTTAATCAATAAACATTACCATAAATTCGATCACGAGTTGTTTGTGGTTGATCACTAATGATTGCTGTTCTTTTTTGTGTAATCCGATTAAATATTGATGATTTACCAACATTAGGCTTACCAACAATAACAACTTTTGGTAAATCTTTCATAATTAACTTTTTTCTCCATATTCAACAAAAGTTTTAAAAAGTTTTTCAACAGTAGTTGATAAGTCATAATTACTATTATCAAAAACGATTGCATCTTCAACAATTGTTAACTGCCCAATATCGCGACTTTTATCACCATTATCTCGTTTTTCCATATCTTGATAAACCGTTTTTTGAGTAATATTAACTCCTTCAGAAAGATATTGTTTTCATCGTCTTTCACTTCTTGCTGCTAACGAAGAAGTTAAAAAGATTTTTAGTTCAGCATCAGGTAAAACAACACTAGTAATGTCTCTGCCAACAACAATATAACCTTTAGCACTAACAATATCTTGAATTTTTTCAACAAATAATGCTCTAACTTCAGGAATTACAGCAATAATTGGCACACTTTTTGTGACACTTGAACTATAAATTTCATCACTAATTGGTTGATTATTAAATAAAAAATGATTGTTAACTCATTTAATTTCAAAAGTCTTTAAAGCTGAAATTAAAAGTTGTGTATCGTTCATATTAAAATTATTTTGTAAGCAAAATAAAGTAAAACTACGATAAATAATTCCTGTGTCAACAAAAATATAATCAATTTTTTTTGCTAATAGTTGTGCTGCAGCACTTTTTCCTGAAGCTGCTGGACCATCTATTGCAATATTTATTTTTTGACTCATACTAAACTCCATTCTTGCTTACTTTTTATTTTGATAATTTTGAATTTTTATTCTTGATTTACTACAATTTGTTCTTGTTTATTTTCAATATTTGCTTTATTTTTAATTGGCATAAAGTAATATAGAAAACCAATAATACCCACTGCTGCCAAAATTGGCGTTAAAATAACTGCAAAAGCAATACCTGCTCTTAATGTCATTAAAGCACTAAGTTGATTAAATTCTTTAAATGTATCTCAGATATATTTACTAGAAAGTCATGAACCAATATGTCCATCTTGAAGCATATCAAAACCATTGACACTTGTAGTTATTCCTGTTATTTCATCACTATCATGAATTTTAGCAACACCAATTAAAATCAATCCCAAAACCATAAATAATAATGCAACTAACATAATGTATAGAAATTTCTTATTATTTTTATTTACCATTTTAATCTCCCTTTTTTGCTTTATTTTGTTTTTAAATTATTTCTACTTGTTCTTGTTCATTTTTAATAGTCTTTTTACTTTTAATAAGTGTCATAAAATCATAACCAAATCCAGCAAATCCAACTGCAAAAAGAATTGGTGTAAAAATAACAGCAAAAACAATGCCACATCTAATCAAATCTAGACCACTTTTAGAATCTAAAAGATTTCTTAAGATTTCACTAGAAAGAACTCTACTAACTCCAAAAATTTGATTTGCATCAAAACCATTCATTGATGGAAACTCATTAGTAGAAAAGCGCAAATGACCTGCACCAATAAAAATTAAACCTAAAATCATTAAGATAAATGCTGCTAGTAAAACATACAAAAATCTCTTATTAACTGCCTTTAACATTACAATCTCCTTTCAATACTTTTTTAATTTATTAATACTAATCTTGACTATTATAGCATTACAATCAACAATAATAATACAACAATCGTAATTAAAACAATAATAATTATTGCAAAGAAAACAAAGCTAACTTTATAATTATTTTTCCCTTTAATTTTCAACTGCTGAAAATCATCTTGCAATTTATTACTATTGAATTTAATTTCTTTAATACTTTTTTCAAAATCTTGTGACAAATTGTCTTTTTGATATTTTTTTTCTAAAGCATAAACAAAAGTATTAATATTTTTAATCTTACTTTCTAAATTCTTTTCAAATTCAACAATTTTTTGATTAATACTACCAATTAAAGTTGCATACTCTAAAGGATAATCAACTAAAGTTTTATCAATCGCAAAGTCTTGTGTTTTTGGTTGATATGATTCAAAAATATTATTTAAATCAGATAAAAGTTTAATTAATAAATATTTATCTTTTGGTGTTAAATATTGATAATTATTTTTTAAAAGCATACTATCCAAATTAATTAACTTTAAACTATCATTAAGTTTTTTAATAACAGGAGCAAAATAATCTTTATTCAATTTTAATAATTGATTTTTATATTGTTCAAGTTTTTTTTCTTGCTCTCAAATCAAAGCATTTTCTTGAATTTCTTTCATAATTTGAATTCTTAATTGTTGGTATTTTTCAACTCTTGTCATTTTATCTACCTCAACTTATTAACTTATTAATTTAAGAAAATAATTTAATCTAAACTAACAGTAATCGATTCAGATTGTTGAAGATCTGAAATTATTGTTTTTTTAGCATCTGATAATTTAATATTAACCATTTTTGTCACTCCTTGATTTTCCATCGTTGTGCCATATAAAACATCACAATTTTCCATTGTTCCTGGTCGGTGAGTAACAATAATAAATTGCGTTGTTTGTGAAAAATTGCGAACATAACGAGCAAATCGTTCTAAGTTAGCTGGATCTAAAGGAGCTTCTACTTCATCTAAAATTGTTAATGGCAAAGGTTTAACTTTTAAAATTGCAAATAAAACTGATAAAGCAACTAAAGATTTTTCACCACCTGATAATAAATTTAAATTACTAATTCTTTTACCTGGTGGATTAGCTAAAACTTCAATTCCCGTTGTTAAAATATTATCAGGTTGACTATATTTTAATTGACAATTTCCACCACCAAATAAAGTTTGAAAAGTTTCAGGTAAGACATGATTAATTTGTTTAATCGTTTCATCAAACTTTTCTACCATAATTTTGTCCATTTCATCAATTGCTTGCAACAATTCTTTAACAGCTGCTGTTAATTCTTGATGTTTACCTTTTAAATTTTGATAGCGTTCATTTTCAGTTTCATATTCTTCAATCGCATTAAGATTAACAAATCCTAAATCTTCTAAATCATTGCGTAATTTGAATACTAATTCTCGTGCTTCTGCTTCATTATCCAATGGTTTATGATAAAGTTCTTGGGCACGATCAAAAGTTAAATGATAAGCGTCAACTAAACGCTTTAAAATTTGTTCAAGTTTATTTTCTAACTGAACCTTTTCTAATTTATCACTATTTAAATTACCGACTATATTATTATATTCTTGAGTAAATTGATAAACTTCATTTTCTAATCCTTGCATTTCGGTTAAGCCTTGATGTTTTTCTTGTCTTAAGGTTTGTAATTGCAAAGTAAAATTTTCTTGTTGATATTTATTTTTTTGGTATTGAGCAAAAATATCATTTAATTCTTGATTATCATCTAAAACAATTTTTTTGCCAGTTAAACTTTGATATTCAGTTGACAATACTTGTGAACGATTTTCTAAATCAAGAATTTCAGAATTTAATTTACTAATCGTTAAATCTGTCTTTGCCTTTTGTGCTTGTAAAGAATTAATTTCTGTCTCAAAACTAGAACTTTGAACATTAAGATTGACTAATTCTACTTCTAAATCTTTAATTTCCGTTCTGATTGTTTCTAAATTATTATCTTTTCTTAATAAATTAAGATTGCTATTTTGTCTTTGAAAGCCACCAACAATTGCTCCACCTGCTTTAATCAATTGGCCATCTAAAGTGACACATTGATATCTTGCAGCCATTAATTTAGAAATATCTCGAGCATTATCTAAAGTTTCACAAACAATTGTTCTTGCTAATAAAAAATCAATTGCTTTTTGATATTCACTACTTTTTGTTTTAACTAAATTATTAGCAAAAGCAATAAATCCTAATTGACTATTAACAATAATAACATCTTCTTGACTAATTGTTCGGGTTTGAATTGTATTTAATGGTAAGAATGTCGCAATTCCTGCTCGATTTTCTTTTAAAAAATTAACTGCTTTAGTCGCATCTTTATCAGTTTTAGTAACAATATTTTTTAAATTATTACCAAAAATAACAGCAATTGCTTGTTGATATAATTCTGGTACTTCAATTAAATTAGCAATCGTATCAATAACACCATATAAACTATTACGATTATCTAAAATTGTTTCAACAGCAAAGTTTTTTTGTCTTTCTCGCTCTTGATTCGAAACAAAAAAATCTAAACTAGTTCGTGCTTTACCCAAAGTTATAAATAAATCATTTCGGGAAATTGAAACATCATCTCTTTGTAAAATGAAATTAGCTAATTTATCATTTAATAGTTTTAAATTTTCTTGTTCTTGTTCTTTAATTATTTTCTTATGACTAATAATATTTAATAAATCTTGAATATTAGCTTTTAGTTTACTAATTTCGGAAAGATTTTTTGCTTTATCTTGTGCTTGCTTTGCTTGATCTTGCAAAACTTTTTTTTGTTGTTCCAAAATATTTAATAAATTATTAATATTAGTTAAATTCATTTCAACACTATTAATATTTTTTTCTAATTCATAATTTCGATTTCTTAAAAATTTGACTTTTTCTTGATGATTATTAATTTTTAACTTTAATGATTGATCAATTTGTTCATTTTTTAAAATATTATTAGTTAAGACTTTTAACTGATTTTTAAACATTTGACCATCTTTTACTAAAAGGGTAATTTCATATTGTTTTAAAGTATTACTAATCGCAAGATAATTTTTTGCTTTTTCTGCTTGTTTAGCTAATGGTTCAATTTTTCTTGAAATTTCACTAACAATATCTTCAACTCTAACTAAATTTTCATTAGTTCGTTCTAATTTTCTTAAACTTTCTTCTTTTCTTTTTTTATATTTTGCTACACCTGCTGCTTCTTCAAACAAAGTTCGTCGTTCTTCTGGTTTGCTATCAGCAAATTTTGAAACATTACCTTGACTAATAATTGCTAATGAACCTTTACTTAAACCAGTATCAATTACCAAATTTTGGACATCTTTTAAACGAACACGATTTTTATTAATATAATATTCATTTTCAGAACTATTACGATAAACTTTTCTCGTAATTGCAATTTCATTAAACTCTGAGTTAAAAATTTTACTACTATTATCAAAAACTAATGTTACTTGTGCCATATTTAATGGCGCCTTTCCTTGTGCACCATTAAAAATAATATCGTCAGCTTTTTCACCTCTTAATGATTTAACAGATTGTTCACCAAGAACTCAGCGAATTGCATCATTAATATTAGACTTACCAGAACCATTCGGTCCAACAATGCCAACAATATTAGTATTGAACTCAATTTTTAAATCATCAGCAAATGATTTAAAGCCATGTGCTTCAATTCTTTTTAAAAATGCCATAAATATTCTCACCTATAATATTGAATTTAATAAATTTATTTCATTTTATCACGGATTAACCTTTAAAACTGAGATAGTAATTATAAAAAAAGCAAAAATATTAAAACATTGGAAAGTATAAATTCAACTAATAGTGTTAATTTTATAACAAAATTTAATATTACAGAAAAAAACCATTATAATATATATTAGATAAATAAGAAAGTTAAGCAAGATAAATTATGATAAGCAATCTTAATAACCAAATTAATAACTTACCAGAATTAATGCTTCTATTAATTTTGCCTTTTTCTTTTTTAATTTTAGTAGTTAAAATTAATCTTACTTTAATAACTAATTATCAAAAAAAACATTGAAAAAAAAATTACTTAGATAAAACAAATTTAGTTTATGAAAAGATTTTACTAATTAGTTTTCAAGTTTTAATTATTATTTTGAATAAACAAATTAATAACATCTTTTTAAGTCAATTAGTGCCATTCTTATCGTTAATCTTATTTTTACAATTTATAATTTGTTTTACTTTTTTAGTTAAAAAAAATCAAAAAAATAAAATGACAAACAATATTTCAAATTTTAGTTTTATGATTCTAATTATTATTATTTTTGGTCAATTTATTATTATTTCCTGAAAATTACAAAATTTATTATTTACTAATATTAATAATTTTATTGGTATTACTATGATTTATAGTATTTTTATTATTTTCGTTTATAAAATTTTTAAACAAAATTTACTAGTAATTAAACACTTAATAAGTGAAACCTATAAAATTTTAGTTAATAAAAAAAATCAAGAACTAAATAAAGTAAAAAAATCTTTAACAATCTGAGAAACATCACCCCCAGGAGTTACTAATTTATGAGACTTTACTAATCGAAGTAACAATCAAGATGAAGTAAATAATCCTTTTAATGAAAATAAAAAAACAATTAAAACACAATTGATTTTATTTATTATCGCTTGCATTAATCATACTAATAAAAATATTACTAAATTACAAAAAATTATTATTAATGGCTGAAAAATTAGTTTAATTGAATAAAGTCCTTAGCTTAATTTATTGAAAATTTTAAGAAAGGAAAAAATAATGAAAGAGACAAAAGAAAATCTTAATGAACAAGAAAATGAAACAACAATAACTGATTTGACAAAAGAAGATGAAGTAAATACAAATATTGAAACATTAACAAAATCAGACACAGTTAAGAAAAATCGTCATAGCTTATTGTTATTCAAAAATGCTGCTAAGCAAGCATTTCGTAATAAAATCCAATTGATTGGTTTAGCAGTTTTAGTATTGCTTTCATCAACAATTTTTTCGTTAATGCAAACTAGTTTAGTACGAGTTGATAGCCAATATGATGCTTTAATTTCTGAAAAACAATCTAATATTCATGACTTTATTTTAGATCCTTATAATACAGCAAAATTAACAAATAATTTGGAACAACCAGAACATCCAACTCATCCTGATGATAATGCAGCAATTGTTGAAGATCAACAATTATATTTAAATCAAATTGCTCAAAATCCTAATAATAGTTTTATTTGAGAACGAATTGAAGCTAGAACTTTGCAACTTAATAATAACAATGATCCAAAAGTTTTAAAGTTAGTTACTTATAATAAAGATGCTCGAATTGATAAATTAGTAATAAGCAAAGGTTTTAATATTGGTGAAAATGCTAATGAAATTGTTCCAACTGAAAAACAAACAGTTGTTAATAAAGAATTTGCTAATAAAAACAATTTAAAAATTGGCGATATTATTAGAGTTCAATCAGATAATAAAGGTAATACTTTAAAAGTAGACGCAAACTTTGATATTAATAATCCCGAATATGCTAATTATAATTGATTAAAAATTGTTGGTTTTGGAACATCGGCTGACTTTATTACCCCAATTATTGACAAAACAACTCCCTTACCAAATAAATCTAAAGAAGGAATTTTATATGTTGATCCAACTAAGTTTGGTTTTGATAGTAGATTAAAAGTTGATAATAATGGTAAGGTACTTGATGAAAACAATCCAACAGATCAAGCAATTATTAAAGATCCAACAAAATGAAATTCATTATGATTTCATAATAAAAATAAAGAATTAATTAGTGCTGGTTCTAGCAGTGATGCTGAAATTTATTATGTTGGTAAATCAACAATGAAAAAGAAAAATAATATTTCTGAAATATCAAACTTCTTTAAAGACCGATATGTTAATACTACTGATTCAACAGCAAATTTAGTCTATCGTCTTGGTGATAGTAATTATCGTTTTAATAGTCGTACGGCAATCTTACCAAAAACAATTAAATCTTTTAAATCATTATTAATTGCTTTATTATTAATTGTTTTAGTTATTACTGGTATTACCGTTATTTTAGTTACTTATAAAAATATTGATAATTCAAAACCACAAATTGGAATTTTAAAATCAGTTGGTTATTCTAATTGAAAAATTTTAATTACATCCTTAGCTTATCCAATGATTGCTGCTTTTATTGGGACAATTCTTGTTTTCCTACCGGCAACAGGTTTACAAATTTTAGTTGTCAATACTTTTGCTAATTATTTCAACCTAAACTTTGGTACATTTGTCTTTAATGGCTTAGGTTATCTTTATTGTTTACTTTTAACTTTTGGATTTTTATCAATTATTGCTTGAGTTATTAGTGCTTTAACAGTAATTCAAAATCCAATTGCTTTAATTAAAAATATTTCAGTCTCACGAGATTCAAAATTTACTAAAGTCATTAAAAAAAGTAGTGCCAATGCTAAATTCTTTACAAGATTTAGATTAGCTTTATTTACTTCTTCAATTGGTAAAATGTCAGCAGTATTCTTAACAATGTTTTTAGGAACAATCTTAATGACAACTGCAATCATTGGACCAAAAATTATGAGTGACAACCAAAAAGTTACTTATACTGGCATGAATTATAAAACTTTAACAGAATATGTTAATCCAACTTATAACTCACCATTTAGTTTTTATAAAACTTACAATCCTAATACTGATTCTTGAAAATATAAAGCAACAACAATTGATGGTAATACTTATAGTTATCCCGATAGAAGTGATTCAAAATTTGCCCAAGAATTATTTAACAATAGTATTAATTCTGAGGCTTACGCACCAATTTATGCCAATCCAAATGATGCTAGTGCTTTAACTATGCTATCTATGAATGGTTTATCTTATTTTTACGGTAAAATGGTTACAAAAGATTTTCTTACTAGTTTAGATACAAGTACTAGCAGTCCATTCCTGATTGGTTTCATTCTAAATCTTGCTTGACCTGAAGCAGTACCAATTCATACGCTTGCTGAAACTTCTGGTAATATTTACAATTTAGAAAATTATCAAAATGCAAGAACTTTTTATATTAATTATCGTTCAACAATTGCTATGGACTTAAATCCGGCAGTTCGTGATAATGATAATGAAAAATTACTTAATAAAGATAAACTTATAACTTTTGCTAAGACTGCTGGCTATGGTGTTGGTGGTTGAAATACTGATCCAGCAAACTTTCAAGCAGAATTAAACAATTTTGCCTTTGATACAAGTGATGGACAATATCCATGACATATTACAAATGAACAAGATTTATTTGCTCATCCTAATCCAAGTAATGATGAAATGCAAAATCAATGAATTAGAAAAATTTTAATTTGATTTTATAGTTTATTTTATAACCGAGTTGGACAAGCTGTAGCACAAGGAACATATACTAAAACACCATACTTTATAAAACAAAACTTAGCAACAGCGTTTGAAAATGAAAATAGTAAATTTAATGTTAGTTTCAATGTTGTTCCCTTTGCTAAAGAAACTGATGAATTAGGAACTTACTTTGTTGGTACACCTAATAAATTATTTAATAATAAACAATATCCAATTAAAATTTATGGTTTACAAAATGAAAGTGAATTACAAAAAAAATCATTAATGCAATTAACTAATAGCAAAGGTAAGAGTTTAAATAATCTTTTAGAAAAAAATAATGACGATGGAACAAAAAACATTGTTATTAATCAAACCGTTGCTAAACAATTAAAACTGAAAGAAAATCAAACATTTTTAATGGCACCAAATGGTAATATTTTAATGACAAATCAAGATCCAAATTATCCAAATCAATATACTAACATTGATGTTGATAAAATTAATTTTGATAATATTAATAATCTTGACGATAACGATCAACCTCTTGCCGGAGAAAACAATGCTTCACTTGTTACACAAAATACAACATATGACCAAATTCCTAGTACTAGTTCTGGTGCTTATCCAAATTTAGGTGTTGATGCAACACCAATGGTAAAAGAAGTTGATCAAGGTAATGTTGTCATTAATCATGATACAGAAATGCGTAAATTTAAAGTTGCAGGAATCTATAATGGCTACGGCCAACCAACAGCGTATATTTCAAAAGATAATGCTGACGAATTATTACATTATGATGAATCAAAAAAAGCATTATACCAAATCTTTAAACGAGAATGACAATATAAAGATACTGTTAGTTTCAATGGTACAAGTGTTGACTTTGGTAGCTTACAAAATATGGCAAGCTATAATGACTTTAACGAAAACATCAGCGATAATGATCCATTAAAAACTATCTTTAATAATGAATTTCCAATTTTTAATTTTAAATTTTCAAATTCTAATGAATTAGTTGATACAACTCAAACATTCTCAATTTCGCAAGCATATGGTGATTATAGTGCGCTTGGAATGAATGGTGGCATTGATGCAAATAATCCAAATAAAGCCTATTCTGTTTATGGTGATGGAACCGCTGTTAATATCCTACCATTGTATATTCACAAACAATTACTAGAACAAATTACCCAATTAGTTGATACAATTTTATTATTCTTTATAATTTTTTCATTAGTCATTTCATTCTTTATTATTTTATTAACAAGTAACTTAGTTATTTATGAAAATCGCAAAATTATTGCAACAATGAAAACATTAGGGTATAGTAATGCTAAGATTACTAATATTGTTATTGGGATGTATTTACCAACCATTGTTGTAACTTGAATTATCGGTGTCCCTGTTGGTTGAGCAATTATTAGTTCAATTATTAAATTATTAGCATATAATACAAGTTGAGTATTACCATTATTCTTTGCTTGGTGATTACCAGTTGTTATTGGTTTAATTGTTGTCGGAATTTATGCAATTACATTTGTAATTGAATGACAAACAACAAAAAAAATTCAACCATTAGCAATCTTAAATGAAACTAATTAGGAGGAAAAATATGGCAAAAATTGAAAAAAACAAAAAAAATACTGATCAAAGTTTAATCAAAGAAAATGAAAAAAAAGTACGAAAAGAATTTAAAAATAGTGCAAAAAACTTAAATAAAATTACTAAAACACACTCACAAGCAATTTTAACAGGAAAAATTGTTTCAATTAATAACAATATTCCCAATACGGAAGAAAACATTATTGAATTATTTGATGTTAAAAAATCTTACTTAACTGGAGACTTAGAATATGAAGTTTTAAAAGGTGTTAATTTAGCAATTAAAAAAGAAACATTTGTTGTAATTTTAGGCCCTAGTGGTTCTGGTAAAACAACATTGTTAAATATTATTTCTGGTTTGGATAAAGCTAATCAAGGTGATGTTTTTGTTTCAGGTTATAATTTGTCTTTATTAAAAGATAACCACTTAACAAAATTCCGACGAGATAATGTTGGCTTTATTTTTCAACAATATAATTTATTAACTAATTTAACAGCAAAAGAAAATGCTGAAGTTGGTGAAAACTTAGCAAAAGAAAAAAATAAAGCATTAGGGATTGATGAAATCTTTAAAGTAATTGAAATGGACGAACATATGAATAAATTTCCAAGTCAATTATCTGGTGGTCAACAACAAAGAGTTTCAATTGGTCGTGCTTTAGCAAAAAATCCAAAAATCTTATTTTGTGATGAACCAACTGGTGCTTTAGACGAAGAAATGGGTCGTAAGGTTTTAGAAATTTTATTAAACGTTAATAAAGAATTTAAAACTTCAGTAATTATGGTTACTCATAATCCAAATTTCCAATATGTTGCTGATACAGTTATTAATGTTCGTAATGGAGCAATTACTAGTGTCAAACATAATCCTAATCCGAAAAAACCAAGTGAAATTAATTGAGGATAACAAAATAAAAATATGGTCAATTTTATTTGACCATATTTTTTTATAATTTTAAATTGTTAATTAAACCGGAATAAAATTTAGTTCACTTTGATAATCAAAACGAATAGAATGCTTAACATAAGTACCATAAGCTTCTATTTGCATAGCAATTCTACCTTTTGCAGAAAATTCTTTATCTTCTTCATTAATTTTAAAATCATCATAAGTAATAACTACTGAATTTGGATCATAACCTTTTTCAATATTTCAAAATTTAAAATCTACTTCCATTACCAGTTTAACTTCGTCATAAATAATATTTTGTAATATTTCATTTTGATTTAATTCCTCTTCAGGAAACTGAAAAGAGAATGAACGTATGTCTATTTGTAATTGCTTAAAATAACTAAATCATGCATCACTTCATTCACTATCATCTTCATTTTTATCTAATTTAATTTTTATTTGTCTTAATAGATTACTACGTTCTGTAGTCATAGAAATTTGTTTTACTGTAAGGATTAATTGCATTTCTTGATTTGTAATTGAACCATAATCATAATTAACTACTAATGATAATGTTTTAGCAGCAATCAAATCAGAATCTGCTAACTCATTACCTTCGTTAGTAAAAATTTTATTTACAACAAATAAATTATCATTAATAAGATTACTAGATGTTGCTACTAAACGATCTTTAATAAATTTAGTATCAATTGTAGGAATTAATTGATTCACTGTCGTATTTAAATTAACTGATTTACTAAATCTAGTTGAATTAATTATATCAACAGCTTCTTGATCATTTTCTACTGCTTTGTTAAAAAAAAAATTCATTAATGGATTAATAGTAATTCCTACTTGACCAATATATTTACTATTTGTTGTCGCAGAAATAACCACTGAACCAGGTGTAATATTAGTTGCTTTATTGAAGTATCTAATTTCAACATTTGTAATATTTAAACTAGGATTTAATCTAGCAATTTCAGCTAAAATAGTTTTTTCATCATTAGCAACTGAACCTTCAATTGTTCTTTCAGTAATTACAGTACTTAACGCTGTTTTTGGTAAAGCATTAATAACAATTGTTACTTCACCAGTATATTTAGTATTTTCTTTAGCAATAACTGTAAATTCTCCTGATGCATATTGTGATGCTGCTTTAAAGTCACCAACTTCAACATCATCAATATCTAAATCAAGATTTAATCTAGCAACTTCTTTTAATACAGTATCTTCATCATTAGCAGTTGCGCCTTCAACTTCTCTAATACCAATAACATCATTTAAATTAATTTTTGGTAAAACTGTAATAGTGATAGTAACTTCACCAGTATATTTTGTCCCTTCCAAAGCAGAAATAACAGCTGTTCCTTCTTTAACTTCTGTCGCTTTAGTGAAGTTTGTCACTTCAACATCTTCAGCTGTTAATCGTGGATTCAAATATCCAATTTGTCTAAGTAATGCTTCTTCAGTAGGAGCAACTTGTCCTTTAACTTGAGCAACAGTAATAACACTTCTTAATTCAATTTTTGGTACAGGTGTAATAGTAATTCCTACTACTCCACTATAATCACTTCCAATTTTGGCAGCAACCATTGCTGCTCCTGGTGAAATTTCAGTTGGTTTATAAAAACTTGTCACTTCAACATCAGCAATTCTTAAATCAGGATTTAAAATAAGAAGTTGTGCTAATAAAGAAGTTTCATCACTAGCATCCTTACCTTCAATTTCTCTTACTTTAATTACATTATTCAATAATGTCTTAGCAGCAACAATAACTGAATGATGATTAGTTAAAGTATTTTTATCTGATGCTGGTGCTACTGAATGATTAGTAAAAGTACTAACTGATACTGGCACAACTCCTAACAAGCTAATTGTTGCCAACATCACTTTAAAACTCGATTTTTTCATAATTCCCTCCCTAAGCATTTATAATGCTAATTAACATTATATCTTTACAGTCAGTTTCGGTCAATAATTTTAATATTTTATTTAAGCAAATAAAAAAGTTGTTTCTAAAAAACAACTTTACAACTATTTATTAAGTTTAAACTCATAAATATCAACACCATTTTTTTTAATATCTAAATCTAAAACATAAGCAATACCACAAAGAAAATCAATAATTCTTCTACGATCGCCAATGATTGTATTTTGTAAATTTAATTTAACTGATTTTCTTGCTACCAAAGCATTAGCAATTAATTCAACTTCTTCATAAGTTTTTGGAGTAAATTCTTTAATTAACTCCATTGCTGCATCTTTATTATCATAAAGATTAGTTGCTGGTAAAGAAGCAGTATCATCAGTTGTTTGATTTTTACTCTTTCATCAACCCATTTAGTCTACCTCTCTTCTTTTTCTCAAAAAAGCTGGTAAATCATCATTTTCCAATAATGATTCTGTTATATCTTTTTGGTAATTTTTTTCTTGAACATTTTTAACTGAAGCAGGAGCAGCATTATTTAAATGTTGTGTATTATTAATAAAGTCTAAAATATTAACTTTATTATTAAAATTACTTGCTGCTGGTCTTTTATGGTCTTCAAAACCAGTAGCAATTACTGTCACAATCATTGAATCATTTAAATGTTCATTAATTGCCACACCAAAAATAATATTAACGTCATTTCCTGCTGCTTCTCTAACAACATCAACAGCAATATTAGCATCAATCAATGTCATAGTTGTACCACCAGTAACATTTAAAATTAAATTTTTTGCTCCTTTAATTGTTACATCATCTAATAATGGTGAAGAAATTGCTTTTAAAGCAGATTCCTTAGCTTTATTTTCTCCCTTGCCCATTCCAATTCCAAATAAAGCACTGCCTTTATTTTGTAAAATTGTTCTAACATCAGCAAAATCTAAATTAATTAAAGCTGGAACAGCAATCAAATCAGTAATTGTTTGTACTCCTTGACGTAAAATATTATCTGCTTCTCTAAAAGAATCTTTTAAAGGAATATTACCAATAACATGGAGTAATTTATCATTAGAAATAATAATAATGGCATCAACTTGTTTTCGTAATTTTTCAATTCCCATTGCTGCATAAGAGTTTCTTTGGCGACCTTCAAATTTAAAAGGTTTAGTAATAATCGCAATTGTTAAAGCACCAGATTCTTTGGCAATTCGTGCAATAATGTGAGCAGCCCCAGTTCCTGTACCACCACCCATACCAGCAGCAACAAAAACCATATCAGCACCTTCAAGTGCTTTTTTAATTTCTGATTCACTTTCAATTGCAGCTTGTTGTCCGATTTCTGGATTTGCTCCAGCACCTAAACCTTTCGATAATTCCTTACCTAAAATAATGCGATTTTTTGCTTTTGATGCTGCTAAAACTTGAGCATCAGTATTTGCAACATAAAAATCAACACCTTGAACACCTGCTTCAATCATACGATTAACAGCATTATTCCCGGCTCCTCCAACACCAATAACTTTAATTATTGCAACTTGTTCAAATTGTGCAGTAGTATCAATTTCCATTTTTGTCTCCTTTTAAAGTCTTTTTTTGTTCTGATTAATTAATATTACCTATTATCATTATACTGATAATTTAAATTTAAATGTGAATGATGTTGATTTGCATCAATTTCATTCTTTTCATGAGCAAGGGTTTTATTTATTATTTCCTTGCCAGTATTACTAATTGATGAAACAGTAACATTATTGAAAATATTCAAGTTATGTTGATAATTTGTCGCACCAATTAATGGTGCTCATTCATAATTATCAATTCCTGGAATTATATTAGCAATAAAAGAAACCTTACTTAATTTCTCAAAATTTTTAATATAACTACTAAATCCAGGTAAATTGATTGTTTGTCCTGTAAAAGCAATTTCAATATTTGGATCATTATTAATAATTTCAGTTAAAAACCCTTCAATATGTTCAACAATTTCATCAAGTTGATTACGAACAGTATTTTGTAAATCTGCTTTACTTAAAACAACCATTCTTCTACTTTCTTGATCAAAGTACTTATCAACAATTAAATCACCTAAATAATCACTATTAACATTAATAATTTTTGTTAAGTATTTCAATGCTTTACTATAACTACAATGCATTTTTACCATCAAACCTTGAATAATTTGATTAAAACCAATTTTAATATTATGAATCGCATATAATGCTGAATTAGAAAAAACACTAATTTTAGTATTATTTCAGCCTCAATCAATTAAAACCAAATTATTAAAATTATTATGAAAATTAAAAACTAACGCAAACTGATCTAATGTTGCAGACAATAACTCACATTTTGCTTGTTTTAAAACTTCTAATTGAGAATTATAAATTGCTGTTGGCAATGTATAAATTAAACTTTCAAGATAAATAATTTGTCCTTGAGCATTTAAGGGAAAAGAGTTAGGGAAATTTTTATTATCAACTTTAAAATCATATGGTTTTGTTAAACAAATAACTTCATCTCGATCAATACTAATATTTTTTGCCATTTCAATTACTTGATTAATGTCACTATTAGTAATAACATGATTAACTTCTTTAAAATCCAACATTGCTCGTGATTGATAAATCTTTAAATTATTAGATGGTAAATTTAAAGCAACTCTGGTAATGTTAATTTTTAAAAGTTTGTTAATTTTATTTAATATTGTTCTTAAAGTTTTACCAGTTAATTCTGAATCAAGCACAAGACCATTTTCAGCATATTGTTCAGTATTAAGTATTTCTTTATAAAGTACTTGAATATGATTATCAACATACTTATTAACCATAATTTTTAAATTAAAGTCGTCAATTTGACAAACAACATATAGTTCTTGATCAAACATTTTTATTTCCTTTCTTTTAACTAACTCTTTCAATTACTCTTAATTTAGCACTTCGACTGCGAGGATTTTCCCTAATTTCCTGCTCTGTAGGAATAATTGGTTTTTTAGTAATAATCTTGTAATTACTAGTTCAATTACTAGCAATTGGTAATTTTGCATATACTTCATATTGCGGATCTTTAACCACTGTTAGAAAAACATTTTTAACAATTCGATCTTCCAATGAGTGAAAGCTAATCACAACAATTCTTCCTTTTGGTTTTAATAATTTTAAAGCTTGTACTAATGATGTTTTAAGACTACCTAATTCATCATTAACAGCAATTCTAATTGCTTGATAAGTTTTTTTTGCTGGGTGATGACTTTTATTTTTTTGCTTTGCTGGTAAAGAATTTTTAATAATATTTGTTAGTTGTTCCGTAGTATCAATTGCTTCCTTATTCCGAAAATTAACAATATTCTTAGCAATCGTAGCAGCAAAAGGTTCTTCACCATAAGTTTTAATAATATCCTTAAGATCTTGATAACTATAAGTATTAACAATATCTCAAGCAGTTAACTTTTGATTTTGATCCATTCGCATATCTAATCTACTATTAGTTTTATAGCTAAATCCTCGGTCTTCATCATCAACTTGTGGTGATGAAATTCCCAAATCATAAATAATTCCATCAACTTTAGTAATATTTCTTGCTCTTAATTCTTCCGTTAGATTAGCAAAGTTATTTTTAATTAATAAATAATCACGATCATATTTATTTAAGATTCGTTGACTATCATTAATTGCTGTTTGATCTAAATCAAAAGCATATAATTTGCCAGTTAATAATCGCTCCAAAATTGCTTTACTATGTCCTGCTCGACCTAAAGTACAATCAACATAAGTACCACTTGGCTTAACATTAAGTAAAGTAATTGTTTCATCTAACATAACCGGAATATGTACTAAATTTTTCATAATTTAAAACTCTTTTAAAGTAGCAGCAGCTTGTACTAACTGGTCTTTCGTTTCATCATTGAAATCTTTTCAAGCAGTTTCTGACCAAATTTCCAATTTATTTGCCAAAGCAATAACAACAACTTTATTACTAATTTTGCTAATTTCCAATAACATTGAAGGAATTGTAATTCTTCCTTTATTATCAATTGTTACTTCTTCAGAATTAGCAAAAATTTGTCGTGATAAAATTCTACTTTCTTTTAATCCTTCCGACTGGTGCAAAATTTTTTCTTGTCATCTAGTAAATTCTTCAATACTACGAACTACTAAACAATCTTCAAAACCACGAGAAACAATAAGGTTTTGAGTATCTTGAAAATATCCGCGAAATTTGGCCGGAATAATCATCCGTTTCTTATTATCAATTGATGTTGTAACTTGACCTAGTAGCATTGATGTTCCACCCATACTTTCCCACTACTACCCTAATTATACTTTAATAGTAAAAAAATACAAAAGATTTGCTTATTTTTATTAACATTTAAAAGACCCATTTTTAAGTTTGTATTATATATAACACAAAAGGTATTTAATAAAAACTAATTTTTAAAATAAAACAACTAAATATTAAAATTTTTTTTGAAAAACCTGAA
Source organism: Spiroplasma attinicola (assembly GCF_023509825.1). Classification (GTDB taxonomy): domain Bacteria; phylum Bacillota_I; class Bacilli_A; order Mycoplasmatales; family VBWQ01; genus Spiroplasma_D; species Spiroplasma_D attinicola. Next base: position 102,861 of record NZ_JAKQXY010000001.1, read on the forward strand.
ATCAATTATTAATTTTTATGTTATTATTCTTTATAGTTATTAATAATTTATTAATATTATTCAAATAATTATTTAACAAGGAAAGAAAAATTATGAGTGACATAAACCCTAATTCAAATAATGAGCATAAAAAAGTTTCAGAAGAAACTCGCAGTCCATTAGATACTTTTATTGAAGTTTATAAAGCATCAGTACACAAAGCACACAATCCATTAATTAAAACCTTTTTATTAGGAATAGTAGCAGGAGCATTTATTGGCATTGCTTATATTGCCTCAATTTGAGCAACAAGAAATATGCAAGGGCAAGCAATGTATAATGTTATTTTTGGTTTAGTATTCTTAGTTGCTATTACAATGATTATTTTTATGGGTGGAGAAATGTTCACATCCAATTCATTAATGTTTATTCCTGTAATTAAAAAACATGTTAAATGACGCAGAATGTTTGCTAATTTATTTGTGGTTTTAATGGGTAATTTCATTGGTGGCGCTTTATTTGGTTTGTTAACTTGAGGTGCAGGATTTTTAAAAGATCCAGCATTTTTAAGTAATGCTTATTCAATAGCAGAGCATAAATTAGAGACAAGTTGATATAATAATTTCTTTAGTGCGATTATTTGTAATATTCTAGTTGCTGGAAGTCTTTATATTACTTGTGCAACAAAAAGTTCAATTGCTAAATTTGCATTAATGGCAATGTTAATTTTCCCATTTGCTTTATCAGGATTTTCTCATGTTGTTGCTAATAGCTATCCTTGAACATTACTACCAATCTTTAATCTCTTCAAAGGGTACCATACAACATTTGGTGATTGAGGAAAATTTGGTTATAGTGTTCAACTACCAACATTATTTGGTAACTTCATTGGTGGAGCAATCTTCTTAATGGGATTCTACTATCTAATCTTTAGAAAAGATTTAAAGAAAATAAATATTGAGCTATAAAATCAATCAGTAAAATGATTGATTTTTTTATTGCAAAATTAAATTAACATCTGCAAAAGTAAAATTCTTACATAAGTCTCATATTATTTATATAATAAAAGTAAATTGATTTAAAAAATAGGGGACTAATAAATATGCATTTAGATGATTTAACAAAACAAGTTTGAGATAAAGCACAAGATTGTAAATGTGGTTTAGCTGATTGCGAATCAAACCATAAATTATGTGGTATTTGTAATAAAACAATTGTTTATACCGCCCATGAAAGCAATCAACCACATAGTGCTTATGCCTGAAATCGCGATCATATCTTGCCACTTTCAAAAGGTGGAAAAACCGAACTTAATAATTTACAAGCAACTCATGTTCATTGCAATCATAAAAAAGGTAATAAAGAAGAAACTATTTCAGTGCTTGAAGCAACAATTGAAGAAAAATAAAAAGAGACAATTAGCGAAATGCATTTCACACCTGTCTCTTTCAGTTGGGCAGCTTACCTGCTCTCGAAGAACACACCAGCAACTTAATTTCTAGAAGTATTTACCATCTAGACTCTGACCAACAGCATTTAATATTTAATATATTATTATTATATACAACATTTGGAGATTTGCAAGCGTTTATCTTAAAGTCAAAATTTTCAAATAAATTTAATAATTTCTGAGAATGCGAGTGTTGATTTAAATATTTATTTGAAAAATTTACAATTATATCAGCAGCTTGTATACAATCTGATTTTTTTGAATCTAAATGTGAAACTTTACGAACATATATTTTCTTAGATCGTAAAAATTTAATTATTTCATTCATTGAATAATCCTTATTTAAATAATTTAACAATATTTTGTCATCTATTTCCAGAATCTTTTCTGTATGACTATTATCTATATAAATATTTATTGTTGATTCAGATAATATTTTATGTGTTTTTATTAAGGTTGCTAATAATAATGCTATCATTTCATTTATTTTTAATTTTGCATATTCTTCATCAAAATCTAAATCATTCAACTCATCTTTACAAGTTCATACACAACATAATGCATCAACCAAATTATATTGATTGATTAAGTTTTCTATATTTGCCTTTTTATATGGACTTTTTTTATAATTAACATATTTTTTAGCTAAATCATTTCCTTTAATTTCATCTTTCTTCGTTATTTTATCTTTTGCATTTTTAAAATTCTTAATAAAATTATTTCTTTTCTTTTTATTATTAAAAAGAACTCCGCCATAAAGCACATGTTTATCACTTTTATTAAGAAATTTACCACTGTCATCTAAATACAACCAGTATTCCATAAATCTCATCCATTCTATACCCTATTTTCATAATAATTATAAGGTTTTTTTCAAAATAAGAAAAATATTTTTTAAAAATATAAAAATCTTATTAAAATTTTTGAATTTAAATCCATTTTAATTACCACGTAAAAAAATTATTATATAATAATAAAAAGAACTTACAATTACAATTCATATTCAAAGTAAGTTCTTTAAATTTAAACCCAGTTTGATAATCAAACAAAACATTATATATTACTTGCTTGCCATATCAGTTAACAATAAATAATATAATATGCACAAAATAATGATAAAAATAAATAATTATGTCAATTGATTTGATTAATAATAAAAAATTAATTGAAAGAGAAATTAATAATTATTTTAAATTTTTTGAAAAGAATTAGTAAAATAATTATTATTAATAATAAAAAAATATAAAACTAGTTTAATAAATAGAAAGGAACTTATTTATGTTCCCTTGCATATCTAAAACTAAATATTTTAATTCAGGTATACACAATGTAATTAAAAATCGTAACTATACTTGTTCTAATTGTGACACAAATCAACTTATAATAAACGAATATTTATTTTCCGGTTATTGCGATATAACAGGAAATAATCATAATGGCTGCTCCCCAAGTTCTTATGCTACTTCTCTTCAACAAGAATCTTATTTAAAAATTATTGACAAAGTTGCTTTTATCTGTAGTAATGCTAGATGTAATAAAATGTCAGTTAATAATCTAGATGGAAACCCATATTTTAATATTTCTAAGTTAAATTCTAATGAGCTTGAAATTTTAGAATTATTAAAAATAAATAATAAGGAAATTTTATATAATTTATTAAAAGAATACTTTTTTACTTTAAGTCTAAATTTTAACTCTGCTGCTACTTTACTTGCTAGAAAAATGTTAATGCATTTTGCTTTTGAATTAGGTTGTACAGAAAAAAATAAAAACTTTGTTTATTATGTTGAATTTATTAAAAATGATGGTACTTTAGGCAAAAAATGAAATTCTAAATTAGATCAAATTAGAAAATTAGGTAATGAAGAAGCTCATGAAGTAAAAATTGCTTCCGATGAAGAACTTAAAACTATAAAAATTATCATGTTAGAATTAATTAACTCACATTTTAAACCAGATATAATTTAACTTTTAACTTTATCTTTACTCATAAATTCTTGCTTTTTCTCTCATTTTCAAGTATTATTATATTGTTAGTGACTTATTATTGTTATTATTTATCTCTCAAATAATCGCTTTAATAAGCCGAATTTTATCATCAAGGAGAGAACAAACTATGGATCAAAAACATTACGAAAGTTTAATTAAAAAGTTTCGTTTAAATGATAAAGATACAGGATCAACACCTGTGCAAATTATTAATTTAACAAAAAGAATTTTGGAATTAACAGAACACCTAAAAGTTCAAAAAAAAGATGTACCTGCCAAAAGAACTTTATTAAAAATAGTTGCAACAAGAAAGACTTACTTAAAGTATTTAAAAACTCAAAAGTTAGAAAAATACACTTATGAAGAATTCATTAAAGCATTAAATTTAAAAAAATAAATTAAAGAAATCACTTTATTATCTAATAAAGTGATTTTTATTTTTCAAAACTATGAAGTTCTGATCATAACTTATTTAAAACAGTCTTTGATTTCACAACTTGTTTCAATTCATCAAAACTAGCATTTTGTAAATCATTAAAAGTAGGAAACTTAACTAAAATATCTTTTTGTAATTTCGGACCAATTCCTGGAATTGCTGCTAAAAAACTATTAATCATTGATTGACTTCGTTTTAATTTATGATATTTAATCGCATAATTGTGAACTTGATCTTGTAAGTTTGCTAAAAACAAAAAGCAAATATCATTTTTAGGAATATGAACAACTTGAAAGTTACTATTAATTACACGATCTGTTTGATGTTTTTTATTTTTTGCCAAGCCAATTATTGGAATTTCTAAATTCAATAATTTTAAAGGATTTAAAGTTGCTTGAATTTGTGGTTTACCACCATCAACAATAATCAAATCTGGTAATGGTAACTTATTAACTAATAAATTATAATAACGGCGATAAATCATTTCCTCAAAACGATGAAAATCATCATTTAACTTTGGATTTAATAAGAATCGGCGATAATCATTAAAACTTGGCTTACCATCTTTATAAACAATCATCGCGCCAACACTAGCATTTTTATATAAATTAGAAACATCAAATACTTCTAAATGATTAATTTCTGGTAATTTTAATCATTGACTTAAGACTTTCATCATATTTACTTCGGCAGTCTTTGCTTTATCCAAATAATTTTTTCAAGCATAAACAGCATTAGTCTTAGCAATATTTAAAATATTTTCTTTTTTTCCTTTAACTGGATGTAAAAATTTAACCGTTGGAAATAATAATTTTAAATCAGCAATTTCTATTTCTTTAGGCAAGTAAATTTCTTTTGGTAAAGTATTTTTATTATAAAGTTGAGTACAATAATTTCGGACAAAATCTTGAATATCCAAAAAATTATTAACACTAACATTTTCATCTTTTGCTTGCAATTTACCATTACGATAAAATAAAGTAACAATACTAATTAAATCATCTTCTTTTAAATAATTAATAAAATCACGATCACCAAAATCTTGGAACTCAACTACTTGTTGTGATAAAAATAAATCAATCTTTTCTAATAAAATCTTAATCCGATTAGCTGCTTCATATTGTAAGTTTTCTGAACTAATATTCATACTATTTTGTAATTGTTTTTTAATATCAGTAACATTACCTTTGAAAAATTGATTGATTTTATTAATTTGATTTTGATAATAACTTCAAGGAACTTCTTTAAAACAAGCACCCGAACATTGTCCTAAATGATAATACAAACAAGGTTTACCTAAATTACCAGCACATCTTCGCAATGGAAAAATTCTTTCTAATAATTTTAAAACTTCCCTTGCTCCTGTGCCATCAGGAAATGGTCCGTAATAAATCCCTTGATCTTTACTTGCTCGACGAACATAACGATATTGTGGATCTTTTTCATTTGTAATTTGAATATAAGGATATCTTTTATCATCAGCTAACAAAATATTATATTTTGGATGATATTTTTTAATTAAAGTTTGTTCTAAAATCAAAGCTTCTTTTTCATTGTTTGTTGCAATAAAATCAATATCAGCAATGTCATTTACTAATTGCATTGTTTTAAAATTGCCTACTTTAGTAAAATAACTATTAACTCTTTTTTTTAATGATTTTGCTTTTCCAACATAAATTAATTGCTGATTTTTATCTTTATACAAATAACAACCAGAAACATTTGGTAAATTCTTAACTTGTTCAAGCAACATTTGTTTTTTTTCCATTATTCACCAAGCAATTAATTTTGATTCTTTTAATAATTATATTATATAATTTTCTCAAAATAACCGAATAAAAAGCAAAAAAACAATTGTATTTCAACAATAATTGGTACTGCTATTGTTCTTACTATTGCAGGGATTTTTAATAATAAGTTCTGCTATATTATTATTTTATAGTAATACTGCAAAAGAATGCTAATTAGGTATAATGCGAATTATTCCTAGTGTAAAATGAGGGAGCGATTAAAAGTGACAGAAAAATTTCAAAAACCTTTTAATAAACAATATAAAGAAGTTAGAATTGCTAGTCGAGTTTGAATTGGTGCTGGAATTGTATTTCTTTTAATTGTAATAACTCAAATGACTACCAATGCAATTGATCCTCTCAGTGTCGTTTGCTTAGTTTTTAGTATTTTGTTCTTATTTTATAGTTCAATTTTATCCCTTTTATATTGAAAATGTGCTCAATACCAAAAAAAGCAACAAGAAATTCCAAAATCATTTCGCATTATTACTGGTTTACTTTTAATCCTTTATTTAACTTTTTATCAACTTGATCAAAAAAAATATCGTTCCTATCTTATTTTAAAAGAATGAAAATTTCATATTTTATTATGATTATTTTGTGGTGCTATTATTGTCTTATCTAATCTTTATAATACCATTCATAATGGAAAAATATTTTGAATGTTAATATCTTTATTAATTGCAACGATAGTTTTTATTATTAATTTAAGTCTAATGATTTCAATTTGAAAGTATCAAGGAACTAATAATAAACTTTTTATTTTCTTAACAATCTTGACACTAAATTATCGCAATTATCGTTTTTACAAAGAAATAATTACACTTAATCAAAACAAAGAAACTATTTAAAAGCCTTCTAAGAATAATCTAGAAGGCTTTAATTATTTTTTAGTTTCAATCAGGTTTTTAACTCTTATTAAATTTCTTATTCCACTTCATCTGGTGTTATTTCAACCTTTTGTGTGACATCTTTTTGAACTTGACCAAATGGCGTTAAATTACCACTTTCCTTTAAAACATTTTGGATTAATAGTTGTTGATTTTCTGATTTTTTCGATGATAGAGTGGAACTTTTAATTGGTGGCTCATCTTTAATTTCTTTAACTTTAATTTCAGTTGTCTTTTGTACTTGAGTTTTTGTTACTTTAGAACTAGACTTTTGTGCTACTTGCTCTTGTGGTAATGATTTTTGGCTAATTTTTTCAACTTTTTGTTTTTGGAAATAATTAACTAATGGCTTAACAAAAAAGAATAAAATTGTTGTAAAGAAAAATCAAGGTTTATTAAAAAATAATCATGAAAAACTAATTACAAGTAACAAGAAATTTAAAATTAAATTAGTAATAAAAGTTCCATAACTAGTAATTACAAGTAAACAATTACTAATAATTCCTCCCGCTGCAAAAGTAGGAAAAAAACTATTAACACTAGTTCAATCATTAAAAGCAATCGGTCGACCAAAAAACCCATGATAATTTTTAATAATAGTACTTTGTCATCAATTATTAAAGTAATTATTAAAACTAGTAAAATTATAAGAATGAAAACTAAGTCAAATTTTATGATTTGATATCGCAATTAAATTAATATTATTAACAAGTCAAGAAACCGCAATTAAACTAAAAATCATTGCAAAAACAAATGAAAATCTAATCTTAAAATAATAATTAAAACAAATTGGAATTGTCAAACCAAACAAGATTAAGTAAACTAAATACTTACTTCAACCAAATAAAAATAGGAAAATAAAATCATCAAATAATTTACCAACAGCAAATAAACGAAAAAAACTAACAAATAAAAAAATTAGAAACAATAAACTAAAAAATAATACCGCAATTTCATCACCACGAATTTTAAGTTTTTTAATTTTAATTGGTTCTAACTTTTTCAACTTTTTCATAACTCACCCTAAAGATTAAATCTCATTAATAACTGGTAAAATCATTGGAATCTTGCCAGTCTCTTTTTTCATAAAGTCTTGCAACTCAATCTTGATTCGATTCTTTATTTCTATTGTACTAAAATTATTACTCTTTTGTGCTTTTTCGACTATATTGATAATAATATTTTGAATATTTTTTAACATTGCTTCATTATTTACCAAATAAACAACACCACGCATTTGTGCATCAATCAATGAAGTAATTTGTTTTGTTTTTCGGTCAATTGTTAAACCAGTAATTAAAACACCATCACTCATTAATCTTCGTCTTTCTTCAATAACAATTGCTCCAATATCACCAACACCAATACCATCAACATAAATATCACCAGTATTAACAACATTTGGATTATCTTTATTACGATTAGAATTATGATGACTAACATCAGATAAAACGCCATTATTAAATGTCACAATCTCACCATTATCTTGAATTAGAGCATTATTATGAATTACTCCAGCTTCAATTGCAGCATTTCTAGCACTATTTAAATCTTTATATAAACCTTTAACTGGTAAGAAATATTTTGGTTCTAACATATTAGTTAATAACTTAATGTCTTCATAAGATGCTTGCAAACTTCAAGCTTGTTTCTCAGAAATACTAATTACTTTAACATCAGTTCGTGCCAATTCATCTAAAACTCCAGCATGTGCTAATTCATTTCCCGGAATTGGTGGTGTTGCCAAAATAACAGTATCATCAGGCAATAAATTTAATTCATCATCACTATTTGTAGCAATTTTATTCATTTTGGCAAATAATCGTTCACCACTACCTGTGACAATAATGACATTATCCTTGCTTTTTGTTGCTGCTTGTAAAGGAATAATTCTAATTTTATTTTTATCAGGATCGTTAAGATTAAAAGTAACATTAAATCCTTTAAGATTTATTTTTGTTTGTGTTTTATCATTATTCAATGCCATTGCTTGTAAAACTTCGCTTAAAGTTCGCCCATGAACAGCAACTTTTCTTGTTGAACTTGTTTCATACATTGCTTGAAAAATTTCATTAATTCGAAATAAATCTTGATCATAACAAGCTAAAATAATTCTACCCGGTGCTTCTTTAATTATTGGTTCAAGTAAGTTTTGAATTTTATGATTTGGTGCTGTAAAATTTTTTCTTAAAGCCATTTGAGCTTCAGAAATCAACAATAAAACTTGATTTGCTTTATTAGTTGCTCTAATTTTAGCAATTTGATCCATTTTTGTTGTGAAATCATTATTTTCATTTCCAACAAGAATATAGTCACTTAAATAAAAAATTGTTTCATCAGCATAATTTTCCTGATTTGCTTTTAACGGATGGTTACGACTGTGAATTGCATAACCTAAACTACCAGGAATTGAACTTGTGGTATTAAAAGCATCAACAAAAACATTAATATCATTGAAAAAAACTCGTTCATTAACATTAATAACTTTAAATTGAACATTATTACTATTAATAAGACGAAAATATTTTAATTTTTGTTCAATCATAAATTTTGTTAAATCACTACTATAAATTGCAATTTTAGTTTTTCCATCTTTTGTTAAATCTCTTAATAAATAAGGCAAAGCGCCAAAGTTATCATCAGAAGGTTTACTAATAAAAATTGCTTTAATTCGTTGACGATTTTCTCTTAAGTAAGAAAAATCAGGAATAATTACATCAACTCCTAACATTTCTCGTTCTGGAAATTTTAAGCCAACATCAAAAATAAAAATATTATTATTAATTTCAATTAAATATAAATTTTTTCCCCGTTCATCTAAACCACCTAATGCTACAAATTTAATTTTTGCCATTATTTTCTCCATTTATTATTTTATTCATCTGAATTTTAATATCCTTTCAATTTTACTAGTTTTTAACTATTTAATAATTTCTAATTCAATCTTATCTTTTTCATTAATTTTTGCAACTTTAACATTAAAAACATCATTTACTTTAACAAAATCAGCTAAAGTAATATTTTTTTTATTAAAGTGATTAGCAAATTGTGAAACATGAAGTAAACCATCAGTGCCATTTTTTAAATTAATAAAAGCACCAAAGTTTAAAACTTTAACAACTTTACCTTGAAATTGATCACCAACTACCACTGGTTTTAAATCAATAATATCTTCAATTAAAAATCATGCTTTATTAATTGCTACTTGGTCATAATGATAAATCACAATCTTTCCATCATCTTCAATATCAATTTTAACATTATTTGATTCACTAATTATTTTATTAATAACTTTACCACCTGAACCAATAATATCGCGAATTTTATCAACTGGTACTTGCTTTTGTAAAATTTTTGGCGCATTTGGAGCCAAATTAGCTTTTGGTTTGGCAATTGTTTGATTCATACTTGCTAAAACTTGCATTCTAGCTGTTTTTGCTTGATTTAAAGCTTTAGTTAAGATATTAAAATCAAGTCCAGAAATTTTAATATCCATTTGTAAAGCGCAAATTCCTTTATCAGTTCCAGCAACTTTAAAGTCCATATCTCCTAAATGATCTTCTAAACCTTGAATATCAGTTAAAATTGCATATTGATCTTGTTCTTTAATTAATCCCATAGCAATTCCAGCAATTGCTGATTTAATTGGTACTCCTGCTGCCATTAAAGCTAAACTAGAAGCACAAATTGCTGCTTGTGATGTTGAGCCATTTGAAGCTAAAACTTCTGAAACAATTCTAATTGTATAAGGAAAATCTTGTTCACTAGGAATAATTTGCAATAATGCTTTTTCTCCTAAAGCACCATGTCCAATTTCTCTTCTTGATGGTTTTCCAATTCTGCCAGTTTCACCAACAGAAAATGGTGGAAAATTATAATGATGCATAAAACGTTTATAATCATCTTTTCCTAAATCATCAATGATTTGTTGTTCACCTAAAGCACCTAAAGTTACAATTGATAAAACTTGCGTTTCACCACGATTAAACATTGCACTACCATGAACAATTGGCAATAAATCAATTTTATTTGACAAAGGACGAATTTCTGTCAAATTTCTTCCATCAATTCTTTGGTTTGTTGTTAAAATCATTGTTCGCATTTCAATTTTTAATAATTTTTCTAAACCATTAGTAATAAAATTAATAACCTTTTCTTCAGGAAAGTCTAAACTTTCAGTAAGATTTTGCTCAAAAAAATTAGTTTTAGCTTGTTCAATTATTATTTTAAATTGTTGATTACGACTATTTTTTTCTTTAATTGCTGTTAGTTCTTTAATTGCTGGTTGATATTGTTGTAAAAAGTTATTAATTACATCTGGTGTAATTGATAAAGGCAGGTCAAGGTCTGACTTTTTAAAGTCTTTAATTAACTTTGTTTGAATTTCAATTAACTTTTTGATTTCTTTATGAGCTAATGCTACGGCTGCTAATAAATCTGTTTCTGACACTTCTAAAGCTTGTGCTTCAATCATATTAACAGCATCACAAGTACCACCAACTACTAATTCCAATTGTGAATTGTTTAGTTGTTCTTTTGTTGGATTAATAATTCATTGCTCATTAATTCGTCCAATAACTACTGTCGCTGTTGGTCCTTGAAATGGTAAACCACTTAATGCTAATGCTAAACTAGTAGCAAAAGCACAAACAAAACGAACATCATGATTTTCACTTAAAGCTAAGATATTATTAACGACTTGAACATCATAATAAAACCCTTTAGGAAATAAAGGACGAATTGATCGATCAATTAATCTGGCACATAAAGTTGCATATTCACCTGGAAAACCTTCTCGTTTTAAAAAACCACCAGGAATTTTACCAATTGAATATAATTTTTCTTGAAAAACAACTGTTAAAGGAAAAAAGTCATAAGAACTAGCAGTATTATTATAATTAACTGTTGTCAAAACAACGGTATCACCATATCTAATTGTTACAGCCGAAGCTGATAAATTGGCCATTGTTCCTAATTCAATTACTAGTTTTTCATTAGCAAAAGAAAAATTAAAAATATTTTCTGACATTATATTTTTTTACGCTCCTTAAAAATTTAAAAAATACTTTATATTAAATTATAACATAAACAAAAACTGGTAAAATTAGGAAAAAAGAAAAAAAGAGGATTAAAATATGGCAAGAACAAAAAATGATTACGAAATTGATAAAAAAGAATTTGAAAAAATTAAAAACAAAGCCTTAATTATTGATGTTCGTGATCGTGAAGAGTTTCAATTATTAAAAAGACTTCCCAATGCTATTAATGTTCCTTACCGAGAATTAATTGCTAATCCAGAAAAATTTATTGCAACAAAAGATAAAATTGTTATTACCATTTGCAATGCAGGTCATCGTTCAACAGCAGCAGCACAATCATTACGAGAACAAGGCTATGAAAATGCTTTTGTCCTAACAATGGGAATTTATGGCTATTATCACTAAATAAGCATATCTCACCCTTCTAAAAATAAAAAGTTTTAAAATATTTAATGATTAAAACTTTAAATTAGGGGCAGTGATGAAAATAAACATTAGACAATGGAATATATACTTGGCATGAGTACCATATACGGAAAACTTTAGAAAAAGGGAAACACGACCAGTAATTGTCATAAGAAAACACGGTGGAGATGTAATTATTTTACCAATAACTAGTCATATTGAAAAAAAATATCAATTTGATTTAGAAATTAATTTAAATCTACCAAGTCTAATTAAAGTTGGAAATATTCAATCAATCAATCAAAAAGATATTATTGCTCCTTATCAAAATTTAGTAACAAAAAAAATAATTTACTTAAATAAAAATAAAAAATTAGAAATAATAAATAATTTAAACAAATTATTTACCGAATAATATAAAAAGACCATAACTGGTCTTTTTTCTATTGTTTACTGAATTAACAGTAAACTAGGCCTATATAAGGGCGAAATCATAAATATAAGATACACACCTTTGTGCTAATATGATAATAACACAAGATTATTAATAATGAATATTTTTGCTTATTTTAAATCTTATTTAATCTCAGTTGATACAGGATTATTATTCAAATTAATTAAATCATTAATCATAACACTAACATTACTTGCATAGTCTCCTAAAACAATTGTAATATTATCGCTTTGAACAAGAATTCCATTATTCTTAATTTTTTTTAATTGACTAAAATCAACTTTATCATGACTTAAAATTTCAATTTTAAGTTTAGTATTTTTAACTGAAGTATTAGAAATGTTATTAATACCACCTAATGCATCAATAAATTTATCGACTTTAAATGGAATTTTTACTTTTTCAGAATCTTTTTGTTGATCAACAAAAGTTTCATTTCGTAATTTTTTTGCTCGTGTTACATTTCAAATTCACATAAAAACACTAAATACAGCAAAAAGCAAAGCAATTGCTAATAAAATAATTTGTCAAACTGGCATATTTATCACCTTTTTAAACTTACGATTTAATAAAATATTTATTAATTTTATTCGTTAACGTTTCAATATTTTCTTTATAAGAAAAAACTTTTAATGTTTGATTAGAAAGTTTAATCTTAATTTCTTTAATTAGTTTATCATAAAAATTAAAAGTATCAACAACTATCTGGGTATTACTTTGTCTTTCTTTTGCTTCTTTTTGATCTTCTTCAATACTTTTTATTTTTAAAGTAATACTCTGCTCTTGATCAAAGATAATTGGACTATTAATTGTTCGATAACTACTATTATTAACAGGAAATAATTCTTGATATTGCATTAATTTTGTTTGAGCAAAAATAATTGCGCCACCTGCGGTTTTCATTAAACCAGTAGCACCAGTTTTAGTAGCAATAATAAGACCACTGCCACGGAAAAATTCTAAAAATTGATCATTAATGTAAACATCGCAACTTAAAGTTTGACTTAAATTAACTAAACGAAACTCATTTATTCCATAAATAACTTTTTTATTAATAACAACTTCTAATAAATCAAGTTCTTTAATAATTAAATTCTGATCTTTTTTAGCTAAAGATTCAAGAACTTGGTCAATTTGATCAACAGAAAAATTATGATAGAAACCAATATTACCTTGATTAAAAGTCACAAATTTAATTTTATTCAATTGTTGATTATATTTATTAACAGCTTTCAAAAAAGTTCCATCACCACCAATAATAAAAACAATATCAGGAGATAAGTTATTTTCCTTTACTTTTCTTTGTAATAATTTTTCTTTTAAAAGCAAACCAAACTTTTTTGGTTCCTGATAATTGCTTGTTATAATGGCAAATTGATAATTATTGTTCATTTGTAAATACCCTATTCTTTTTAATATAAATTAATTATATTAGAATATTTTACAATAATCATCTAATTCATTTTCTAAATTACCGCGTAAAAAGATTTCAATTTCATCTTCATTGTATCCAATTTGAATTCTTTTCTTATTTTCTTGTAAAATTATTGGTCGTTTTAATACTGTTGGAGAAGTTTTAATTAAATTATAAATTTCTTCCATTCTTAAATTTTCAATATTAATTGCATGAGTTTTAATAAACTTTGCTCGATTTGAAACAATATCATTAATTCCATTTGGAACAAATTGTAATAATGATTTAATTTCACTTTCAGTTAATGGATTTTGAATAATGTTTCGTTTAACATAAGGAATCTTATGTTTATCAAAAAATTGAATTACTTTCTTTGATGATAAGCAACTCGGCGAAACATAAATTTTTATCATGCTCTTTCACACCCCTACTTTTTCAAAAAGTTTTATTATTTTCTAAGATAAAATTACAAAATTAAATAGCAAAAAAATCTAATTATTGCCCCCCTCTTTAATTTCATCCTTAGCTATAACATTTATATTTATTAAATACATAAAAATTATATAATAGTTTTCAATTAACTTAATTTTTATGCTTTATTGACAACTTTAACTAATTTTTCAAGAGAAAATTACTGATTTTCCTAATAAATAAGTTAAAATTATTTATATAAAAACTATAGGAGTTGACAATAAATGAAAAACCGTGTCCTTTCTGGTATTACTAGTACAGGGAAATTAACATTAGGTAATTACTTAGGAGCCATTAATAATTTTGTTAAATTACAAAATGAACATGAATTATTTATTTTTATTGCCAATCTTCATGCTCTTACAACTCCAACAACAAAAAAATCTTTACAAGAAAATACTTTGGAAATTGCTGCATGATATTTTGCTTGTGGCATTAATCCCAAAACAGCAAATGTTTTTGTTCAAAGTGATGTTTTAGAACATACACAATTAAGTTATATTTTATTATGTCATAGTTATCTTGGTGAATTAGAAAGAATGACACAATTTAAAGATAAAAGTCAAAAAATCAAATCACCAAATAAAACTATTAGTATTCCAACAGGATTATTAGTTTATCCAACTTTAATGGCAGCTGACATTTTATTATATGATCCTGATTTTGTTCCTGTTGGCAAAGATCAAACTCAACATTTAGAATTAACAAGAACATTAGCTTTAAGAATCAATGCTAAATATCAAACTGAAATTTTTAAAAAATTCCCAACTCCATATCAAAACCAATATACAAGTAAGATTATGGCTTTACAAGATCCAATGAAAAAAATGTCGAAATCAGATGAAAATCAAAAAAATGTGATTTTCTTATCAGATGATTTAGCAACAATCACTGAAAAAATTAGTAAAGCAGTTACTGATTCAGAAAATATTATTAAATATGATCCAGAAAGAAAACCTGGAGTTAGCAATTTATTAATAATTTATTGTAGTTTGAGAAATAAAACAATTGCTCAAGCAGAAAAATATTTTTCAAAACAAAATTATAGTATTTTAAAAAAAGAAGTAACTAAAGCAGTTGCAGATTTATTAATACCAATTCAAAAAAAATATCAACAATATATTAATGATAAAACACTATTATTAAAATTATTAGAACAAGGTGCTAATAATGCAAGAAAAATTGCTGCAGCAAAACTTAAAGCAATTGAAGCAGTAGTTGGTGTTGATTATCGTTAGTTAAAAAGGAAGGTATAAAAAATGAGTAAACTTTATAATGGTAATATTAATCAAAAAAGACTAATTTTAGTTGATTTAGATGGAACAACTTTAAAAAGCAATGGTAAAGAAATGCATCCTGTTACAATTAAAGCATTAAAAAAAGCAACAGAAGCTGGACACATTGTATGTATTGTTACTGGCAGACCCCATCGTGGTTCATTAAAGTTTTATCAAGATTTAGGTTTACAAACATTATTATGTAATTTTAATGGTGCCCATATCCATGATCCAGTTGTTCAAAAATTTAAAAGATTAATTTTTCCAATTTCTGAAACAATTATTCAAAAAATTCTTAACGAAGATTATCTTTATAAAAATATTAATAATGCTATTATTGAATATTACAATAAAGCTATTTGTTTAAAACATGATGAATTCTTTGAAACTTATTTTCATCTCGATTCAATTGCTAACGATACTTTTACAATTTCCAAATGAATTCGTGAATGAAAAGGTAATGCCAATGCCATTTTAATTGAATTTAAGAAGAATACTAATTTAGATCAAATTCGTCGTGATTTAGAAAAATACTCTAATTCAATCAAAGTTACAACATGAAAACCAATTAAGAAAAATAGTTTAATTTTTGATATCTCAAGTCGTTTTATTGATAAAGGAATGACAGCAAAAATTTTAGCACAGTATTATAATGTTGATATTCGTGATGTAATTGCTTATGGTGATGAAGTTAATGATAAAGAAATGTTACTAACTGTCGGTTATGGTGTAGCAATGAAAAATGGTCATGCTGATATTAAAAGTATTGCTAATGATATTACAACGAAAACTAATGATGAAGGTGGAGTTGGTTATCATTTAATGGAACTATTAAATTTAAAATAATTGTTAATTAATAAAAAAACATACAAATTTAATTTGTATGAATTCCATCAAATATAGAATAAATATTTATTATAAAACAATTTATAAAGTGTACCATTTCAATTAAGTATGGTGTACTTTTTGTTTTTAATTCAATTATATTTATCTCTATTATCTGAATACATAATTAATAATTGTTCTTGTTAGAATGTTTTTTTGATAATTTAATTATTAGTTTTTAAAAATTACTGTTTATTTTTATCATGTTGATATAAGAGAGCATAAAAAATTCCATCATACATTTTTCCATAAAGTCTTTGAACTTTGCCAACTCTTAAATACTCATACTTTTTAACTTTTTTATCTAACTTATTATTATGTTTTTGATAAATATAATTAATAAAATCTTCAGAGAGTTGATTTGGTAAATTTGTATTTGCTACTTCAATAGTACAAAAACCAGTTTGTTGTTTAGAACCTTGTAACATTTGACCAATATTTTGAATAGAAACTTCTCTTAAATGATTAATAAAATCATCACTAACTTTTTTACTTTTATTTATAAATCTAAATTGAAACAATAAATAATTATCTAATTGTGTTTTTTTACTATCATTAAAAAGATTATTCATTATAAATTAATACCTTTAATTATTGATGTTATGAAAAAAATTCTTCATAGCTTCTTTTGTTATTTCTTCATTTTTTGCTACTTCTTTTCAAGGTCCATAAATATGTGACAAAGTTACTAATTCAAATGAACTAAATTTATTAAATCTTATAAAAGTTTCTTCTAAAAAACTCAATTCTTCTTTATTTAAAGAAGTTGTTATATTTTTATAATTACCATTCTTTTTAAATTCTTCATAAAAAATTGGTTTTCTTTCAAATTTTTTCAATACATGATAAAGAGAAGGAATAACAGGACCATATTCTCAAGCTTCAAAATTTTGAGAAAATAATTTTCTATTAAATTTAACTAAAAAACTCGCTTCAATAAAATAAATTAACTTTTGAATTTTTAAATTACTTAAACCTTCTCTATCTTCTGGTAAAATATTAATTCTTCCTTGAATATCTTCATTAGTTTTTAATAAAAATAAAACAAAATCATTTAAATTTAAATTTTTATTTTCCATAATGAACTCCTTTTATTTATATTATAAGTATATAATAAAAATAACTTGATAAATAATTAATATGCATTTAATAAATAAAATATATTTTAATTATAAAATGATTATGATTTTACTTTAAAAAATAAAGATTGGCAATTATAAACTATTAAATTAATAATATTAATAATTATGTAATAAAAAATGAGATTAAAAGATTAATTTAATCTCATTCATTTTTCAATTTCTTATTTGTCAAAATTTCAACTTTAAAAATAATTATTTGTTGATTTTGCTTTTTTAATTTTCTAATCCTATCAACTTGAAAAGTATAATGTCGATATTTAATCATCGGACTATTTTTCTTAATTGCTTTAGTTTTATTTTTTGTCTTTAACCGATATCATTCTTCAACTGTCATAGTTTGCTTTATAGCAGGTGGTGACGATTTTAAATAGCGTTTAAATAAAACATCTAAATTAGTTCGGCCATCAACTAAGAACTTATAAGTTCCAACTTCTTGTACTAAACCGATCTTATCAGTTTCATCATAAATTTCACCAACCAACTCTTCTAAAATATCTTCCATAGTGACAATGCCATTGAAATCTTTCTTTTCTTTATTAGTACAAACAATTGCAATATGGGTTCTTTCACTTTGTAAAATTTCTAAAGCTTGATTTAATTTTGTTCTTCTTGATAAATAAATTGGTTCAGAAATTAAAGTATTCAAATCAGGTTTTTGATTTTTTAACATTTCAGCAATATAATCTTTAATATTTAAAATTCCAATTACTTGTTCTGTTTTACTATCTAAAACAGGAATTCTACTATACTTTTCTTTTAAATAAATATCTTTAATAACAGTAGCAGGACTATCATTATAAATATATCTAATTCGTTGCTTTGGTTGCATTGCCTGATAAACTGATTTTTCATCAAATTTAATCGCTGATTCAATTAAATCTCGTTCACCTTTTTCTAATACTCCTTCTCGTTCAATAATTGAAATCAATTCAATTAATTCTTGTTCTGAACTTGTTGGAGTTTTACTTTTCACTTGCAATAATTTAAAAACCATTGTTAAAGGATAAAATAAAATCATCACTCCATAAAGTAAATAAGCAAGTCTTAAAGCAATTTTTTCTGGATAAAGTTTAGCAATACTTTTTGGCAAAATTTCACCAAAAATCAACACAAGAATAGTTGAAACAATCGTTGCAATAATTGGAGCAATGTGACCTAATTTAAAACCATTAACAAATAACATCGTACTCAAAGTCCCAATTACTAAGTTAACGACTGTATTAAAAATTAAAATTGTTGTTAAAATTGAATTATAGTTTTTAACTAATTTAAAAACTATTCTTGCTCGTTTCTTTTTCTTATTATTTTTTACTTTAGCTAGCGATTTAATCCGAACAAAATTTAAAGAAGTAATGGCAGTTTCAGCTGCCGAAGAAAAGCCACTACAAACTGTCAATAATAAAATAATGATTATATAAATATACCAACTGGGTTCCATAATTTATTTAATTTTTATTCCTTTGCTTTTAATTCTAATTTCTTTTTGTTAATTAATTATATCATAAACAATTCAATAAATTAATGCTTTCTTGTTTAACAAAAAAATAATTAAGAACTATTACAAAAAAAAAAAAAACATTATATAATTAATAATATTTAAAAGCGGAAACACAAAAAATATTAAGGATGATCAGAATGCGAAAATTAATGAAATTAATGTCAATTACAGCAATTACAGCAATTACAGCTGCACAAGTAGTTGCTTGCCAAGATAATTCTTATTACAAAAATTTCACTACTGATGTTGCAAACACTGAAAAATATCAAAGTGCTTTTTTTGGTTTTTTAGGTTCAGCTGATAATGAAGAATCTGTTGCTTTATACGATATTTTTGATTATCTTAATACAACAACAAGTAAAGATAGTTGAGCAAATTGAACTGAACAATATCAAACAGAAATAACTGCTGCTGGAATAACTAATATTACTCTTAATGCCTATCAAGGATCACCACACAATCCTGCACCAAGTGATCCAATTGATGCATTTTGAACAGATAAAAGCATCAACTGACAAAAAGGTATTTTCAATTGAGTTTATAGTCGTGCTAAAGCACAAGATTCAAATTTTCATACCCCCTCATCAGGAAAAAGCAGTGTCGTAGAAATTAAACCGAAAAAAGATAGTGATGATAATGATATGTTTGAAACTTTACCAATTGTTTTCATTGTTAAAAATGGCAAACTAATTACAGCTGGTGAAAACTGACTTGGAAAAAGTAGTACTAGATCTGAACAAATTGCAGCAGTTGAAGAATTCGTTTTAAGTAATTTAATTTCATATACTAATTAAAAAATCACCTTGTGGTGATTTTTTATTGATGATTTAAGTAATCTAATAATTGTTTTAATGCTTGTGCCCGATGGGAAATTTGATTTTTTTCTGTTTTCGACATTTGATACAAAGTTACTTTTTGTTTTGGTAAATAAAAAAATCCATCATAGCCAAAACCTTTTTCATCGCTAGTAATTTCTTTAGCAATTTCACCATTAAGAACACCAGTAAAAGTTTTTGTAATTCGTTTTTTATTATCAATATAAGCAACAACAGTAATCATTCTTGCTTGACGATTAGTTTTATCAGATAATTTTTGTAAAATAACTTCCATTGCTTGATGAAAATTCATATCGCCTCTTCATCTTTCTGAATAAATCCCCGGGAAATCATCTAAAGCAGTAATTTCTAATCCCGTATCATCAGCAATAACAATCGCATCATGATTTAAATAATTTGCTAAAGTTCGTGCTTTAATCAAAGCATTTTCTTGATATGTTTTGCCACTTTCAACAATTGTTAAATTATCATCTAAATCTAATAAACTTTTAATTTTATAACCATAAGGTTGAAAAAATTTTTCAACTTCAATTACCTTATTACGATTACTTGAAGCAAATCAAAGTATTTTATCCATTAATAATCAATTCCTTTTCTAGCAATTTGTCCTGTTTCAAAATAATGCTTTTTATTATTAATTTCGCTAACTAAATCTGCAACCGCTTCTAAACTAGGAGAAAGATAGCGACCAGAAAGTGCAACTTCAATTGTTGCTTTTCTTGTTACTAAAATTTCAATTAAGTCTTGTTCTTTAATTAAACCATTTTGAATACAACCTAAAATTTCATCAACAACAATCAAATCAACATCACTGCGTTGTGTTAAATTTTTTAAATATTGTAAACCTTGTTGAGTTTCAATTTTTAAATTATTTTTTTCTTCATTATTCATTTCTCAAAAAAATTTTTGTGAAGATTGATAAAAACTTTTTATTTCTAATTTACCAGTCGCTTCAAGAAAATCAATTTCACCAGAAGGGCGATTTTTCAAAAATCGCAAATAATAAACTCGTAAATTATTACCTAAAGCTCGAATTACCATGCCATTTAAAATTGAAGTTTTACCTCTACCTTCACCTTTATAAATATGAATATAACCTTTTTCTAGCATTTAATAATCAACTACTTTCTATCTTTTACTAAATAAATTGTATAATTTTATTAGTTAAGAAACAATAAAGGAGATTTTGATGAAATTTAAACAAGTTGCATTACCTTATAATTTTCAACCAAGTAAAGCACAAGGATTAACTAATGATTTATTAATTTTAAACAATAAATATTTTGTCAAACGTTCGAAACCAATTACTAAAGCATTTCTTAATTGAAAAAATCAAATTAATGTTATTAATGAAATTAAAAATGCAAAATTTACTTTGCCAATTTTGGAAACAACAATTGCAGATGACAAATTATGAATTCTAATGCCTTATTATCAAAACCTATCTGCTTTAGCAAAACAAACAATTAATCAAGAAACTTTAAAAATACTAGCAAAACTAGTGCAACAACTTCATCAAGTAAAAATTAAAAATAATATTAAACAATGAGATGCACTTAAACAATTAAATTTGTATTGTAATTTAATTAAATCAAAAGATAATTTTCAAACAATTAAAAATGAATTAATCCAATGATTAAAAATTTATCAGCCCCAACAAATAGTTTTGGCACATAATGATTTAATAATTGATAATTTTGTTTATCAAGATAAAAAATGATATTTAATTGATTGAGACTTTGCTACTTTAAATGATCGCCTATTTGATATTGCTTCTTTTGTTTCAGAAACTTTAACTAAATCGGAAGATATTAATTATTGATATCAATTATTTAAAATATCTGAATCAGAATTAGAAATAATCAATAATTGAATTAAATATCAAAATTTAATTTGATATCATTGAGCAGAATATTTATATCAAAAAACTAATAATAAAACCTATCAAACAATTGCAAAAATAAAATTAGCTAACTTAAATAAACAAGTTAACTAATTTTAGTTTTTTTAAAATAAGCAATTGTATTTTTTAAATCACTTTTAATTTGCTCAATTAAAACCTCTTTACTAGAAAAATTAATATTATCTCGTAAATAATTCAAAAATTGCGTTTTAATTGTTTTACCATAAATATTTTGCTTAAAATCTAATAAATATGATTCAACCAAAGGTTTATTATTACGAATAATAACTACTGTCATTGATTGATACCATTTATTATCAACTTCAGTTCTACTAATATAAGTAGCAACACCAGGAATAACATAATTATTAGTTAATTCTAAATTTGCTGTTGGAAAGCCTAAAGTTCGCGCTTCTTTAATGCCATCAACAACTTTACCCGTTAATGTATATTTAGTAGCTAATAAACTATTAGCATGTACTATTTCTTTCTTTTCTAGCAATCCTTTAATATAACTTGAAGAAATTTTTTGTTGATTTTGATCATAGACATCTTGGCTAAGAAAAACTTGTAATTGTGAATCTTGTAAAGTTTTTAAATCACCTTGTCCTTTAGCACCAAAGTGAACATCTTTATTAACAACAACTGCTCTAACATCATTATTTAATAATCATTTAATAAAATTTTCAGCAGAAGTTTGTGCTAATTCTTGACTAAATGTTAATTGACAATAATAATTAATATTTTTATTTGTTAAAAAAGCAATTTTATCTTGATTATTTAAAATAATTGGAAATTCTTTTTGCAATAAAATATTTTGTGGTTTTACATCAAAACTAATTACCAGTGTTTGATAATGATTATCTTTTGCAATTTTAATCATTTTAGTTAATAACGCTTGATGACCTAAATGTCAGCCATCAAAAAAACCTCAAATCGCAATTAAAGGTTTATTTTCTTGATTAACTTTACTGCTTAAATTATTAGTTTTTATCACTCTCATCGATATTGAATCCTTTTTTACTAATATAAGTTGTACCCTTATTATTAGCATATATTGCCAAAGGTTGTTTATTATTATTAACTAATAAGATTTCTTTTTTAATTTCAAGATCTGGTAAGTTAATTTCTTGACCATTTTTAATTTTTGTAATCATATTTTTATTACTAATCGTAACAATTTTTAAAGAATTTTTCAATCCCTTAACAATTGGAATCATTTTATTTTTAATACTTTTTTCATCAACAATGTCATCTAATAAAATAGCATCTTGAATTCTAAAATCACCTTGTTCTACTCGTCTTAAAGCTACCATTGTGCCAATTGTTTTTAAATCTTGAGCAATATCTCTAATTAATGAACGAACATAAGTACCTTTAGAGCATGTAAGTTGAAATTGAATTAAATTTTCTTTAACAGAAACGATTCTTAATCGTTTAATAGTAACAAGTCGTTTTGGTAATTCAACTGGTTTATTTTGTCTTGCATATTGATAAAGTTTTAAGCCATCTTTTTTAACTGCAGAATAAAGTGGTACTACTTGTTCATATTCAGAATTATCATAAAAATTAAAAACACGATTTAAACTTTCTTGTGAAATGACAAATGGTGCTCTAGTTTCTAATACTTTACCACTAATATCATCCGTATCAGTACGAATAAATAATTGCATTGTTGCAAAATAAGTTTTATTAGCATTTAAAATAAAATTACTTAATTTTGTTGCTTCATTAACTAAAACAACCATTAAACCCGTAGCAATTGGATCTAATGTTCCTGTATGACCAATTTTTTTAACTTTTAACTTGCGTTTAAGAATTGTTAAACAATCTTGTGATGTCATATAAGCTGGTTTATCAATTAATAAAATATAATCTTTCAACAAAATTCACCGACCTAAAACTTAATCTTCTAATTGCATTGTTTTAATTGCTTTTTTTTCGTCTGATTCTTGATATTTTTCAATGTGTTTACAATCAGGATAATTAGTACACCCAAGAAATTGTCTTTTTCCTTTTGCTGATTTAACAACTAAATTTCCTGTTTGACAAACTGGGCAAGGTTTAACAACCTTAATTTCTTTTTTAATATAAGTACACTTTGGAAAACCAGAACAAGCAACAAATTTACCATAACGACCAACTCTTTCAACTAATAAATGTTCCTGACATCTTGGACAAATTTCATCTAAAAATTTTGGTACTGGCTTTGCTTCTTGCATATTTTCAAAAGCATCTTCAACTCTTGGCTCAAACTTTAATCAAAAATCTTTTACAACTTCGTTCATTACCAATTTACCTTGAGCAATGCTATCTAATTCCTCTTCAACTTGTGATGTATAGTTCTCGTTAATAATATCATAAAAAAACTCTTGAAGTTTGTCATTAGTTAATAACCCCTTTTCAGTTGGTTTAAAAGCTTTGTTTTCTAAAATAACATAACCACGAACTTGAATTGTATTTAAAATTGGACTATAAGTTGAAGGTCTTCCAACTCCTAAATCTTCTAAAGTTTTAATTAATCTTGCTTCACTATAGCGAGCTTTTGGTTTAGTAAAGTTTTGTTGTAAATTAATTTTATCAGTAGTAATTACTTGGTTTTCTTTCAAATTAGGTAAATTAATTACTTCTTCTTTTTCAACACTATTATCGTCAATAATTAAAAATCCTTTAAATTCAATTTCCTGACCAGATAATCTAAATTGATATTCATTATTATCAAATCAAATTGTTGTTGTTCATAATTTCGCAGGTGCCATCAATGATGACAAAGTACGATTATAAATTAATTGATATAGTTTTAATTGATCTTTACTCAAAAATTGACTAGCAAGTTTTGGTGTCATTGCTAAATCAGTTGGACGAATTGCTTCGTGAGCGTCTTGAACATTTTTTTTATTCGTTTGACTTTTTTCTTGACCTAAATATTCTTGACCATAAGTATCAACAATTAATTTTTTTGCTACTTCAACAAAATTTGCATTTAAACGAATTGAATCAGTTCTTGGATAACTAATAAATCCTTGTAATTTTCCTTTAATATCAATTCCTTCATATAATTGTTGTGCAACAAAAGTTGTTTTGCCAGTACTAAAATTTAATCTAGTTGCTGCTTGCAACATTGTACTTGTTGTTAAAGGATTTAAAGAATTTCGTTTTCGATTTTGCTTAGTAATACTAATAACTTTATACTTATCACTTAAAGCATTTTTGATTTCATTTGCTTGTTTTTCATTAGTAATTTTAATTGCTTCGTTACGATATTTATCTAATGTTAAAATAAACTTTTGATAATCACTAGTAATTATTCAATATTCTTCAGGAAGAAAATCATTAATTTCTCGTTCTCGCATTGAAATTAATTTTAAAGCAACTGATTGTACTCGACCAGCACTTCGTGAACCAATTTTCTTTTGTAATAAATTACTTAAACGAAAGCCAATCATCTGATCAAGCATTTGTCGTGCTTTTTGACTATTAACTAAATTTAAATCTAATTGATGATCGTTTTTTATTGCTGTTAAAATTGCATCTTTAGTAATTTCATTAAAAGTTACTCGAGAAGATCTATTGTTTGTTTCTAAGACTGTATCTAAATGATAAGCAATTGCTTCACCTTCACGATCATGGTCAGTTGCCAAATAAATATGCTCTGCTTTTTTTGCAGCACTTT
Source organism: Spiroplasma attinicola (assembly GCF_023509825.1). Taxonomy (GTDB): domain Bacteria; phylum Bacillota_I; class Bacilli_A; order Mycoplasmatales; family VBWQ01; genus Spiroplasma_D; species Spiroplasma_D attinicola. The sequence continues at coordinate 128,392 of NZ_JAKQXY010000001.1, forward strand.
TTAATTCTTTAATTTTAGGCATTTTCTTTCTTGGCGTTTTGTAAATTGGTGTATAATCATCAAAATTAATTCCTAACCGATATTGACCTCGATTTGCTAAATCTCTAATATGACCATCAGATGATAAAACCAAATAGTCTTTACCTAAATAACTAGCAACTGTTTTAGATTTTGTTGGTGACTCCATAATTACTAACTTTGTACTCATTTAATTAACCTCTTTTTAAGTTTATATTTTTTATCATTTATAAAGTATAATATGAAAATTTCCATTTTCAAAGGAATTTTATAACTTTTGCTTAATTATTGTAACAAAAAAATCATAGATTACTATGATTTATTATGATTAATTATATCTTTAACTGGCTGATAAGTTTTACGATGAATTAAAGAAACACCATATTTTTTTAAATTATCAGCATGTAATTTCGTGTAATAACCTTTATGATTTATAAAACAATAATTAGGATAAAATTGATGATAATTACTCATCATTCAATCACGAAAAACTTTAGCAAGAATTGAAGCAGCAGCAATATTAAGTGATTTTTGATCACCTTTAACTAATGACTCAGTAATGCCTTGAAAATTATTAAAATTTGGTTGTTCAAAGTCAATTAAACAAACATTTGGTTGTAAATTAAGATTAGCAAAAGCAATTTCCATTCCTTTAACTGAAGCTTGTTTTGGGTTAATATTTTCAATCACATCCAAACCAATAATTGTAATCGCATAATCTAAAGCATTTTCAAGCACAATTTGATATGCTTGTTCGCGTTGTTTAGCCGTTAATTGTTTTGAATCTTTAATTAAATTAGATTTAAAACCTAAAGGTAAAATTACCGCAGCAACAACAATTGGCCCAGCAATAGCACCTCTTCCTGCTTCATCAAAACCAGCAATTAAATCACAATTTGGATAATTAATTAATTCATAATTATAATGATAAATTACTTGTTCCATCGGAATCAATCTTTTTATAATTTTTGATTATATTTTTAGTTTTCTCTGATTTCTGCTTTTTATTAGTTAGTGCTTTTTGTTTCTTATGATGGATGCTTATGATTTTTTTTATCATCATAACAACTAATCATATTAAAAGACCTGTTATCATGACACCAGCTGCAATTACAATAACATATGATGCCATAACATGATCATTTTCCAGTTCTTTTGCCAACTTATGTATTATTGGTATCATTTTCCTCGCTACTTTCCATTTGATTTAACTTACCTTTTAAGCGATTAATTTTTAATTGCACTTTTTTATTAAATGCTTTAATTTCTTTTAAGATTTTTTCATTTTGTTGATCAATATCAATCTTATGTTCTTGATTTCATTCTAAATTGTTTTTATTTTTTTCCTTATGTATTAAAGCTTCTTCTTTACTAACAAACCCAAGAAAAGAAAGAAAGCAAGTAAAAAACCCCAAAAAGAATCTTAATCATAAATTACTTGGATTTTCTTGAAAATCAGTTTTCTTAAATGAATATTTTTTTTGCTCATACTGAAAATCTCTCAAAGATGCTTCGAGATTTTTGATTTCTTGATTAATTTTTTCAACTTCAATTATTTTTGTTTCTGATTCTGTCACAATCTTAATTCTCCAACTTCTAAAGACTTATTTGCACTATAATTATACATTATTAAAAGCAATCATTTAATATTTAAAATAAAAAATATTAGCAATAAAAAAGTGATATATTAATGTTTCTATATCACTTTTTAATGATAAAATTTTAATTTATTAATTTGCAACAGTGAAGTAAATTGTTGCTTTACCTTTTATTTGACCAGTTAAACTACCAAGAAAACTTGATGTAATTGTTGCCGCAGTACGATTAGAATTTAAAGAAATATTTATAAAACTGTTTATTATCCCTGCTCCAACAGGAGGTGCTGCTAAATCAACAATTGTTTGAACAATAGCATTTTTGATATCACTATCACTAGTTCCATTAACTGAAATCTTGCCAGCATCATAACCATTAAATTGGTCTAAAACAAGTGGCAGCGAAATTTTTCCTAATTCAATTGTAACACTACCAGTATAATTACCTTTACCAGTAATTACTAGTGAACCTGATTGATCATATTTTGAATTAATAAAGCTAGTAATTTCAACATTATCTTTCAAATCACTAATATTTGAATTCGCATTCAAAAATGCTTGAAATGCTTTTTCTTGGATGATATATACATCATTTAATCTTTTATTAAGTCCAAGCTGATTTAAATTTTTTGCAGTAAATAATTTATTAATAGTTATCGTAATCGTTCCAGTATACTTAGTATTTGACTTAGCAGTAATTACTAAAGAGCCAGCACTATCAGCAGTTGGAGTTATAAATCTTAAATCAACATTATCTTTCAAATCAGTAATAGCATTATTTGCTAAAAAAGCAGTAAAAGCATCATCTGCTGTCATATTTTCATTGCCATTAATAGCACTTGTATTAAGAGTATTTAAATTTGTTTGGATTTGTCCTGAAAAAGTAAATATCACACTACCAGTATATTTACCATCTGCTTTAGCATTAATTGTTAAAGAACCAACACTATCAGCAGTTGGTACTGTTAATGAACCAATTTCAACATTATTTCTTAATTCAGGATATAAATTTTCATTAATTTTGATAAATTGATCAAAAATATCATTTTGATCGGTAATTCATCTTTGAAAAGTAAATGAATCAACAAAATCTAATTGTTCTAAACTTATTCGTTCAATCTTATTAATAGTTACTGTAACACTTCCAGTATAACCAGTATTTGGCTTAGCAGTAATAGTTAATGAACCTGAATTATCATGAGTTGGAGCAGTGAATGAATTAATTTCAAGACTAGTATCTAAAGACAGATAATTTGGATTTTCATTGATAAATGCTTGCATTGCATCATCTTGTGTCATGGTTTCTGTACCTTGAATTGTTGTATTAAGTTGACTTAAATTTGTTTGTGGCAATCCATTAAAATGAAATGTGACATTACCACTATATTTACCATCAACCGTAGCATCAATTACTAATGAACCATTATCAAGACCATAACCTAGTAAAAATAAACCAGTTGTAACATTATCTTTTAAGTCAGGGTATTCAAAATTTAAGGATAAAAAGGCATCAAAAGCATCATCTTGATTTTTAAAAATTCCATTTCATGGTAATTTTGTAACAAGATTATCTAACTCTAATAATTTTTTTTGTTCAATTGCATTAATAGTTATTTTAATATTTCCACTATATTGACCATCTACTGTAGCATCAATTAGTAATAAACCTGTGCTTGTATATTTTGGTGCAATAAATGCTAAAGCAATATTATTCTTTAAATCAGAAATATTTTCAATATTAGCATTATTTGCTATAAAAAAATTAAAAGCATCATCTGCTGTCATATTTTCAACACCTGAAATTGCTGATGTATTAAGATTTAATGTTTCTAATTTTATTTGTCCTAACCTACTAATAGTTATTGTAATCGTTCCTGTATATTTAGTATTTGGTTTAGCAATAATTGCCAAAGAGCCAACTTTATCATCATTTGGTGCAACAAATGATAAATCAACATTAGATGCCAAATCAGTAACAGCATTATTTTTTTCCAAAAAAGCATTAAAGGCATCATCTTGTGACATGCCAATCACACCCTCAATCGCACTTATATCAAAAGTATCTAAATCGATTTGGGTTCAAGTGGGAAAATTAATTGTTAATGTTCCTTTATAATTACCAGTACCAGTAATTTCAATTCATCCAGAATTTCCTCAACTTGGTAATCCATGTGAACTAATTTTAATATTCTTACCATTTTTTAAATCACTAGTAACATCTTGATTATTTTGTAAAAAATGATCTAATAATTGATTTACATCTGAAATTGTCGTACCAGGTGTTAAAGCAATTGTTGTCTTAAAACCAAGTTCGTTTAAATCTTTCTTTGCAACAAGTGAATCATGTTGCCCTGCTCCTAAACCTACTCCAAGTCCAACACTTAAACCGATTGTAGCGATTCCTAAAGCAATAGCATAAAGTTTTCAATTTTTATATAATTGTTTTTTCTCTTTATTTGCTCCTAAAGGTAAATTTTCTTTTGTTAAATCTTTAGCCATTGTTTTTACCTCTTTTACTTTTAAGGTATTATAACATTTTTAAAAATGAAGCAAAGCAGAATATTTATAAAAATTCTTGATAGAAAAAACAACTTAGGTTTTGTTTTTAAATGTTACTTTAAAGTAGACATGAAGAAATTCTTAATTATTAATACTTTATATCGTATGTTTAATAACTTATAAGAATTATCTAAACAATCTTATATAAATAAAAAAGTGATATATTTTTTTAAATATCACTTTTACTAATTATTAATTTCTAATTTGTTAACTTGCAACTTTAACTGTGAAATAAATTGTTCCTGAACCAATTATTTTACCAACTGACAGTAAACCTGGAGTAAGGGTAATTGAAGTATGACTAGCATCAACACTAATACTTAATCCCCATTTTATGAAAGTAATCCCACCACCATCACTAATTGTTGGTTTAATAAGTTGATCAATTTTGTTCATAATAGCATCTGTAATTGCACTATCAGTATCAGCAACTTCAAGTTCGCCAACATTTCAACCATTAAATGAATCTAAATTAAGTGGCGTTGTAACTGCATCTAAATCAATTGTAATTTCACCTGCATACTTACTATCTGCTTTAGCAGCAAGTGTTAAAGAACCATGTTTGCCATTATATTCTGAATTAACAAAATTAATAATTTCAACATTATCTCTTAAATCATTAATACTTGAATTTGCTGCCAAAAATGCTTCAAACGCCATCGTTTGATCAACATAAAACGTATTAACTTCTGAATTTACTAAAGAGGTTTGCAAACCAAGTTCATTTAAGTTGGTTTTAATATTCGCAGTGAAAGTAATATTAACACTGCCACTATATTTTGTCCCTGGCTTAGCTTGAATTTCTAATGTTCCATTATCGCGATCAAAAGCTCCCATTGTGATATTATCGCTTAAATCAGGATATAAATTTTCATTAAGTTTAATAAATTGGTCAAAAATATCTTTTTCTGTTCGTCATTGTTCATCAAATTCAATGTTATCAATTAAGTTCAATTCTGATAATGGTTGTTGTGACATTTTATTAATAGTTACTGTAATGCTTCCTGTATACTTATTATCAATATCTGTTCGAGCAATAATTGTTAAGAAACCAGAATTATCATATGTTGGAGCAGTAAAATTAGTAATTTCAATATTATTATTGAAATCAGGATGTTCTTTCTTAGTACTATCTAAAAAAGCTTGTAATGCCATTTCTGCTGTCATATTTTCTGTGCTATCAATTGTAAAGTTACTATCAATAATTGTATCTAAAGCAACTTGAGCAATTGAGCCTAAACCATTAAAAATAAATTTAACAGTACCAATATATTTGCTATCATCTGCTATCCCTTTAATTTCTAAAACACTATCTTGCATATAACCAATATTAAATGAACCGATTGTAACATTATCGCTTAAATCAGGATACTTGTCTTGATTTAATTTTAAAAAAGCAGCAAAGGCAGTTTCTTTAGTAAGAAATGAACTCGGAAAATTAAGAACTAAATCTAAACTTGATAAGTCTTTTTGGTCACTAATCGGATTAATAGATATGACAATTTCATCACCACTATATTTACCATGTTCTGTTGGTGTAATTATCAATGAACCAAAATTTTTATAATCTGGCGCTGTAAACACCAAATTAACATTTGCTCTTAAATCACTAGCATCTTGATCTTGATTATTTGCCATAAAAGCAGCAAAGGCAGTTTCTTTTGACATATTTTCAAGACCATTAATATTATCGGTATTTAAATTTAATTGATTAATATCTTTTTTTTCTAAAATACTAATTGCAATTTTAATTGTTTCACTATATTTAGTATTCGGTTTCGCCATTATTACTAATGAACCAAGATTTTTATAATCTGGCGCTGTAAACAACAAATTAACATTATCTTTTAGGTCAGTAAGATTGTTTTCTTTGTTGTTTGCCAAGAAAAGGTTGAAAGCATCTGTTTCTTGCATGTTTTCACTACCAGTAATTGTAGTGGCATTAAGAGTACTTAAATCTACTTGTTGTCAAGCAGGGAAATTAATTCTTAATGTTCCTTGGTATTTTCCAGTACCACTAATTTCAACTCAACCAGAACTTCCTCAGTCTGGTAAAACATATGAATTAATTTTAATATCTTTACCATTTCTTAAATCACTAGCAGCATCTTGATTATCTTGTAAAAATTGATCAATTAATTCATTCACATCTGAAATTGTCGTATCAGGTGATAAATCAATTATTGTCTTAAGTCCAAGATCGCTTAAATTTTTCTTTGTAACAACAACATTTTGATGATGTCCCGTTGTTCCTAATCCTACTCCTAAACCAACACTTAAACCAATTGTCACAACTCCCAAAGTAGTAGCATAAAGTTTTCAGTTTTTATATAATTGTTTCTTTTGTTCTTGTTTTGATTCTTCGATTGGAAGCACTTCTTTTGTTAAATCTTTTGCCATTTACTTATTTCCACCTTTCAATTTTTAAATAAGAAAATTACTATTTTATTTTGATTGTAAAGTAAACTGTTGCTTGATTGCGAACAGCAATACCACCTATGATTCCTTGTGGCTTAATTAAAGCACTAGTATGGCTAGGATTGATTTCAATACTTATCGCACTAGCTATTGTTCCAGAATCAACTGGCAATGGACCAGCAAGATCAACAATTTTATTAACAATAGCAGCTTGAATTACACTTATAGTATCTTCAGTAACTTCAAGATCACCGGCATCATAACCATCAAATTTTTTCAAATCAAGCGGAATAGCAATTTGTCCTAAACTAATTGTAATTGAACCTTGATATTCACTATCAGGCTTAGCACTAATTGTTAATGAACCATCTTTATTATATTTTGAATTAATGAAATTAGTAACTTCAACACTATTTCTTAAATCAGGAATGTTTGAATTTGCACTTAAAAATGCTTCAAATGCCTTATCTTCAACAATAAAGATATCATTTAAAGAAGTTACAAGATTAAGATCATTTAAATCGGTCTTAATCATTTCCCCTGTGAAATTAAAATTTACACTACCATAATATTTACCATTAGTTTTAGCTTTAATTGCTAATGTTCCACCATTATTATTTTTAGTAATAGTACCAATTTCAACATTATCTTTCAAATCAGGATATTTTTCTTGATTAAGTTTAATAAATTGATCAAAAATATCGCTTTGTTTTACTGCTTTGTCAAAATTATATGAAACAACTAAATCTAAATCTACTAAATCTTGCTGTGGAATTTTATTAATAGTTACTCCAACGCTACCAACATACTTATTATCAATGTCTGTTCTAGCAATGATTACTAACTTACCAGCCGTATTATAAGTTGGCAAAGTGAATAAACCAACTTGAACATAATCGCTTAAATTTGATGTTTGATTATTTGCTAGAAAAGCAGCAAAGGCATCATCTTGATTTGTAACAGAATCTGTAATCATAAGATTAAGGTCAAGAGTATTTAAATTTGTTTGGCCAAGAGAATTAATTACTATGATTACTTTACCACTATATTTACCAGTTGCTGTTGCAGCAATTGTTAGCGAACCAGTTTTTGTATAACCTGGTGCTGTAATTATTAATGAAACATTTGCTCTTAAATCACTAGCATCTTGATCTTGATTATTTGCCATAAAAGCATTTCATGCATCAGCTTCTGACATATTTTCAAAACCATTAATACTATCTGTATTTAAATTTAATTCATCAATATTTTTTTGTCCTCATCTACTAATAACTAATTCAATTGTTCCAAAATACTTACCAGTTTTGTTAACATTAATTGTTAATAAACCCGTTCTTTCATACTTTGGTGGAATAAATGATAAATCAACATTTTTTGCTAAATCAGAAAGATCTAGATTTTGATTATTACTGATAAAAGCAGCCAATGCATCGCTTGCTTTCATATTTTCAGTACCTAAAATAATTGAATCATCAAGAGTACTCAAATCTGTTCCTTTAATATTATCAATAGTTATTGATATATTTCCGGTATATTTAGCATTTGCCTTAGCAATAATCGTTAATGAACCTGACATTGTATAACTTGGTTCAATAAATAATAAATCAACATTTTTTGCTAAATCTTTAATATTTTGATTATTTGCTAAAAAAGCATTAAAAGCATCATCTTGTGTCATCCCAATAACACCATTAATAGCAGTAGTATCAAGAGTAGTTAAAGCTATTTGTTGTCAAGCAGGGAAATTAATTCTTAATGTTCCTTGATATTTTCCAGTACCACTAATTTCAACTCAACCAGAACTTCCTCAATCTGGTAAAACATATGAATTAATTTTAATATCTTTACCATTTCTTAAATCACTAGCAGCATCTTGATTATCTTGTAAAAATTGATCAATTAATTGATTCACATCTGAAATTGTCGTATCGGGTGATAAATCAATTGTCGTCTTAAGTCCAAGATCGCTTAAATTTTTCTTTGCAACAAGAACATTTTGATGATGCTCTATTGTTCCTAAACCTACTCCTAATCCAACACTTAATCCAATTGTGACAATTCCCAAGGCAGTAGCATAAAGTTTTCAGTTTTTTATATATTGTTTTTTGGTTGTTCTTGCTTTTGTTCCTTGTAAAGGTATTTCTTCTTTTGTTAAATCTTCAGCCATTTCCTTTTACCTCTTTCATTTTTAAATTATTATAGCATTTTCGGGCGAGCGAATGGAATATTTATAAAAACTCTTGATAATAAAAAACATCTCAGTTTTAGTTTACACAAATTTTTGATGTTTGTGTCTAATTATACTGAGATGGCATTAATTTGGTTTTTCAAAGGAAATTAATCCTAACTTACCAACTTGTAAATCATGAATTAATAAATTCATTGCACGATGAATATTACATTGATCATCCATTAACTTTAAATGATATTTTTCTGCTAATTTTTGATAGTAGTTTAACAAAGTTTCATTAGAAATATTTTTATTATCAAAAGGAATTTGATAAAAGTTTAATAAATTATTAGGATAATTTATCATTAGAAATTTTAAAAGATAACTAGCAATTTCTTCTAAAAATAAATGTTTTGCTGGTAATGATTTAATTAATGATAAAACTAATTTTGTATCATCATTCGCAATTTTTGGAGCTAAAATTCCAGGACTATCTAATAAATCAATCATATGATTTAATCTAATTCATTGTTGACCACGAGTAACACCAGGACAATCAGCTGCTTTTACTACTTTTCTTTGTAATAAATTATTAATAATAGTTGATTTACCAACATTTGGTAAACCTAAAATTAAAACTCTAATTTGAGGATTTTTAATTCCTTTAGCAATTTGTTGCTTAATTTTATCACCATAAACTAAATTAATTTCATCAATTAATTGTGGTTTAATCTTTTTTGTTAATGATTCTGTTAATAAAACATTAATATTATTTGCTTGGAAATATTTAACTCAACTTTCAGTAACTACTGGATCAGCCAAATCTGCTTTATTTAAAACAACAATTCTTTTTTTATTTTTAATTAAATTTTCTAATGTTTTACTTTGACAAGCAATTGGTGCTCTAGCGTCCAATACTTCTACTACAACATCAATTACTGGTAATTTTGTTTCAATTGCTCTCATAGCCTTCATCATATGGCCTGGGAATCATTGTAACTGTTTTTCTTGTTCCATTTCTATCTATCCTTTGATAAATGTAATTAGCACCTTAATCGGTGCTAATTATTATATCACTTTTAACTATTCTTAGTATTAAGATTAGCTTTAATCTTTTTCTTTAACGCTTTTGTTCCTAAATTACGTAAATAAAAAGGTTTTGATTGTCTTATTTGTCCTGTTGCAACTACTTCAATATTTTTAATTAATGGTGAATGTAAAGGAAATGTCTTTTCTACACCTTTTCCCTTAACTCCTTTTCTAACAATAATATTTTTATTAATTGTTGAACCTTTGATACTAATAACAATTCCTTGAAAAACTTGTATTCTTTCTTTTTCTTTTTCATTACTAATAACTCAAGTAATTTTAACTGTATCTCCAGTACGGAATTTTGGGATATTAAGATTTAGTTGGCTTTGATTTACTTTTGCCATAATTTGATTTTCCATTTTCAATTCTCCTTTCTTTGTCTTCTTGCTTTGTTTCAGCGAGATATTCTTCAATAATTTTTGCTTCTTCTTTTGTTAATTGATGTTGATTAAACAAATCAATTCTTTTTTTATATGTATTAATTAATGCTTGTTTTTTACGATATAAAGCAATTTCTTTATGATTGCCACTAAGTAGTACTTCTGGTACTTTCATATCATAGACAACTTCAGGTCTAGTATATGTTGGATAATCTAATAAGTTATCGGTATGTGACTCACTAGTAATTGATTCACTATTAAGAACACCTTTAACTAATCTTGCAATACTATCAACTAAAATCATCACTGGCACTTCACCACCAGTAAGAACATAATTACCAATTGAAATTTCTTGATCAACAAACTTACTAATTCGTTCATCAATACCCTCATAGTGACCACAAATAAAAATATAATTGTTATCAACTTGAGCATAATTGAATGCTTGTTCTTGAGTTCATAATTGACCTTGTGGTGTTAATAAAATAACTTTAGCATTTGGAGTTTTGCTTTTAGCATTTTCAATTGCTTTAATTACTGGCAAAGCCTTTAAAACCATACCAGGTCCGCCACCATAAGGATAATCATCAACTTGTTTATTTTTATCAGTACTGAAATCACGAATATCAATAAGTTCAATCACAATTTTTTGTTCTTTAATTGCTTTTTTGATAATTGAAGTATTAACAAAATCATTAAATGCTTCTGGGAATAAAGTTAAAATTGTAAATTTTTTACTCATAATTAAACATTCCAGAAATTAAATTAAGATAAGCAATCTTTTTTGTTTGATCAACTTTAGTAATAAAAAACTGATTATTCGGCACATAAAAAGTTTTACCTGCTTGATTTTGAACTTGTCATAAACCAGTATGATTATTATCAATTAAAGCCACAATTTCACCTAATACTTCTTTATCTGCATTATTAATAGCTTGATAACCAATAAGATTTTGAAATAAAAAATTAGGGTCACTCAAATTTTCTTCATCAATAATTACTAATGATTTATTTTTCATAAATAACACTGAGTCAATCTTATTATAAGTTGCAAAAGTTACTAAAAGAAAGTTTTTATGTTGTCTTACTTTACTAATTGTTAAAGCTTGATAGTCATCATTATTTTTTAAATATACTATTTGATTTGATTTTCATTTCGTAAAATTTTGACCATAATAATTACATAAAACTTTAACTTCACCTAAAAGACCATGAGTATTAATAATCTTAGCAATTTCTAAATATTGCATTTAATCCAATTCATTAATGGTAATTTTAACTTTTTGATCATTCATTTCTGCTTTAAGATTAACTAATGTTGTTAAAGCTTGAATAATCTTACCGTTCTTACCAACTAATTGTTTAAAGAATTTTTTTGGTGCTAAAATTATTATTTCAATCTCATTTTCAGTTTTATCAAGTTGACGAATTTCAATTTGATTTATTTCTTCTAATAAAATTGGGGCAATTAGTTCTTCAACAATTTTAGTATACATATCTCACCTATGGTTTACTTATTTTGTTTTGGCTTTTGCAGTTGTTTTTGGTTTATCTGCTTTAGTATCTTTTGTTGATTTAGTAGTTGCAGCTACTGCTTTTGGTTTTGCTGAAACTTTTTTAGTTGCTTCAGTTTTAGTAGCACTTTTTTTACTTGGTTTTTTTGTTGCTGTTTTACTTGCTGCTTTTTTTTGCTCAATTTTTAGATTATTAAACTTTTCAAGAATTCCTTGTTTTGATAAAAGACTTCGAACAGTATCAGTAGGTTGAGCTCCTGTTAATAAAAACTTTAAAGTTAATTCTTCATTGATTTTTACAATCTTTTTAATTGGATCATAAAATCCAAGAATATCAATATACTTACCGTTTAGTTTTGTTCTAGCATCAATTGCAACAACTCGAAAACTTGGTTGTACTGATTTTCCTGTTGGTATCAATCTTAATTTAACCATAGTTCCTCCTCATATATTAAATAATATAATATTTCATCATTAACATTGTTAAAATGAATATAATAAAATATTAACTAAAAACAATCATAATGTCAAGGTATTTTACTTAACATTAACTAATAAATTGGTTTAATAAAAAGATGTTTTTGCTTACTAATAATTAATTAAAAATAATTACCAGTCTTTAAATAAATAGTGGAATAAAAACACTTTTTATGTAAAAAGACTTTAATAAAAAGTAATAATATTATAAAATTTCTAATGATATTTTTATTTCAAATTGCAATCTAAATAAATAAAAAATATTTATGTTTATTTTTTGAAAATTTAATAATTCAAATTCTTACTTAGGGGGTAGATTTATGAATATTAACAAAACTGTTGACGAAACAATTGTTGAAAATGCAAAAACTTTATTAAAATGTTGTACTGACTCAAGTCTTTCACTACAAGAAAAACAAAAATATACTAAATGAATTAGTTGATTTCTTGATTATCAAGATGCAATTAACATAAACAATCAAGCGAAAATTATTTTTTTAGAGCAAAAACTAAATTTAAATTCACTTCCGATTTATTATCAAAATGCTTTACAAGAATTTAAAAATTGTAATTTATTTTATTGTAAAATTAATGATTTTAAAGAATTACCATCATTATTTATTAATTATTCAAATCAAACAACAATTAAAAATATTAATGATTTTATTAAAATTTTTCTTGACTCACTTCAAAAATGCAAAGTTAAGCTAACAAATAACTTCAGTGAGAATTTTCAAATATTAATTTATACCACTCATTATCATTTAAGTTATCTTTTTTCAGATCAATTAAATCCAACTGTGACAACTCTAATTGACATTTTACAAAAAAAAGTAGTAATCGAACAAAATCAAAAACCAATCACATTATTTAACTTAATTCTAAAAGAAAATGAAATTTTTTTTAATGAAATTCAAGAAATTCAATTAATAAATTTCATTTTTCAACTTGAAGAAATTTTTGAAACTACACAACAAAGTAATCTCCTTAATTCAAAAATTAAGCAATTAATTTTCAATCAACCAAAGAAACTGAAAATTAGTATGAATAATGTACTAACAGAAAATAATATTAAGTTATATGATGAAATTTGAAAAAATAATTTAATTGATGAAAAAAAAAGTAAGTTATTAATGCATCTTTTTGCATATGAAACTTACTTTCTTCAAGGACATAATCATCATCAAATTTATGAAGATTTAGTTTTAAAAAAAATTATTGATGAAGATAAGTATTGAACTATTCTTCATCAATATAAAAGTAAAAATGAAATTATCGATTAATTTGTAAGGCAACATTTTGGGCTGCTTCCATAATCAACTCAGAAAAAGTTGGATGGGGATAACAAGCATCAGCTAATTCAAATACTGTTGCTTCACTTTCCATAAGATCAACAATTCCGCCAATCATATCAGTTGCTGTGGCACTAACAATATGTGCACCTAAAATTTCACCATACTTTTTGCTAACAATTAATTTAACAAAACCATTTGTTTCGCCATCTGCTAGAGCTTTACCATTAATGTTGTATGGTATTTTTTTTATTAAACAATCAGGATATTTTGCTTTTGCTTCAGTTTCCGTTAATCCAACACTAGCAATTTCAGGAAAAGAATAAACACAACTTGGCATACGAGAATAATCAACTACTTTTACTTGATAAATTCCTGGTTTTTCTTTCACCATAATATTATTAATAGCAGTTAACCCTTGACTTGAAGCAACATGTGCTAACATTTTTTCACCATTAGCATCACCAATAACATAAATATTTTCAATTACTTGCTGGTTTTGATCTAATGCTTCTAATTTATTATTAACAGCAAAAGCACCATTAGGTTTAATTAAAACTCCTAAATTTTCAAATCCCTTAGTAATTGGCATTCTTCCAGCACTTAAAAGAAAATAATCACTCTTAATTGTCTTCAGATTTTTTTGTTCTTTATCATTAGCATGAACATAAGTTAAAGTATTTTTTTCTAATTTAGTAACACTATGTTCAGTAATAATATCAACATTATTATTCGTTAAAATTTTTGTTAATTCAGTACTAGTATCATGATCTAATAATGCTAAAATTCGATCTAAATACTCAATAATTGTTACTTTCGTTCCTAAACTACTAAATAAACAAGCAAATTCAATTCCAATGACACCGCCACCAATAATTGTTAAAGATTTTGGAATTTCTTTTAAAGACAAAATTTCAGTTGAAGTTAATAATGCTTTATTCGTTTTTAAATCTTCACTACTTAAACCCTTCGGTCCTTTCGGATTATTAAACATCTTAACTTCACTACCAGTAGCAATAATTAAATATTTTGTTGTATAAATTTTACTATGATTTTCATTATCAGTTACTTTAATTGTATGTTGATCAACTGCACTAGCAGTACCAATTAATGAATCAACTTTATTAGTTTTCATTAAAAATTGCACACCATTAGTTAATTGTTTAACTACTTTTTCTTTTCTTGCTTGCGCTTGACTTCAATCAATTGTTATTGCATCTTGATTTAAATTAATCCCATATTTACTACTATCTTTTAAAACATGAAATATCTTGGCATTTTTTAGTAAAGTTTTTGTTGGAATACAACCAATATTTAAACAAACTCCGCCTCACATTCCTCGTTCAACAATTGCTGTTTTAAGACCTAATTTTGCTGCTCTTTCAGCAGTTACATAACCACCAGGACCTGCTCCAATGATGATTAAATCATAATTATAATTAGCCATATTAATAATCTCCTTTGATGATTAAATCTTTATGATAATAATAGTAAAGCAGGATTTTCTAATAAATATTTAATTCTTTGCATAAAGTTTCCTGCTGGAGCGCCATCAACAACACGATGATCAATTGAAATTGAAAATGGGAAAAAATTATGAAAAACAATATTATCATTAATAAGCACTGCTTTTGCTTCAAGAATACCAATTCCTAAAATTGCAACTTCAGGATAATTAATAATTGGTGTACCATATTTTAAACCTGCTGAACCAAAGTTAGTAATTGTAAAAGTTCCACCTTGCATTTCTGAAGCATTCAAAGTACCTGTACGAGCTTTTTGTGCTAAATCATTAACTTGTTTCGCAATTTCAAGAACTGATAACTTATCAGCATTCTTAATAACAGGAACAAGTAATCCTTTATCAGTATCAGCAGCCATTCCAATGTTATAGTATTTCTTAATTAGCAGTTCATTATCTTTTAAATTAAGCGTTGAGTTTAAAAATTTAAAACGATCTTCACTTAAAGCTTTAGCAACAGCTTTAATAAAAAATGGCATAAATGTTAATTTAATTGCCCCATTTTCTGGTTTAATTGCTTCATCTTTTAAAATTGCTCGTAAATTAATCAAATTAGTTGCATCAACATCAATCATTAAACTAACATGAGGAGCAGTATATTTTGAAACCGCCATATGATTAGCAATTGCTTTACGAATTGGTGATAAAGGTAAATGATCAAT
The DNA here is from genome assembly GCF_023509825.1 of Spiroplasma attinicola. Lineage (GTDB taxonomy): Bacteria > Bacillota_I > Bacilli_A > Mycoplasmatales > VBWQ01 > Spiroplasma_D > Spiroplasma_D attinicola. Next base: position 144,091 of record NZ_JAKQXY010000001.1, read on the forward strand.
TGCTCCAAAACTTTCAAGTTTTGCAACATTGATGGCATCAGCACCAGATGTAACATTGCCTTTATTTACTGCTTGATTAACATTTGTTGTTTGTTTATTTGCAGTAAGATGAGCATCTTCAATATTTACTCTTAGAACTCGACCATTTGGTCCCGTTCCTCTAATTGTTGCAATATCAATACCCAAATCACGAGCAACCTTTCTTGCAACTGGTGATGCTAGAACAATCTTATTAAATTTTTGTGCTAAAACTTCACCTGCCTCTTGATGAGCTTCTACTTTTTTGTCCAGTTTTGTAACTACATCTTTTGCTACTTTCAATAATTCAGAGTGGTGCTTAGTTTGAACTTCTAAATCATTAGAAAATTCAATAATAATATCTCCTGTTTTAATTGCATCACCTGCTGCAAAATTAATTTTGGAAATTATTCCATCATACGGTGAAGTAATTGTATCAGCAGCTTTGTCAGCTTCAATATCAAAAAGATTATCACCTTTTTTTAAGGCTTGACCAACTTTAACATGAAGTGAACTAAGAGTAACTTCATCAACCCCGTCCATTCCAGCAAATTTAAATTCTGTCATAGTTATTTTTCTCCCCATTTTCTATATTAAATTGGATATTCCAACATTGTTTTTGCTTGAGTAATAATTTTATCTGGATCAACAATAAATCACTTTTCTCCTTGAGACAAAGGAACAGTAACGTCATAACCAGCAACACGAGCAGGTGGACATTTTAAATACTCAAAACATTTTTCATTAATTGTAGTAATAATTTCTGAAGCAACAGAGAACGATTTTACTGCTTCTTGAACAACTAGAAGGCGACCAGTTCTCTTAACTGAAGCAACAACAGTTTCTTGATCTCATGGATGTAAAGTTTGTAAATCAATTAACTCAACTTTAAAGTTCTTTGCTTCTAACATCTTTACAGCATATTCACAATCATAAACTTTTGAACCATAAGTAACAATTGTTAAATCAGGATCTGAAGTTTCATCGTATGATTTCAAAACTTTTGCCTTACCTAATTGTGCTACTTCATAAGCATCACTAACTTCTTCTTGAACATTATAACGATACTTATTACTTACATAAGTATTAAAATAAGTTCCTAAACATTCTAAAAATATCACTGGATCATTATCTTCAATCGCTGCTAATAATAATTTTTTAGTATCACTTGGTTTTGAAGTCATAACAACTTTTAAACCAGGAATATGACATAACAAAGCTTCAATTGCTTCAGAGTGATGTTCTAAAGCACCATTGGCACCATTATTTCAATCATAAGAAGGCATTCTCACAACTAATGGACAATAATAACGACCACGAGAACGATTACGCATTCTTGCTGCGTGAGCTAACAACTGATTAAAAGCAAGAAAGGCAAAGCCTGAAAATTGCATTTCAATAACTGGTCTTAAACCATTAATACTAGCACCAACAGCACTACCAGCAATTACTGCTTCAGCAATTGGAGCATCAAAACATCTTTCAACACCAAATTTCTTTTGTAAACCTCTTGTCGCACGGAAAACACCACCAACGTTACCAACATCTTCACCATATACAATAACATTATTATGCTTTTTCATCGCTAATTCTAATGCTAAGCTAATTGCTTGTGTGTTGTTTCGTTTCATAGATTACTCACTTCCTTTTCTGTTTCATTAAAAAATTCTTTTGCTTGATTTTTTTGTGCTTCTAAATTTGGTGGTAACTTCTCATAAGTATAATCAAAAATCTCATCAATACTAACAGCAGCGTGTTTTTGTGCTCAAGCAATTGCATTAGTAATAGTTTTTAAATTATTATCGTGTAACGCTTGTTCTTTTTTTTCATCTCATAATTTATTTTTTACTAAATAATCTTTCATTCTAATAATTGGATCTTTTTTCAATCATGCTTTTTCAATTTCATAATCTTTTTCAGTAAAATAATCTTTTTTAATATCAAAAGCTGAATGAGCATATTGACGATAAGTAATTGCTTCAATTAAAGAAGGTCCTTGACCTTTCTTTGCTCGTTCAATTGCAACATTAGTTGCGTGATAAACAGCAAAAAAATCATTACCATCAACACGAATATTAGGAATACCAACAGCACTTGCTTTTTGGGCAAAAGTTGGACTCATTGTCGCTTTACTTGTTGGCGTATCTAATGATCAATGATTATTTTCAACAAAAAATACTACTGGTAATTTTTGAATTGCTGCAAAATTAAGTGCTTCATAAAATTCACCTTCACTAGTTCCACCATCACCAATTGTTGTGAAAATAACTCCGTTACCTTTTTTATATTTTTCTGCTAAAGCAAGTCCTGCTGCATGAGAATATTGAGTAGCAATCGGAATATTGACTGGTAAAATATTAATTCCTTCAGGGATTTGACTTCCTGCTTCATTTCCTAATCAATATTGAATAATTTTTTCCATTGGATAACCAGCAGTAATTCAAGCAGCATTATTACGATACGCGGGAACTAATCAATCAATTGACTTTCTAATATTAATTGCATAACCTACTTCAGTTGCTTCTTGACCAGATGAAGCTAAAAAATTAATTATCTTTGCTTTTACTTTTGGTTGACCATTAACTAAAACAACATTACCTTTAGCATCTTTTTCGTAATTCATTTCCAATTGCATTTTTTCTTGCAATCTTGATAAAGTCATAAAACGATAAGCCTCAATTAAAACTTTATCATCAATTTTTTTGACATAATTAACATATTCAGGGTTAATTACTTGCTTTTCATTTAAAATTTGAAAAACTTCTTTTTGTGGATTATCAAATTTTTCAATTCACATTAAAATCCATACCTCCGATTATTCGCTATTAATTTAATAATTTTATTATACTTACTTATTTTCTTTAATAAAGTTAATTTTTATTTTTTTAATAAATAATTTATTTAATTTAAAAATAAAAAGTGGCATTAATCCACTTTCTGATTGCTTTTAAATTCTTTTTTTGCTTGCTCAACAAAAGCAAAGAAGTTGTTAATTAATACTTTATTTAAAATATTTATTACATCTTCATATTTTTGGTCTTCAATTATAATAATAGTTTTTTTACTTTTTTTCTCATTTTCATTTTTCATTCAAATAAGAAACCGTGCGTATACTTTTAAATATTTAGTAAAAAATAATAACAATTTCATTTGATACTTTTCTTGACTAATTTTTTTATTATTAAATTTTTGATTTAATTTAAAATTTTTTTTCTGATATTTTTTTTGTTGAAATTGAAATGGAAAATTTCTGAGAGCAATTTTAAATTGATAAAGCAAAAATAACCTAATAAATATTTATATTCCTTTTCTTCAATAAAAAAAGCAATATCTTTAATTTTCTCTTGATCAAATATTAGAAAACAATTACTAATATTATCAATTAATGTTTTCGCAATATCATAAAAAAATATTGGAATCGAAACTATAGCAACTAAAAAAATGAAAAATTCTAAAAAGAAAAGCGATATCTGTGACATATTACTCCTTATATAATTTAATTCATTCCATTGGAACAGAAAAAATTGGAATTAAAGCTAAAACCGCTGGAAAAACTCAACTTAATGCAGTTGCCCGTAGTAGTGGCAGTAATAAATAATTGTCAAGCAATTCGAGCAAATATAGTTCCTAATAATAACCTTGATTAAAAAATTTTAGCACTTTAATTATTCTATTTAACTAAGTTTAGTTCTTGTTCTGCTATTGGAACAAAAGCAAAGAAGTTGTTAATTAAAATTTTAGGTAAAGTTTCTAAAGATTCGTTGTAATTATTTTCAAGAACAAGATAATAATTATAAAAATCAGACCTGATTTTTTGATTAAAGAATAAAAAATATTTCATTCTTTTGAAAAAAACACCATACACCTTTAAATACTTAATATAAAGTTTTAATAATTTGAAATTATATTTTTCTTGACTGATTTTTTGTTTTAATAATCGTTTAATTCTTCATTTATATCATCTTTGATTTAATTGAAAACGACTATTATTAATATTAATTTGTCCGTCTTTAAAGATTTTAAAAGTTTTAATTTGTTTTTCTTTATTTTCATTTTGATATTTATCAAAATTAATTATTGCTTCTGCCTTAGTTTTTGTTTGCGCAGAAAGTGCTTTAATATTTTTTCAATATAAAGAAAAAAATATAGCAAAACCAATAAAAGAAAATAACATAATAATAATTTCATAAATAATAATTAGTTTTGATAATAAAAATCAATTTATATAAATCATAAAAGTATAATAAATAACAAAAATAATAATAAAAAAAATAAAAGAAGTTAAATATTTTCATTTATATTCCTTAATCAATAAAGGAATATTTTTAAAATCTACTTCCTGAGAAAAAAACTCAAGACAATTTTTTGAATAATCAATTCAAGCAATTTTTGCTGGAAGGTAAGCACCTCAAATTGAAGTTGAACCAATTAATATTGAATATATAATTCAACGAGTAGCCATAAGTTTATCCTTAAAAAATTAAAGCTTAATATATAAAAAATTATTCAATTAATTAAATTAGTACTTTATCAATATAACATTACTCAATCAATAATTACTCCAATAACTGCAGTTGCGATTGCAGCAGGTGGAAAGGCTCAAATTTCTGAAGTCACTGATATTTGACCAGCAATCAATACTTCATATAACATTTGATAAAGTCTAGCTCCTAATTCATAAAGTTTACGAGTATTTTCTTCTAATTCAATTTCTCTTAAAATTTGATTCATTGCTGGATCAAAAAATAATATTGCTTCATTAAGAGCAGCAGCAATTAAACCTGCCGAAACACTTAAAATACTACATCCAACAGCTCAAGGAATAGTAATTCCAAATCATCATGCTGCTGCTCAAAATCCGGCAGCTGCAATTGCAGCACCAGCAGATATCGTTTTAAAGATTGGTTCAGCAATTTTAACAGATTCCATTCCTTTTGATAAGTCTGCAGCAATAGCTCTATTTGAAGATTGAACAGTATAATAATTTGCTGCTTTAAAATCTAAAGTAATTTGATGATTCTTTTGACTTTGTTCTGCTAAAGCATTTTCATATGTTGTTTTAAAATCACTATTTTCTTGTGACAAAAAATTAATTATTTGATTTAAATCTAAATTTTGTACTACCATCTGATCAAAATATTGGTTTGATTTCTGTTCTGCATAATCAATTACTTGATTAATATCAACTTCACCATTACTTGTTGTATAAAATACTTTTTGTTTTGCTTGTGATTGTCTTAAATTTTTAAAATAATCACTATTACTTTTTTTAACATCACTTCAGTTAATATCATTTTTAACTTGTTGCATATGATTATCAACAGTACTAGTTAATACTAATGCAGCACTGCTTGTTAAAGTCAAAGTACTTAAAACACTTAAAATTTGCTTCATTTTATTTCCCCTTTTGCTAAATAAACTATTCTAAATTTATTTTAATACTTTAAATAAAAAAGTGCGATACTGGCTAAATTCTTCTTAGATAAATCATAACATGCCAATTCCAAATATTAATATAAACATACTGTTATACATATATTTTAGTTTTGACTTGTACTTTTCTTTATCATGAAAATATTGCCATAACATAATACTATATAAAGGAACAAAAATAATCATAAAACCGACAGTAAGACCTAATTTAATTCAAATTCATGGTGAACTAAAGTGCATTCTTGCTCCTTTTAATTTTAAACTCCACTTTTATAATTTATTTTATCACTCAAAATTATAAAAAAATAGGTCTGTAAATAAAAAATGCAAACAAATTCTGTTTGCATTTAATCTTTTTATCTAATTATCATACTTAAAAACAATTCTTTTAAATAACTTTCCTTGATTCATTAATTTAAAGTATTCTGGTGCTTTAGCAATTGGTTCAATATTAATTTCTGGATTAACTAGACCTTTTTCAAAGGCGTCTAATGCTTCAACTAAGTCTTGTCTTGTTCCAACTAATGAACCTAAAATTTGTTTACCATTCAAAACTAAGTCAGCAATATTAACATTAAAGTCAGCACGATCCAAACCAACAACAGTAATTTTACCTAATTTAGCTAAATTTTTAATTGAATTTTCTAATAATTGTGCTGATGATGAAGTAAATAAAACTTGATCAAATCCTTTATTATTAGTAATTTCTTTGATTCTTTCATCAACATTTTCTGATTTTCAATTAATAATAAAATCGGCACCTTTATCTTTGGCAATTTTTAAACTCTCAAGATTTGAACCAATGGCAATTACTTTTGCTTTAAAAACATTTTTAGCATATTCAATTGCAACTTGACCTAAACCGCCAATACCATAAATTGCTAGATAATCATTTTCTTGCACATCCGCAACTTTCAAAGCTTTATAAACAGTTAATCCAGCACAAGTAATAACACAAGCTTTTGCTAAGTCAATATTTTTAGGTACTACTGTACAAAATGATCCTTTTTCAATTGAATAATCTTGCATAGTTCCTGATTTTGTTTCTGACATTACAAACTCAGCATTATCACAAAATACTTCTTCACCTTTTAAACAATTTTTACACTTACCACAAGCATTATGCAAACCAGCAGGAAAGGCAACAGCATCACCAACTTTAACATTTGTAACATCTTTACCAACTTCAACAACTTGAGCAACTGTTTCATGACCAACACTAATCTTATAGTTTTTTTCTGCTTTAAAATCTAAAGCAACATGTAAATCACTATGACATAAACTGCAAAATAAAGTTTTTACAAGAACTTCATCATCTTTAATTTTCTTAAGATCTGGAACTTTCACTAATTCAATTATTTCATTTGCTTTTGAACTTGCAACTGCTATTTCCATATTTTATTCTCCTTTTATTTTTATTAAGATATAAAAGTATTATAAAACCTTAATCTTACTTTATGGCAAGTGTTAAATAAGTAATTTTAATTATAAGTATTGTTTATAACACCATATCAAAATAATAAGTTCCGTTCTGAGCATTATCATCTTTATTAGTTGCTAATATTTCTGGACCATTATCTTCATCATTGAATTTAATAGCTCATGTCATATCTATTCCTTGGTCATGTGAAACTCATTTTCCATCTTCTGCAACAATATGAATACCAAAAAATGAGATAGCATTTTTAAAAAGTTCTTCATAGGTTTCGTCACCATATCATATTGTTGTTTGCGGCAATTGTTCTACATCCATCATAATCATAGTAGCATTATGAACTTGTTCAGAGTGAGAAGTAATCAAATATATACCATTTGATGCAATTTCATTTCTTTGAGATGGTAATAAACTCTTGCCATTACTAATACTATAATAAGTAATTTGACCATTATTAGATTTTATTCAATTATCAGTTTCACTATCATAAGTAATACCAACTCTTTGAAATAATTCCAAATAAGTTATATCTTCTTCGCTTGTTTCTTTTACTTGTTTATTATCAATATTTAATGTATAAGTATGTTCTGTTGCAGGAGGTTCTGGTACATCAGTTACAAGACTAAACATAATTTTAATATTTTTATTTTTTACTGATGGCATAGAAATTGATTTTCCTGTATTATCCATAATTTTTTTTGGTGTTACTATTGTATAAACACTATCATCAATATAAACAAAAGGAATAGTTTTTTGATTTTTATATAATCAAGTTTGATTATTTTGATCATATTTAAAAACTGTTTCAATAATTTTAATTAAATTTTGTTTTTTAAAATGGGTTTGTTCTTTAATTAATGAACCATTTTCATATCATTCAACATTTGTTGATGATGAATCTTTTAAACCAACACCTAATCCTACTCCTAAACCAGTAGCAGTAACACTAGTTCCTGCAGCTAAAATTGTAATAAACTTTAATTTTCTAGTCATTTTTAATCTCCCTTATTTTTATTTATTTTCAAAATTATTATAAACCTTTAACCTTACTTTATCATCAGAAAATTAAAAAAAAGAATAACATTTTGTTATTCTTTCTCTAAAATTATTTTTGATCTTTATTAAACTTCTTAATAAACTCATCATTTGGTGTAAAACCATTTTCATTGTTAATACTTCATAATTTTTCGCGTTCATTCTTACCAATTTTATTTGGCATTTTAATTTTAAGTGTCGCAATTAATTTTCCACGACTGTTTTTACCATAATAAGAACCTTGTTGTGAAACAATAATTTGACTACCATTTTGAACACCAGGTTTTAATTGTTGTTTAATTGCATATCCTTCAATTGTCGGAATTACAATTGTATTTCCTAATAAAATATCAAGATAAGAAACCGGAACATCAATTAATAAATCATATCCTCTTCTAGTAAAGTATTTATCTTGTTGAACTGTAACTCTAATAATCAAATCACCTTGTGGTCCATTATACTTGCTAACTCCACCTTTACCTTTAATTCTTAAACTATCTCCAGTTTGAACTAAATGAGGTAAATTAAATTCTAGTTTTTGATTATCTAAAAAGAAGCCATTACCTTTACATTTTAAACATTTATCTAAAACAACTTTACCAATGCCTTGACAAGTATTACAAATTACTTCTTGCCGGAATGAACCACCAAAAATTGAATTTCCTGTTCGAATTTCTACACCTTGGCCATGACATTGTTGACAAGTGACATTATCTTTTGGTGTTTTTGCACCCGTGTGATTACAAGCATCACAAGGAACTTCAACATTAATATTAATTATTTGTTTTTTTGCTAAAACTGCATCAGCTAAACTAATAACAATATTTTTTAAATAGTTAGCTCCAGGCGCATTACGATTATGTCGTGGTTGACTTTGATGCTGTCTTCTTTGGCCGCCACCACCAAACAAATCACCAAACAAATCACCAAACAAATCACCTAAATCAGTATAAGCACCCGAATTAAAACCATTAAATCCACCTGCTGTACCATTAACACCATCGTGACCAAAATTATCATACATTTTTCTTTTTTCTGGATCACTTAATACTTCATATGCTTCAGAAATTTTCTTAAATTCTTCACCATCAGCTGGATTTTTAGTTATATCAGGGTGTTTTTGTTTAGCAAGAGCACGAAAAGCACGTTTAATTTCGTCTTGACTACTATTTTTATTAACACCTAAAACTTGATAATAATCTTCTTTTTTTCCGCGGGCTGTTGCCATCGATTATTCTCCTTTATTTTAATACTTTACTTTTAAGATATTATTTCTTTTCTGCTTCAACATCAATTACATCATCAGAATTTTTTGGAAAATCAGTTGCATCAGACTTATCTTCTGATTGAACTCCAGATTGTCCTTGTTGTTGCATAAATTGTTGTGCTGCAGCAAATGCTTGTTGTAATTGTTCCAATTTTGCTTTTAATTCAGTAAAATTCTTTGCTTCTAATGATTTTTGTAAATCATCACGCATTTTTTGCATTTCAGCAATTTGAGGTGCTACTTGAGCATTTTCATCTTTTTGCGTTTCTGTTAACATTTTGTCAATGTCATAAATATAAGTTTGAGCTTGATTTGTTAAATCAACTTCTTCTTTACGTTTTTCATCTGCACTTTGATTTGCTGCTGCTTCTTGCACCATTTTGTCAATTTGATCTTTGTCTAAATTACTATTTCCTGAAATTGTAATTTTTTGTTCTTTATTAGTTTTTAAATCTTTTGCAGTAACTGAAACAATCCCATTTGCATCAATATCAAAACCAACTTCAATTTGTGGTACACCTTTTGGTGCTGGATCAATTCCTGATAATTGGAATCTTCCTAAACTATGATTATCATTAGCCATAGCTCTTTCACCTTGTAAAACATGAATATCTACTGCAGGTTGATTGTCTTCAGCAGTTGAAAATACTTGTGATTTGTGAGTTGGAATTGTTGTATTTCTTTTAATTAATGGTGTCATAACACCACCTAAAGTTTCAATTCCTAAAGATAATGGTGTTACATCTAATAATAATAAGTCTTTAACATCACCAGATAAAATTCCACCTTGAATTGCTGCTCCACAAGCAACTACTTCATCAGGATTAACTGTTTTGTTTGGTTCTTTTCCTAATAAATCTTTAATTACTTTTTGGACTGCTGGAATTCTTGTTGATCCACCAACCAATAATACTTCATCAATTCCTTCTTTAGTTAATTTTGCATCTGCTAAAGCTTTACGAACTGGTTCAACTGTTCTTGCTACTAAGTCTTCTGTTAAACGGTCAAATTCAGCACGAGTTAATTTCTCTTCTAAGTGAACTGGTCCATTAGCATCCATTGAAATAAATGGTAATGAAATTGTTGTTTCATTAGACCCTGATAAGTCTTTTTTTGCTTTTTCTGCTGCTTCTTTCAATCTTTGTAAAGCCATTTTATCTTTTGCTAAATTAATTCCTGTTGATTTTTGAAATTTATTAACTAAATGATCAATAATTTTTTGGTCAAAGTCATCACCACCAAGATGATTATCACCATTAGTTGATAAAACTTCAAATGTACCATCTGCTAATTCTAAAATTGAAACATCAAAAGTACCACCACCTAAGTCAAATACTAAGATTTTATGTTCTTTATCAGTTTTATCTAAACCATAAGCAATTGCAGCAGCAGTTGGTTCATTAATAATTCTTTCAACTTCTAATCCAGCAATAATTCCTGCATCTTTAGTTGCTTTTCTTTGTTGATCATTAAAGTAAGCAGGAACAGTAATAACTGCCTTTTTAACTTTTTGTCCTAACTTTGATTCAACAAAATTTTTAATAAATCGTAATACTTCAGCAGAAACTTGTTCTGGAGTTACATTTTTGTTTTCAATTTGAAACTTTTTACTTGTTCCAATTTCTCTTTTTACAGAAATAATTGTATGATCTGGGTTAGTAATAGCTTGTCTTTTAGCTGCTTCACCAACTAAGATTTCTTTTCCTTTGTAAGTTACAACAGAAGGAGTAGTTCTTCCTCCACTTTCATTTTCAATAACTTTTGGTTTGTCACCTTCCATAATGGCAACACAAGAGTTTGTTGTTCCTAAATCAATTCCGATTATTACTTCTTTCATCATTACACCTCTTTTATTTATTTTCTTCTTTTGTTTCTTTGTTATTAGTTTTTAATTTATAAATTTTTACTTGAACTGGACTAATAACTCAATCATTTAATTGATAACCAGTTAATAAAACTTCAGCAATTGTGTTATCTTTTTGTTCTTTTGTTTCTGCTAAAATTTCAATTTGTTCAATTGCATTAGCTTTTGCGCTATCAAACTGATTACCAATCGTTTCAGTAATTGCAACTAACCCTTCTGATTTTAAATTATTTTTAAAATTATCAAAAATATATTTAAAACCAATTAAAAAGTTTTGCACATCCTTATTATCAGTTTTGAACTTTAATGCCCGCTCAAATTCTAATAATAAAGGTAAAATTGTTTCTTTAATCACTTTTTGATTAGCATATTTTCTAAAGTCTTCATTCCGAAGTTCTTGCTCTTTTAAAGTATTTACTTTCGTTGCTAAAATTAATTTTTTTTGTTCATCTTTTAGTTTAGTTAAAGTTTTTTGTAAATCTGCAACTTGATTTAACAAGTCTTGATTTTCTTTTGTTAATTCCTCAATTGATTTTTCTTTAACTACTTTAGTTTCTTGCTCTGTTGCTTGTTCAGAAATATTTTCTTGCACTTTTTTTTCCTTTTTATCTGGCATTATCTTTCACCTCATTATTTTCTAACCAAACTTATTTTTAATTGTGTCATTAATCCAATTAAGAATTTCTGTAATTTTTTCATATTCTAATCGTTTTGGACCAACAACAGCAATTTGACCTTGATCATTATCATTAATTTTAAAAGTTGTTGTAATCATTGCCATATCTTTATTACTTTTACCTAATTCTTCACCAATTTTTACTTGAACTGGCTCTTCGTTTAACTTATCAAAATAACTTCAAGGTGATTGCGATTCAATAAATTTAACTAAAGTTTTTACTTTTTTTAAATCATTAAACTCAGGATTTTCTAACATATATTGAACACCATGAGTTGATGACAAAGGTTTTGAAAAATTAAGTAAAGCATTAATAAAACCTTGAATAACATATTCTGCTTGTTTAATTTGTTTTGCTAAGATTGGTTGCAATAATGAAACTTTTTCCTTCATTTCACTAATTTTTGTTCCCACTAATCGGTTATTAAAAATATTAATTGCCAATGTTAAGTCATTTAAAGAAATTTCTTTAATATTAAAAATTTTATTTTCAACATGACCATTATTAGTAATAATAATTGCCAAAATATTTTCTTCACTAAGTGGCAATAGTTCAATTCTTTTTAAAGTATCTTCTTTAACATTTGGTCCAATAACAATACTAATTAGTTTTGTCATTTCACTTAAAATTGTACTAGTTTGATTAATTACTTCACTAATTGCCAAATCACGATTATTAAAAATTTGATCAATTCGTTGTTTTAAAATTAAAATATCAGTTTCTTCGCTTTGAGACATTAATTTATCAACATAATAACGATAACCTTTTGTTGCTGGAATTCGGCCACTAGAACTATGAGCTTTTTCTAATAATTCTTGTTCTTCTAACATAACACATTCATTACGAATCGTAGCACTTGAGCAATTAAGATTTTCATTAGTTAAAATTGCTTTACTACTAACAGGGACCCCTGTTTTAATATATTGCTCAACAATAATTTTTAGAATTTGTTCTTGTCTTTTTGTTAACAACTTAACACCTCCAATCTAATAAAACTTTAGTAATTTAATTATAACTTTAAGCACTCATTATTATCAAGTGCTAATTTAATTTTAATTTTGTTGATAAAATAAAATCATTAGTTTTACTATCAAGAGCAATCGCAAATCGTTTTTCAGGAACTATCTGATCTTTTAAAATTGCCTGTGCTAATAAAGTTTCAATATTTTGTTGAATATATCTTTTAATTGGTCTTGCACCATATTCTTGATCATAAGCATCTTTTAAAATTTGTTGCACAATGTCTTCTTGATAAGTAATTTGATATTCTTTTTCAGAATTAACTCGCATTACTAAATCATTTAATTCTTTACGAATAATTTCTTGAATAACATTTTGATTTAATGGATTAAAAATAACAACTTCATCAACTCGATTAATAAATTCCGGACGGAAACGAGTTTTTAAAATATTTAAAGCTTGTTGTTGACTACTTGCTTTATTTTCCAATAATGCCTCTGAACCTAAATTTGAAGTCATAATAATAATTGTATTTCTAAAATCAACTAAATGCCCTTGACTATCAGTTAATCTGCCATCATCTAATATTTGTAATAAAATATTTAAGACATCAGGATGAGCTTTTTCAATTTCATCAAATAAAACAATACTATAAGGTTGACGGCGAACCTTTTCTGTTAATTGACCACCTAATTCAAAACCAACATAACCAGGAGGTGAACCAACTAATTTGCTCACAGCACTCTTTTCCATAAATTCTGACATATCCATACGAACAATATTTTTATCAGAATCAAATAAAGCATCTGCTAAAGTCTTTGCTACTTCAGTTTTTCCAACTCCAGTTGGACCCATAAAGATAAAAGAACCAATTGGTCGATTAGGATCTTTAATGCCACTGCGTGAACGAATTAAAGCATCACTAACTAATTTCAATGCCGTTGGTTGTCCCTTAACACGATTACTTAAAATCAATGATAAATTTAATAATTTATCGCGTTCACTAGTTAATAAACGAGTAACAGGAATTCCAGTTCATTTCGCAACAACAGTAGCAATATCATCATTTGTGACATCTTCTTTTAACAATCTTTCAGCTTTAGTAACCTTCTCATTGTCTTTCAAAGCTTTTTCTAATTTTGGAATAATACTATATTGTAGTTCTCCAGCTTTACCAAAGTCACCAGTTAACTGACATTGTTCTAATTGAGTTTTTGCTTGTTCCAATTTTGTTTTTAAAGTTTTAAGATGATTAATTGCTTGTTTTTCTTGCATTCACTCGTTTTCTAAATTTTCAAGTGTTACCTTTTTTTCAGCTAATTCTTTATTTACTTCTTGTAAACGATTAACTGATGTTTGATCTTGTTCTTTGTTTAAAGCAGCTTTTTCAATTTCCAATTGCATTACTTTTCTTCTTAACTCATCCAATGATGCTGGTAATGAATCAATCGCAATTTTAATTCCTGCACACGCTTCATCAACTAAATCAATAGCTTTATCAGGTAAAAAGCGATCAGTAATATATTTATCAGATAAATAAGCAGCAGATCTTAAAGCATTATCATGAATCTTTACTCCGTGATAAGTTTCAAATCGTTCTTTTAATCCTCGTAAAATTGCCAAAGTATCTTCGACTGTTGGTTCTTTAATAATCATTTTACGGAAACGGCGTTCTAATGCGGCATCTTTTTCAATATATTGACGATACTCATCTAAAGTTGTTGCACCAATACAATGTAATTCGCCACGAGCCAACATTGGTTTTAACAAGTTTGAAGCATCAATTGCTCCTTGTGTTCGGCCTGCACCAACAATTAAATGTAACTCATCAATAAAAATTATAATTTGACCTTTAGATTCTTTAACTTTATTAATCACAGCCTTTAATCTTTCTTCAAATTCACCTTGAAATTTGGCTCCAGCAATTAAAGCTCCCATATCAATTTCATAAATAATTTTATCTTTTAAATTACTAGGAACATCACCACGAACAATTCGCTGTGCTAAACCTTCAATAATCGCTGTTTTACCAACTCCAGGTAAACCAATTAAAACTGGATTATTTTTTGTTTTTCTTGATAAAATTTCTTCAACTTTGCGAATGTCTTCATCGCGTCCAATAATTGGGTCCATTCGACCAGACTTGGCTTCAGCAATTAAATTCCGACCAAACTTATCTAAAATTTTTGGATCGTTGCTATAATTTGGAAGTTCTTGAAAATTAAACATGTATTTAACCTCTTTCTAGCAATTATTAAGTCCATTTGCTAACTTGGTTATATGATATCAAAAAAAATTAGCAGTTTCAATCATTAACTGCTAATTTTTATAAAATTTTTTTACCTAAAATATTTTTTCATTAATAACTATTCCAGCATTGATTTTAAGTTTTAATAAGACTACAATTAAATTAACAGTGGGTAAATTTAAAACTTAAAGAAAAAGGTTATAATGAATGATTTTATTAATTTCTATTATCAAAAAGTTAGACAGTTAAAATGATTATTTAGTTTTGTCTTAGGGTTTTTTCTAATCCTTTTTACTGTAATTGGTCTAGTACTAACACCATTTGGGTTATATAATCAAACTTTAATTTATCAAAAAAATTGAAATCAAGCTTTAGAAAAGTATGTTGCTAAAGAAAAATATCAATTAAATCAAAATTATCCTGATTATAATGAAGTTGTTTTAGAACAACTAACAAATGTTTTTAATAAGAATGCTGAAAATATTTTAACTGGATTAATTGCTAATAAATTAGCAATCAACTCAGAACAAACAGTTGCAGAGAAGAATCACGAATTAGAAACATTAGATAACAAATTAATAGCAATTTATAGTTCCAACATTGATTTATGAGCAATAATTAATGATTATAATATTCAGTTATTTAATATAATCAAAAAATATACTGATTTTTCGTTTAATAATAGTAGTTGAAAAAGTAATGGTAAATCAATTAGCAATTTAATTGCACCAGATTATAAAAATAAATCTTTATATAAAGTTGAATTAAATTATTTAATCAGTGGTGATGAAACATATAATTGAATTGACAATGAAGGCAATCAGATTTATTTTCAAGGACTACAATATTATGAATATTATACATATACTAATTACTTAACAATTTTAGATGCCTTTATCAGTGGATCAATCGCAACTGCAAATCCAATTTTATTAGGAAATTGAAGTATTAATGATTTATCTTATATTCAATTTTTAAAAGCAAAAATCATAAATGAAAATTTTTATTATCCAATGTATTTTAAAGCATTTATGATTGAAAGAATTGCCGATATTATTTTATTAATAGTTTTGCCAATTCTTTCAATCTTAACAATCTTTTTATTAATCTTTATCTGACGAAGTCAGTTACTATGAAATAGCTATCAAAAACATTCAATAAATATAATGTATAAAAATCGTTATTTTAGTAATTTATAATAAATCAGTTTTCACGGAAAAGAGTAATAAAAATGAAAAGAAAAATTATAATATCAACCGCAATTTTATCTTTATTAACAATACCTTTATTAGTAACTGCCTGTGGTATTAATTCAAATATCAAGCATGATAATTATCAACCTGGTAATGATGATATTGTTAATTTATCAGATTGTAATAATTTATTTACTAACGATGATTTAACTTATAGTTATTTAACTATAACTAAAGAAAAAGTTGCTCTCAATATTTTATCAATTCTAAAATATAACATTAAATCGGTAACACAAAATGATTATTTAATTACTTTTACTACTAAAAATGGAAATCCAGTCATAAACATCAATATGGTTAACAACTATAATATTATTTTAACTGCCTCACAAGATAGTAAGTACTTACAAGGAAACTTAACACTTAATTTATCAGTAATCGATGATCGAACTGATATTAGTAAAATTAATTATGATGAAAATAATTGATATTTATCATCTAGAAATACAATTGCTGATTTATTGACAAAATTTGAAATGGCAATTTACTTAACTATTAAAGATTCAAGATATCACTTAGGTGATTTCTTAAAAATCATAATTCAACATCAAGATAAAATTTACACAAATGCCGATGAAAATAATCATGAAGTATTAGATATTAATAGCAGTTATATCATTTCTGCTACTGCTGAAAATCAAAATATTGCTAATGGTTTCATTATCGGTACTGCAAAACTAACAATCTTTGCCAGCGATGAAAGACAAACTGTTGCAAATTTAAGTAATCAAATCTTTGATAACTACCATCCTGATAATTTAATTGATAATGGTAAAACATTATATAGTAACATTAGAGATATTATTAATAATCTATATACTTTAGATGCAACAACTCAATCTGATTTCAATCTTACAATCAAAGATAATAATAATATATTAAGTAATAATCAATCAAAGCTAACAAGTCTAAACTATCAAATAATTGTTGATGCAACAAATAGTAAGTATTTAAAAGATATCAATTCTAATTTAACAATTAATATTGTTGATAAAGTTATTCACTTAGACAAGTTAAAAATTGATACATTCGTTATTAGACCAAGTATTGCCACTCAAGCAAAAACATTAAAAACTGATGTTTTAAGTCAAATTAGCATTGCAGCTAGTTTTCCAGGAATAGAAAATTATCTAATTGTTAATTTAACTCAAAATGATGCAGAAATAATTGATGATAATCAATATTTAGATCCAACTAATGTCCAAGTTAATGTCGTTGCAGATGAAACAATGACAACTCAATATTTTGGTGGTAAATTAGATTTTAACTTATTTGTAATTGACAATCGGATTGATTTAAAAGACCCAACAATTACTAGTTTTATTAATAAAGCAATTTCAAGAATTGGTTATTCAACATTAAATAATTTAGCAGAACTGAAAGCAGCAATTTTAACAATAATTAAAGAATATAGTTCAGATACAGATAATCAAAATATTAATGAAAATATTACTAGTGATGACTTAGATATTACTTTAGATGGTTATTCAAATGATAGTGATTCATTAAGTGAAGCAACTAATATTTCATTAACAATCAAAGCAAATAATAACTCACGATACATTAAAAATGAATTAAATCCAAGAAATATTAATATTAACTATGCTAAAGAAAAAAGTTCATTCGCTAATGTTTCAATGACCCCAATTGAATTTGTTGATTATGATGAAAATAATAACCCTCATATAATGACTCAAATTAATGAATCAAAAATTGCTGTTTATAACCAAAATTTAAATACTATCAAGTATAAAATTAATTATTACAAAGAAACAACTACTATTTTAGACTATAAAATTTCACAAGATGGCGAACATGACTTTTGAGTTATCGAAACCAAAATCAATGATAATCATTTCCAAATTGATTATTATATTGATAATAATATTGTATCTACATATACCTTTGAAGGATATGGAGTAATTGCTGCCATTAATAAATATTCCCAAACTTTATACGTCCGACCAGATATTAGTGAAGAACATGATGGCATTGGAAATCTATATCTTATGAATTCTAAGCAAGAACTAACTCAAGTAGATTTATCACTAATAAATTCAACACCATTTAAAATTAATTTAATTAGAAGTTCAGAAACTACTTCTCAAATATATATTCAAAGCGACAATAAAATATATGCAATTAATGAAGACATTTCTGCAGTAGAACCAATTATTGAAAAATATGATATTAGCGACAATTATTTCTTTGACTATGATAATCAAAATAATATTTATCAATTAAAAATTGATGGTTTATATCGCAATGGAGAATTAATTAAATCTACACCTCCAAACCCTAATCTTTTATATGATATTAGTGAATATGATCATGATTATAATTATAAATTTGTTAATAATTTTACAGTCGATAATCAAGAGAATTTTTATTATTTATACCGTGATACTGCTAATAACAGATATAGTGTTGTTAAAAATCAAGCAATTATCTTTTCAATAACTGATCCAAATAGTTTAAATCAATATTTAAAAGTATTACCAAATGGAACTTGAGAACTAACAATTGGTTCTAAAATTTATACGAATGAAAAATAGGGGGAAATTAAAAATGAAAAAACGAGGACATTATTGATTAATCATTGGTGGAACATTACTTTTGTCAGGAACAATTGTTGGAACTTTAACTGCAACGATATTAACTTCTGATAAAACTCATTATTGAAATATCAATCCTTATCAAAAGTATGATTTTAATAAAGTTAAAAATACATTATTAAAAGCAGAAATAGCACCAGAATTAGTAACTCAATATTTAGAATTAACTAAAAAAATTACTGGTGTCACAAAAACCAATGAAATTATTAAAGCGTCAGAACTATTAGATTTAGATAATAAAATTATCAACTCAATTTCTCAAAGAATAATTTGAAACAATGAAAATACCTATCAAGTGCAAAGTAAAATTGATCTTGTTAAACCAATCTTAATGCAATTTTACGAATACTATGATTATATTTATGTTAAACAAAATAACTTGCAAAATGATACTTTAAATAATATGCAATTAAAAAGTTCTAATACTGATTTATATAAATGAAGTATTGGAGCAACTATTAGTGATTATAGTTTAATTAAAAACTATTTAACAAGTGCCCAAGAAGCCTGAATTAGTAAAATGAGTATGAGTTACATTCTTAAAACTTTCCTAAATAAAAAAATAGTTTTATATAACTCATTAATTGATGAAACTAATGATGAAATTGCTAATATTAATCAAGAAATTAAAACATTATTAGGAAACAAAAACCAATTACTAGTCACTAAAATTGATGCTCAAAATCAAACTAGCTTAGTAAGTAATATGTTGTCTGCAATTAACTCATGAGAGTCAAAACTTAAAGCAACATATTGACTAACTATAGGAGCATCTATTATTCAAATCGCTCTGTCATGATTTCCAATAATAGCATGAGCATATGTTCCAATCACAATTGCTTGTGGTTATGCTTACACAACAACTGAAACAAATGCCAATAAAGATTTAAACATTCAAACTAATTCGCTTCAATTCAATCTTAAACATTTAAAAATATATAATGCAGTAATACATCCAATAGTGACTAATTTAATAAAAGACATTCTTAGTAATTTTGCAATTCGAATCGTAAAAATTGCATCAACTCTAGTAGGAGTAATAGTGGCATTTATTGGAATGGAAATTTTAAAAGAAGATTATACAATTGAAAAAAATATGTTTGCTGATATAAAAACAGAAGTTGCTAATCCCGATAGTAAAGTATCAAATGCAATTAATGATTATATCAGTAATCTTGATCAGCAAATAAACGATATTTCAATAACAGTTAAGAATTTAAATATTAAAGAAAATGATTATATGAACCAAAAAGTATCATTTAATAATAAATTAAATGATCTAGCAAATCAAAATCAATTCCTCAAAGAATTTGATACTATGAATACTCAAACCTTTACTGAAACAAACCTTTTCACAACAAATCAAACTGAAAATTGAGAAAAAGCAGTTCAAAAAAAATATGGATATTTGACAGAAAATTCAACTACTACTGATGACTTTATTACGGCATTTACTAACGAAAAAAATAACTTTAATAACAAATATCTTAATGCTCAAAATCAAGAACAACAATTTATTAATAACTATAACAACAATGATAAAGAATATTTCATCAAAAATTTATTATCATATATTGATAACCCATTAACAAATAATTCAACATACTTTAATGATTTAAATCTAACCTGAAATAACTATGATGATATTTTAAGAAAGTAAGGAAATTAATAGTGAATAATATTGAAGTCAAACAAGTAAATCCAAAAATTAGATTAATTTTATTAATTGTTTGTAATTGACTATGAACTCCGTTATCAATCATTTTTATCGGTGAGTGAGCCTCTTTAGCTGCCACACTGCCTTTTTTCCAAGAACATAGTTATGTCTTTTGAATTTTATTAAGTTTTTGAACTGTTTTAATTTTTTTTAGTTTATTTTTCAGCTTAAGAATTGGTATCAAATATCTGCCAAAAGATTTGCGTGAGCATTATCTTCAAAAAAATAATCAACAATTACAAAAAATCAAAAATCTTGAAGTTATTAACGTCACTCAATTATTTAATGTCACACCAATTTGTCAGGAAATCTATTCAAATGGACTATCTTGAATTGAAGCAAGCAATAATCGTTTAGTTGTCAATGGCAAAATTAATGATTTAGATTTTTCTTGAGGAATTGTTTCAGAAATGAAAAAAAATAATTTTAAAAGTTTTCTACTTACTATTTTATATTTTGGTCCAATTATCGGAATTTTTATTGCAATATCAATAAGAAGACTTCTTAATTCAATTGATCTTTCAGAAAGAAGTGAAAGCAATGGTACTACCAAATATAAAAAATTAGGCTCTATTGACTTAGTTGCAAAAAATATCGGAGCAGTAAATTCTGAAAACTATTTGATTTTTGCAGCTAAACTGCAAAAACGAAGCGATTCAATCACCTTAATCCCTATTAATAACCAATATCAATGACCAAAAAACCTTTCTGAAATACAAAAAGAAGAACTTGAAACTTTAATTAAAGAAATGTCAGATTTACCAAATATTTATATTTATCAAGATAACATCTCAATCATGATGAAAAAATATCATTACAATGTCAAAGATAATAATGAATTGCAAACATGAGAACTTCTAAAACAAGCAAACTCTAACAATGAAATTCACTTTAATTACCTAAACAATGCTATTAAAATCTACCATATTTTTAATAAAACTATTTAACTAAAGGAGACAAAAAAATGAAAAAAACTAATAATAATGAAAATAATGCCATTAAAATAAAACAATTAAATACTAAATTTAGATTATTTTTATTCATTTTCTTTAATTGATACATAACTATTATAACTTTTGCTTTCGCTCCAATAAGTTTGCTAACAATTAACTTAGGCTGATTTTGAGATTTGATTATATCTATTTTTGATTTTTGTATTCCGGTTTTAATCCATCTTATTTTTATTCTAAGTATGGGAATTAAATATATGCCCGAAAACTATGCCTCACATTATGTCAAAAAAAATAATCAACAATTGCAAAAAATAAAAAATCTTGAAATTAATAATGTTACACAATTATTTACTATTATTCCAATTTGTAACGAAACATACCAAAAAAATAAAAACTTTGAAAATAGAACTAAACAAGAGTTTAAAAAATTATCATGAATTGAAGTTAGTGCTAATCGCTTAGTTGTGAATGGTAAAATTAATAATTCATATTTTTCGTGAGGAATTGTTTCAGAAATGAAAAAAACTAATTTTAAAGTTTTTTTACTTGCTATTTTATATTTTGGCCCAATTATCGGCATCGTTTTTGGTTTCTTTCCGCAATTATTTGTTAATGCTATTTATGGTCAAAAAAAATGATGAGATAATCTTCCTATTTCTACAAATCCAGGATTTGATCGCTATACAAAATTAGGAGGAATTGACTTATTTCCCTATAATGTTGGTAGAGTAAACTCTGAAAACTATTTAATCTTCGCAGCTAAGCTACAGAAACAAAGTGACTCAATCACCTTAATCCCTATTAATAACCAATATCAATGACCAAAAAACCTTTCTGAAATACAAAAAGAAGAACTTGAAACTTTAATTAAAGAAATGTCAGATTTACCAAATATTTATATTTATCAAGATAACATCTCAATCATGATGAAGAAATATCACTATAATGAAAAAGATAATAATGAATTACAAACATGAGAACTTCTAAAACAAGAAAATTCCAACAATGAAATTCACTTTAATTATCTAAACAATGCTATTAAAATTTATCATATTTTTAATAAAAGCAATCCTAGCATAAAAGAATCTTTAACTATTGATAAATAGAAGAACAAAGTTAAGAGTAAAAATTAAATCTATATTGACATAATGTCAAAAAATAGTAGTTAAATTTAACTACTATTTTTTAAAATTGATTTAATTTAGCATTGATAATATTTTGAATTTTTCTTATTTCTCTATCAGAATGTAAATATCAATTTATATCTTTTATTCTAACTAAATCATACCCTTTAGTTTTAATAAATTTTTCCCTTGATAAGTCTGATAAATATTGATCTGTTGTTGAATGATAATGATAACCATCAACTTCAATTCCCAAAATATAATTATTATTTTCATCTAAAACAACAATATCAATTCTTTTTGATCCTACTGGATATTGTTGACCCAACTTTAAATTATTTTTAATTAAACTAAGTTCATTTAACAACTTGTTATAAACTTCAGTTTCAAAATTAGAATCACTATAACTCCGTGCAGTTTTTATTTCTTGAATTGAATAAGTTCTTTGAATATCTTGGTCACAATCAAGAAAAGCAAGTCAGTTTCTAAAACTTTCGTAATCTTCTCCCGAACCATTACCTAATGTCTTTTCATTAACAGATTTAATAATAATCATTTTAGTTTTAGCTCGAGAAACTGCAACATTTAAAGCATTACGACCACCTTTTCTAGCAACATAAGTACTCATAACTCTTGTTTCTGGTGTATAAACAATTGACATAATTACTAAATCTGCTTCATCACCTTGAATATTTTCAATGTTTCTAATGCTTATTTTAGATTCCATAACTTTAGTTCAAAGACGTGGTTCATCAGATAATTTATCTTCTATTAATTTTTTTTGTTTAATATTAAAAGCTAAAATAATAATAGTGTCATAGTCATTATGAATTACTTTTAAAATTTCAATAACTTTATTTGCTTCTTCATCATTAGTTCCTCTATCTCATTGCCCATTAATTTGAATTACTTCAATTGGAGTTTCAATATTTTTACCAATCTTATCAATTACTTCCAAACTTGATTGATAATATTCTTTAGCAGAAAATGACATTAAGGCTGCTGAATCAGCACGATAATTTTGATCTAACAATATCTCATTAACACCCTTATCTTTTACATAATCAAGTAAAGAAATTGCATTTTCCTCAACATCTGCTTCATCATATTCATCAGCAATATCTCTAGTTGAAAATCATGCTGTTGGTCGCATTTGTTCTTGATCGCCTGCTACAACCTTAATTTTAGATAAATATAAAATTGGTAACCCAAGCTCAAGAAAAATTTGTGAAGATTCATCAATAATTGCATAATCAAAATGATTTTTACTATAACCCATAAAAATTTGCTCTGGAGTTGTCACAATAATTGGAAATAATTCTTTGATAATTGTAATATGATCATTAATAAATTTATTAGGTAACCTTCTTTTTGCTCTAATAGCATTAGCAAATTTTTTATATAAATTTAGTTTCCCAGAATCATATGAAAATCAATTATCAATTTTATCCATAATATTTTTAGATAAATAATTTTCTAAAAAATCTTCATCACTAATAAATGATTGATCATTATTTCTATCATCTAATATTTGAGCATTTTCTGCAATTAATTGAATATTTTCAAATTTTGTTTTTTTAAAAGGACTAATATATTTTTCTAAATCATTAATTTGACTTTCACTAGCAATTTTATAAGCAGCTTTAGAATTTTCAATAAACTTATCTTGATATTTTCATCAAAAAATATAACCATTCTTCTTAATACTATTTAAATTCGCCAAATTTTCTAAAAATATCTTCTCATCACTAGTACCAATTAAAGGATAATCATAATTTAAATTTAATAACGACATTCTTTTCATTTTAGAATAATTATTACCATACAGTTTATAAGATTCAATAATACTATCGTATTCATTCTTTATTTTTAAATCATGAATAATATTTAACATTTTTACTTCTTTATTTGTAATTAAAGGTCTACTTTTTTTATTATAATTAAAAGCAAAACTAGAACGTTCTACAGTTACCAAAAATTCATTTAATTGTTGATAAAATTCTTCTTTTTTCATTTGTTTTGAATCAAAAGAAAAAAGTAAAAATTTAGATAATTTACCCATTCTTTTCTTAATGACATTTAATGCTGCCATTTTTTGCGACATAATAAGAGCACTTTTATTATTATACAAGATATTAGCAATAATATTAGCGATTACTTGCGACTTGCCAGTTCCTGGTGGTCCTCAAATAATCGTATCTTGGATCAATGCTGAAACTAAAGCTCGATCTTGAGAAAAATTACTTTCTTGAATCTTTACTAATCATTCATAATTATTTTCTATTTCATTTTTAATTTTATTTTCATAAATTGCCTTATTTGGATTAGTATCAATAATACTTTCAATTTCATTATTATCAATAATTTCTTGCAGCAATTTTCTTAAGTAACCACCTTCAGGATTAAATCAACCCATTATTAAACCAGGTTTAATTTCAATTTTTTGATTTTTAATTTCTTCTTTTTTAAAGTTTACAAATCTATCAATAAAAAAATTAATGTCTGTTGGTGTTACTGCTTGAATAGAAGCTAATATTTCTTTCAATAATTCTAAAAATGATTTTTCATCATCATCAATTGGATTTACTAAACTATATCCCATTCTTTCCAAATAAAAAAATAACTTTTCATTAATTATCCAATTTGAATTATTTGTTATTCTTACTTTATTCTTAATAATCTCAAGATTAATTTCTTTTAATAATAAAGGAGCATTAAAAGCATAAAATTCATTTAAATCAGTTCCTTTTATAAAACAAGTGCCAATATAAAGGGGCGATAAACCTTTTTGATCAGTTTCATCTTTTACTTCTTTTTTATATTTTGTTCATTTCTTAATAAACTGCTGTTTCTCAACTTCTAAATTTTTAATAATTTGTTCCAAAGTTATTCTTACTTCTGATGCAATTAGTAAACCATTTTCAAAAATTCTTTTTAATTTATAATCATTCTCTTTACATATTCTTTTTACTTCTTGTCCTAATAATAAAGAATTATTATTATTATATATAAAATTATCTTTTTGTAATAAAATTTCTAATTCTTTTATTAAATTATTAATTCAATCTGTTGTTAATTCTAAAGTAAAATTTTTATTTGTAAAAATTTGTTCTAAAGATTTTACATCATCTTTAAACTTAACAAATAAATCAAAATGTTTCGGTGATGTTTTCGTTAATATTGCAGAATCACCTCTTTTAATATCTAATAAATTATTTAAAAGTTTTGTATATTTTTTATCTTTTTCAACTTCTTTAATTAACATTACTAAAACCCTTCAAACTAAAATTAATTAATCTTCTAATCTCTTATTTGCCCATTTAATTTGTTCTAAAACTTTTTCTAATAATAGATTTTTTTCTTCACTTTGTGTATATGCAATTGTTAATTGCTTGTTAATTTCACTTAATTTAGAAAAATGTTCACTAGTTTCTTTTAATTGTTTACTTAAATTATCAACACTCTCACTTAATTTATTAAACATCACTAAACTATTTTTTATTGTTGTTAACATAGAATTAATCTCTTCTAAAGACACTTTTAATTGTTTATTCATATCGCTCCAACTTTCTTTTTATAAAATTAATTATTATTTTTTAGTCATTATAGCAAAGTATCGAGGTAGGCAATAACAATATTTAAAAAAAAATAAGATTTTTTTTAAGATAAAAATTTTATTTTTAAATCTAATCATAAACTTTATTCACTCTAAATTAAAAAAGTATATATAATTAAAATTATTTCATTAGAGAGAAAAAAGGAAAATAGCAGAAAATAATGTAACTTATTTACCACAATATATATAATTTTAAGAAAATGGTACTAAAATCTAGTACCACTTTTATTTGACTTTAACCTTTAATTAAAATATAATATATAAGTTGTTTTTTAATTTACAATTTTCTTTATTTAACAGTATCGATTAAGTTTGTAAATAAAAACTGTTTACAAACAAAAATTATTTTACGACCATTTTAAAGAAAATTATCTTAATTAAATAAAATCTTAAGACTTAAAAATCCAAATATAACATATAATGATTTTTCATATGCTAAATTTTCTTTAAACTAAATTTTATTTTATTAAAGAAAAAGGAGAACATATGAATTTTAATGAACTAAACTTAAAAAATGAACTAAACTTAGCTGTTGCTAAATTAGGTTATCTTAAACCAACACCAATTCAAAAGATTTCAATTCCAGAAATATTACAAAATAAAGATATTCTTGGAAAAAGTCACACTGGAACTGGTAAAACTGCTGCTTTTCTCTTACCAATTTTAAATAACTTAGACACTAACTTATTTAAAAATCAAACTTTAATTGTTTGTCCAACAAGAGATTTAGCATTACAAATTTCACAAGAAGTAAAAAAATATGCAATGTATTTAAAAAATGTTAAAGTTGCTTTATTAATTGGTGGTTCTAATATGAGACGACAAATTACTGATTTAAAATACAGTAATATTGTTATTGGAACCCCTGGAAGAATTGTTGATCATTTAAATCGTAGAAGTTTAAAACTAGGATTTTTAAAAACTATTGTTTTAGACGAAACTGATGAAATGGTAAAAATGGGATTTAAAGAAAAGATTGATGAAATCTTTGCTTATGCACCAGAAAATATTCAAACACTTTTATTTTCTGCGACAATTTCAAAAACAATTTTAAAAATTACTGCGGATTATCAAACTAATCCAATCGCAATCAACCTTAATAACGAATTAAAAACAGAAGAACACAAAAATCTAAAACAATTTTATTTTGACACTAAACATCTTAATAAAGAAAAAGCTTTAATTGCTTTATATAAAGAATTAAATCCAAAATTAAGTATTATTTTTTCTAATACAAAAGCATATACAACTAAATTACAAGAATTATTAAAGCAAAATGGTATTGAAGCTGTAACAATTACTGGTGATAAAAGACAAAGAGAAAGAGAACAAGCAATAAAATTATTTAAAACTGGACAAGTTAACGTTTTAATTGCTACTGACTTAATGGCTCGTGGTATTCACGTTGATGGCATTGATTATGTCTTTAACTTTGATATTCCAAAAGAAAAAGAATATTATATTCACCGAATTGGTAGAACTGCTCGTGCTGGTGCTACAGGTACTGCTATTACTTTAGTTAATAACAGAAATAATTATTTTGATCTGAAAGATATTGAAAAATTTCAAAACCAACCAATTAATAAATTAGAAATTAATTCAGAACTATTAGATTTCAAAAAAAATGATGATTATAAAAATGATTTTGATCGTCCAAGAAACTTTGACCGTTCAAAAAATAACTTTAGTCGTTCAAAAAACAATTCTAATCATTCTAGAAACAACTTTGATCGTTCTAAAAACGATTTTGATCGTCCAAGAAACTTTGACCGTTCAAAAAATAACTTTAGTCGTTCAAAAAACAATTCTAATCATTCTAGAAACAATTTTGACAGTTCTAAAAACTATCGTAGTAAACGATATAACTAATTAATAACCCGAAAGGGTTATTTTTTATATTTTATAATCTAATTACTTTTATTTTTTAAAACTTAATGTTAATATTTATTTGTAAGACATAGAGTAAATGTAGCAAAGCTTAACCGTAATCTAAGTACGGACAACTTTATGCAGAAGAGAGGCAACTCTCTTTTTTACTAAATTGGGGGTTAGATATTTTGAAATGATTTATTCATTTTTATCTAGATGAAAGTGGCAATAATTTATCAGAATTTTTTACTATTGGCGGATTTTATATTATTTCTAATAATCCTAATCAAATTCAAATGATAGAAAATAAAATTAAAACTAACATCTTAAAAACAGAAAATTCAATAAAACTATATCGAAAACATAATGAACCAAATTTGAACCAATTTATCTTTACTTCAAGAAAAAATGAATTTCACAAAGAAGTAAAATGATATAAATTATCATATGATAATAAAAAATTTTTAATTAAAAATATTCAAAATTTTAATCAACAAAATACAAGTATCCATTTTAATTTAAAAAAATGAATGACAGAAAATAATCATATTATAAATATTGATGCAATTTATAACATGATGGTTTATCACTTAATTAAAAATAATTTAAAGCAATTAAAGATTAATTTTGATGAAGAAATTTCAATTAAAATATTTATTGATCAAAGAAAATATACACCGAAAATAAATGATAAAAATCATCTTGAATCACTTGAAGGCTATATTAATACATCACTATATCTTGATACTAATTTTGAAAAAATAAAATTAACAGTAACACAATTAAATTCTGCAAAATCAGCTTTAATAAGATATGCTGATTATTACGCTGGTTTAACTTCTTCTATGTGTCGAATTATCATTGGTTCACAAAAAATTTGAGATACCGATATTGATTTATTTTTTGAGACAATTCATAAAAAAATTGCGTGCAATTGCTATCCAACAATCAAAAATCAATGCCAAATAATATCTAACTTATGCTCAAAATGCCAAGCAATAAATCCAATTTAAGTCATGTTATTATGAAAGAGATATATAATGAAATATAATAAATCAGAAAGTTTGAGGAACTTACCAAAATGTTAGATTCTAAAACAATTTACATTGATCAAGAACTTCAATTAAAAATTCTAAATAATTTTATTTCAATCAATATAAATGTATTATTAGATGAATATTTAAATAATCTTAACCAATGTAATTATGAAATAATCTTTGAATACTTAGATAATTTAGTTGAATTAAAAAAACTTGATGATAAATTTTCTATTAAAGATAAAATATTTAAAATGAATGTAAAAAAAATTGAAAAACTTAAAAAAGCTTTTTCAAAACAAAAAAATATTAAATCATTATGTGAAAGACTTAATTTCTTATTATTTTTAATAGTTTCAAAAGAAGCTCAAGATACTTTATTTTTAAATTTATTAGATTATTTCAATGAATTAAAAACAGAAACAATCGAAAAAAATAATAATTTCATTAATATCAATAATTTATATGAAAATACAAAAGATAAAATTAAATTATTAATGCCTAACAATAATTTAAATAATCACTTTAATTACTATTATGCTTAAAAGAGAATTTTAATTCTCTTTTTATATTTGCTTATTTAAACAAAAACCCTTATAATTAGTAAGCATTTTATTAATTAATAAGGAGCAATAATTATGCATAACAAAAAAAGAATTGTTGTTGGTATTAGTGGTGGCGTTGATTCTGCTGTTAGTGCTTATCTATTAAAAAAACAAGGCCACGAAGTGATTGGTCTTTTTATGCGTAATTGAGATTCGCTTCTAAACAATGAATTAAATAATGAAAATCTAACTAATATTTGTCCACAAGAACAAGATTATTTAGATGCTCAAAAAGTTTGCCAAGAATTAGGAATTGAATTAATCCGAAAAGATTTTATTAAAGAATATTGAGATTATGTTTTTAGTTATTTTTTAGATGAATTTAAAAATAGCAGAACGCCTAACCCTGATATTTTTTGTAACAAGTACATAAAATTTTCAGCATTCCTTGACTATGCTATTAAAGAATTAAAAGCAGACTATATTGCTATGGGTCATTACGCTCAAATTAATTTTGATGAAGCAACAAAAGAATATCAATTATTAAAAGGGGTTGATGTTAACAAAGATCAAAGTTATTTCTTATCACAATTATCACAAGAGCAATTAAAATATACAATCTTTCCAATTGGTAATTTAACTAAACCAGAAGTTAGAATAATTGCTAAAGATTTAAATCTTAGTGTTGCTAATAAAAAAGATTCAACAGGAATTTGTTTTATTGGCGAAAGAAACTTTAAAAACTTTTTAGATAACTATTTACCAGCGAAACCAGGTAAAACCGTTGATATTAAGACGAAAAAAGAAATTGGAACTCATGATGGTGTTTACTATTACACACTTGGTCAAAGAAAAGGTTTAAACTTATCAGGTTTTAAAAATCCTTACTTCGTTGTTGATAAAGATGTCAAAAATAATATTTTGTATGTTGCCAATGAAAATGAAAATGGTTGATTAATGCATAATAATTGTTTCGTTAATAATATTAATTGAATTAGTAAAGATAAACCAAAAACCATTAAGTGTTTTGCTAAATTCCGTTATCGTCAATCTGACATTCCTGTAAAACTTACCTTCATTAATGACAATGAAATTAAAGTAAAATCTTTACAAGCAGTAAGAGCAATTACTCCAGGTCAAATTGCTGCATTTTATTTAAATGATGTTTGCTTGGGTTCAGGTATTGTCAATACTATCGAAAAATAAATAGCTTTAAGATATATTTACTTAAATCTATTTTTTATTATTCAATTATGTCTCGCCAGTTACTTTTTCTTTATTTTCGTCGTCTTCTTTTCATTCGCCTTCAGAATCAATTAATTCTTTTCGAACTTTTTGTGCTAATTGATAATTTTTATTAGTTTCATTATTATAAATTCTTGTATTACGATCTAAATAATTTTCAATTTCACTTTGTAAATTTTTAGCAACAAAGGCTCAATCATCTTTAAGTAGGAATTCTTGATCGTATTGTTCTTGCTGATTAGTTTCAATTCTAATTAACAATTTTGGTTTATAGTATGTGAAATATCAAATAATTGCAAAAGTGAAAACCAAAACAATATAGAAAATTTGTAAACTATTTGAAACAAGTGCAACAATACCAGCGGAATGAGAAATAGCATCTACTGAATGTAGATTATTAACTCCATCAATAAAACTATTAGCTAAATTAAGAAATCACATAACCAATTGTCAAAGTAAAAATAAAAGGGCAAAAGTTCAAATTCCAAATTCAAATTTATTATGTCGCAATTTCTTTTGCCATGACAATTTTAAAGCAATACTAATAACAAAACTATAAATAATAATCATAATAAAAGAAGCTTCACCAGTAATAGTTCCATAGTTAAGAACCGTACTCGGTTTATCAACCTTATTAAAGGTATCAGTAATTGCTTGAACTAAATCAGGAATGACCAAAAAAACAAGAGCAAAAATAAAAGTAATAATTAAATTTAAGCGAGAAGCACGATAAGCAATTCCATCTTTATTTAAATCTTTAAATTTGTCAGGCAAATAACCTTCAACTGCTAAAGGTTCTAAAATCCCACCACTATATAAAGCATTTTGCATTCCAGCATTTGCTTTCAAAGAAATGGTGCAAATTAACATAATTAAAATACCAGTTTGTCCTAATCATTTGGCATTAAATTTTTTACCCAATAAATCAAAGACTTGTAAATTTGGATTATCAGAAAAATTTCCGACAACAGCGCCAATCATTAAAACTGTTACTAAAACATAAAATAAAGTTGCTAAAAACATAACAATAATAATTGAAAGACTAATATTTCTTTGTGGATTTTTAACATTTTTCCCAATTGTAGAATAAGTTTCAAAACCTAAAAAGAAAAAGAAACAAGATGTAAAAGCTTCAGAAAAAGAATTAGCTGTTAAGTTTTGATGGTCAATTACAGTTTCATAATTACTAAATCCTGATTTAACAAATAAAGTAATTACTGCTGCAATTAATAAAAAGGTTGTAATTCATTTAATATAAGCTGAAATATTAACAAAATATTTAAAAACTTTCATCCCAAAAAATAAGACACAAGATACTAAACCATAAATTGCAATTCCAATTAAATCTAAAGCAAAATTACTTCATACACCTCAATTAGCATATAAAAAAGAACTAGGATCAGTAAAATTAATTCGAATCATTGAAATAATTTGTGAAGTAACAATTACTGGCAAAGTTGAGTACTGAACAAAAGCAATTAATCAACCTCAAAAACGACCATAACTACTTCTAGTATAAATATATGCTGCACCATTCGTTCCTGGATGAACTCGAGATAAACGAGCAAAAGCTCAAGCACAAGTTCCAGCAATTAAACCTTCAACTAGGAAAATTCAAATCATATGAGTTCCCAAAGTTACACCAGTTTTACCATATAATAGCGTAGCAAAAACAGCAGTGAAACTAATTCCTGCAGTATAATTAAAACCAAATCAAACAAGTTCTCCTAAAGACAATTTATTAGAAGCATCTTTTTTTCTTTTGAAAAAATTAAAATTGAAAGTAAATTTCTTTGGCATCTAACTTGCTCCAATAATTTCTTTTAATAATTTATATTATATAGAAAAAAATAATTAAATATCTTTTTTTATCTTATTAATCGCATCAAATAAAAATACATTTGATTTAGTAGACGAAGCACATAAAACTAAACCTTGAATTAAAGCAAGAAAAGGATTACTTAGCAATCAAATATCAACAGAAAAAATCAAATTTAAAGATATCGAGAATTTTGTTAAAGTATGAAAACCTTAATTGATTTCAGTTTATTTCAATATAAATGGATAGAAATTAATCAAGGTAACGAAACTTTTACTTACAAAACCGATGAAAATACAGCTAAAAAAATTAATCATGAACTTTTTGATACTTTTAAAAAACTAAATGCATCAGAAAATATCTTAAATGACCTTTTTGGTAAAAGAAACAACCATGAAGTTAGAGAAGCAAAACAAAGAGATATTATTTTAAAAATATTTAAAAGTTTTGGCTTTAAAGATGAATACATTGATCAATATATTGGTAGTAATTCCATTTATCAAACCAAAACTAAAGGTGAACGAAGACTTTTTTATATAATTGAAACTTTAAAATTACCTAAGAATGATAAAACAATTATCCTAAAACCATTATTTTTAGATGTCAATCATGTAATTTATAATAATGAACATTTTCCAAAAAAGTTTCAAGTTTGCGTAGTTTGTTTAGAAAAAGAATGTCATGAGTAAATTAATCAAATATATTAAAAAGTAGCAATTAGCTCTGCTACTTTTTAATATGTAACTATTTTTGACTCTCTGATTCCACTTTTTTAATATCGGCATGAATACTCATTTCATCAACTTTATGTTTTAAATAAGATTCTGTTACAGGTAAATTCAAATTGAAACTAGTTAAATAACAAATTTCAACAGTAATTGCTTTAACTTTGAAATCAAGAACATGACCACCAGTTTTTTTATCAGAACTAATAAAATGAGCATGAAATCCTGGAACAAGCATCATATTTGCAAAGTTCGGTCCTCAAAAAGATACTAAATCACCAGAAAGATTTTCTAAAACTAATTCACTTTGATTCTTTGCTGCTTCTTTTAAAGCAACAAATGGTTCTTTTTGTTTTGTTAAAGTTCGGGTACTAATCTTTTCAAATGATCCTTTCATTTTCACAGCATAAAAGATATTCGATGATGGAAATTTTTGTTCCAATTGTTTTTTTAATTCTGAAAATCCAATATTATTAAAAGTTAATTTCAAATCAGCAACAAAATTAGTTACTGAAGCGAAAGGACTAGTCATTTGATTATTAATGATATTAACATCACCTGAAGCTAAAATTTGATACCCTTTTCCATCTAAAATAATTAATTCACCATCAGTAGCATTAAAAGTTCCAAGTCCAAAATTACCATGTTTTAATAATTCTATTGTTTTAATTGAGCCAGATACATCACCTGACATTAATGCTGAAAAAATTGAATGTTGAAAAAAGTTATGACCTTTAATTTGCATTATTCACCTCGTTAAAATTAATTGATATTCTAATCATTATATAATTATTTTAGTAAATTAGTCGATCAATTAGTAACAAAATTATTAAAATTATTATAATCAATGTTTAAAATTGGATTCGAAACAACCTTTGGTTTCGGTTGATTTTTAAGTTTTTTATGTGCTTTAAAATAACCTCTTAATAATAAGAAAGAAGCATAAGAAATAACAGGAACTGATATTCACTGAAATATTACTTTAATATCAGATGTACTTACTCCTAATCCTTTTCCTAAACCAACAAAAATTAAACTAAAAGAAGCAATAACACCAATTATTCCACCCAAAGTCATACAAAAACTTGTCTTTGGTAAATAATTATTATTCTTAGAATAACGATAACCGTTAACATGCATTGTTAAACCAGCACTAACTGTCATAATTGGAAATACTACTAAAAAATCAATTCCTAATAACGAAATAATCGCCATTGCTGGAGCATATAAACCAACACCAAAACTCATAAAAATACCTAAAATAATAAATCCTAAACAACCAATAATAAATTTTCATCAAATAGCAAAAACACCTTTTAAATCTCCTGAAGGCAATAAAGCAATTCCTTTAACTGTCATTAACATAATAATTGCAGTACCTGCTAAGATAACACCCATAATTAATTGCACTACTCTAGTATTAACTTTATTAACAATTCTTGAACCAATAAAAGAACCAATAACAGCACAAACAATAAAAGGAACTAAAGTTGTCACTTCTACTTGCACTGCTCCAATAAATAAACAACCGGTAAATAAGTTACTAATTGCCATACCAGTATTTAAAGTTCCTGGAATTGTTTTATCATCTTTAATCGATTTCGTTACCTTTAATAAATTAGTATTTGTTGCAAAAGAACCAATCCCTAAAACATCACAAAAGTTAGCAATAAAACCAATTGGCATAATTTTTGCTGCATTATTATAACTATCTAGCATCATTTTTTTTGTTGAATTACGACAAATATAAAATAAAAAAATCAAATCAACTGCAATAATAAACATTGAAATTGAAAATCCAATAATTGAATTTTTGTCAGAAAAATTAATTGGTGCAACTAATAAATAATTTAATAATAAACCAATTACCATACAAATTGGAATTAAAATCAAAGCAATAATTGTAAAAGTTTTTGGCGTAATTTGATAAAATTTTCTTTGTTTTTGTTTTACTGCTTGATTATTTGCTGTTAGACACTCTTGATATTTTGCTTGTAACTTAACTAAATCAGCATTTAAATTATTATTTAAGTAAGATAAATCTTGCTTGAAAATTTGAATTGCTGTTTTTTTGTAAAAAGCATAATCTTCATTGCTAATTTTCTTTTGTTTCCGATCATTAGATAATGATTTCAAAAAATGTTTTTTTTGTTTATTAAAATTTTCAATTACCAAAAAATCATTCTTAAATTGATCATTAGCAATATTTAATTGATCATTAATTTCTTCTAAACGATTTGACATTATTAACCTCTTTACTTCCCTCATTTACTTAAATATATCATGTTTATTATAAAATAATTAAACTTTAAAAATTAATTTAAAAATGTGTTCTAATCAAAATTAGAACACACTATGATTTACTTTTTATTTGATTTTATTATTTGTGGTTTTGTTAGTTCAAGATTGTCTTCAACTTCTGATTGAATTAAATTAGCTGCTTCTTCACTTTGATTTTGGTGATTACCTGCATCTTTTGTAATCAAATCTGATTGATTTGATGCTTTATTTTCTTTCGCAACTCTTAAGTCTCATAAACAAATATTATTAGCACTAATAATTCCTTCAGCAATTGCCTTTCCTTGACCTTCATTAACACGAGTAACACCAACTTTATTAGCAGGAAAAATTGTTCATTTTTCTTTATTAGTTAATAAATTAATATTAATCTTGTCATTGGCTTTAAAACTTGAAATTAAATTAACAATTTTTCTTTTTGGAAGATTAAGAACTTTTTGCCCTTTTGTTGTTCTTACTGTCTGTTCTAAACTACTAAAACTAATTCTCTTAAAATGACCGGTTGCAGTTAAAATTCCATAAACATCATTACTATTTCCTGTTGCAGCGCCAATAACTTTATCATTTAATCCTAAATTCAAAGCTTTAATTCCTCGAGCACTTAAACCTAAAACATTAATATTATTTTCTAAATATTTTAATGTAAAACCATCTTTAGTGCTTAAAACAATTCATTCTTTGCCATTAGTAAAATTAGCACTAACTAACTGATCATTAGGTTTTAAACCAATACATTTCATGGCGCGATTAAAACTTTTATCAGCAAAATTATTAATCATTACTCGTTTAATTAATCCTAATTGTGATACTAAAACTAAATAACAATTTTCTTGTTTAAAATTATTAACAATAGCACTAGCAACAATTTTTTCTGATGGCATTAATTTCACTAAAGTATTAATATGAATTCCAACATCTTTTCATTTACTTTCAGTTAATTTATAACCCGGAATAATAACATAATTACCACGATTAGTAATTAATAACAAATTATCTAAATTATCAATTTTACCTTGACTAACAATAATATCAGTTGGCTTACGACCAAACTCCTTATAATCAATATCAGTTTGGGCAATTGAACGATTATTAATTGCTTTAATTCAACCATCATAACTAACTGTAACAAATAATTCTAATTCTTTTAATGTTGCTTTTTCATCAATGACAATTTCTTTAATTTCACCAGCAATAACTGATCTTCTTGGTACTGAATACTTACCTTTAACTTGGTTAAAATGCTCAATAATTGTACTATTTAAAACTTTTTTACTTTTTAAAATGTTAGTTAAATTAATAATCGCTTTTTCAATTGATGCCTTTTCTTCTAACAAAGTATTAACATCAGCAACCGTTAAACGATATAAACGTAAAGAAACAATTGCTTCTGCTTGTCGTTCTGTTAAATCAAATTCTTTAATTAATGAAGCACAAGCTAGACTTTTATTCTTAGCTGTTCTAATTACTTTAACAACTTTATCAATTGAATTTAAAGCAATAATTAAACCTTCAATAATTTCTAAACGTTTTTTTAGTTGTTTTAAATCATATTTACTTTTTCTTGTCACAACTTCAACTTGATGATTAATATAAAAATCTAATAATTGAATTAATGATAAAATTTGTGGCTTATTATTAGCAATTGCAACTAAGTTAAAATTATAATAAACTTGTAAATTAGTATTTTTAAATAAATAATTTAAAATCTCTTCAGCATGAGCATCATGAGTTAAATCAATAACAATTCTTAAACCTTGACGATCAGTTTCATCTCTTACTTCTTTAATACCATGAATTTTATTTAAAGCACGAATATCATCAATTTTCTTAATTAAATCTTGTTTCACAACTTCAAAAGGTAATTCATGAATAACAATTCGATGATCTTTATTATTTTTTGCCTTTGTTTCAATCGTTGTTTTTGAACGAATAGCAATTTTACCTTTACCAGTTTTATAAGCTGTTTTAATATGAGAAAGACCTTGAATAATTCCTCCAGTTGGAAAGTCAGGTCCCTTAATACCATTTCTCATAATTTCTGACAAAGTTGCTTCCGGATTATTAATCCGATAAATAATAGCATTAATTACTTCTGCTAAATTATGTGGTGGAATATTCGTTGCCATACCAACGGCAATTCCTGTCGCACCATTAACTAATAAATTAGGGAAATATGAAGGTAAAACTACTGGTTCTGTTTCTGATGAATCAAAGTTAGGAATAAAATCAACAACATTTTTTTTCAAATCTTGTAATAATAAATGAGCAATTGGGCTTAAACGTAATTCAGTATAACGCATCGCAGCAGGACTATCACCATCAATTGATCCTTTATTACCTTGCATATCAACTAATGGTAAATATAATTTTCATGGTTGCGCCATTCTAACAACTGCACCGTAAACTGGAGCATCACCGTGTGGATGATATTTACCAATTACTTCACCAACAACACGAGCAGACTTTTTATAAGGTTTATCAGCACTTAAATCTAAGTCATTCATTGCATAAAGAATTCGCCGTTGTACTGGCTTTAAACCATCACGAACATCAGGTAAAGCACGATCTAAAATAATATACTTTGAATAACGACTAAAAAGATTTCCTAATAAATAAGAAATTGAATAAACTAATAATTGTTCATCATGATTGCTTTCATTAACTAAATCTTGATTATTAGTAGACATTACTTTTCTTTTCCCTTCTTCTTATTTAATTAAGATCTTCAACTTCAAAAGAAATATTTTTTTCAATTCAAGCTTTTCTTAAATCAACATCATCACCCATTAAAATTTTAAATTGTTCTTCAGCAATTTTGGCATCTTCAATTTGAACTTTAATTAATTTTCTTGTCTCAGGATTCATTGTTGTTTCTCATAATTGATCAGAGTTCATTTCTCCTAACCCTTTATAACGTTGAATATCATACTTACCTTTAACATTTTCTAAACCAATTTTTAAATCATTTTCAGTTCATAAATATTCATAACTATTATTAGCATAAGTAAGTTTAAACAATGGTGGTAAAGCCAAATAAAGCATTCCCGAAGTAATTAAATCGCGCATAAACCGATAAAAGAATGTTAATAATAAAAGTTGAATATGAGCACCATCACTATCAGCATCGGTCATAATAATAACTTTATGATAATTAACTTCATCTAAATCAAAGTCTTTTCCAACTCCAGCACCAACAGCAGCAATAATCATATTAATTTCATCATTATTAAATAAATAAGCAACATTAGTTTTTAATGCATTAATAACTTTTCCTTTTAATGACAAAATTGCTTGATTGGCACGATTTCGTGCTGTTTTAGCACTACCACCAGCAGAAGTGCCTTCAACCAAAAATAGTTCATTTGCTTCAGGATTATGTTTTTGTGGTGGAATTAATTTCGTAATTAAAAATCTTTGATTTTCTTTATCTTGCTTTGTTAATTTTTCTCGTGCTTTTCTTAAAGCATTTCTAATGTCTCGTGCTTTAATTGCCTTATTAATAATTTGTTGTGCAACTTCAGGTTGTTCGTGTAATCAAAATGATAGTCGCTCATTAACAATAGTTTCAACAGCAACTCTTGCTTCTGGTGTTCCTAATTTTGTTTTCGTTTGTCCTTCATATTGAATTAAACTTTCTGGAATTCGTAATGAAACAATCGCTACTAATCCTTCGCGTAAATCATTTCCTTCTAAATTTTTATCTTTAGCTTTTAAGATTTCTTTACTACGAGCATATTCATTAATTGCTTTTGTTAAACCACTTTTAAAACCAATTAAGTGACTACCACCATCAATTGTTTTAACATTATTAGCAAAACCAAGAATTGTGTCATTATTATCTTGACAATATTGCATAACAATATCAACTTCAATATTATTTTGTTTACCTTTTAAGGTTAAAATTGGTGAAATTTTGTTTTTATTAACATTTAAATATTCAATAAAAGAAGATAAACCATTATTATATTGAAATGTTGCTTCTTTCTTTGTTCTTTTATCAACTAATTTAATTGCTAAGTTATTAATTAAAAAAGCACTTTCTCTTAAGTGTTGCTCAAATAAATGATAATTTCAATCGCAACCTGAAAAGATTTTTTCAAAATCAGGTAAAAATTTAACGATTGTTCCGGTTTTATTAGTTTTACCAATTGTTTTTAACGATTTAGCAACACGACCACCATTAGTAAATTTAATTTCACTAATTTTTTTATCACGATAAATTGTTACATTTAAAGATTTACTTAATGCATTAACAACCGAAGCACCAACACCATGAAGTCCACCAGAACTCTTGTAACTATGATCATCAAATTTTCCACCAGCATGCAAGATTGTAAAAATTACTTCTGGTGTTGATTTCCCAGATTTATGTTTTCCTGTTGGAACTCCGCGACCATTATCTT
The DNA here is from genome assembly GCF_023509825.1 of Spiroplasma attinicola. Classification (GTDB taxonomy): domain Bacteria; phylum Bacillota_I; class Bacilli_A; order Mycoplasmatales; family VBWQ01; genus Spiroplasma_D; species Spiroplasma_D attinicola. Next base: position 184,247 of record NZ_JAKQXY010000001.1, read on the forward strand.
CAACTGTCACTGAATGATCTTGATTAATTGTCACATTAATATTAGTGCAATAACCAGCAAGTGCTTCATCAATTGCGTTATCAACAATTTCTCACGCTAAATGGTGTAAACCATGAACATCAGTTGAACCAATATACATTGCTGGACGTTTTCTAACAGCATCTAAACCTTCCAAAATTTGAATTGATGATTCATTATAAATATTATTTTGTGGCATAGTATCCTTTCAATCTTTGCTTCAAAGTAAATTTTAATTCTTAATAATTTTATCATAAACTCTTAGTAAGAATTATTTCAAAGAATAATTAACTTAATTAAACTTATTTGCTATAATAAAAATAAGTAATAACTATTAATTAAAGAAAGGCAAAAGAAAAAATGAACTGAAAATTTTGAAAAAAATGAAAGAAAAATAAAGATGACAATTCTTCAAAAGACGAAAGTCAAGAAGAAAAAGAATCTGAAGAGCAAGAAGATATAGCAGATATAGAAGAAAATGAAGACGAAGAACAAGAAGACAATCAACAATAATAAAAAAGGAAATAAACAATGTACGCAGTAACATTAATTATCATTTTAATAATTGTTTTTGGATGAGCAATTGGCTTTACATGGGGTGGCGCGGTAATGTGTAAGAAAAATAATGCTGCCGGCATGATTTTATGTTTTCTTGGTACAGGATTACTTGGATTACTAATTGGTTGAGTTCTTTTAAGTAAAGCAAGAGAAGCTGAAAACGAAAAACAAACCCAAGCAGAACAAGCAGTCCGAAAAGCACAAGACATTAAAAGAGAAGAAGCAAATAAAGAAGATAAAGAAGTTATTAAAGATTTATTAAAACAAAATCAAGAACTATTAGAAGAATTAAAGAAAAAAGATAATAATACTATTAATGAATCATCTAATTCATTAATAGAAGATAGTAACGATGAAAATCAAGAAAATAGAAAAATAATATAAAATCAATTAAAATAAACTCGTGTTAAGATTTTCAACTAGCACGAGTTTTTTGAAAAATCAAGGAGGAACATTTTGTCATCAACAGAAATTGCTATTAAAGTACTCGGTTACTTAGCTAGTATTTGTATCCCATTAGCTTTTTTACCGCAAACTCTTAAAACTATTATTAAAAAAGAAACCAAAGGAATTTCAATTATTTCCTATAGTATTTTTTTACTAGGTTGTATTGGTTTTTTAATCTTTGGAATTTATGCTAAAGATATTCCAATCATTATTTGTGAAGCAATTACTGGATTTTTCACAATTATAATTTTAATCATCGCAACAATTAATATTATTAAGGCACGAAATAATCCACAAGAAGAACATAAAGAAGGAGAACAAAAATAATGCCTATCGCCATTCAAATAATTAATTACATTGGTGCATTTCTGATTTCAGTTGCCTTTTTACCACAAACATATAAACTAATAAAAACAAAAAATACCAAAGGTTTATCATGAATTTCTTATGTAATTTACCATCTTGGTTTAACTTTTTTCATTGTCTATGCTAGTTTTCAAGAAAACTGAGCTTTACTAGCAGCAAATGCTTTTGGTTGAATTGTTAATGCGATTTTATTAGGTTTAATTTTTTATAACATTTACAAAGTTAAAAAACTAAATAAAGCAAATAATAATGAAAATAATAATAATTAAATAAAATTTTAGCTAGTAATTTACTAGCTTTTACTTTGTTTTTTTTATTGTATTTTGTCTTAATATTTTAATTTGTTATAATCTAAACGAGAATAAAAAAGGAGAAAATAAATGCAACATATTAATATTTTGGGAACTTTCATTTTCATGATTATTGGTTATTTAATTGGATCATTTTCGCTTTCAATTATTGTTAGTAAAAAAAAGTTTAAAAGAGATGTACGAGAATATCACTCACATAATGCTGGAGCAACCAATTCAACAAGAGTTTTAGGTAAAAAATGAGGAATAATAATTTTATTTGCCGATGGATTTAAACCAATGATTGCTGTTTTAGTTGCTTGAGGATTAACATTCATTCACATTGCAAATGCTAAATGAACACATTTATTTAATGATGCTTTTGTTTATTATGCTGGATTTGGTTCAATCATTGGTCATTGTTGACCACTTTATTTTGGTTTTCGTGGTGGTAAAGGTGCTGCTTCATCATTAGGATTATTACTAATAATTAATCCAATTTATTTTGTTGTTGCTGTTGCTGCTTGATGAGCAATTCTTTATATTTGAAAAATGGTTTCATTATCATCAGTATTAATGGTCGGAATTGCCTTTGCGATTTCTTGAATTCCTCATATGCCAGTCAATGCTTATGTATGACCACATGATATACAATACAATATGATTAGTTGAATTATTTTGTTAACTTGAATTGTTGTTATCATGCGCCATTGATCTAATTTAATGCGAATTTTCAATAAAACTGAACGAAAAGTAACAATGTTTGATCGCAAAAATAAAAAAATTACAGAAGAAAAACAAAATAATAAAACAAAGTAATTTAAAAAAATATAAAAAAATCAATAACTCAGAATATTAATTCTGGGTTATTTTTTTGCAAATTTTTAAAATTAATATTGTAAAAAAATAAACTTTTCATATAATAACATATGTAATCAATTGGGTAAGAGGAGATTAATTTTTTCTAGTTGATCTTAATAAATATTTTTATTAAAAACTGGAGGAGATATGAAAAAGGTTTTAGTACTTTAGTAAGTTTTATTTTAGCTTTAACTTCTGCAACTGGATGACTTACACCGCTTCTTAAACTAATTTCTGGTCTTTTTGCTACCATAACAAGACAAATGATTAATGCCGATAATGGCAAGGAGTGAAATGACAATGACCTTGGTTTATTATTTGAAGAAAAATTTCCACTGAATAACATATAATCAAAACAATATTTAGGGAAAGTAGGTTTACAATGGGTTGATTTTCAATATGATTAGAAAGAACCATCGGATTAGTAATTGGCAAAAAAAATGCAATTACAAAAGGAGAAATTGAAACAACAAGAAAAAAGTTAGATGCTATTCATAAATTACGTAGTACAAAAACTGTAATTAAAAATAATTTTGATCTTAAACCAGCAATATTAAGATTATTATTTTTAGCTTATTGAATTGATGGCATTTTTTTGGTACTTAGTATTACCGCCAACATGTTTTATACTGGACTTTTTTTAGTTCTTGAAGCTTTTAAAATTAAAATATCTGGTGCTCCTGAAACTCCTATTAGAATTCCTTGAATTGGAATTTTAATTATTAATCTTTTAGTAATCTTATTTTTTATTCACTGAATCAGTGACTGTTATAAACTATCATTAAGAGACAAATATCGTAATAATTATTTAAAGTTATTATGATTAGATACAATTACTTTAAATTTTTTTAATATTATTGCTAGTTTAATTTTTTTAAAAAATAAAAAGCCTATAACAAATATAAATCCAAAGCAACAAGAAATTAAACATTCTAATTTAAATTTCAAAGCAATTAAAGATTTCTCTAAAATTGAATTATTGATTTTATTATTTAATTTAATATTAATAATATTAGCAATTCCAATTGGATATTTTGTCTCAGTTAATATTATTAAATGAATTTGTGCATGCATTATTGTTCTAACTTTTACTTTTTTGCAAATTTGATCATTATTAAAAATTACTGGAATAATAATTGTTCAAAAAATGCTTAAGAATTTATTAATTGATGATAATTATTATCTATTATTAACAATTATTCGTTTTTGAGGATTTATTTTAAATGATTATTATATGGCTGTTTTTTTTAATATCTTAAAACTTGATGAAAACTATCAAGAATTTATTATTCAACAATGATAAAATTGCTACAATTCTTAAAGATAATTTACAATACCATAATAATGGTTATATTAAAGATTTAGGCAACAATAATGCTAAACTATGGTAAAGGAGTAAAATGAAAGTGAACTTATTTTATTATTCCAAGAAAAATTTCCACTGAATAAAATATAATCAAAACAATATTTAGTGAAAGTAGGTTTATAATGGGTTGATTTTCAATATGATTAGCAAGAATCATCGGACTAACAATTGCTAAAAAAAATTCAATTACAACAATAGAAATTGAAACAACAAGAAAAAAAATAATTGCAACTCATAGATTATATAGTATTAAATCGTTAATTCAATCTAATCTTGATCTTAAACCGGCAATATTAAGATTATTTTTTTTAACCTATTGAATTGACGGTATTTTTTTGGCATTTAGTATTATAGCAAATATGTTTTATACTTGGCTTTTTTTAGTTCTTGAAGCTTTTAAAATTAAAATATCTGGTGCTCCTGAAACTCCTATTAGAATTCCTTGAATTGGAATTTTAATTATTAATCTTTTAGTAATCTTATTTTTTATTCGCTGAATTAGTGACTATTATAAACTATCATTACGAGACAAATATCGTAATAATTATTTAAAGTTATTATGATTAGATATTATCACTTTAAATCTTTTTAGCGTCATTGGAAGTTTAATCTTTTTAAAAAATAAAAAATCTATGATAAATGTAAATCTAAAGCAGCAAGAAATTAAACATTCTAATTTAAATTCTGAAACAATTAAAAATTTCTCCAAAATTAGTACTAAAATTGAATTATTGATTTTATTATTTAATTTAATATTAATAATATTAGCAATTCCAATTGGATATTTTGTCTCAGTTAATATTATTAAATGAATTTGTGCATCAATTATTTTTCTAACTTTTACTTTTTTGCAAGCTTGATCACTGCAAAAAATTACCGGGTTAATAATTGTTCGTAAAATGCTTAAGAATTTATTAATTGATGAAAATTATTATTTATTATTAATAATAATTCGCTTCCTAGGATTTAATTTTGGTGTTTCTTATATGACTGTTTTTATTAGCATTTTAAAACTTGATGAAAACTATCAAGAATTTATTATTCAACAATGATAAAAAATTTTATTAAAACAATGAGAAAAAAATAGCATTTTGTTATCTTAAAATTAATCTTTAATAATCCTAATATTTATTAAAATTAAAAAAATGAGTTCAATTAAATAATAATTGACTCATTATTAAGATTTATTTTTCTTCTTGTAATTTTGATTGTTGTTTTCGTTTTTCATTAATAGTTTTAAATCATTTTTTTCATTTTTCTCAGATAAAAGGTTTAAAAATAAAACGATCAAAATTTTGTGTTGCTAAAACTAAAATAATTGTTAAGAAATAACAAATTAAAATTGTTAAAATAGTACGACTATAATTATCCAAATTAGTATATGACATTAATGTTGATGCTCAGAGATAAATAAAACCTTGATGAAGAACATAAATTCATCAACTTAAATCTGATCACCAATTAATAAATTTATTATGAAATTTAAATCCTTTAAAAATTAAAAAATAAAATCATCCTGCTAAAGTTCATAAAGGATTTAAATATGTCCGAGCAGTTCCACCATCTTTCATTCATCATTCTCATGAAAAATTAATTAAATAAACAATAACTAATCCTAAAACTCCATATAACTGCATTTTGGAATTATATTCTCATCTTTTCTCTTGCTCAATTAAATGTCAATAACCACCTAAAACTGCAGGAAACATAACAATGCCAAATGTAGCTCAGTCAGTATAAGCTGAAAAATTATAATGAATAACCTTAATTAAAGCATGACCAAGAGTTGCGATAATAGTAATCATAAAGAAAAATCATAAAATTCATTTTAATAATTGCTTTCCGTTCTTATAATTTTTATCTAAAAAACTAGCAAAAAATGGAAAGATTAAATAAACAAAAATAATTGCTCAAAAATATCAAAAATTAGGTGAAATCAAATCAATAATAACATTAACAAAAAAATCATAAAAAAAATTTGCAACAGAATCATGGGCAATAAATGAAGCAGCAATTAAATAAATTAAAGAAATTAATATTCTTCAAATAACAATTTCTAAAGTTAAAAATAAAAATCTTTTAATTTTACTACCTTGATCATTTTTTAAAATCAAAAAATATCCGGTAATAAAAGCAAAACAAAAGATTGCTGGTCAACTAATAACTCTGCCAATTACAACAAACAAATTATCACTAGGTAAAAAATAAAAAATTTCATGAATAATAATAACAAAAAACATTGATAAAATTCTTAATAATTCAACACCACTTTCACGGGTCTTAATATTAAGATTATGTTTAATATTAAAAAAATCAACCATATATATCCTCTAATAATTTCTATGTTAATTCTAATAGATTCTATTTAATTAAAATAAAAAAGAGTTTTATCATTACTAGCAAAAATAAAATGATAAAAACTCTTTTTTCATAATTATTTTTTCTTTGTCATTCTTTGTTGTCGTTTCATTGCTTGCATTACTGATTTAATTTGCGCTTCACTTGGTTTACGACCCATTTGTGAATACATTGCACGAATCATATTTTCATTAATTGGTGGATTTTTTTCCAATTGTTTTTCAAAAATTCTTTTAGTAATTAAAAAACCAATTCCACCACCAATTAAAGCACCAACAATGCCAATTATTAATCCTGCTCATCACGGAATCATATTATTTTACCTCCTTATTTGTTAAATACTTGATAACTTTTTGATAAATTTTATTACTTGTAAAACCATATTTATCTAAAACTGCTGATATTTCACCTGACATACCAAATTGATTTATACCAATTACTAAACCAGCAAGTCCAACATATTTATATCATGAGTCATTAACACCCATTTCAATCGCCACCTTTTTAATTGTTATTGGCAAGATTTTATTTTTATATTCTTGTTCCTGTCGATCAAATAAATAAGTTGATGGCATCGAAACAACTCGAGCATTAATTTTATTTTTAACTAACATCTTTTGTACTTCAACAGCTAAATGAACTTCACTACCTGTAGCAATAAAAACTAAATCTAATGCTTTTGTTTTATCTTCATCACTAATAATATAAGCACCTTTGGCAACAGCATCAATATTACTATTAGTCATTTGTGGTAAATCTTGTCTTGTTAAAGCAATCGCACTAGGAAAAGTTTTTGCCATTAAAGCAACTTTATAAGCTCCAATTGTTTCTCTAACATCTGCTGGACGCATAACATTAAAATTAGGAATTGTTCTTAACATTAATAATTGTTCAACTGGTTGATGTGTTGGTCCATCTTCACCAACAGCAATTGAATCATGAGTAAAAATAAATAATGAAGGAATTTTCATTAATGCTGCTAATCTTAAAGCAGCTTTTTGATAATCACTAAATACTAAAAAAGTTGAACCAAAAGCAATTAAACCTTGATGTAAAGTTAAACCATTAACAATTGCAGACATCGCAAATTCTCGAACACCAAAATGAAGATGACGACCACGATAATTTTTACTATCATAATCTTGATCTGAAACCATTGCTTTTGTTGAACTAGATAAATCAGCACTACCACCAATTAATGTTGGATAATGTTGTGATAAAAGTTTTAAAATTTTTCCTGAAACAACTCTTGTTGCGACAGATTCATTATTAATGATACTTTGTCAGTCAATTTTATTAAATAAAAAGGGATTATTAAATAACTGTCCTTTGATAGCAAAACTAATTTCTTGATATAAATCAGAATAATTTTTTTGATAATCATTTAATAGTTTATTTCATTTTCGTTCTGCATCTTGACCTTGATTAATTTTTGCTTTTTGAAAATTATTGATTACTTCTTGGGGAACTGAAAATGTTTCTTTAGTATTTCATTGTAAATTTTTCTTTACTGTTGCAATATCATCCATTAATGGCGCACCATGAACTGCTGGAGTTCCTTGCTTTGTTGCCCCAAAACCAATTACTGTTTTAACTTCAATTAAAGTTGGTAATTCACTTGCTTTAGCACTTGCAATTGCTTTACTAATTGCTTGATAATCATTGCCCTCAGTAACTTTTAAATAATTTCAGTTTAAGGCTTTCATTCTTTTTTCAGTATTTTCAGAAATAACGGCATCAGTTGCTGAATCTAATTGCACATCATTTGAATCGTATAAAACAATTAACTTATGTAATTTAAAGTGACCTGCAAAACTTAAAGCTTCTTGAGTAATCCCTTCTTGTAAATCACCATCACCACATAAGACATAAGTATAATGATCAATTAATTTATGATTATCTTGATTATATTTTGCTGCTAAAAAACTTTCAGCAATCGCCATACCAACAGCTGTTGCTAAACCTTGACCTAAAGGTCCAGTTGCCATTTCAATTCCTAAATCTAAATCATATTCTGGATGACCTGGAGTTTTACTATCTAACTTACGAAAATTCTTTAAATCATCAATTTTATAATTATAACCAGCATGATATAGCATTGAATACAATAAAGCACTACCATGACCAGCAGATAAAATAAAACGATCACGATTAAATCAATAAGGATTCTTTGGATTAAATTTTAAATGATCTTTAAATAAAGCATACACCATTGGTGCCGCACCTAAAACAATTCCTGGATGACCACTTTTAGCATTATTAACTGCTTCAACTCCTAAAACTCGAATTGAATTAATTGTTAATTGATCAATATTATTTGGCATTTTTTACTTCCTCCAACTTTAACCATTTTCCCTTATAATCTTAATGATTTTTTTCAAAAAAATAAAGTTAATATCATTTATTTTTTATCATTCAAAATTTTTAATCCCAATACTTGTAATTGTTTAACATCAATCGCACTTGGACTATTAGTTAATAAATCAATACCACTACTATTTTTTGGAAAGGCAATCGTATCTCTAATTGAATTGTTCTTAGCTAAAATCATCAATAAACGATCAATACCAAAAGCAATCCCAGCATGAGGTGGCACCCCATAATCAAAAGCATCTAAAAAGAAACCAAATTGTTCTTTAACAATTTCTGGTTTTAATTGTAAAATTTCAAAAATCTTTGCTTGTAATTGCTTGTCAAAAATTCGCACACTGCCACCAGCAATTTCATTACCATTTAAAACTAAATCATAAGCTGATGCTTTAATTTTTAGTAATTGATCAAAATCTTTTTGTTTTAAATCTAAAACTTGTTCTGGTAATAAAGGACTAGTAAATGGATGATGACAAGCAGAAATTTTATTATCAATTTTTTCAAACATTGGTCAATCAACAATTCATAATAAACGATAAGTATTAATATTTGCTAAGAAATCTGGATGCTTTGCTTGTCGTTCTTGATCTAAACAATAAAAAGTTCTAATTGCACCTAAAACCATCGCACCAGTATTATCAGATTCATAAGTTAAATAACAAAGGTCTTTTTCTTTTTCAGCATTTGTTGTTCCTAAAGTTGTAAGTTGTGTTTCATTTAAAATAATTTTATTATTAGTACTAAAAATAATTCGACCTTTTGTTCTTGAGTATACTAAAAAGTTCTTACCTTGATGTTGTTCAACAATTCGTAAGATTGCTTTTTTTGTTGCATCAGTAAATTTATCATTAACTCAAAAACCTTTTAAAAATAAATCTTTCACTGTTGATGGTAAATTAACAATTTTACAAACACATCGTAAATCAGGTTTATCACTACCATATAAATCAATCGCCTCTTGATAACTTAATCAAGGTAAAGGAAAAACTAAATCTGGTAAATTTAATTGCTTTCATAAATTTGTCATTAATTTTTCAACTAACTCAATAACATCTGCTTGTTTAACAAAAGCCATTTCTAAATCTAATTGTTGAAATTCTGGTTGCCGATCAGCACGAAAATCTTCATCACGAAAACACTTAGCAATTTGATAATATTTATCAATGCCACTAATCATTAATAATTGTTTATATAACTGTGGTGATTGTGGTAAAGCATAAAAAGCATTTTTCTTAATCCGTGCCGGAACTAAAAAGTCTCTCGCTCCTTCCGGTGTTGATTTAGTCAAAACTGGTGTATCAACTTCTAAAAAACCTTCAGCAATTAAAAAATTACGAATAATATTAAGAAATTGATGTTTAAATTTTAATTGTTGTAACATTTCTTTTCGTCTTAAATCTAAATAACGATACTTTAAGCGTAAATCTTCTAAAGCAGTAAAATTATTGGAATCATTAATGACAAAAGGAAGTGCTTTAGCTTCACTTAAAATTTTAACTTTTTCAGCAACTACTTCAATTGCACCGGTTGTTAATTTAGGATTAGCAACTTGTCGAGCAACAACTTGACCGGTAACTTGAATTACTGATTCAACTTTCATTTTTTTTAAATTATCAAAATTAGGTTCATCACTTTTAATAACAATCTGTGTCAAACCATATCGATCTCGTAAGTCTAAAAAGATTGCATTTTTTTTAACTCTAATGGCATGAATTCAACCACTTAAAATAACATTTTGTTTCAAATCATTTTTTGTCAAACTGCCACAATTATTAGTACGATATCCAGTATTCATTATTTAACCTCACTTATTTTCAGTAAATCAATAATTTTTGTTAATAATTGTTCTTGATTTTCAAATTTAATTACTACTTTTGTTTTTTTTGTTAACTGATAACAAGTTGCTTGATTAACTTTTTCTAATACTAAAAGATTATTAGTTGTTTGAATACTTTTAATTAAATTACTTTTTTGTTTATCATTAAATAAACTAAAATTACCATCAACAAAATACCTTATTTTTCGTAAATCATTTAACAAAAGTAACGATAGACTTAATCCTGTTTGAAATTGACTAATAATAAATAAATCTAATTTTTTAGTTTCAGTGAACTTTGGTTTATTTGCTAATAATAACATTAATCTTTCAATTCCAAAAGCAAAACCAATTGCTGGATAAGGATAGGGTACTCCTAACTCTTGTGCCAAATTATCATATCTGCCACCACCAATTAAAGTATTTTGACTTTTACCCAAAGCATCACTATTACTAACAAATTCAAAAATAACACCATTATAATAATCTAAACCACGAACTAAAGTTTGATTAATATTAAAATTAATTTTTAAAATTGTTAACATCTTAGTAATCGTAGCAAAATATGCTTTTTCTTCTGGCGAATAAAATTGAGCAATTTCTGGTACCGCTAAATTTAAAGTTTGAAATTCTTGAGCATCTAAAATTCGTAACGGATTAGTTTTAATTTTTGTTTGTAATTCAAGTGGTAATTTTGATTTTACTTTCATTAAAGCTTTTGACAAAGCATGATTAAATTTAGTTTTTGTTGTTTCAGAACCAAAAAAATTAATTGCTAATTGATAATCATTAATATTTAATGCTTCTAACATTTTTGCTGCTAAAATAATTACTTCAACATCTAATAACGGATCTTTTGTTCCTAAAACTTCAACACCAAATTGGTGAAATTCACGGTTACGACCCTTTTGCGGATTTTCATAACGATACATATTACCATAATAAAAATATTTTAATGTTTGTTTTTGATTATTATAAAGTTTATTTTCAACAACAGCACGAATAACACCAGCTGTTCCTTCAGGTCTTAAAGCAAGATTTCTTTTGCCTTTATCTAAAAATTGATAAATTTCTTTTTCAACAATATTAGTTGTTGAACCAATTGAGCGTAAAAATAAATCTGCTGATTCAATTACCGGAGTAATAATTTCTTGATAATTAAAATTTTTAGCAACAGTTACTAACTTACTAATAATGTTACTAAAAATAATTACTTGTTGATTATATAAATCTTCTGTTCCCTTCGGACGCTGAAACTTCATTTTTTCACCTTAAATTTATATTGCTTAATTATATTTTACAAAGATTTTTAATAAAAGAGTTTGATATACTTAAAATTTTACAAAATTATTCTTGTTATATCAATAATATCAGGTACCTTCTTTAATGAAGAAGTAATTTGCTGTAACCGATCAATATCGGGGACTTTGATTGTTAATTTCAAAACTCCCTTATGATTAATTAATTGATTATTAGCATCAACATTTTGAATTGATACTTTCAAAAGATTTAATAAATTAATAATATCGGCTAATAATCCTGGTCGGTCCAAATAATAAATTTTAATCCCAGCATCATAAGTTCTCATAATTGTTGCTGGTAAATTTCAAACTGTTGGTAAAGTTCGTGCTTTTTTGTCACCTTTTGTTTCATTAATAATATTTGGACAATCGGGACGATGAACTTTAATTACTTGACCTTTACTAATATAACCAATAATCATTTCATTAGGAATTGGTAAACAACAACGAGCTAATTGCGTTTTAATTGTCGGTGCATTTTCAACAATTACATCATTAATCTTATTAGATTTACTTAAATTAACACTCTTTCTGGTTTTAAAATCTTTAAATTTTAATGAATCTTTAAATAAAACTTCTTTAACAGCATCTTCAATTGTATAAGTCCCATTAGCAATCGCTAAACAAAAATCATCATAAGTTGGATATTTTAAAAACTTTAAGCGTTTATAAATAACTGAGCTACTTGCAATTCTTCAGCGTAATTTATGATCTTGAAGATATTTATCAATTTGCTCTTTAACATTAACAATTCTTTTATCATTATCAGCCACCCCTTTAGTTTTTGTTTCAGGTTTTAAAGGAGTTGTTTGAATTAAATATTTTTTGATTTTATGACGAGCAAAATTTGTCTTGGCAATTGTTAACCAGTCATAATTTGGTTTTACTGTTTTTGAAGTTTTAATTTCAACAACATCACCAGTTTTTAAAACTGTATTTAAAGCAGAATAAACACCATTGATTCGAGCACCCATGGCAGTTTCACCAATTTCAGTATGAATTTTATAAGCAAAATCTAAAATTGTTGCCCCAAGTGGTAATGTTACAACTTTACCATTAGGTGTTAAAACATAAATTAATTCACTAAATAAATCTTGCTTAATCTCAGTTTCTAAATCGGCATTTGCTTCTTCACTTTTAACTGTATTTAAATCCAAAATTGTTTGAAAAATATTTAATTTTTCATCAATTTCTGCTTGTTTTTTCTTAGGACTTATTTCTTCACCATCTTTATAACGTCAATGAGCAGCAGCACCGACCATGGCATAATATTCCATTTCTTCAGTTCTAATTTGTAATTCATAAATTTCATTTTTATTAACAATTGAAGTATGTAATGATTGATACATATTATTTTTTGGTGTCGCAATATAATCTTTAAATTTACCTGGTAATGGTGTGAATTTTTGATGTAAATAACCAAGAATTGCATAACAATTATCAACGGAATTACTAATAATTCTAATTGCTAAAATATCATGAATTTGGTTAAAATCTTTAGCAAAATAATACATTTTTCGATAAATTGAAAATAGATTTTTACTTCGCCCATAAATATCAAACTTTAACTTTTCATGTTTAACTAAAGTTTTTCTAATTTCTTTAATTGTATTATCAACTAATTGTTTTCGATTTTCTTCATCTTTTTTAACTAGATTACTAATTTTTTGATATTCTTCTGGTAATAAAACGGCAAAAGAACGATCTTCTAACTCTGCTTGCAATTCTCGCATTCCTAAACGATGAGCAATTGAAGCATAAACTTCTAATGTTTCTTTAGCGACAACTTTTTGCTTTGTTAAATCTAAAAATTCAATTGTTCTAATATTATGTAAACGATCAGCCATCTTAATAATAATTACTCTAATATCATCAGCTAAACTTAAATATAATTTTCTTAAATAATCAGATTTAATTTCTGCTCGCTTTTCTTTAGCAAAATGACTAACTTTTGTTACTGCTGAAACTAATGCCGCAACTTCCTGACCAAATTCTGTTACTAAATCATCAACACTAGTTGGTGTATCTTCTAAAATATCATGCAAAAGACCTGCTTGAATTGTTGCAGGATCTAAGTGTCATAAAGTTAAAGTATATGCCGTTGATAAAACATGATATAAATAAGGATCACCATTTTTTCTTAATTGCCCTTGATGTTTCAACTCAGCATATTGATATGCTTTTTCAATTTGAACCAAAAGTTTTTCATTTTTAATATAGCTTTTTGCTTGCTTTAATACTTCATTAAAATCTTTACAAGTAATGTTATTCATATTTTTAAAACTCAATTAAACTATGAAAAGGAATCTTACCAAATTTTTGTTGATCTTCAAATTCTTTTAAAGTAATTAAAGTCGCAATTGCTGCAACTTGTGCTTGTGATAATTGTACTAATTCAATACAAGCATGAATTGTTCCTGAAGTTGCAATTAAATCATCAATAATTAAAACTCGATCATTTTTTGTTAAAGCATCTTGATGAATTTCTAACTTATCAGTTCCATATTCTAATTGATATTCAACATGATAAGTTTTAGCAGGTAACTTACCACTTTTTCTAATTGGAACAAATTTAACTTTCAAAGCAAGTGCTAAAGCACTACCAAAAATAAAGCCACGCGCTTCTGGAGCTGCAATCGCTGTTATTTGATCTTTTTTAACTAAATCAGCAAAAGTTTTAATAACAAACGAAAACGCTTCAGGATTAGCAAGCACAGGAGTAATATCTTTAAATTGAATTCCTGATTTTGGGAAATTAGGAACATTGCGAATCATTTTTTTTATTGTATCTAAATTCATTTTTTTTCCTTTAAATCTTTATATTTTCAAAAAACCATTAATCGTTAATACCAGAAACAATATATTCATCAGGTCCAACAAAATGTTTTTTAATTTTTTCTGCTCGTTTTTGAAATCTTCTAATTCTTCATCTTTCAAAGTAAGTTCATAATCAAGGAGCAAGAAAATGGCTAACAAGAAAGGTAACAACACTTCCAAGAATCAAAGCAAGACTAACTGCTCAGAAACTTGGTAGGAAGCATAAAACGATTAATGCTGTTACAATTATAATACCGTTCGCTAGCATTGTTCTTGTTAATGATCGTTTAACACCTTCATTACTAATAGCAACAATTTCATCTTTTGTTAACTTATCATTTTTTGTTTTTGTTAAGTTTAATTTAATTTCTTTAATATTATCAAAAATAATGACACTATTAATTAAAACTAAAATTACTACTGCTAAAATCACACCAATTGTCATTGTCGAAATTGTAATTTGTAATGTTACTAATGTTGCTAGTGTGACAAAAACTGCAAAAACTAAAGCAATAATCAGTGGAATTGAAAAACTAAATTGAAATCTAATAATAATATAAATAAAAATTGTAATTAAAGCAATAGCAATTGTAATTAGCATACTTTTAAATAACTGATTACCTGATAAAGCATTATTAGTTGTATAGTTTCAATTTGCTCAAGTTACTTCACTTTGTAAAAACTGGCGAAAATCACTAGCAGCACTATCTTTAACACTAGTTTCAATAATAATTCTAATCACATTTCTACCTGGAGTTAGTGAATTAGTCATTAATGCATAATAAACTTTTTGATATGAATAATCATTATCATTTAAAATCTTAATAACTTCATTACGACGACTATTTGCTTCACTAATTAAATTAAAACCATCAGAATTATTAGAGTTAGTTGGATCTTGTTGGGTTGCAACTTCACCAGTAAAATCAATTCTACTATCAAAACCTTGACTAAAATTAGCACCAGCAGTGAAAAAGACAATTCCTGAAGTAACTAAAATTACAGCAAAACCAGTAATAATTCATTTTGTTAATTTATGATAATTTCATTTGCTAGCATTTAAACTAGTCGTTTTACTCTTAGTTTGAGCAACTAAAACTGCTAATTTAACTTTAGCTTGATTATAACGAGAATTCTTACTTTTCTTAGGGTTTCAACGAGTTCTTGGTGTTAAACCTAACAAAGCAGCTCTTTTTTCAAAGACATTATTTTTTAATAGTAAATATAAGACTAACCTTAAAATTAATACTCCTAAAACAATTACACCAAAAGTTGAAATTGAAGTCATAATTGCAAAACCACGAATTGAACGAGCACCAAATCAGAAAATTGTTAAACTAACAATTAAAACAATCAAACTACAATCAAAAGCTGAAACTAATGATTTTTTATTTGCTGCTTTAAAAGCCTCATAAACACTTTTTCCTGAACGATATTCTTTTTTAAGATTATTAAATAAACCAACAATTAAATCTAGCAATAAAGCAAGACCAATAATTAAAGCAATACCAGTTTCTGGAGCAACAACATTATTTAAGAAAGTAAATGCTACTAAAGTTATAACTAAAAATAAAATAATTGTAAAAATAGCAATAAAACCAAGGAACCGATAATTAAAAATAATCACAATTGCTAAAACTGCCAAAGCAACAGCTAAAGCAATTATCGCAATTTTTAAAGCTTGTGCTCCTAAAGTTGCATCAATTGTTAAAAACGCTTCAACAATAAAATCATTTTGTTCTTTACCAGCAGTTAAAAGATTAACAATTTGACGAACTTTGGCTTTATTAAAAGTATTATCATTAATAGTAATTTGATTACTATTAGAATTTGCAAGACTAGCAATTTCACCAATATAATATGGTGCATATTTATAACTAATAATTGATGTATCAAGAAATTGTGAAATGTCAGGTAAAACAATTAAATCCTTAATATGTGGCAATCAAGCATTCATTGGTGAACCTTTGGGTTCTGATGGATCAAAAGGATTATTAGGGTCAAAAACATTATCTTTATTATTAGTATCAACTAATAATGGCGTTGTTGTTGAAGTATCAGAATAAATTCAATTAATCATATAAAGACCATTTTTACTTTGATCTAATAGATTTCTTAATTGTTTACCAGCCGATGAATTTGGATTTCTAATCGCATTATACATTTTTTGTCCAGTAGCATCATCTAAACCAACTGTTTCATTTGCCAATAAAACTTTTAAAGCATCTTGTTTAGTTTGACTAGTTTCACTTTCAATTACTGATGCTAAATCTTCTAAACCAGTTAAAGTATTACGAATATAATTTAGTAAACTACCAATATCAGAATAAAAATAAACTTTATTAGACCCATCTTTAGTAATTGCTTGAATAGTACTAACTAAGTCTGATTGCGAATTAACATTAAAAACTACTTCTGGTTGATGAGAATTTTGATTAGTTGTTTCTGAAATGCTACTAAAAGCATCACTAGTAGTAATTCTTTCTTCTCTGGCACTTCATGCTTTACTATTTTCATCATATTTATTAGCTAACAAATCGTGTCCTTGATCATCTAATAAATAAATATACCCACGACGAGAAACATTATTAATAAAACTAGCAATATCAATCCCAGCATCTTTACTAATTGATAAATTATAAAAATCACCACCATTGCTAGTACTTTTTTCAATATTAATATTACTTGTTCCTAAAGGATCAATTCGATTTTCTAATAAAGTAATAACTTTTCGACTATTACTATCTTCTTCGTGAACTCCCTCATATCTAACTTGAGTTTGATAGCCACCAGCAAATTCAATACTTAAATTACGATTACTGTCTAAATAAAAAATACTAAAAACTGCACTAACAATAATTGCAGCAGCGATAATTATTAAAGAAGTCATTCTCGTAAAAAAAGAAAAACCTCTAAGTTTCTTTTCTCGTTTTGCTTTCGTTAATGATTTTTTTTTCATAAAGCAAAATCACTTCCTAAATCTTTAAGATAAAATCAAAAAATGATTTATTAAATATCTTAATAATACTATATAAGAATACCAACAAAAGTATTAAAAGACAATTAATTTTTTAGTTGTTTAATTCAAAATCAGTCTTATTTTTTTAAATTACTTTCAATAAATTGGACATCATCATCATTTTCCAATAAATCAAAAAGTTTTTGATAACTAACTAAATCTTCATCACTAACATTGATTGGTTCAAATGGTACATTTCTAACTTCATTAGTAACAAAATTTTCAATTTTTGCAGCTCTTAATGCCTGAACAATGATTGCTAAATCTTCTTGAGCAACAATTAACTGCACAATCTCTTCATCTTTACTAAAATCTAAAATCTCAAAATTAATTACCAAATCTAAAATATCATCTAAATCCAAAGGACTAATAAATTCAATGACACCGGCTTTAAAAAATAAATGTTGAACTGAATTGCTAACACCTAATTTTGCTTGATATTTATTAAAATAACCACGAATATTAGCAGTAGTACGATTTTTATTATCAGTTAAACAATGAATAATTAAAGCAATTGTTCCTGGACCAAATCCCTCATAAATTACTTCTTGATAATTATCTTGATCATTTTGATTATTAGCTTTAGCAATTGCCCGATTAATATTATCTTTTGGCATATTTAAACTACGAGCTTTTTCTAAAATTGTTCGTAACTTGGGATTATTTTCAATATTAGGACCGTGTAATTTAACAGCAGTATAAATTTCACGATTAATTTTTTGAAAAATTTTACCACGTTTAATATCTTGAGCATCTTTACGATGTTTAATATTAGCAAATTGTGAGTGACCTGACATAATTTCTTACTCTTTCTTAATTTTTAATTACGACTTCATCATTTTGGCGCTTGCGGAATTGCTTTGCGTTTATGTTGTGTTCGTTCATGCATGGTTGTAATTTTTATCTGAACTTGATCAGATAATTTTTTAATATCGCCTAATAAAAATTGATCTAATTCTTGATAAGTAAGACCCATTTCTGCTTCATCGGTTTGACCTGCTCATAAACTAGCGCTCGGTTTTCTAGCAATAATTTCTTTAGTGACATTTAGAATTTTTGCTGCTTGAAAAATATCTTGCTTTACTAAATTAACAAGTGGTAATAAATCAACACCACTATCACCATACTTAGTAAAATAACCAGTATGTCATTCATCAGCATTACTTGTTCCAACGACTAAATAATTATTAATTTGAGCATAAGTATAAAGAGTACTCATTCTTAATCGTGACTTTAAATTACCAAAAATTGTTTTTTCTTGTTCTGATGGAATATTTTTTGGTAAATTCTTTTTAAAACTAAGAAAAACTTCATCTAAATTAACTAATTGCGATGTTAATTTATGTTTTTTAACTAAATTATTAGCATAATCTAAATCAATCTCTGGAGATTGACAAGGCATAAGCAAGACTAAATGATTATTAGGAAATGCTTTTTTCATTAATAAAGCAGCAACAGCTGAATCAACACCACCACTTAAACCAACAATTACCCCTTTGGCATGAGCTTTCTTAACTTCATCTTGTAAAAATTTAACAATTTGTTCCAAATATTGTTCTAATTTCATTATTATTCACTTTCTTTTAATCTTTCTGGCTAATTTTATTCTGTTTCTCAAATCATATCATAATTATAAATCTTAACACTGTCACCTTTTTTAACACCTTTTTTTCTTAATTGTTCAAAGACACCTAAATCTTGTAATTTAATTCTAAACAACAAAATATTTTGATAAGTATTCAAAGGATTTCTTTGGGCAATTCTATTGACAGCACTACCTGTAACTTCTCATTGATGGTCTTTAATCTTTGTAACAATTACTTCAGGTTCAGCATTAGGTTTTGGTTGATATTTATATAAAACATGTTCTTCTTTAACTTCTTCTGGTTCTTCTTTTGCAACAGTTTTAACAAATTTTGCAATCTCAGCAATTAAAGGTTTAAGATTCTCTTTTTTTAAAGCTGAAATAGCAAAAACTGGTTTTTTAATTGCATCTGCTAATTTCTTAACTGCTGATAAATCTGCTAATAAATCAATTTTATTAGCAACAACAATTTCTGGCTTTTCTAAAATCTTTTTATTATATTTACTTAACTCTTGTTTAATTAATTGATAAGTTAAAAAATGATCACTTTTTTCGTCACTAATATCAATCATATGAACTAAAACTTGACAACGTTCAATATGTTTCAAAAATTGTAAGCCCAATCCTTTGCCATCACTAGCACCAGCAATTAAACCCGGTAAATCAGCAATAACAAAACTATCATTATTATTTGTTACTACTGCCAGTTGCGGATCTAAAGTTGTAAATGGATAATCAGCAATTAATGGTTTTGCTGCTGAAACTACTTTTAAGAAAGTTGATTTTCCAGCATTTGGCAAACCAATCAAACCAGCATTAGCTAAAAGTTTTAATTCACAAATTATTTCAAATTCTTGACCTGGTGTGCCATTTTCTGAAATTTTTGGCACACGATTGGTTGATGAAGCAAATTTTGCATTACCACGGCCACCAATTCCACCTTTAGCGATTACTGCAGTTGCTTTATTTTTAGTAATATCAGCAATAATTGTGCCAGTTTTAATATCCTTAACAATTGTTCCTAATGGTACTCGAACAATCGTATTAGTACCATTCTTACCATGCATATTTTTTGGTTTACCATTTTCACCAGCTAAGGCTTTAATTTCTCTTGTTTTTCTTAAGTCTAATAAAGTATTTAAACCTTCATCACCAACAAAAATAACACTACCACCATTGCCACCGTCGCCACCACTTGGACCACCTTTAGGAACATACAATTCACGACGAAAAGCGATGATTCCATCACCACCTTTACCTGCTTTAACTTTTAATTTGATTAAATCAATAAACTTCATAATTATTTTTCCTAAAATTTTCTTATTTTTTTATTAAACTATCTTCAAAATAAATGATACCTTGAAAATAACAATAATTAAATAGATATTATTTATTTGTTTTGATTTTTTAACTAATAAAAAAGTTCTATTTAAAATAGAACTTTTATTAACAATTGTTAATATTATTATTTTGCTTCTAAAATATTAACTTTAGTTTTATTTTTAGCAAACTTAACATATTTAACAATACCAGTTTTTAAAGCAAACAAAGTATCATCACCACCACGACCAACATTTACTCCTGGGTGAATTTTAGTTCCTCTTTGGCGATAAATAATTGATCCTTCGTGAATTAACTGCCCATCACTTGCTTTCGCTCCTAAACGTTTAGAATGAGAATCTCTTCCATTACGAGTTGAACCAACTCCTTTTTTAGAAGCAAAGAATTGTAAATTTAATTGAAAACGCATTTTAGTAAACCTCCTTAATAATAATGTTTTTACGATATTGATTACTAATAGTTTTTAATTGTCAAAACATTGTTTGTAAAATCATTTGATTGTTATCCGATGGTTTTAAAACTTCAATGATAACTTTTGTTTTAGGTTCAACAATTTTTACTTCTTGTTGTGAAACTAAATTATCAAGAGCATTTAAAGTACCAAAGACAATAGCAGAGATTCCTGCACAAATAATATCTTTCCCAACTTGATCAAAATTACTATGACCACTAACTTCAACTTTAACAATCTGATCTTTTTGATAATAAAAATTAGTTTTTACCATATTAATTAACTATTTTTTTGTTACTTTTTTAGTAGGACTGTTTACTTTTGCTTTTTTTACAGTTGATGGTTCTTTGTTAACTACTTTCTTTTCACCAGTAGTTGCTTTTTTAGTTGCAGCAACTTTTGTTGGTGCTTTCACTACTTTATTATTAGTTACTTTTTTAGTAGTTTCAGTTTGTTCTGATTTTGTTGTTTTACTTGTTGTCGCTTTAGTTGTTGTTTTGTTTTCTGTTGTTTTTGCTTTTGCAGTTGGTTTACCACTTAACAAAATATCAGTAATTTTTACCTTTGTATATGGCTGACGATGACCATATTTAGTTTTTGAGTTTTTCTTTGGTTTATATTTAAAAACAACAATCTTTTTCGCTTTATCTTGCTTGATAATGATTCCATGAACTGAAGCACCCTTAATTATTGGATTACCTACTGTTCCATCAATCATTAATACTTGATCAAAAACAATTTTATCTTCAGGATTACCTTGTAATTTTTCAATAAAATATTCTTGACCAACTTCAACATTAATTTGTTTGCCACCGGTCTTAATTATTGCAAACATTTTGCACCTCCAGCTTAGACTCGCCTTATAAGGTGGATAACCAAATTATTATCACTTAAAACCTAAAAAAGTGCGGTTGCAACTGTTTTCACAGCATTATTAATTATAAAGATAATTGCTAGCAAAAGCAAGAGAAAGCAAGAGTTATTTTTAGTAATTTAAATTGTTTAAAAAGTAATATTCAAGTTTAATTTTTAAAACAAAAATAATACACTTTATTTAAAAGAATTGCCAAAAATATTTGAATCATAAAAATATAAAGTTTCCAATGCTTTATCAATATTTTTTATCATTTTTTCTTCATTTTCAGACAAACCAAAAAATGAATTCGAACTATAATCCCAACTATTTTTATAAAAAGATTTTATTAAATTAATTAATTCAAATATTTTAGAATCAACTTGTTCTGATTTATCCACAAAAATACCAAAATAAATTCTTAACTTATAATTATCAGTTTCAATAATTTTCTTAAAAAAATAATGTAAGATTTGCAAATCACCTCTAGTATCTACTCCAAAAATAATAACATTCTTAACTTTTACAAGTTCTCCAAATAACTTTTCATAACTTTCCTTGCACTTATCAGTTTTTTCAAAATAAAAACCTTCCAAGCAAAGATTACCTTCTATCTTTATTTTGTCAAAATCTTCACTTTCAAAATTATTAATGACATCCTTGTCATACAATTCATGAAATTTTCCATGTAAATGCTCTATACAAATTTCTTTTTTTCTTTCTGAAGAGTATTTTTCCATCATTAAATCATAATTTAATGTAAAAATTTTAGACGAATAATCTATAAAAGTATTAAATTTCTCATAATTTATTTGATAAGAACTATTTTTATCTTCAATTAATAAACTTTTTAAAACAGAATTTTCATAATATATTTTTAAATCATTTAAAAATTTTAATGTTTGACAAATTTTGTCATAATATTTAAATCATATTTTCAAATCATATTCATCAATTAAATTAAAATTATTACATTTTTCTGAAATTTTATAACATTCAGAAAGTATATTTTCAAATACTTTATGAGTAAAAATTTCAATATTATCACCTTTTAAAAATCGAACTCAATCCATTTCTTTAGGATAACTATGAATTTGTTCTGGCTCGCATATTTCTTCTAATTGTTCTAAAAGACCAATTAAACCTTTTATTCTTCTTAATCAATATTCAAAATTTTTATATTCTGGAGGAATTTCTTTAGTTTCTCCAAAATATGAATCCTCACCATTGTAATCTAAAAAATTTTTATTTTTTTCAGATTGCTGTCAATTTAAGTATATCTTGCCATTATCTACATAATTTGCTGAATTATTTTCATCTATATAAAGATTTATTCTTTCTGATATCTCTATAATATCAAATCACAAATTTTTACCATAATCTTTAATTGCTTCTAAAATACTATAAAATATAGTTTTTTTTAAATTATTTTCTAAATCATCAAATTTATAATAACGTTCTATATCAAAAAAATAATTAATTCCATTACCTAATAAAATAAAATAGTTTTTCCTTTTTGAAATTATACTTTCCATTTGTTCTTGCGAAAAAATTTTTTCTCAATATTTATAGTTTTTATTATTTCCTGTTTTTAAATCATTGATGTCTAACTTATTATCTTTATTTTTAATAAACATTATTTATAGTTTTAAACCTTTCTGATTTTCTTCATTATTTTATAATACTTAAACTCAAATTAAAGTAAAGTATGCTTTAATTTTATATTTGTAATAATATATATACTTATAGTAATAATTATATTTCATTTGTCTACTTAAAAAATATTCAGTCTAATATTTTAGAAAAATTTAATTTATTTGTAATTTTAATCCTTTTTCTAATTCTTCTATTTCTTGCTTATAAGAACTAATGTTATTTTGAAATTTAATAAAAATATTCAAATAAATTTTTAAAGTTTCTTTTAAAATATTCAATTCATTATTATTTAAATATCATCCATCATAATTTTCTCGATCATAATTATTTTTATGAACCGAATTATTAGTTAATAAATTAGCTGTTTTAAAAGAAATTAATTCATCTTTATTTAAGACTTTATTTTCAATAAACTTAATTATTTTACTATTTTCAACTTGATATGGAGAAAATTTCTCTTCTGTTAAATTCTCAAAACTTTCTTCAAAAAAATATATTGATTGTTTATAATACTCTTTTCTTTCATTGATTAAAGATTGAACAATTTCATAATCATCTTTTATATCATTTATTTTTTTGAACTGTTTATATCAATTAATTATTTTATTAAGCTTTTGTTCATTATTATTAATAATATTCTCAGTTTTTTTAATTTCATTCTCTTGATATTCATTATTTTTTTCATTTTCTTGCAGTTGTTTTAAATAATCTTTTCTTCATAAAAGTTCACGGTCAATTAGTATTTCTAAATTTAAATAAATAGGATGAAAAATTTCTTCATTAATATAAGCAAAAATTAAATTTCTAATTGATCTAATATTATTTAAACAATTATAAAAGTCAGATTGTAAAATACAATATTTTATAATTTTTAAAGTTTGCTTAATTTCAAATGAAGTAGCATCATTTCCTTTTAAATACTTATTATTAATTTCATTAATATATGTTAATAATAAATTATTATTAAAATTAATATTCAAAATACATTTCTTATTAAAAATAAGATTATCAATAGAATTCAATTCTTTAAACAAAAGACCATTAACTTTTGATATTTCCATTGAATTGTCATTATTAGAACTAAATACAATAGATTCTTGATTTATTTCTCCATTAATCACATTAAATTTTATTTTTCCTTTATAAAAGAAATTTTGATTTTTAGTAAGAATTTTGGATACAAAAATATGCCTATATTCTTGTCATCAAGAAAAATTATACAAAATTTGTTCTTCTCCATCATGAAGAAATCATCCTTCTCTTTCGTCATGATAAAAATCTAATTCAAAATTACTAATATTTCATAAATTAACTTCTTCATTATTATTAATTTGTTGTGAATTACGTAAATTAGATAAACTTTCTTTAATTGAAGAATTCAATAAATTAAAACTAAATGTATAACATATAGAGTTAACATCATTTTCAAATCATTTATATTTAAGATTATTATTATGAATAAAAAGTAATCCTGGTAAAACTTCTTTTAACTTCATTTAACCTTACCTTCAATTAAAAATTATATAAAAATATAATAAACATTTTTTTCATTAATTAAAAGAGTATACAAATTTATCTTTAGACTTATAACATACAAAATAATTAATAATTAAACTGTCTTGAATTTAAATATTTTTTGTTAATATAAATTTTATTTACATCTTCTCACTAACCTTTTTTAATTTTATTTATATTATTAATTTCATTAATTATTTCTGTATAAAGATCTTTCAATTCATTAAAAGGTTTTAATACTTTATCAGGAAAGTTTTTTATATCATCAGTACTATAATCTTCTTCTAATTTATATGTACTTTCCGTATTATATTCTAAACTTTCATAAATATCTTTAGCATTAATTATATTGTTTTTAGGAACTTTTAGTTTTGAAATATTATCACAAAATATTTCTATTATAAAATTATTATCTTCCTTTAACAAGGATAATTTAATTATTTTTTTTGTCATAAACTTTTATTCTCCTTTCAATTGCTTCATATCCTCCATCCATATCATCAGATATTAACTCTAGAATATTATATTCTAAACTTTCATACTCTAAGCATCCATTACTAATATTTAATTTCCCCTTTTCTCTTTTTAAATGTATAACATTATCCACATCTAAATTTACTACTAGCAAAGGATTATGAGTAACTATTATAATTTGTTTTTCATCTCTTAAAGTTTTTAAATATTCAATTAAATTAGAATAGATTTTTTTATTTGATATATTTTCTTCTGGTTGGTCTAATAATAAAAGTTCTCAAGTATCCTTTGAGTTTTGAACTATAAATTTATAATATGCAAGAGATAATTCACCTGGAGTACTTCCTATATTTTTATCAGAACTAGCAATTAAAATAGAATCTTCAGTTTTCTGCATTTTTTCAAGAAATTTTTGAAAATTTTCATTAACTTTTTCTTCATAGTTTAAAGCATTTGAATTTAAACCCTTGATAGCTTCTTTATATTTATCTTCAGTATTAAGCGTTCTAATTTTTTCTTCATTTCATCCTTTATTGAATAGAGTTTCATAAAAATCATCCTTAAAATCTTTATCATCATATTTAGTTCTTTTTATAAATTTATATCCTTGTTTATTTTCAATTTCACACCCTTTAATAGGATTTGGAAAAGTAGGAAAAACTGTACTATTTATTTTTAATTTTACTAAATCAATTATATTGTTTTTAATTAAATTAAAGTTTTTAATATAATCTTGCTGTTTTTTATCATCACTTGTACTTTGTTTTTTTATTCTTTGATTATAATCATTAATTTTGCTAAGTATTATATTTTTAATACTTATTTCTTTCTCTAAATCATTAGATTTTTTTTCAATGATTTTCAGCAAATTTTCTAAATCTATTATTACCTTTTTAAATGCATTATCTAATTTATTATTTTTATAATAATCATCGTTTTCTTTTAATTCTGATTCTAAACTTTCAAAAATATTTTTTAAATCTATTTTTCTATTTTTATGAAAATTTTCAGTAGAATTTAAATAATTAATATTAAAAATAGTAATAAAAAACAATTTTGTCAATTCGTCTGTAAGCAATTCTAAATTATTATTATGCATCTTTAATAATAAATTATTTATACTTATTTGATTTTTAATATAGAAAGTTAATTTATTAAAATAATTTGTACTTTCTGTTATAAACTTAGTATTATTTACTTCTATAGCACCTACACCTAATGTAATTAAATCTTTAAGTAAAATTCCTTTATTTCTTAATTGAATAATGTAAGTTTGTGGAATATATTTATATTTTATTTCTCTATTGAAATGACTTTTTATATTATATTTCTCTTTAAAAACTTTATAATAAGGAACCAATTTGTTATGTTCTCTAATTATACTTTCTAAAATAGCTGTTTTACCTGAACCATTATCTCCTATAATTACATTAATTCCTTGTACTAAAGGCAAATGAATATTTCCTATTTCTATATTATTAATCACAGGATTTTTATAATCTCTTCTATTAAATCTTGTTTCTGGGGATGTAAAAACCATCATTAATCCTTTAAAAGTAGGAAGACATCGTATTTGGCTAAATTGTTTTTTTTCATGATTTTTATATTCTTCAGAATTTTTATCATGTCATGGATAAGCTTCTCAATCATGACAATCACTACTAATAATTTTAGCAAAAGCATCTATATTAATTTCATTCAAACTATTAATCAAAATTCCTTCAATATTTGGTTTTTGAAATTCAAATGCACTTATATATCCACAATTAATATAATCTTTAGGATTACTACAATGTGTATTTAAAGATCTACTACTATTTGAATTATCTAATGCATTTGTTTGACTAGAAATTAAAATAACATCAAGATTAATTTCTTTCAAAAGTTCTTCAAATTCTTTTTTTGAATAAACTTTTTGCTTTGAAAACTTATTTTTTACAACATGTGCTAAATGTGAAGAATCTATTTCGTCATTTTTAAAATTAAATAAAGCAATTATATGACCATATTTACTTTTTTCTTCTTCAAATTTAATATCAAATTCTATACCTGGAATAATATTTTTAATTTGTGAATAAACTTTAGACTTTATTTTTTTCTTACATTCTAAAAAAATATTGTTATCAAATATATTATGATCTGTTATTGAAAATAAATTTATATTATTTTCTTCTAACTTTTGAAATAAAATGTCAAGATTATTTACTGTAGAATTTTTTACTACTTCTTCAACTTCCTTATGAGCACTTGCATATGAATGTATATGAAAATCTACAGTAATATTATTATTAATTTTGCCACACATTATTTTTATTGCCTTTCCCCTTTTAATTTACTATTTACATAGTACCAAACAAATCATATATTTAAAACCCTTCAACCCTTCTTGTTCTTTTCACTAGCTACAAGCTTACAATATTGATACAGTGTCATTCTATCCTGAAACAACGAATAATGCGCCCTTATTGAGTTAATTATTTTACGGATTAGAGTATTAATTAAATAAATATTATTTTTATTCATCATTACAAAAATATTTTTGTAATTCATTTTTTCTATATAAAATATAATTTTTTCCTTTGTTAATTTGTACTCTTTACTTAAACTCTCTTTAAAATTTTGATACTTTATTACTTTTTGCTCCATAATTTTTAGGATTAAAGTCTGGTTTTCTCTTATAAATCTGTTCCATTAGTTGAGAAAATAAAACTTTACCATTTACTTTGTTTTCCTCAAATAAATTATTTAATATAACAAATATTTTTTTTAAATCCTCATTTTCAATATCATCTTTTTAAAGTTGAGTTACTGATATTAAATTTTGCGGAAGTAGAAATGGATGTATGATTTTCACTATATTGAATAATTAAATGCTTATTTTGATCTTTTGTCCATTGTTTAGCGATAAGAAAAGCACCTCTAATAATTATAAACACAAGAGTTTATTTTTGTGCCAACTTTATTATAGATGCTTATTTCAGTTCATTTTTAGTTACTTTTTCTCTAATTTAGCGTTCATATTCATCAAATTTTCTTTTATTAATTTGTTCTTTTTTAATTGTTCTAGGTAAATCTTTGAAATTAACCACTGTTTTAAAAAATTTATTTTTACTATCTTTTTGTAAATTTTTAACATGATTTTGTAATTTTTCAAAATGTTCTTTATTTATTTTTCGAGATAATTTTATTTCATCAAAATTATTGAAATCTTCGTTTCTTAAAACATATATTTGATTACATTTAATGTAAGCATCACAAGTATTACCATGTTTTTTTGAATATTCAAAATTTACTATACCATTTAATCTTTGATTTTTTTGTTCTTTACTATGAAAGGCAGACATTGGCATTAACATCAAATGATCAGATTCAACTGAAAATATACACATAAATCGATTATTTAAAGAAACACCATCATGACTTTCAAAAGGTTTACCAATATGGAGCACAGTGCCTACAAGTGATTTTTTAATCTTTTTCATAGTTTAAAACCTAATATTACTTTCTAATGATGGGTCATTTAAATTATCTAAAAATGTTTCATTTTCTGAATAATATTTAATCATTTCTTGGTCTTTAATTTTTGAATTTACTATAGTATTTTTTCAAATATCATCACAAGCAAGTTTAGCTAAATCAAAATCACTATATTCTTGATTTAAATCTAATATTAAAGATTCTAATTCTAATTTTTCAATATTTTTTAATTCAGTAATTTTAAAAAAATGATTTTCATCATCAATTATCTTAAAGTTATTTTTTGAATAATAATGATACATTTCTGGAATCACTGGTCCAATTGTTCATTTTTCAAAACTATTTGTTCATAATTTTTTGTCTCATGCTAGTAAAGCGTAAACATAAGTAAGATAAAGTAGATTTTGCAATCGTAAAGAAGAAATCTTTTTTTTATTTTCAAAATTACTTGTATTATACGAAAAGTTGACTACATATTCGCTAAATTTTTTGATATCAATATTTAAATTTTTCATATTATTTTTGACCCCCTTCTGCAAATAATAAATTTTGAATAAATTAATTATATAATCTTAAAATTAAATTATAAATAAAAATTAAAAGAAATATATTTAATTAAATATATTCCTTTTAAATAATTTTAGCGCTCATAGTCATCAAATTCATTATTATCTTCATCTACTTCTTCTGCTACTTGCTGTGATTTTTTCAATGCTTTTTCATATTTTCTTATTTTTTGCATATTTTTTTGCATTATTAATAATTTTTCTTTAGTAAGATACTATTAGAGCATTGTTCTTTTTCATTAAAAACAAATAAATCTTCAAAAACAATTCTTTTCTTCAAAAATTTTATATGATTTTTTTGTAAATTTTTAACATGATTTTGTAATTTTTTAAAATGTTTTTCATTCATTCTACGATATGCTTGTAATTCATTAAAATTATTAAATTCTTCTTTATTTAAATAATACAATTGATCATATTTAATATAACCATCACGAGTATTACCATGAATTTTTAAATATTCAAAATTTGCTGATATTCTCAACTTTTGCTTTTTTGCTTCTTCACTATGGAAAGAAGACATTGGCATTAATATTAAATCATTATTTTCAATTGAAAATACACACATAAATCGATTATTTAATTTTTTACCATCATAACTTTTAAAAGATAAACCAATATGAATTATACTAGCATTAGCGATATAATTATCTTTTTTTGCCATATTTAAAAAACTTAACATTATTTTCTAATGCTTGGTTATACATTATTTTATCAAGAAAAGTATCATCATTTTTTGAATAATATTTTGCAATATCTTCAGCTTTCATGATTGAACTTATATTTGTATTTTTTCAAATATTATCACAAACTAATTTTGCTAATTCAATATCAGTATATTTTTCAATTAAATCTATTATTAATAATTCTAAATTTAATCTTTCAAGATTTGTTATTTCAGAAAATTTGACAAATTTTTTTATTCTATCATATAACTGAACTCCATTTTTTGAGTAATCATGATAAATTTCTGGTATTATTGGTCCAATTGTTCATTTCTCAAAATTATTAATTCATAATTTTTTATCTCATGCTGCTAAAGCTCAAGCATAAGCACAATAAAGTAGATTTTGTAATTTTAAAGGTGAAACTTTTTGTTCTTCAGTATTATTAATATCAAAAGTACTAACATCATAAATAAGATTAACTATATATTCGCTAAATTTTTTGATATCAATATTTAAATTTTCCATATCATCTTCAACCCCTTTCTAAAAAATGATAAGTTTGATTTAAACTAATTATATTGTTTAAAATTAAGTTTTAAAACAAAAGATTTAATTATTTTCTAACTTTTACTTTTAATTTTATTTATTGCCTTTATACTAATTATTAAGATAAATAAAAGGAGTTTAAGAATGAGTAATTTCAATCAAAATATCAAACAATTTATTGATCCTAATATTAATAATCAAGGAACATATTTAGTAATAAAAGATAAAGAAGCAATTTTAATTGATGCTTCTCATGCTGTTGAAAAAGCAATTAAGTATGCTAAAGAAAATAAAATTACTATTACTAATTTAATAATTACCCATGGTCATTTTGACCACATTTTAGGTATTGATCAACTATTAATTGCTTTCCCAAATGTGACAATTTATATTAATCAATGAGATGAAGATTGTTTATTTAGTGCGAAACGCAATTTTTCATCAAAACGTGATTTAAATATTACAGTTAAAAACCCAATTAAAAATTTAATTATTTTAAAAAGTGATATTACAATTAATTTAATCGGATTAACAATTGATATTGTTCATATTCCAGGTCATACTCCAGGCAGTCAATATATTTTAATTAAAGAATATAATGCTGTTTTTATTGGTGATACAATTTTTTACGATAAAATTGGCTTTCATGATATTGATTATTGTGATAATAAATACTTTAAAAAATCATTAATTGAATTAAGTCAATTAGATAAAAAACTAAATGTTTATCCAGGCCATCATCAAATCTATAATTTAAAAACCATGCTATCTAATAATCAAGTTCTTAAAGAATTTTTAAAAACTAATGAAAAAGAAGGATAATATTATCCTTCTTTTTCATTAATACCATTTATTAAAATATTTATCCTTTATAATTTGAGTTATTTGGATTTTTTTGATTAGCTCTGTTATTATTTGTACTATTGTATTGACTGTTATTATGACTTTGATTTGTATTGTTATTATTTTTTTGGTTGGCTTTGTTATTATTGTATCCCATAATTATTACCCCTTTCACTTTTCCTAAATTAATTATAGTACTCTTAATATTAATTAATAGTCATTTTTTAAAAATAATTAATTTTTAACAACTGATTTTAAATTCTTTTTTCTAACAACGAACATCAAAATAAGACTAGCTAAGAAAACACCAACAATTGCCAAAACAAAAGCAATAATAAAGCGAACTAAAAAATAATTCGTTCCCAATCAATAACTAGATAAATATAAGCCAAGAATAAAAAAAGTAAACGGAGTTACATAAGTAAATTGATCTAATTGGTGTAACTTTAATTTATAAGTTATTAAAGTAGCAATAATTACAAAGAAAATTAAAGCAAAAGATAAAACAAACATTAATCATAAAGGTAAATGAAAACTAAAAGTAAAATCTCTTGATGTTAAAAAGTATAATACTAATCCTGGAATCAAAACTTGAATAACCAAATAAGCAAAACTAATAATAAATCTTGTTCTTTTTAAAGGCGAATGTTCGATTGTTTGTTTATTCAAATTTAATTCGTCATTATTACTCATATTAATTCCTTTTTATTTTTGATTATAACATCATTTTAAAATAAAAAAAGATGTTTAAAAACATCAATTAATAAAAATATAGAATGGAGCGGGTAATGGGGATCGAACCCATATCGCTAGTTTGGAAGACTAGAATAATAGCCATTATACGACACCCGCAAGCCATAAATAGTTATATCAATTATTAATAATAAAGTCAATATCCGATTGAAAAACCCTTCAATTTTCATTATTTTTTTTATTCGGCTTCATCTTCTTTTGGTTTCTTATTATTTGAACCCCTATGTTTTTTTAAATCCATAAAAATAAAGAAACCAAATCCACCAATGTGAATAACCAATAAAACGACTAAATAAATAATTGCACTAGTTGACATAATTTACTTTGCCTCCACTTTTTGTTTTTTGCCAAAGAAACGAGCAATTTCTTTATGAAATACTCAACCTAAAGCTAGAAGTAATGGAATAACAATTCCAACAATTAAACCAATTAAACCATTAGTAAAGGCATTTGCTTCAATTCCTTTAACAACATCATATACTCCAGCACCAATATTAGCTAAAACAATCAGTGGTGCAACTAATAAAATTAATAAACTATAAAATTTATTCCATTTAATTCACGAGTGCTGATCATTAAATTTTTTCAAACTTGGGAAAAGTTTTCAACCTAATGGACCAATACCAATTAATAAGATTAAACCAAAAATTAATAATCACATTTGAGCAATTCAAGTTCCGACAGCACTAATTAAAGCAGGAGAATTATTAAAAGTAAATAAAATTGAAAGAATCATAGCAAAGAGTGATGAAAATAATAAAGCTTTAAAACGTGACATTTTAACTTCATATT
The DNA here is from genome assembly GCF_023509825.1 of Spiroplasma attinicola. Lineage (GTDB taxonomy): Bacteria > Bacillota_I > Bacilli_A > Mycoplasmatales > VBWQ01 > Spiroplasma_D > Spiroplasma_D attinicola. The sequence goes on from NZ_JAKQXY010000001.1 coordinate 217,354, forward strand.
CCAAACCGTTAACCATTGATTCAACCTGACCAATTAACGACGAGATTCCTGCAAAGGCTAAGGTTAAAAAGAAAATAACAGCAACGACATTACCAAAAATTGGTACCGATTGATTAATAATGGCAAATAATTGTGGAAAAACTTGAAAAATTAAAGCAGGACCACCACTACCAAAGACATCATCAAATGCTTTACCTTGAACATTAGCAATATTTCCAATGGCACTGAAAACAATCATTGCAGTTAAAAAACCAACTAAACTTGTTCCAATCCCAACAACAAACGCATGATTAGTATTATCTTGATGCTTTGGCGCATGAGCTGAATAAATATAAATTGTTCCTGTTCCTGTTGATAACATAAAGAAAGCTTGACCAAAAGCATCTTTTCATAAAGTTGGGTTTAACAATTCTTTCGGTTTAAATTCCAGCATAACACTTAGTCCTTTACCAGCACCTTTTAAAGTTGAGGTATAAATTACTAAGAAAAGAATCATAATAAATAGTGATGGAATAAATACTTGATTAACTTTATTAATTCCTTTATCAACACCACCAATTAAAATCACAATTAAAATTGCTCAAACAACTAATACTGCTACTAAAACTTTTCAATTTAAGTTACCTAAAGCACTAAAACTAGTTGGATTATCATTACTAATATTTAAAATATTATGATAGAAAAAATCTTGATGATTTAAACTTGAAGTAAAAGCAATGACAATATTAATTAAAGTTCAACCAATCAAAACACTATAATAACTACTTAAAACTAAAACAGTAGTTGATTGTAATCAACCAAATAATGCTCCCTTTTTTCCAGCATTTTCAGTAAAAAACTCAATATGATTTTTTCTTGATTTATTACCTATTGTCATTTCTAAAAATAATACTGGAATGGCACAAATAACCATACAAATAATAAATGGAATAAAAAATGCTCCACGATGTAAATACATTTGAGTTGGAAATCCTCAAATGCCACCAAGCCCAACTGTGGCGCCAATTACTGATAAAAGAAAACCAAATTTACTAATGGTTTTTCGTTTTTTAACTGCCATAAATTATTTCCTAGACTTTCTAATTTATTTATTTGTTAATAATACTATATTTTAATTATTTTTGTCTAATAAAAAATCTTAATAAAATATAAAACACATTATAAAACAAATAATGTGTTTTTGAAATTTAATATTTTAATGGTACCCAGAGTGGGACTTGAACCCACACGATTTCTCGGCAGGTTTTGAATCTGCTGCGTCTACCATTTCGCCATCTGGGTATGAAATAAAAAAGAAAGAGTTAGTTAAAATCTTTCTTAATTTTATAATTTAAATAATTTATGGTGCCCAGAGCGAGACTCGAACTCGCACAGCCTTTAAAAGCCACCGGATCTTAAGCCCGGCGTGTCTACCATTTCACCATCTGGGCAGTAATAACAAATTAAATAAATGGTGCCCCCGGCAAGGTTCGAACTTGCGACACCCCGATTAAAAGCCGGGTGCTCTACCACTGAGCTACGAGGGCGATTTACTGGCTGGGATGGATGGATTCGAACCATCGCATGCAGGTATCAAAAACCTGTGCCTTAACCGAGCTTGGCGACATCCCAAGATAAAATGGTGGAAGGGGAGGGATTCGAACCCCCGAACTCATTGAGATCTAATCTACAGGCAGACGCGTTTAACCACTTCGCTACCCTTCCATGGTGCTGGCGACAGGAATCGAACCTGCAACCCCTTGATTACAAATCAAGTGCTCTGCCTATTGAGCCACGCCAGCAATTAAAATTTAAATGGTGGAGCATAGCGGAATCGAACCACTGTGACTTGGTTGTAAGCCAAACATTTTACCATTAAATTAATGCTCCAAAAGTGTTTTTATCTATTTATAGTTTAAAAACCTTATTTATTATAATAGATATTTTTAATATTTACAATTATTTTTTAATAAGATTTTTAAAAATTGAAACAACTTTAAATCCTAGTTTTAAATAAAATTGATAATGTTATAATTAACATTATGATGAAAAAAATAAATTTGAAAAATAAATGACAAAAATTTCCAACAAGTGATAAAACTATTATTATTTTATTTTTAGTAGCTCTAGTTTCTTTAATCGCAGGAGTAATAATGCTATTAAGTGTCAATCTTAATCAAGGAATTTTTAATGGTTTTAACTTAGTACATAACCTTGGTGTAATTGACAGTTTCCAATATTATGAAGCACATAATCTTGTTAATTTAGTATTTTTAAAAATTGGGATCATTCTGACAATTTTTATCATGCCAATTTTTGGTGGCATAAGTATTTTATGATTTATTATTAATCGCTTATTCTTTTAAAAAGAAAAATAATTCTTTTATACACCCTATATTTTTAATTTGTTTAATATTAAATAAAAATAGTAACTAATTTTTTACATTAGTCACTATTTTTTTAATACTAATTAAATTTTGTAATTATTAATTTACTAAACATAATCAACAATAAATCTAACAATATTAACTTGAGAACTTGTTCAACAACTATGAAAAGCCCCTGCTGTTCGAGCATAAATATAAGAACTTACTGATAATAATGTTGTTGCTTCTTTTTCATCATATTTAGCAGTAACAGTTAAAGTTATTGTTGCTGTATGATGACCTGTACCTTTTCAGTTATCGTTTGTTTCTGTTACTTCTCAAACTTTTTCTAGTTTACTAGACTTTGCTTCATTAATATTAGCAGTAATAGTAGATAAAGTTTTAGGATTTGTATAAGTATGTAAATCAAAAGTACCAGTAATAACTAATAACTTAGAATTAGCAAAAAAATCATTTCAAGATTTTGATGATGCTTTATTAGCATAAGCAGTATTATCTACTGTATTTGTTCCTGTTGCTTTAGTTTCAACACGATGATTAATATTAACATCTGCTCAGTCATAAATTGCTTCAGAACTATGAATAGGATTATCAATATTTGTATTTACTAACTTTGTTGATACATTTGTTTGATGATTAATATCTAATACTCCGACAGCTGCTGAACTAGATAGAACACCTGCAAGGCCTAATGTTGCTCATATTTTTTTCATAATTGCCTCCCCTTTGCAATTGCTTTTTTACTAATTAAATTATATCTCTATTTTTGAATTTATTAAAATAAAAAATAAGTTCTTTTTAAGAACTCATTTAAAACTTTACATAGAACATATTCTTAATAATTAGATTATACAAAATAAAAATGGTGACTGATAATAAATGATTAACACAGTCACCTTTTATTAAAAACTAATTCATTAAATTAATCAGCAATAAATTGAATATCATTAATTTGAGAACTGGTGAAAGAATCATGACCAACACCATCTGTTCTAGCATAAATATAAGAACTAACTGTTAAAGAAGTCACACCTTCTTTTTCATCATACTTAGCAGTAACAGTTAAAGTTATTAATGTCACAGTATGATGGTCAGAATTTTCTCATTGATCATTTTTTTCTGTAACTTCTCAAACTTTTTCAAATTCTCCAGATTTTGCCTCATTAAGCTGAGCATTAATAACTGACAAAGATTCAGGATTTGTATAAGTATGTAAATCAAAAGTACCAGTAATAACTAATAACTTAGAATTAGCAAAAAAATCATTTCAAGAATCTTTTGTTGTCTTATTAGCATAATTAGTTCATTGTACAATATCTATTCCTTCTGATTTAGTTTCAACACGATGATTAATATTAACATCTGCTCAGTCATAAATTGCTTCAGAACTATGAATAGGATTGTCAATATTTGTATTTACTAACTTTGTTGATACATTTGTGTGATGATTAATATCTAATACTCCGACAGCTGCTGAACTAGATAGAACACCTGCAAGCCCTAATGTCGCTCATATTTTTTTCATATTTGCATCCCCTTTGCAATTATTTTTTTTATTAACTAAATTATACATCTATTTTTAAAATGATGAAATTAATCATCAAAATTTATTTCATCTTGATAATACTTTAAAAAATGCTTTTCTAAACTAAAAGGTATCAATTTAAAATTATTAACATTAAATTGTGAAATTGCTTTCAAAAAATCATTAATATCTTCATCTTTAATCTTAACTTCAATTTGATTAAGTACATCATCTTTCTTAAGAATATTCCATTTCTTTTTAAGAAAAGATTGATAATCAAGAATATTAGCAAATTTAACTTGATAAACTTTATTAAAATCTTTTTTCATTTCTTCAATAAGAATTTCTGAAATAATTTTACCTTTTTTAATTATTGCTACGCGATTACAAACATTTTCTATTTCACTAAAAATATGAGAACTGATAAAAATAGTAGTTCCTTCTTTTTCAAAAGTTTTAACTAATTTATTAAATTTTTCTTGCATTAATGGATCTAAACCTGATGTTGGTTCATCCATAATCAAAACTTTTGGTTTATGCATAAAAGCTGCAATTAAAGCAACTTTTTGTTTCATTCCTTTCGACATTTTTTTAATTTTTCTTGTTGCATCTAAATCAAAATAATCAATTAATTTTTTAGTATAACTTCAATCAACATTTTTTCTAATATTAGCAAGAACTTTTAAATAACTAATTCCTGTCATATACTCAGGAATTGCCACTTCACCAGCAACATACCCTAAATCTTTCATAATTTTGGCTGAATCTTTTCAAATATCTAATCCAAAAATCTTCCCTTGTCCATTATCAGGTTGAATAAATCCCATCATTTGTCGAATAACTGTTGTTTTTCCAGCTCCATTAGGACCAATAAAACCATAAACTTCACCAGCTTTAACTGCTAAATTAATTTCAAAACAACCAATATTTTCACCATATTTTTTAGTTATTGCTTCTAATTCAATTAGATTCATCTAAACCTCCATTTAATTGATTTAACTATACTAAAAATTAAATAGTGACTAATAATGAAGACCATCTTCAACATAATAGCCACTAATTTTTATATTAAAAACTAATTTACTAAATTAATCAACAATAAATCTAATAGTATCAACTTCTGAAGTTGTTCAACAAGCATGAACTGAACCAGCGGTTCTAGCATAAATATAAGAACTAACTGATAACAATGTTGTTGCTTCTTTTTCATCATACTTAGCAGTAACAGTTAAAGTTATTGTTGATGTTTGATGTCCTCAACCACGTCATTGATCATTTGTTTCTGAATAACTTCAAACTCGTTCTAAATCATTAGATCTTGTTTCACTTATATTAACAACAATATTATTAAATTCTTTAGGATTTTTATTAGTATGCAAAGTAAAAGCACCAGAAATAAGTAAAAATTTAGAATTAATAAAATAATCATTTCAAGATTTTGTTGTTGCTTTGTAAGCAAAACTAGTATTTTCTAATTTATGTGTTCCTGTTGCCTTAGTTTGAACTTTATCATTAATATTAATATCTGTCCATCCATAAATTGCTTCAGATGTATTAATGGAATTATCTAAATTTTGATCTGTCAAAGTTGTTACTATATTTGTTTGATTATTAATATTTAATACTCCAGCAGCAGTTGAAGTAGTCAAAGCTCCAACAAATCCTAGTGTTACCAATATTTTTTTCATAGTTGCATCTCCCCTTGCAATTATTTTTTACTAAGCACTTAAATTATACATCTTAATATTAAATTTAAACATCCAAATTTTTTCTCTTAAATAAATAAAATGAACCATAAAATAAAGTACCAGTAAGAAATATCAATAAAATAAACTTTCAAATAAATTGTAAATTAGCGTTTTTAATTAATTGATTATTGTCAAACAAAGAAAAAAAAGTAAGATATTTTAAATAATGTAAAAATTTTACATCAAAAGTATTAGCAAAATCACCAAGTAAAAATAAAACAATAAAAAAAGCTGGTACCAAAGCACTTACAGTAAGAACATGAGAAATTTTATTGAAAAAAACAGCAAATAAAACAATCATTGAACTAATAAATAAAAATGATAACAATAAACCAAAATTTAATTTTATTAATATTGCTACTTCAGCACCAGCAAAATCAGAATATGGTTTAATCACAGCAATTAACAATTGAATGATTAAGTTAAATAAAACAATAATAAAACTTGAGATAAATATTGTAAAAAGTTTTGTTAAAAAAATAGTCTTTCTTGACATTGGCAAACTCAATCAAGAACTAATATAATTCCGATTAATTTCCGTACTAATTAATTTCATTGTCAAAGCAATGGCAAAAACAACAGCTAATCCCTCACCAAGTGGCCCAAAGAAACTTATCATATGTAAAAGATCTATCGCACCTTCATAACTAGTTTCACCATTATGATAAAAAGTTGTATCTCAAAAATACTTAGTAAAACTCATACTAAGAATTGAAATTAAAGCAAAAATAATGGCAAAAATTACTGTAATTCAAATTGTATTTTTTATTTGAATTTTTAAAAATTTAAAATTAATCATAAAATTAATCTCCCTTTAAATTGATATTTTATATTATATTTAAAAAAATCTTAAATCGTAAAAATATTTACATAAAAAATGAGTTCTTAAAAAGAACTCATTTAAAATATTATCCTGTCTAATCTCTTCAGAAATATAACTTTATATTATTTGGTTCACCACAACTGCAAACCCCTTGATATAACCCTTCAGAAGCTACTTCAATATTTGCTGCAAAATAATCAGAATAACCTTTTGCTAATGACGCTTCAACCATTGGTCCTTTGCTTGCTGTTAATAACAATGTTTTTCCTTGATTTAATAAATTGTCAATTTCAGCTTTTGATGTATCTTGATTAATTACAACAACATCATTTAAATTTTTAGCCATAATAATTTCCTCCTTATTTTATCAATTATAATCTTTTATTTATTTTTTCCTAATAATTCAAACATATTTTTCTTATAAACTTCAACACCTGGTTGGTTGAAAGGATTTACTTGTAATAAACTAGCACTCATTGCACAAGCACGCATAAAGAAGTAAGCAGCAAAACCAAACATTTCACTATCTATTTTTTCTCATTCAAGAATAATATTAGGAACATTACCAAATTGATAACCACTATGAGCAGCAATTGTTGCTTGACATGCTTTATAGTTAATTTCATTTAATGAATATTTGGTTAAATAATTTAATTGATCTTCATCGTTTTCAAATTTAGGAATATTAACATCTAAAGTTGGTTCTTTAAGTGTAATAACAGTTTCAAAGAAAATTTTTGAGCCTTCTTGAATAAATTGTCCCAAAGAATGTAAATCAGTTGTGAAAAGCACACTAGCAGGAAATAACCCCTTATTTTCTTTACCTTCTGATTCACCAAATAATTGTTTTCATCATTCAGCAAACATTTGTAATTGTGTTTCATAAGTTGCTAAAATTTCAACACTTTTATTTCTTTCTTGATATAAATAATAACGACTAACAGCATATTTATAAGCTGGATTAGCTAGAATTTTATCATTTTTACATTCTTGATAGGCCTTTTGAGCACCAATCATCACTCTTTCAACATCAAGTCCAGCTACTAACATTGGAAAAATACCAACTGGTGTTAAAACTGAATATCTACCACCAATGTCATTTGGTACAACAAATGTTTGATAACCTTTATCTTTTGCTAATTGATGTAAAATTCCTGTTTCTTTATCAGTAGTAACAATGATTCGATTTCTAACAACATCTTTTGCTTTCTTTTGGATATTAACCATCAAATCATAAAATAAGCGAAAAGCAATTGCTGGTTCAGTCGTTGTTCCAGATTTTGAAATAACATTAATCGCAAATTCTTTATCTGTCAAATACTCTAATAATTGTGATACATAAGTTGAACTTAAGGTATTACCACAATAAATAACTTTAACTGGTGCTTTTTGATTATATAAACCTTGTACCATTTCAATTGCGGCTCGTGATCCTAAATATGAACCACCAATCCCAATTACTAATAAAATATCAACTTCTTCTTGTAATTTTAAAGCTAGGGTATTCATTTTTTGTCATGATGCTTGATAATCTAAATCGCGTTCATAACGCAATGGCATATCAATTCAACCACAAAATTCATCTTCATTTGCAATATTTGCTTCTAATTTTTGATGAATTGTTGTTACTTGATCTTGATATTTTAATAAGTCTTCAATTTTAATTTGAGCATTTTTTAAATCAACATTTATCATTATTTATTATTTGTCTCCTTTAACATAATTAATAAGAAACAGCAACTTATAAAGTTGCTGTTTACCCATTTAAAGAATTTAACTTTTACAAGTTTATACTTTTAATTAATAATTAAGTTTACGCTCTTTTTGATTCTAAGTTAAATTCTTTTGTACTTAAACTCAACTTTTTGTTTGCTTCATTAATTTCAATAACCCTAGCAGTAAATGGCTGACCAATAGTGAAATAATCAGAAACATTACGAACAAACTTTGGAGTAATTCTACTAATATAAACTAATCCAGTATATCCATTTCCGCAGTCAACAAAAACACCGTATTCTTTAAATCCTGTTGGTGTTACTTGGATATCTTGATTAACTGCAAAAACTAATTGTTTTGAAGTATCATCACTTGCTTGATTATCTGTTGCATTATTTAAATCAACAGATTTATCGTTACTAATCATAATAATTACTTTCCTCTTTCTTTAATAAAAAATTTATTTTTATTAATTTAATATTTTTAATTACAAAAGTAATTATACCATCTTATTAATTTTAACAAGTCCTAATTTTAAGAATTATTTATTAATTTTCAAAAAATTTGTTTTTTTTATTGCCTTAATTTAATGATTAGTAATTAAAACATTAAAAGCAATATCTCAATCATTAACAAATTTAATCTTTTCAGTAACTTTTTGAACCTTATATGCTAAAACCAATTTTAAACCTTTAAAATTACTTTTACTTAAAAATCGATCATAATAACCTTTACCGTGTCCAATTCGATAGTAATCTTCATTAAAAGCAACTAAAGGTAAAATTAGTACATCAATATTAGTAATATTAACTTTTTGACTATTAACTTTTGGTTGATAAATTTTTCATTGATTATCAACTACTAAATCAGAAAGACTATCAATATAAAAAAAATCAAGATTATTACCATTCATTCTCGGCAAAGCAACTTTTTTCTTTGCTGCTAATAATGTGGTAATAATTTTAATTGTATTAACTTCATAAGACAATGAATAATATAAAGCAAAAACTTGATTATTAGCAAAATACTTACTATTAATAAACTGTTGATAAATTTCTTCATCTCATTGTCTTTTATCATTCGCACTAATATTTTTTAAAATTTGTAAATATTTATTTCGCAATTGTTGTTTAATATTTCTATTCATTATTTTTTACCTTATTTTTCATTAAGAAAATTTCAGTAATTGCTTCACTAATAATTAGAGCACACTTAATTCGGTTTGGTTGTTTTAAGACATTTTTAAAAGCAACTAAGTCTTTTAGTAATTTTTCTTGATAACTCTTACCTTGTAACATTGCTTGGTAATTACTATTAATAACTTTTATTTGATTAACTTTTTGACTAATAATCAAAGCATTAAAAATATCAATTGATGATGTTGATATTGCACAACCAATTCCTTCAAAACGAGCATTAACAACTGTATCTTGATTAAAAGTTAATTCAATATAAAAATCATCAACACAAGCATTACGATTATGGTGAAAAACTAAACTATCTTTTGTTTTTAATAATCCTTTACTAATAGGATTACTATAATGACTAACAATTAATTTACGATAATGCTCATTTTCATTATTTAAAGAAGTCATTTAAAAAATCACCACCATCTTTAAAACCTTGTTGTAACGCTAAAACTAGTTTATCAACATCTTTTTCAGTATTATAAATAAAAAAACTAACTCTTAAACTTGAAGCAGATTTAATTACATCTGATAATAATCGGGCACAAAAATTACCACTTCGCAAACAAATATTTTTATGTCCTAAATAATTAGCAACATCTTCAGCAAAAACATTATTAACATTAAATAATAAAGTTGCAGCACCTTGTCTTTCATTATAAATTATAACTTTATCAGCTAAATTCTTTTTAAATTGACTAAGGGTATATTGTTTTAATTGTTTTTGATGTTGAGCAATAGTTGTTACACCAACTTTTAATAAATATTCAATTGCTATCTTAAGCCCAAAAACACCTGCTAAATTTGGTGTTCCAGCTTCAAAAACATCAGGTGGTTCTAATAATGTAAAATGTCCATCTTTATCAATACGACCACTCATGCCACCGCCTAAAATTAATGGTTTTAATAATGGCAATCATTTTGCTTTTGTTCATCAGACAGCAATTCCAGTTGGACCAAAAATTTTATGACCGGAAAAAGCAAAAAAATCAATTGCTCAATCTTTAACATTTGTTTCAATATGACTAACTGCCTGTGCACCATCAATTACAACTAAAATTTTTTCAAATGGTCACTCGACTTCACTTAAATTTTTTAATTGATAATTATTAATTACTTTAGTTATTGCTTTAACATCATTAACAGTAGCAAAAGAATTATTAACATTGGCAAAAGCAACAATTCGTGTTTTATTAGTTAGTGCTTTTTTTAAATTTTCAATTGTAATTAAACCATCATCTGTTACTTCAATAAACTTTAAAATAATCTTTTTTTCTTGAGCTAAACGATAAAATGGTAGTAATAAAGAACTATGTTCAGAAACTGTTAATAAAATTTCATCTCCTGGTTTTAAATAAAAACTTAAACTATAAGCAATTTGATTTAAAGCAAATGTTGTTGAAGCACAAAAAACAACTTCATTCGGTTGGCACTTAATTAATTGAGCAACAGTTTCACGAGTATCTTGATAAATCTTATTTGTTTCATATCCTAAAGGAAAATCACTACTATGACTATTAGTGCTATAGTTTTGATAATAATTAGTCACCGCATCAATAACTACTTTTGGCTTCAAAGTTGTTGCAGCACTATCAAAAAAAACTAAATCAGGATGATTTTTAAACCAAGGAAAATCATTTTTTATTTTAAAATCATTCAAATTTTTAGTTGCCATTTTTACTCCATTTATTTATATAATAAAATTATAAAACATTATTAAGCTAATTATGATAAAAAACTAATAAATAGGACAGTTTTTAAAAGAAAAAAATATTGTTAAAATATTTATTAAATCAGAAAATTTGAGTTAATTAATTAAAGTTTTATGATAATATAATTTTAATAAATCTATTTAAGTAAATATTTAATTTGAATGGAAGTGAACAAATGCGTAATATGTTGGCTTTACTAGCAGCTTTTACATTATCAACATCGGCAGGAGCTTCTGTTGTTGCTTGTGGAAGTTCAACAAGTCATACAACACCAACTATCTTTAAATGAATCGATGCAATTAATGGTAAAAACGGTAAAACAGCAAGTGATTTTTTTGAAGATTTATTAAAAAATCCTGATACTGGCGTTGGTCAAACTTTATATAAAGATATTGTTGATTATATTAGTCTTTCAATTTTAAAAACTAATGCAATTTTTGAAAGTGATTATCAATTTGCTCGATTATCAGTTGAAAACCAAATTACTAATACCCAAGATTCATTAAAAGCAAAATATGGTCATGGTTGAGAAAAACAATGAAATAAATTTTTAAAAGATCCAGCACAAGGTGGCGATGGTGACACAGGTAGTTATCAACGTTATTTTGACATTCTATTAAAATCAAAAGCCAACACAATTGTTACTCAATATTATGTTAATGATAATTATCATAATTACCAATATTATAATAGTACTGAAATTAGTATTTGATTGAATGATATGTACAATAAAATGTCTCCAAGTGGAACAATAGCAGATTACCTTCAAAATGGAATTTACAAAGACCGAGTTTGAATTGTTGCAAGAAGTGTTTCAAGTGCCACAGCAATTGCTGATGCTGAGAAAGATTTAGAAACTGCAATTCACAATGCTTCAAGTGCAAGTAATATTCAATTAGTAAATCGAGTAGCTAAAACAAAAGATGATCAAGAATTACAATCTGGCGATGACTATTTAATTGATCCTTCAGATACTATTAAAGGATTATTAAGTAATCAACAAGCAAAAATTGCTCAAGTATGAATGAAAAATCAAGGACCAATTTGAACTCGTCAAATTGTTGTTCCTTTTAATGATAATATTAAAAGTAGAGCACTAAAAACAGCAATTACTGCTGATAGTTTTAGTGAACATGCACCAGAATTAAATAATATTATTAATGATATTAAAACCAATGGTTTTGAAACAGCTTTAAAAAATCAATCTCCAGGAAGTATTAAAAATGTTACTACTTCATCAGAAACTGGTGATTTGGGATTAGTAACTTTAAATAGTGAACCTAGCAATATTAAATCTTCATTTTTATATTATTTATATCGTTATGTAACAAGTACTGAAGGAGTTGGACAAAATATTAGTACGACTACCCCTTACCAATTATCTGAAGCAAATACTACTTCTGGTTTAACAAGTTTAATTACAAGTATTAATCGAACAAGAGTTACTAATACTACGACACAAACAAGTCAATATAATGATTTAGTATGAATGAGTGACAATGATTCAGTAGCAAGATATAGTGGTACCGATGAAAATAAAATATCAATTTTTATTGATGCTGATGGCATTCACTTTGTTCAAACTCCAGGTATTGCCTATACTTCAACAGTAAGCACTGAACCAATTCAAGAAACTATTACTAAATATACTCAATTAGTTTCTAATGAAAACCAAGAAGTAACTTGAGATGATGTTAAAAATTTAAGTGATCGTTCTGGTGGATTAACTAATACACCTTATCTTGATTTTTTACAAACTCAATATTTATTATGAAATGCTAATAATCTAACAACTTACTTTGATTTAAATGAAAGTTTAAAAAACTTTACTAGTGGTTCAAGTGATATTTCTAGTAATTCTTGATGAGATTACATTTTATACTTTAATAAAAATATTGATAATATTCATTGAAACTTACCTGAATTATTAAATACAGGCGCAATTGCAGCAGCAGATGATAAAATTTATCATTTTGTTGACTTAATGAAACAATGATTTACAACAACTTTTAATATTAGATGAAATCGTTTACAAGGGACAAATATTGAAACTTTAGTTAAAAATATTAATGACTTAAATAATACTTGAGATAGTGATAAAGAAACTAAAGACAATGGTCCACCTGCTCGTTTAAATGCTGAAGATATTAGAACTTATTTAGATCAAGTTGCTGGTCAAACTATTTGATGATATGACCCAAATAATATCCAAAATTAAAAATGGAAGAGTGGAAGAATGAAAAAAACTAAAAAACTATTACCATTAATCGGTTCTTTAACTTTACTAGCAGCTCCAGTTGTTTTAGTTAGTGCTTGTAGTTCTGAAGTTAATCGTTACAATGCTGCTCTGCCAAAAGACATCCAAGACCGATTACTTTTTGATTTTATTGGTGTTAATTATAATGTTGATGCTAAATCACATTTTAATAATATTTATAAACAAGGTATGGAATTTTTGAAAAAAGAAGTTGAAGGAATTATGGCAGAACAAGAATTCTTGAATTTCTTTCAAGATAAATTAGGTTACTCAGAAGCTGTATCTAAAACAACTTTTGAAGAAATTAAAGATAATCTTGGACTTAATATCTTAGCAACAGAATATTTTAATACAATTAATAATGGTCAAAATTTTGATAATAAAGATACAACAAAATTAATCTTTCAAACTGATAATTGACATCAATTTGGAACAACGCGATTTAATTATGGTAATGTTCCATATTACTCTGAACACAATCCTAATAATATCTTTTCAAATTCAAATTTATATACAGATTTAGACGATGCAACTAAAGATGCAGAAATTAAAGCAGTTGCAAAACACGCTGATGAAAACTTCAATCTTGAACTTTCTAGTTTAACAGCAAATAATCTTAAATGAAATAGTCCAACAACTCCTGCTGCACCTGTACCAGTATTAGGTTCTGATAATGATATTCAAAACTATCAAAAAAGATTAGAACGTTTCAAGTGATGATTACGTTTTCGATACCAACAATATTATTATTCAGTTATTTTGCCTGAATTAAATCAAACATTATTTACTATGGCTAATATTTTAGATTCAATTTTAAAAGTTGATGCTGCAAAAAAAACAATCGCAATTGATAATGGTGTCTTTGCAACGCAATTACAATCATGAGCACCGAATGCTAAATGAACATCAAATTATCGTTTAGTATGAGATTATACAACTAATGAAAAAACAGCAATTAATATTAATGCTAATTGAGATGCAACGACAAATCCAACTAAATTACCTGAATTAATGTCAGATAATCAAACTTTAAACACAAATTTCTTAAATGAACTAGCAGGAACTGATAAAACATTAAAAAATTCTGCGGATGCAATTTTTGGAATTAATGGTTTTGTTAATGATACTAGTTCAAAACTTTACAACACACAAGTCAAAGATGCTACTGTTAGTGGCTGAGCTAGAAACCTTGATGGTAGTCATTATTGAGGACAAAATAATAATGGAACTTTTGCTTATACTGCTCCAATTTATTGAATTGATGTTGTTCAAAATCTTAACTTTAATTTTTATCAAAATCAAAGCCAAGCTAGTCAATGACTTGTTAGTGATCCTAATCAACTAATAACAAAGTGAAATAACAATCCTGATAATAGTACAATATCAAGTACAAACTTTTCACAATATATTCGTGCTGATTATCTTAATGGTGACTCAACACCAACTCAAGACCAATATATTACTACTCAAGAGATGAAATGAAATATTTTCTGACAAATGATTTATTGACTTTCTGCTCAAGTAGACAGTAATCCAAACAAAACTCAAGCAGCTGATAATTTTACAACAGCAGCGAAAGTACTTTTCCCAAAATTTATTAAAAAAACTAATATTTACAACATTGACTTTTGAAATGCTGTAAGTTCATACTACTAATTAATAAAAAATAAGAAAGATGAAATATTAATTCCATCTTTCTTTTATTATAAAATAATATTTTACTTTACTTTTTTTATATAAGTTATAATTAAAGTATGAATGAGGTGAATTGTGTTAGAAAAACCTGATTGTCTTTTCTGTCAAATTATTAAAGAGCAAAAAAATCTTATCTATCAAGATAAATTAACAGCAGCATTTCTCGATATATTTCCAGTTGAAAAAGCTCATATCTTAGTTGTTCCTAAAAAACATTCTGATACTTGACTGGAAACTGATAAAGCAGATCTTATTGCAACTAATGTTACTGCTCAAAAGTTAGCCAAAAAATTATTAAACATTTTCCCTAACAAAATTCAAGGTTTCAACATTGTTATTAATAATGGAAAAATAGCTAATCAAATGGTATTCCATTTTCATATTCATGTTATTCCCAAATTTAATGCTAATCAAGGATTTGAAATTATTCATAAACGTAATGAAAATGAAATGAAACAACTTGAAATGACAAGAAAAATATTAAAAGAAAATCTAAATGAAAGAGAGAATGAGTATGAGAAAAAGTATTAAGAATCAATTAACAGTTGGTAAAATTTTAATTGTTCTTGGTGGAATTTGACTTATTGTTTATAGTATTCTTGCTGTTGCAAAAGTTTATACGCCAAATAAATATGGTTGAATTCTTGATTGACAAGTAATGCTAACAATTGGGATTCTTTATCTTATCTTGCCATATTCAGTTAAACCAGATATTTGAACAAGAATTTGATCAATTGCTGTTTGTGTGATATCAGTTCTTGCCATTGTCTATTGTTTTACTCGTAGTGGCCTTGATTATAGTTTAGTTTGAACTTATCTTAACCCTTTACCACATTTTATTATTATAATTGGGACAGTATTTTGATTTATTCAAGGTAAATAAAATTAAAAAATTAAAAAGATGTAATAAAAATGAGTCAAAATCAAATGCATCGCAAAAAGTAAGTAAAGAAAAAGTCTTTGCTAAAATATTTTTGGAGATGCATTTTTTATGCAAAAAAATATATTTATTAAAGACTCAAAATTGATTCAAAAAATTGTTAATAAACATATTATTGAAACTTATAAATCAAAACTATTTTTATTAAAAATATGATAGATTTTAATGGCATTGTTTAGGTAATCAAACTGAATATCATTATTAGAGTCTTCTTGTTTTAAAAGCTCTCATGTTTGTAATTCATTATTATCTTTGGCATTGTAATGATATTTTTTCATAATAATTGAAATATTATCTTGACTAATATAAATACTTGGTAAGTATGGCATTTCTTTAATTAAATTTTGTAATTCTTGTTTTTGTGTTTCAGAAAGATTTGCTGGTCATTCGTATTTATTGTTATTAGGAATTAAAGTAATTCTCTCAACTTGTTTTTTAAGTTTAGCAGCAAAAATCAAGTAGTTTTTAGAATTTTTGTCACCAATATTTTTTGTAACTAAATCAAAAGATCCTAGTTTTGTATATTTAGTATAGTTATTTTTTTGACTTCTTTCAGAAAAATCTACTGAATTAAAAAGAAAAAGAAGTAATAATCCATAAATAATTCCAAAAATTGGACCAAAATATAAAATAGCAAGTAAAAAACCTTTAAAATTATTTTTTTTCATTTTGGTAATGATTCCTCAAGAAAAATCTAAATGATTGATTTTTCCGTTTACAACTAAGCGATTTTTATTTTCTTCAATTCAAGATAGTTGAATACATTTTTTATTACTTTTTGATTTTTTTAAATAAATTTCTTGACAAATTGGCGTGACATTGAATAATTGTGTAACATTAGTAACTTCAAGATTATTGATTTTTTTTAGTTGATAACTATTTTTTTGAAGATAATGTTCATATAAATCTTTTGGTAAATATTTAATACCGACTCTTAAACTTACAAATAAATTAAAAAATGTTAAAATAGTTCAACAACCTAATAAAATTCAAGTTAAATATCTATGTTCTTGAAAAAAAGGCAGTTTAGCAGCTAAAGAGGCTCATTGTCCTACAAAAATAATTGTCAATGGAATTCATAGTCAATTACAAAAAATTAATAAAAATAATCGCAGTTTAGGATTTATTTGAATTATTTTAATTTCTTTTTTTACATCATTCATTATTAATATTCCTTACTTTTAAAATATCATCATAATTATTTTTCACTCAATTTTAATTATAAAACTATGAACTTAAAGTAACAATTAAATTCTACAAGAACCCAAAAATAAAAAGTAGTAAGTTTTTTTAAATACTTACTACCTTGAGTGAACTCTAATAATTAACTTTTTTATTTTGATTAAATAAATTATTTTTGATTTTTCTTTGCTGGTTTATAAAAATTTCTACCTTCCAAAACTAAAATACGATTTGTTGTTTCACCAGGATTAACTTCTTTTAAATTTTCATCAATAATAGCAATTTTTGCATCCAAATCATCAATATGATGAACAATTTCAGCTTCTAATGTTTTTGGTAATGTTGGTGAACCAAATTCATATTTACCATGACTTGCTAAAATCATATGTTGCAATAAGATAATACTAGGGTCTTGATCATTAATTTTCAAATCATGACAAGCAACTTTAACTTGTTCGCTGCCAATAACAATATGACCTGCCATTGAACCTTGAAAAGTAAAATTAGTTACTAACTGTGAACTTAACTCTCAAATCTTACCAAAATCATGCATAATAATTCCGGCATAAAGCAAATCGGAATTAATATTACGATCAGCATAAATCTTAACAATTTCTTTAGCAACTTTTAACATTGTTGTTGTATGTCATAATAAACCACCACGAACACTATGATGAATTCTAACTGCTGCTGGACGAGTAATAAAGTCTTTTTGATATTTTTTCAATAAATATAAAACAACTTTTTTTAAAATTGCATCATCAAAACTTTCAACTGTTTCAATAATATTTTTTCATTCTTTTTCAATTTTAATTGGAGCACTCAAAATTAAATCTTGATAATATAATTCAGCTTCTTTATCTGATAAAACTTGATAATTATTAATTTTTAATTGTAAATCATTATTATAAAGCAAACTATTAACATCAACTTTAACTGCTTGACCCATCTTTAATGCTTGTAAATCTGCTTCTTTTGCATCTCATAATCGAGCATTAATTGTTCCTGAATTATCTTGTAATAGTAAATTAAGATAAGCATTACTATTACTTGCCACACCTTGTCAAACTCGTTTAACTAGGGTAATTAATTCATATTTATTGTTAGCATCAATATCTTTAATTTTAGTCATCTTTTAGTTGCTCCTTTGTTACTGGTATTTTTAAGTATTTTTTTGCTAATTCTTGATACATATTATTCATTTTTGCTTTTGCTGTTTTAAGATCTTTATCAATGCAAACAAAATAAAATTTAATTTTTGGTTCAGTGCCACTTGGTCGTACTGCAAATCAAGAACCATCAATAAAATAAAACTTTAATAAATTTTGCCCTGGCATATCATAAAGACCATGTAAATAATCTTCTTGCTTTGCTAAAGCAATATTTGCCAAACTAGAAACTTCAGAATTTCTTAAAGTATCCATCATATTAATAATTTGCTTTTGTCCCGTTTGTCCCTTTAAAACAATATTAACCGTATAACAATAATAATAGCCAAATTTTTGATAAATACAAGTTAAAACATCAACGAGTGTTTTTTGCTGTTTTAAGTAATATCAAGCAGCTTCTGCTAAAACCATTGCTGCTTGAATACCATCTTTATCTCTAGTAATATCTTTAATTACATAACCATAAGCTTCTTCAAAACCAAAAACAAAATTAATTCCTCTAGCTTTTTCTTTTAAAATTTCAGCACCAATTCATTTAAAACCAGTTAAGGTTTTAATTACTTGACAACCATAACTTTTAGCAACTTGATCTGATAAAGTGCCAGTAACAAAAGTATTATACATAACAGGATTAATTGGCATTATTTTTCTCATTTGATAATGACTTAAAAGATATTCTAACAAAATTGGAGCAGTTTCATTACCATTTAATAAAATATAATCACCTTGATGTTTAACTGCAATCCCAATTCGATCAGCATCAGGATCATTTAAAATTACTAAATCAGCATGATATTTTTTTGCATATTTAATTGCTAAATTAAAAGTAGCCTTAACTTCTGGATTCGGTGAAACAACACCTTTAAAATCAGGATCATAATCTGCTTGCTCTTGAACAATAATCACTTGATATCCTGCTGCTTCTAAAATTGGAACAACTCATTCTCTTGCTGTGCCATGTAAATTAGAGAAAATAATTTTAAGATTGCGTTTTTCATTAGGATAAAATTGCAAACTTTTAATATCATTACGATATTGTTCTTCAACATTAGTTGGGACTTCTTTAATTAAACTTTGATCATAGCGAAAATTAAAATCAAATTGATCTTGTAAATCTCGAATATTTTTAGCAATAACAGTTGTCACATCAGGTAATAATTGACAACCATTTTCATCATAAATTTTATAACCATTATATTCTGGTGGATTATGACTAGCAGTAATGACAATTCCAGCAAGAGCATTAATTTTTCTAATACTATAAGATAAAACCGGTGTTGGACGCAACTTATTATCTTTAAATAAATAAGCATTAATATTATGATGAGCTAAAACTTTCGCAGTTAATAAGGCAAATTCAGTTGAAAAATGACGATTATCATGGGCAATCACAACACCACGAGTTGCTAACTGTTGCCGAGAAAATACCGCATTCAAATATTTAACAACAGCGGTTGTTGTTTTAATAATTGTTACTTCATTAATTTTGTTTGAACCTGGACCAACTGTACTTCGTAAGCCAGCTGTGCCAAATTCTAATTCATTACTAAAAGCTTCAATAATTTCTTGTTGATTCATTTTTGCTAATTGCTCTTGGAGATGTTTAGGTAAAACTTGTCGTTTTCAAATTTGATAATTTTCAGGTAAACTCATATTATTCCTTTCTGAAACTAACTTTCTTTTAATTATATAATAATTCCATCAACTAAAAGATTTTAATTTTATTCTAACTAGAAATAAAAAAAATAATTGTCAATATTTTTATTAAAAAATTAACAATTATATAAAAATTAAAATCTTTTTTTAAATTCTTATTTACTTTTTGGTAAATACTTTTTTAACTCACTAACTTTATCTAATTTTTCTCATGGTAAATCCAAATCATCACGACCAAAATGACCAAAAACTGCTAATGGTTGATATTCTTGATTTAATAAATCTAAATTAGTAATCATTCCTTTAATACTTAAATCAAAATTATCATAAATAATTGCAATTAATTGCGATTCTGTTAAACCTTGAGCAATTGTATTATAAGTATTAACAAAAATTGAAACTGGTTTTGGCAAACCAATTGCATAAGCAATTTGAATTTGACAAACTTCTGCTAAATTAGCAGCAACAATATTTTTTGCAATATAACGAGCAAAGTAAGCACCACTGCGATCAACTTTCGTTGGATCTTTGCCAGAAAAAGCACCACCACCATGTGGTGCTTTGCCACCATAAGTATCAACAATAATTTTTCTACCTGTTAAACCTGTATCGCTAGCTGGTCCGCCAATAACAAATTTCCCCGCTGGATTAATTAAAATTTCAAAATTTGAATTTAATTGGTATTTTTTAACAACATAAAAAATAATTTCTTCTTTAATAAATTTTTCAAATTGTGCTTTATTATAATTTGGTGTATGCTGAATACTCATTAAAATTGTATTAATTTTTAAATCTTTGGGATTTTCTTGATCAATTGTTACTTGTGCTTTCATATCAGGTCGAGCATCTTTAAATAAACCTTTTTTTCGTAATTCATTAGCTCTAATTAATAATTGATGTGCTAAAGTAATTGCCAACGGCATATAAGTTTTTGTCTCTTGACAAGCAAAGCCAAACATCATTCCTTGATCACCGGCACCAATTTCGTGATCTTTTTTTTCAACAGCATGAAAAATATCTGGTGATTGTTCATGAATCAAAACTTTAATTTCACAATTATTAATATTGAACCCAATTTCATCATTAACATATCCTAAATCAGTTAAAATTTTCGTTGCTTTTTGTTTAGCTACTTCTTTGACATTAATCATTGCTAATTTATCACTATGAACTTCGCCACCAATTAAAAGAAAATTTTTTGTAATAAAAGCTTCACAAGCAACTTTAGCATTTTTATCAATTGATAAAATTGCATCTAAAATGCCATCAGAAATTTGATCACAAATTTTATCTGGATGGCCTGATGAAACTGATTCACTAGTAAATAAATGGTGATTTGAATAAGTTTTACTTGTCATGTTGATGACCTCTTTCTTAGATTTGACATTTTATAAAATTAAAGCAAATTAGTTACTCAAGGCTGAATTATTTGAGTAAAAAGATCTTTTATTTCTGGTTCATTAATTAAAGCATGTTTACCAGAACTAACAAAATGATATTTTTGCTTTGCTTTTCATTTCCGATTTAAAACTTTTAACTGACGCTGATCACTAAAGATATCATCGCTACTTTGTAAAATTAAAGTTGGTTGTTGTAAGTTACGAATAACTCTTGGGGTTTTTTTATTAAGATGTTTAAATTGTCATAAAAAATTAAAACTTCAAACTTGTTTTAAAGTATACCTTTGACTCATATTAGTAATATAAGCATCATTACTTGAAATATCTTTTGGATCAATATAAAGTGGTAATGTAATATTGCGATTAAAGAAAAAAGCAAAAAACAATTTAAAAAATACTAATAAAGAAAAAGGATAAAGACTATTTTTTGTAATTAAATTACTAATAATTAAACCATCAACTTGGGAATTATTTTTACAAGCATAACTAGCAATTGTTGCTCCAATTGCTTCGCCAAATAAAATAATCTTATGATTAGGATACTTTAATTTAATGGCACTAACAACATCTTTTGTATCATTAATATTAGTATTTAATGAACGAAATTTTTCATTACTAACATTCTTACCAACACCACGACGATCAAAAGCAATTAATGACCATTGTTCTTGTTGACAAAGATTACTTAACAATTTAAAATCATCTTTTTGTCCTTGCAAACTATGAACACCAACAATAATAACATTACTTTTTTGGTTAATTTCTTGATAAATTTTCAATTGATATTGATCTCTTGTTAAAATAAATTCATCTCGTAGTTCTGAAGCTTGAATAACATTAACTTTATCTTTGGGAATTTTTTTAATCCTAATTATTCTTAAAAGTAACAATAAGCAAACTAATAAGACAAGAAAAATAATGCCATATAAACCATTGTTAGCAATAAAAAAATTAAAGAAGTTTTTCATTTTAATCACCTAATGTTTTAATACAAAATTAATTGTTGATTTTCTGGAGTAATAAAAATTCGTTCCAATTTTAAAGCAACATTAGTTTTATCATCTGTTGTTAATAAAACGGCACAAAACTGCCCTTCTCCTGTTGCTGGTTGAAATTTAGCAGGTAACAAAGTTCTTTCACGATAAATAACTTCTTCTGGATTAGCTCCAATAATTGAATTATAAACACCTGACATACCAATATCACTAATATAAGCAGTTTTTTTTGGTAATAAGCGATTATCTGCTGTTTGAACATGAGTATGAGTACCAACAAGAGCAGTAATTTTACCATCAAAATATCATGCTAAAGATAATTTTTCAGCAGTTGCTTCAGCATGAAAATCAATAATATGAATATCACTACGTTCTTTTTTACTACTTGCTTCTAGTTTTAATAAATTTTCTAAAGCAAAATACGGATTATCAGATTTATCCATAAAAGTGCGACCAATTAAATTAGTAACACGAACCTTCTTTTTATTCTTTGCCGTGACTAAAATTGTCCCATTACCTGGATGATATGGACTATAGTTTAATGGTCTTAAAAGATCTTTATGATTTTTAATATAATTAATTGCATTTGTTGTTGGAGCAAAAATATGATTACCTGAAGTAATAACATCAATTCCTAATTGCTTTAATTCTTGATAGTGTGGTAAAGAAATTGACTTACCATGAGTAACATTTTCACCATTAGCAATAATAAAGTCAAGGTTTTCATTTTGTTCTTGTAAATAATTCTTAATTTGAGGAATTCATTCTTGAACCATTCTGCGACCATCTTGACTATAAATATCACCGATTATTAAAAATTTCATTATTTTGCTCCCATCTTTTAAGGTTTCAGTTATATTTTATCAATTTCTTGTAATTTTAATATAAATTGATATTCTTGATGCTGATCATAAATTTTTTTTCTTGCTTGATATTTTTTAAATAAGTGCAATTTTTGTTCATAATCATCTAATATTTCCATAGTTTTAATTAAACTATCATAAATAGCATTTCGTGAAACATGAAAGATATCAGCAATTTCTTGTAATGAAAGATTTTGAAAAAAATATTGCCGAAAATATTCCTGTTGTTTTATTGTTAATAAAGATTGATAAAGAGTAAATAGACTATAATACCTTTCAATTTTTGCTAAATCTAATCTACTCATTTGCTTCTCCAGCAAATAAATCACGAGTTAAATTATATAAATATTGTTCTAAATCAAACTCTGCTAAATCAGTTACTTTTTCTCCTAAACCAACTAATTTAACCGGAATATCTAAATATTCTTTAATTGCTAAAATAATTCCACCTTTTGATGTTCCATCCATTTTTGTTAAAGCAATTGCCGAAATAGGAACAATTTTAGCAAATTCTTGAGCTTGAATCACACCATTTTGTCCCGTAGTTGCATCTAAAACTAAAATTACTTCATCGGCTTCGTGCCCTAGTTTTTGTTTAATAACTTTATTAATTTTATTCAATTCTTGCATTAAATTAACTTTATTTTCTAATCTTCCTGCTGTGTCAATTAAAACAACATCATAATTATTTTTTAATGCTTGATCAAGACCTTGAAACACAACACTTGCTGGATCTTGTTTTGGACTTATTGGTTCTTGAATTGCAACGCCAATTTTTTCTGATCAAAGTTTTAATTGTTCTACTGCTCCAGCCCGAAAAGTATCAGCAGCAACTAACAAAGATTTTTTGCCTTCTATTTTTAACTTTGCTGCTAACTTAGCAATTGTTGTTGTTTTACCATTGCCATTAACACCAACAACTAAAAAACATGTTACAGTTTTTTGATTAAAATTAAGTTTCGTTGAAAGTACTTCACCATCAGTGTAAATCATAAACATTTTATCTAAAATAATGTCATTAATATCTTCTGCTTTAGTAATTTTCAACATTCTAGTTTCATCAGCAATTTCTTTAACAATTTTAGCTGAAACTTTTGGTCCAACATCAGAAGCAATTAAAATTTCTTCTAATTCATCAAAGTATTCTTGATTAATTGTTCGATGTCTACTTGCTAATAATTTTAATTTTGTTGTAAACGATGAACGAGACTTCTTTAATCCTTGTTGATAATTATTATCTTGTGATTTTTTTTCGTTATTATGAAGTAATTTTGCTTTTAATTTTGCAAAAAATGCCATTTTTTTCACCTTATATTTTTAATATTACTAAAATTAATTATACAATAAAGTAAAGGAATTTAAAAATGCGATCAAAAGTTATTATTGATTAATTTAAAAAAATAGTAAGAATTACCTTACTATTTTTTGTTCTTAGTTAGTTTGTAATAATGAAATTAAATTCATTTTGCTTAATTGGACAATATTAATAATATATGTTGAGAAATAAATCAAAGCAATAATTGCAAAACTAATCGGAATTATTCACCAAATAAAGGCAAATGGTAAAGCTAAACCAGTAATATTAATAACAATCTTAATAAAAGCAAAAACAATTAAATAGCCTAATCCATATCCCGCTAGATAACTAAGGAAAACTCAAGGTGTAAATACTCCTAAAGTAAAGGAATTAATTTCAGTATTAGTATAGCCTTCTGCTTTCATTTGATTCATAAATCGCCGAAATTGCTCTAAAAATGTATCAGTAATCATAATAACAATTAAAATTGAACAAATAATTGTCACAATAATAAATAAAAGACTAGCAAGAGTAGCAATATCAGTCATTTTATTTAACATCTCTTGTTTTTTCGCTATTAAATCATTATCAGCAACAATTGGTTCTTCAGCATTACCTAAAGGTGAACCATACATTGAATAATCATCAGCCTGTCGTTTAAATGCCATTCGACCAACAAGATCATAAATATTATCAGAAGCACTTAACTTACCACTAAAATATTGATAAACATCCTTGCTATCATCTTTGCTATCAATACGATAAACTGGATCTTTTGTCTCACTGCGATCATTATAATAACTATAACCACTAAGTAAATTAGCTCATTTTTGATCAATATAAGCTCTTGGAGTATCATAAGAGTTTTGCATACCAATAATATGATATTTAGTAATTGGAGTGGAACTACCAACAATACTGCTTCATCATTCAGGAAATTTATTAGCAACTTCATTTTTTAAACTATCACTTTGTAATGAATCACTAGCAACTAAAATACCTTTTTCCAACATAGCACCATATCACTCAGGAATTCTTGCTGTTAATAAATTAACTGGATTAAGTTCTTTTCCTTTATAAACATCAGCAATATCAAATGAAAATGGTTTAATTCATGTTGCACCAGTGCCATGACGCGCAATATTTTCAATATCAAAAGAGAAATTAGCATTCTTATAAACATGGTCTGCTAACATACCATTTTTAGATTGAGCATCAATATCATCAGGTAATTTTAATCAAATCTGATTAACATCATTTCAATTCTCAGGTGTTTCTTTTGTTATTTCCTTACCTTGAGAATCATAAAAACCATCATAATTATAACCAAAAGCATCATTATAACCAGTATCACCAATTGGTTTTTGTCCACGATAATTTCAACGATTAGCATTATTATTTCAAAGTGTTTTTGAATCATTAGTTTGTGTTAAAGGATCTGAACCATAATATCAACTTGTTTTTGGCACTGGTCTTAAAACACCTTGATTATTACGATAATATAAAGTTTTAATATTTGGTGCCGCATTAATTGTTTCACCAACTGATAAATGATATTTAGCAGCAAAAGACTTATTAATTACCATTGGAACAATGTTCTTTGAACTATCATATTTTAATTGTTTTACCAAATCTGAATTAATAACTAACATTTTAGTTTCAGGATTAATTCCTGAAACATCAAGAAAACCAGCTTTAACTAAATTACTATCAGCAGAACCC
Source organism: Spiroplasma attinicola (assembly GCF_023509825.1). Lineage (GTDB taxonomy): Bacteria > Bacillota_I > Bacilli_A > Mycoplasmatales > VBWQ01 > Spiroplasma_D > Spiroplasma_D attinicola. Next base: position 243,607 of record NZ_JAKQXY010000001.1, read on the forward strand.
AATTGTAATTGGGTTAATAACTCATCTTCAGCACCACCAATTTTATCATTATGGAGTGGATTATAAACAATGTTATTATGACCAATACTAAAGTAATCATAAGCATCTGTACTCTGATTATCTAGAATTTGTCTAATAAAGCCTGGTAAAGTTTCTTTTAAAATTTCTGGAATCGCATCAATACCTGGTGGTACTCCTGGATTAGTAACATTTAAAATTCCTGGTAAAAGTGTACTAGCAAAATTAATAACACTAGAAGAAAAGTTCTTATCACGACTTTGATCAATACTTGCTAAATCTTTCATCATCGAATTACTAAAACTTCTGCCACCTAATCAACTATAATTTCAAGCAACAAGATTTAAATCTAATGGTCCGTTAGTTAAAGTTGATAAATACTCACCAACACGATCAATCATATTTTGATCTTTATTATTTGAGTCATAAAACTTAATAATATTAGCAAAATTATTACTATTTTCATCGCCTTGATAATCTAATGGATTGTAATATGCTAATTTATTACCCTCTGAATCATTAATAATAATATCATTTGGTCATGGCATAGTTGCAGCAACCGGATAATAATTTTCATTATTTAAATTATCCAAATTACTTCAAGCAGAAAGGCCATACTTACTTAATGGCATATTAGGAATTGGATCTTGGTACTGATAATAATTTTGATATTTTTGAGTTTTAAAATAATTATTTTTCATACCACTAATTGTTGCTGGAATTGATATTGTTGCAGTAATTGCTAAAGTAGCAATAGATATTACTAATGAAGTAATCGCAATTTTCTTTCAATTAGTTTTTGTTAAAGATAAAAGAAAACGACCTTTAAAACCTAAATTTGATTGTGAATTACTATGAACTTTTGTATTACTAATTGAAATATCAAGATTATTTTGAATTAATTGCAAAGCTTGTTGCTTTAACAAACGATATCCACTAAGTAAAGTAGCAACTAAAACAAAACCAGCAATTAAAGCAATAGCAACAACTAAAGGAACAGCATTAAAACTAAAAACATTATAAGGTAAACTAAACATTGTATTGAAAAGTTCCGTAAAGTAAATTTGAAATACTAATCCAATTAACCAACCAATTGGCACTGCTAGTAAACTAACCAAAATTGGATAAGCAATATAAGAACTAAGAATTTTTCCTGTTGAATAACCTGTTGATTTTAAAATTCCGACTGAAACTTGATCTTTTTGAATTGCCTTTTTAATAATTAAATAAGTAATAAAAATAATAATTACTACTAAAAAAACAACACCAATAATAACACCAGCTTTAAAACCAGCCAAAGTAGCATTAAGCACTTTATTTCCTCTATTATAATTAGAAAACTGATTATTATCTTTAGTAACAACTAAATTATTCTCAATCTGATATTTACTTGGAATATTATCATTATTTTTACTATACTTTTCAATTAAATATTTGTCATAATCAGCCTGATTACGATCATCGACTTTATTATTGTTAAAAATTGTTCTTTGATAATAATCATTAAAATAAGGAATATCAAAATCGTCAACTTGAACATTTTCTCAAGGAAGAAAATACATCAAACTATTATTAGTTACCGTATTAGTGCCAAATCAATTTTCCGTATGATAAGCATCAGGTAAAACATAAGCAATAAATTCTGTTCTTGTATTAGGAACAGGATCAAGTAGATTAAGCGTTGGATAAATATTGCGAGCATCGCTACCAATGCCACTAACCATAAAAGTTTTGTTATTAATAACAATTGAGTTACCAGGCTTAATATTTTTTTGTCTTGCATATTGTGGCGAAATCACAACTTCATTTTTATTTGAAGGAGCAAGACCTTGAAAAATCTTTAAATTGACATTATTATGATTTTTTTTTGTTCCCAAATCAACAAGCTTAACATTAACTGGTTGTCCAGTTTTTGCATCTGCTCCAGCAGGACCAACTAATTGATTAACAATATTAATACTACGATTTTGTAAAGCAGCAGCAGCAGCAGCAAAATGATAAGAATAAGTGTTTAATTCATTATATTTCTTGTCGTTATCTTCTTCATCATTACCTTCAGTAACATTATCAGTCTTAATGTTTCCATCAACAACATTATTAAAAGAATAAACTGAATGATAATTTTGTGAAAAATTACTAATTATTTCCTTATTATTTAAATTTTCTGATGTAGACTCAAAATCACGATAAATTGTCATTCATTGACCATTCATGCCATAATTTTCAGTACTATCATCATTAGTAGTAACATATTTAGGGTTAACTGAAAGATCATCTTTTAAAAAGATTTTTTTTGCCAAAACTTCCTTACCTTCATCGGAAGCAACATTAACATCATCTGGAATGTTAAAATCTTTATCAGAATCAGAACTTTGATAGTTAACTTTGTGTTTTATTAATCAATTTGTAAAATCATCAGACGACAATGTTAATTTAGAACTACTACTATTAACTTCTATTCATTGAGCAAAGTAAGTTTGCAAAGAATCTAAAATTTGTTTCGCAGAATAATTAACAAATAAATTATTATACAAGTCTTGAGCTGCTGAAAGATAATAATTTGCTAAAGTTGCATTATTTGTTGTTTGCGCTTTTGTCATTAATTGACCATAAAGACTAGGCTTAACATACGAATCTTCAATGTTAAAAGTTAATGGTCTTTCAGGATTACTTCACTCAAAACTAGTAATACCATTAATCATATTATTAGTTCGCTGGTATTCAATTTTTAAATCAGTAGATTCTAAAGGATTAATTTGTTGACCAATAATTGAATTATCAAAGTAAACAGCCGATGATGATTCTTTGTCGTCTTCCTGATAATAAAGCCGACCAAGTTTTAAACTAAATGCTTGATCAACAATTTGAACTGACTTACTAACACTTAATGGCAAAACAGCATCAAAATTATCTTTATTCATTTCAAGATAAGTTTCTCCCTGACGAATTCTTTGATATGAAACTCATGAACCTGTAACAATCGCAGTTGAAAAAGCAGTTAACAATAATAAAATTATCAATTGTAATTTTGATTTTCACGCTGATATTAAAGTATGTTTTAAAAGTAAATAATTATTCAAGAAAGCAAAACTAATCTTTCTTTTTTGCTTTGCTTTTTCAAAATTTTGGTTAAGAAGTGGAGCAGTTTCTTCTTCAACAATTGACGGGACATCAATAATTGATTCTGTTTCTTGTTCAAATTCTTCTTGATGCATATTTTCTCCTTATTTTTCAAATATTATTCTTTGAAATAATAAAAATTAATTTATTCAGATAATAACATAATCAGAAAGGGCAATCAATAATTTAATAATAATCATTGTTTTTTTAAAATTATTTAGTAATATAAAGTAAAATGATTTTAAATAGTTAAATTATTCGGCGGTGAAATAATGAGAAAATTACTAGTAAATCTTACAGGAATCTTAACTTTTAGTAGCAGTGCCTTACCATTAGTAGGCTGCACATTTAACTCTTATGCTAACCAAGTTATTAACAAAGTTGCAGCAAATCTAGCATCTGAAACAAGTAACGTAATTAAATCTTTAATTGCTGCTAAAAATCTTGATGCTGATACTCAAGCAACAATTAGTGCCGCCTTACAACCAACAATAAAAAATAAATCAATTATCAAAAATCAAACAGAAATAACTGAAATTAATAATTGAAATCAATTTCAAGCTAATTGAGGTCTTAATAATAATATTAAAACCAAAGGTTTTACAAAAGATAGTTTCATTGTTGCTAGCGGCCAAGGTAGTTTAACAAAACAAATTAATAGTATAAACAGTACTAATCAAACATTATCATATTTTGATTATATTAGTGCTTTAAATGTTATTGATAATTCAACACTTTATGGTCTTTTATTTGGGCAAAATGCGATTGCACAGCCAATTGTCAAAAATTTTCTTACTAGTTTAAAAACTGGTACTTTAGCAGAACCATGATCTTCATTGCTTAACAATTTAATTAATGACTATCAAGGAAATGTTTTAGAACCAATTACACAATTACTAAACGAATTAGTTGATGGTTGAAGTGAAGTAACAACACCAGATGAACTTGTAAACTTTTTTCAAAATTGAAAAGACGACCAAGGTATACCATATAGTGAATGAGTAAATTCTAATGCGGCATGAAAACTTACTGGTTTTACAAATTGAAAATCTAATGACATAAACCTTTATCGTGGCGGAGTAATTATTAATCACCTATTTAAAGAAATGGGACTTGAAAATTCAGAAAAAATTACCAATCCACAATATATTGGCGCTATTATTAGTGATAATCTTAATAATCCAACTAATCAATTATTAGCAGCTTTTCAACCTTATCTTGATTTATTATTAACTAATCCAAAATACTTATTGCAACTTATTACAGGGCTTGTCCCTTTAATTAAAGACTTAATTTTTAATGCTCCTGACTTAACTCAAGGAATTGAACATTTAACACTTGGTAACACTCATCCAACTAATAAAAATAATAATAGTTATAATTTAAAAACAGTTTTTACTGATTTAAAAACAATTATAAATGATAAAACAAAAGTTGAAGCACTTGCAACAAAACTTTTATCATCACCATTTCTTTATGACATAAAAATTTCACTTTCACTTCCTCCTTCAGGCAGTTTTGATGTTCCATTACCTGCAGGACTAGATGTCAAATCTGATACTAAAAATGAATTAATTACAACAATAACTAATCTTTTAACTGGTTCAGATTTTGGCAATACTTTTAATGATATTTTCAATGTTATTGAAAAATTAAATGATCAATTTCAAGGTTCAGATGGTATTGACTTAAACTTAAAAAATATTAAAAATCTTTTAACTAACAAAGATAATGGTCTATTAACACTATTAAGCGATGTCGCTGATACAATTGCTAATATTATTAGTCCCAATAATCCAGAAGATGAAATTACTAATGAACAATTAGCAGCTTTATATGAAAGTATTGGTGGTCAAACACCAAAAAATAATACAACAGAACTTACTTTTAGAAAAAACTCAATTCTATGAAAATTACAAACTGAATTAGCAAATAATCAATCAGATTTGAGTAATATAGTTAAAGTTATTTATCGAAATGACCAATATAAAGGTGTAACTAACATTATTATGGATCAAAATGAAAATTGAATTAAAGAAAATTATACAAATTATTTAAGCTCAAATTATGCAAAAAGTAATATATCTAATATTAACTATCAAACAACAAAAAATGACAGTCAAACAATTACTAATATTAGTTATGACTTCGTCTATGAAATTGGAACAAATAAATACCACTTCTTTATCAAAGGTGCTGCAATTGATAATAACGATGATTTTTCTGGAACTCATAACTTTAAATTCACAGATATTTATAAAATATAAACAACTTTACCTTCCTTTTAAATTAAAAGAGATTTTATTTACTGAGAAAGAGAAAAAATAAAAAAAATCCTTGCTTTTTTAAGATTATTTGTTAGAATTATTATTAGGATTTAAGATTCCTTAAGTCCTTTTATAATAAGGTAATATGTAACTTTTTAAGAATACTTGAATATATAAACAATATATAATAATTTAAATTAAAAATTAATCTAAAACCCCTAATTTAAACTCTATACCCCAATAACCTTAAGTTTTATTTATAAAATAAATTAATCCCCCTTTTTTTATAATTCATATTGCCTTAGATATTCTTGTATCACAAGAGTCATCCCGACTCTTGTTTTTTTTATGTCAAAAAAGAGTTTATTAAATTTAATAAACTCTTTTTATCTTTATATTTTATTATCTTTCTTTATCATCCGAAAAATCAAACAAAGAAATATTTGAATCTAATGATTTTAACTTTGTATCAATATTTCTAAAGTTTTCTTCATTAAACACTTTCTTAATAAAATGATCATGTTCTTTAAACAATTCTTTTAAATTACTTTTATTTTTAAATTTAGGTGACATAGAAAAATGATTTAAATAAAATATTTCAAAGTTTCAACCTTGAGGTAAAAATCAAATTGCAAAATTTTCTTTAGTTCTTTTATCTGTAACTAAATATTCTTTTAATTCTTCAAAAAGTTTATTTTCAAGATTAACAATTTTTTTATTTTCATTTTGAATACTAGGTTGATTATCATTATCTTTTCAAAGTATTATTTTATCGTACTTTGATTTTATTCCAGTTCTTTTCAAAAACTTCACTGTTCTTTCAATATTTAAAATACAATTAATTTCTCTTTTAATAAAAATAATTTCTGTAAATTTAATAAACTTTGGTTGATATTGTTTAATATATTTATTTAACTGACAAAAATAATTCTGTTCATCCAAATGTGTTGTTTTTCCCTCACAACAAATTACCAATAAAGCTAATGACTCTATACCCCTTCACATATTACACTAAATTAACTTTCTCATTGTTATTACTAAAAAAATCATAAATTTCATTAATATTATTAGAATCTGGGTGCGAATTAATTATTTCTGATACATAATTTTTTGAAAATAATTTATCATTTCTTTTAATACTATAATTTTCAAAATTACTTAACTTTTGAAAATTTTTATCAGAATCATACAAACTAACATTAATACAACTATTATGAATTTCAACATTATCAAAAATATAAGGATTATGAGTCGTAAAAAGTAATTGTGAATTATTAAGATTATTTTCATTAAAATAAAATAATCTTAAAATTGTATCAATAATTCTTGGATGAAAAGAATTTTCAATTTCATCAATTAAATATAATGATGAGTGTATTTTATTTAAAAGTATTGGTAACATAATAAAAACAAAACGTTTTGTTCCATCAGAAAGATTATCTAAAAAAACTTTAATAATTTTATTATTATTTCTGACCAAAACAATTATTTCATCTCTTAATCGATCATATTCAAAATCAATAATATTAGAATCGGCAGCAAGCATTAAAATTTTAAACAAATTTAAAAATTTTTGATTTTCAAGATTCTTTTGTTCAAGAAAACATCTTTTGATTTTTTTATTCATTCAAGATAAAGAATAATTTTCCTCAATAACACCTCAATTGTTCTTAAAATAAGCAATATTTTTAATGAAATTAAAAAGCTGATTAATTAAATTAATTTCAAAACTATTTAAATTAAAAGTTTCATTTTTTTCATATTGCGAAATTTCAGCAATTCTTCATAATAAAGAATACTTATTTTTATTATCAAAAATCAATTTTCAATTATTATTGAATTGTTTTTCTTGTAAATACAATTTTTCTGAAAAAATTTGATAATTTTCATCAATAAGAATTTCATGTTTAACAATATTTTTATTAATTAAATATTCAAAACTAAATTCTTTTGATTTTTTTTCTAATTCAAAAAAATTCTTACTTTTTATTTTATCAAATTGATTAATTATAATTTGCTGATACATATAAATTGCATCAAAAAAAGATGTTTTTCCTGAAGCATTAACACCAATAATACCAGCAAGATTAAAAGTATAAACAAAATTACTATTTGCTAATTTATGTTTTCTAACAACTTCCTTATTTTTATCAGCAATATTTTTATTAGTATAAAATTCAACTTCAGCATTTTTTAAAGATTTGAACCCCTTAATATTAATTTTTGTAATCATTGTATCCCCTCCTTTTTCTTATTACAAAAAAATTGTAACATAAATAAAAAAGTATGACGATAAAAATTCATAAAAAGAATATTTTTTAAAATTGATTTCAAGACTCTTCTTTTAATTATTGTTTGTTATAATTAAAAAGAAAAAAATCGCTTGTGGTGAAAAATGAAAAAAGCATTAATTATTGATGGTAATAATTTAATTTATAAAGCATATTACGCAACAGCATATCGTGGTGCTAATTTACATTCATTTAATGGTGTTCCAACTAATGCTTTATATGCTTTCATTAGAATGCTTAATAAATTTATTACAGCAAATAATTATGATGCAATTTTTGTTGCTTTTGACGCTGGTAAAACAACTTTTCGTAATGAAAAATATAACGAATATAAAGGAACTCGTAAAGCAACACCAAGCGAATTATTAGTGCAAATTGATTTAGTAAAGCAATTTTTAAATTTAGCAGAAATTCCTTGAGAACAAGAAACTAATTATGAAGCCGATGATTTAATTGGAACAATTATTTTTAAAGCTAAAGATTATCATATTAATATTATTAGTAGCGATAAAGATTTATATCAATTATTAGATCAAAATATTGAAATTTTATTACCAGAAAAAGGATTAAGTGAACTAAGAACATTTAATCAAACAACATTAAAAAAAGAATTAATGCTTGATCCAAAGCAAATTCCTGATTATAAAGGATTAATTGGTGATAATTCCGATAATTTACCTGGTATTAAAGGTATTGGACCAAAAACTGCACTTAAATTATTACAAAAATATCATACTTTGGAAGAAATTATTAAAAATGTTGATGAATTATCAGAAAAAGAAAGCAATTTAATTAAAAAAAATAGCAAAACTGGTCTTTTAACAAAAGAATTAGCAACAATTTTAAAAGATGCACCAATAAAAAAAACTTTAAAAGACTGTGATTACGATATTAATTTATTAAAAAAACCAGAATTACAAGAATTTTATAAAAAATATGATATGAAAAGTTTAATTGACGGAACTAAAACCGAAAAAAAAGTTAATGCAATTAAAAATAGCAAAATTAAAATTATTGAAAAATGAGATGCAAAATTTAATGATGAAGTTAATTATTTATGAACTGAAATTTTTTGAAATAATTACCATCGTGATCCCTTATTAGCAATTGTAATTAAAAATAAATTTGGTGTTTTTTATTGCCGAAAAAGCATTATTGCCGAAGATAAAGAACTGCAAAATTTTTTAACTAATAAAAAATATCAAAAAATTACTTGAGACATTAAAAAAACTATTATTTCTACTATTAATAATTTTAATATTATTATCAATGGTTTTATTTTTGATCATATGTTAGCTAGTTATTTATTATATGCTAATGAAAATATTACATTAGAAAATATTGCTCATATTTTAGAAACAGAAAATTATGGTGAATTAAATGATGCTGAATTTTATGGTAAGGCAAGTAAGAAAAAAATTCCAAATTCAGAAATTGATATTGCTAAATATTTAGAATTAAAAATAAATTTTTTAGTTGAATCTTATCCAATCTTAATTGAAAAATTAAAAAATACTAATAGTTGAAATCTATACCAAGAAATTGAATTGCCAACAGTTTATCCTTTGATTACTATGGAAATTAATGGTATTGCTGTTGATCGTAAACAATTAAAAAGTATGACTGAACAAACAAAGATTAATTTGGAAAAAATTGAAGATAAAATTAATCAAATTGCTAACCAAAAAATTAACCTAAATTCGCCAAAACAAGTTAGCAACTATTTATTCAATGAATTAAAGTTACCCAATTTAAAAAAAGGCAGCACTGCTTATGAAGTTCTAATTAATCTAAAAGATGAACATCCCGTTATTAAAATTTTAATAGAATACCGCAAATTACAAAAACTTTATACTACTTATCTTAATGGTTTAGAAAAATATATTTTTCCTGATAATAAAATTCATACAATTTACAATCAAGTTCAAACAAGTACCGGCAGATTATCTTCAACTGATCCTAATATGCAAAATATTACTGTTAAAGATACTGAGCAAAGAGAAGTAAGAAAAATATTTATTCCGAGTAAAGAAAATTTAAAAATTCTTTCTTGTGATTATTCACAAATTGAATTAAGACTTTTAGCTCACATTAGCAATGATGAAAATTTAATTAATGCTTTTTTACAAAGTCATGATATTCATTTAGAAACTGCAAGTAAAATTTTTAATGTTGAATTAAGTCAAGTAACAAAAGAACAAAGAAACCGTGCTAAGACTGTTAATTTTGGTATTATTTATGGGATATCTAGCTTTGGTTTAGCACAACAACTAAAAATTTCAGTAAAAGAAGCAAAAGAATTTATTGATAAATATTTAGCAATTTATCCAAAAATTAAAAACTATATTAGCGATACAATTAAATTTTGCCAAGAACACGGTTATGTTGAAACGCTTTATCATCGTCGTAGAGATGTACCTGAAATTAATAATCAAAATTCTTTAATTAGAGAATTTGGTCAAAGAATTGCCATGAATACACCAATTCAAGGTACTGCAGCTGATATTATTAAGATTGCTATGATTGAAATTGATACTGAAATTAAAACAAATAATATTAAAGCAAGATTAGTTGCTCAAATTCATGATGAACTAATTTTTGAAGTTGATGAAAAAATAGTAGCAAGTGAAACAAAAAAAATTGACCAAATTATGAATGAAGTTATTAAATTAAAAGTTCCATTAATAGTTAATAGTGTTTCTGGAAATAACTGATATGATTTAAAATAATAATAAAAAAAACTAAAAAGATAAAGGAACAAAATAATGCCAGAATTACCAGAAGTTGAAACAGTAAGAAAAACTTTAGAACCACTATTAATTAATCATAAAATTACTAACATAAGAATTTTTCTTAATAAAATTGTTAAAAATCCTGATATTTTAACTTTTAAAAGCAAAATTGTTGGTCAAACAATTCATAAAGTTGAAAGAAAAGCAAAACTAATAATTTTTGTTTTGGATGATGACGTTTTATTAAGTCATTTAAGAATGGAAGGAAAATACTATTATCAAAAAAAAGATGAAAAAATTAATTGAAAACATGTTCTTTTGGTTTTAGATTTAGATAATGGCTATCAATTACGCTATCACGATACAAGAAGATTTGGAACTTTTCATTTGCAAAATAAAAAAACATATCAATCTTTAAAACCCTATACTAATATTGGTCCAGAACCATGAAATGAATTAGTAACAGTTAATTATTTAAAAGAAAAATGAAACAATAAAAAACAAAAAGTTAAAACTGCGTTGCTTGATCAAACTATTATTAGTGGTCTTGGTAATATTTATGCTGACGAAGTTTTATTTGCAGCTAAAGTTCACCCTGAAACACCTGTCAATAAACTATCTAGTGAAGATCTTAATGCAATTATTAATAATGCAATTAAAATTTTAAAATTATCAATTGAATTAGGTGGTTCAACAATTGCTACTTATACTTCAAGTTTAGGTATTAAAGGCACTTTTCAAAACCATTTACAAGTTCATACTAGAGTAAATCAACCTTGCTTTATATGTCAAAATATTATTAAAAAAATTAAAGTTAATAATCGAGGAACTTATTTCTGCTCTTATTGTCAAACTAAAAAATAATTTAATTAAATCGGGATAAAATAATTTAATTAGTGTGGAAAAAATAATAATAATTAACAAATATAAATTAATGTAAAAATTCATTGTGGATAAAATGTGGATAAAGATGTGAAGTCATCATATTTCTTTATTTATATTTTATTATTAATATAATTAATGATAGGTTTATACTAAGACCAATTTTTTAAGTGCTAAGGGAGTAATAATGCAAAGAATAATTAACGAATCTGATACTTTTCAGTTAATACTTGATGATAATATTGATATCATAGACTACCAATATCTTTTTATGTTATATCAACCAATAGTTGGCGTTAATAGCATAAATTTATATCTAACTTTAATTCAAGAAAAAAATTTAACTAATAGAATTAATTTAGAATTTAACCATAAAAGATTAATGTTATTATTAGGTCTTAATGAAATTGAATTATTACAGGCATTTCAAAAATTAGAAACTTATAAATTGTTAATTAGTTATTATTTTCCTTTAAAATCAATTTATATTTATAAATTACAAAAACCTTTGCTACCAAAACAATTTTTTGCAAATCCCGAATTAGAAAATAAATTAACAAATAAATTAGGAGCTTTACAATTTGAAAGACAAAAATATTATTTTTTAAAATTTCAACCAGAGATTACTGAAGACTTTATTAATATTAGCCATACTCAAGAAGAAGAAATTAGTCCTTCAAGAATCAATTTACAACAATTAATTAATAAATTAAATAAAACTGAAGAAACTATTATCATTAATCAACCTGAAAAAACAATCAAACCTTATCAAATGCGAGCAAATTTAGAAGCAACGCGACAAACTTTTAATATTAATAACAAAAATGTTTTAAATCAAACTTTAAATCTAATTCAAGAAAAAAGTCCTGAAGATTATATTCAATACTTAACTAAAAAACCAATTGATAATAAATTAAAAAATACTTTAAAATCATTAAGTTTTGAATATCAACTTAATAATGAAGTAATTAATTGTCTTTTTGAATATACCTGATTCAAAAATGATAAACGAATTGAACCTAATTATATTTTAAAAATTGCTAAAACATTTCAAGAAAATAAAATTGATAACGCTAATGACGCTTTAAAACATTTAAAATTAGCTTATTTAAAAAGCAAAAAGCATTCTTTTGCTAATAGTAAATCTTATCGTCAAGATGTTTTATGAACTAATGATCAATTTGATTTTAATTTACACAAAAAAAACATTAATTTCCAAGAACTAGAAAAGAACGAAGATCAAAATTTAATGTCAGAAGAAGAAATTAGAGAAATTTTAAAAGAATTTGATAATCACTAATATAATTAAATTATAGTAGATAATCATTTTTAATTAGGAGTTTAAATCTATGACAGAAAATTTAAGTCAATTACTTCAAACAAATGAAAATAATAAAGAATTTATAGAATTTATTGAGACAAATAAAATTACTGATAAATTACTTAACGATAATTATCACTTATTTGAAGCATATTTAACTAGTTATAATTTATGTAAGAAACGAGAAAATATTAGTAAATGTCAACAAGAAATTCCCGGTTATCGTTTAAAACTAATTATTAATAGTAATCAACAAATTAATACAATTCTAACTGATTGTCTACATCGAATTAATAATCTAGATCAAAAACAAGTAATGAATAAGTTTTTAATTCGTCATTATGATGATGCTTTATTATCACTTTCCTGAAATAAAGATTTTTTAGTAGTTGGCAGAGAGCGTCAAGAAATTGTTAATTACTTAAAACAAACTTTAAAAGCAAAAAATTATCCTGGTTTATATTTATATGGTGATTCTCAAGTTGGTAAAACTTTTATTTTTATTTTATTAGCTAATAAACTAATCCAAAAAAAACACACTGTTTGTTTTATTTCTTGACCAGAATTCATTATTGAAATTAAAAAAAATTTTAATAATGAGAATGATAATAGTAATAAAATTGATCAAATAAAAAATTGTGATTTTTTGTTCATTGATGACTTAGGTAGTGAATTAGTTACTGCTTGAGAACGTGATGAATTACTATTTCCGATTCTTAATGCTAGAATCTTACCTTTAAAAACAACATTTATTAATTCAAATTTTAGTATTAATGAATTAGCAGATTGTTATCGTAAACAAAATAATAAAATTGAAGAAACTAAAGTTAAAAGATTAATTGAAAGAATTAAAAAGTTAACTTTGCCAATAAAATTAACAAAGCAAGACTTAAATAATAAAAATTAATTTTTATAAAATATTTAAAATAGAAAAAAATTTCCAAATACCCTTATTATTGTTTTGATATTTTGCTATAATTTTATTTGAAACTCAATAGTAGAAGGAGAATTATCAATATGGCAGTAAAAGTTGCTATAAATGGATTCGGAAGAATCGGTAGACTAGCTTTTCGCCAATTATTCAACCAAAAAAACATTGAAATTGTTGCAATCAATGATTTAGGTAAGGTTGAAGCTTTGGCTTATTTATTAAAATATGATTCAGCACATAGATCATGAAATGCTGACAAAATTAAAGCAGATGCAAGTAAAAACATAATTACAGTTGCTGGTAAAACAATTAAAGTATGTAAAGAAACAGATCCTAAATTATTACCATGAAAAGAATTAGGTGTTGATGTTGTTATTGAATCAACAGGAAGATTTACTGAAAAAGATAAGGCTCAAGCTCACATTGATGCCGGAGCTAAAAAAGTTGTTATTTCTGCGCCAGCAAAAGGTGATTTAAAGACTATTGTTTATAACGTTAATCATAAAACTTTAAATAAAAATGATACTATTATTTCAGCTGCTTCATGTACAACTAACTGTTTAGCACCAGTAGTAAATGTTTTAGAAAATGAATACGGAATTGTTAAAGGTTGAATGACTACAATTCATGCTGCAACAAATGATCAACGCTTATTAGACCTTGAGCACTCTGATTTCAGAAGAGGAAGAAGTGCTTTAGCAAATATCGTTCCTGCTTCAACAGGTGCTGCTGCTGCAATTGGTCTAGTTATTCCAGATGTTAAAGGTAAATTAGATGGAACAGCAATGCGTGTGCCGCTTATTACTGGATCTATCGTCGATTTAACAATTGAATTAAAGAAAAATGTCACAGTTGAAGAAATTAATACATTAATGAAAAAACATGCAAATGAATCACTTGGATATACAGAAGATCCAATTGTTTCAACAGATATTATTGGTTCAAGTTTTGGCTCAATCTTTGATGCTACTTTAACTAAAGTAATGACTATTAATGGTAAACAAATTGTTAAAGTATTTTCTTGATATGATAATGAAATGTCATATGTTTCACAACTTGTTAGAACTGTTTTATACTTTGCTCAATTGTAAAAACTAAAAATTTAAAATGCATCTCAAAGGTGCATTTTTTTATTACCGAATATTTAAAATATTGAAATATTAAATTATAAACTATAAAATATAATAGTTTAGTGCTAGGAGAAAAAAATGAATAAAAAAACATTAAAAGATATTAATTTTGAAAATAAAAAAGTCATTGTTCGTTTGGACTTTAATGTTCCAATCGAAAATAATAAAATTACGGATGACACAAGAATCAAAGCAGCTTTAGAGACAATTAAATATTTACAAAATCATAATGCTAAAATTATCATGTTATCTCATTTGGGAAGAATTAAAACCGAAGCAGACAAAAAAACTCGTAGTCTCAGTTTAGTTGCTAAAAAATTACAAGAACTAATTAATCATCCAGTTATTTTTATTAATGAAACTAGAGGTAAAAATCTCGAAACAGCCGTTAATAAATTAAAAGCAAAAGATTTATTATTAATTGAAAATACTAGATTTGAAGATTTAAATGGTAAAAAAGAAAGTAAAAATGATCCTGAATTAGGAAAATATTGAGCTAGCCTAGGAGAAGTTTTTGTTAACGATGCATTTGGAACTGCTCATCGTGCTCACGCTTCTAATGTTGGTATTGCAACTTATATTAAAGATAGTTGTATTGGTTTTTTAATTGAAAAAGAATTAACAATGTTAAATAAGGTTGTAATTAATCCTGAAAGACCATTTGTTGCTATTTTAGGTGGCGCTAAAGTTTCTGATAAAATTGATGTTATAAAACAATTACTAACTAAAGCTGATTCAGTTTTAATTGGTGGCGGCATGGCTTATACATTTATGAAAGCACTAGGTTATAAAATTGGTAAGTCATTAGTAGAAAATGACAAAGTTGACTTAGCAAAAGAATTAATTAATTTAGGTAAGGATAAATTAGTTTTACCAGTTGATTATATTGCTGCACCAGAATTTAAAGATATTAAAGGAACAAATACTACTGATCAAAATATTGCCGATAATTTAATGGGCTTAGATATTGGAACAAAAACAGAAAAATTATTCCAAGATAAATTAAAATCAGCTAAAACAATTGTTTGAAATGGCCCAATGGGAGTTTTTGAAATGAATAACTTCGCTCATGGAACAAAAGCAATTTGTGAAGCAATTGCAAATTTAAAAAGTGCTTTTAGTTTAATTGGTGGTGGTGATAGTGCTGCTGCTGTAACTAAGTTTCATTATGAAAAAAAAGTTAGCTTTATTTCAACTGGTGGCGGTGCTTCATTAGAATATCTTGAAGGCAAAGACTTGCCAGGAATTACAGCAATTAAAAACAAAAACTAATGACAACAAATTCCGAAAATGATAATGTTTTTATCATTGTAAGTTTATTTTTATTAGCAGTAATTTCTGTAATGTTAATAATTCAATTAATTGTTTGAAGTATTATTGTTATTACTGCTAAAAAAACAAAAATTAAACTAACAAATAAAACCTATGAAACTTTGTTAATAAGTCAAGATTATCAAGATGTAAAAGTAAAAAAAGTAAAACTAGCAGTTAAATTTGCAAATTATCACAAGCAAAATAATTGTTTAAAATTATCAAACCGAAATTTTGAAGAAAAAACAACTTGAAATGTTTACCAAAATTTAGTTAATATTTTATTAATTAAATGAAAAAAAACTAACAGAAAAACTAATATTATATTAATAATTAGTACCTTAATTTTTTATTTAAGTGCAATAGCTACAATTACTTTAAGTTTAATTTATTATATTAATTTAGCACAAAAAACTATTAACCAAGTTGATACAAATGTCATAAGTATTTTAAGTTTTATTGTGTTAATTTTTTTAGTTTTAAGTTGATTACTTTGAACAATGAGTTATGAAAAATTAAGAAAAGAAGTTATTCAATTAACTAAAACTTTTGATAATCAAAATTTATTAAAAATGGTTAAAAGAATTAGTGGTTATAAAACTTTATTTCCAGGTTCAGAATTATTATTTTAATTAAAAGCGAATAGTTAGCTATAATGCAACTAAAGTAGTAAGTATTTAAACAGCACTTACTACTTTTTATTTTGCAATCAAAAAATAAACATTTTTAATAAATTGATAAAAAATAAAATTATGATATTATCTTTAATAAAAGGGGGTATAAATAATGAAAAAAGTAATTTTAACTACTTTAGCAATTTGTGCAACATCAATTACAATAAACCAATTATTAAGTAATAAATATTCTAAGAAAACTACTGAAAATGTGATTCAAACTGAAATCTCTACAACTTTAAATCAAGATGATATTAAAATTGAAAAATTAAATCAAGAATATAACTCTAGAACTAATCAAGTAAATCAAGAAATGGAAAATAATTTAGTTGCTAGTATTACTTTAACCAATAATCAAATTACAATTAATTATCAAATTTTAAATCCAAAATTATATTCAAAAGAAGTTTATCAAATGATATTAAGCAAACAATATTTAGAAAATTTAAAAGTACAACAGCAACTTAATCTAGTTAGTTTTGACAGCAATAATCATATTAACTTTAACAATTCTGTAATAACAATACAACATAATCCTAACTTCTGAAAAGAATGACATTGATATTGATTTATATATTGAAAATTACATTTAAGTATTAATGCAATTGACAAAATTATCGATATTGGTTCTAAAATGTCTGGTTCTCCTGGCTTTATATCCGCAGCTAGTACAATTGCTGCTACCTTAATAACTTCAGGCTTTACAGCAGTTATTGCTGCCATTATTGCTGGATTTATAGTAAAAAGCATAATTATTTTATTATTTTATAGTAACAGTGTCAAAGGATGTTGATTAGGTATAATGGGAGTTGTTCCAGGCGTAAAATGAGGAAGCAATTAAAATGGTAAAAACATATCAAAAACCTTTTAGTAAACAATACAAAGAAATGAAAATTGCTGCTCCAATTGGAATTATTGGTGGATTATTATTAACTGTACCTGCTACTATTCAAATGACTGAGAAAATACCTAAAACTCCAAATATTTTTTCAATAGTTCTTGGCGCTTTTTTCCTATTTTATTCTTGCATCCTTTTTTCCTTATACTGAAAATGTGCTCAATATCAAAAAAATAATCAAACAATACCAAAATGATTTAGAATTACTGCTGGCTTATTTTTAATGCTTTATTTAACATTTTATCAACTTGATAAGAAAAAATACCGTTACTATCTTGTCTTAAAAGAATGACGGTTCTATGTGCTATTATGATTTTTTATTTGTGCTTTAACAACTCTGCTTAGCCTTTATCCTATTATTCATGATAATAAAAAAGTATTTTGATTATTAATAACTTTATCAATTGAAACTGTAGTTTTTATTATTAATTTGATTATCATGATTTTTATTTGAAAATATCAAGGAACTAAGAATAAGTTTTTAATATTATTAACAATAATTACTTTAAACTTTCGCAATTACCGTTTTTATAAAGAAATAATTGAATTTAATACAAAAGAAAAGAGCAACTAAAACTTAGTTGCTCTTTTTATCGATCACTTTCAATCAAAATAATAATTTGTAAAATAAATCTTAATACTTCATAAATCATTCTAATTAAATAATAAATAAATTTAATTTGAAAAATTCAACTAATAGCTTTAATTTCCTTTGGTTGCAATATTCCTTTTAAGTTTTCAGCAATCTCTTTTCTTGACTTAGCATAAAAGACTAATTGTGAAAGTGAAAAGGCAATTAAAAATATTGCTCCAATAATTGATAAAACAATCGCAATTGTATTAGAATTTGAACTAACAAAACCAGATCAATTAAGATAAGGTGCAAGAACAAAAATTAAAGCAAAGACCAATGGTATTAAAACAAAAATTAAAGTAAGTTTTCTTGTAAAATCTCATCAAAAACTATTAAAACGAGTACTTTTAGAACTACTAATTGCCCAAGTACTTTCCATTGCCATTGCTAAAGTATAAATTGAACTTCGATGATATGTTCAAGGCACTAATCGTAATGTTAAACTATTACCATTAATAATATAAGGATTTAAATAAAAATACCTTGATTCAACATTAATATTATTAATTGAGCCATCACCTTTATTCTTATATCTAATTCTTTTAGCATTAACTCCATATCGTTGTAAATATATTTGTGATAGTTGTCCACCAGTTAAATTAGCACTATTAGTACGATTAAATAAAGAATATTTAATTCACGTAACAAATCATATTATCGTGACAATCGCTAAAATTAGACCAATGAATCCAACAACAGAAGCAAAAGCTATTAATCCCGTACTTCAAGTTTCAGGATTACCCGAATCAAATCCAACTCCTAAGTAATTCATATTAACATCCTTTCTAGTTTTTGTTAAAAATTAATATCATAATTATATATCATAACAAGAAAAGAAAAAACAACTTTTTAAAATCAAAATATGATATCATTATTTCATTAAAATTAAATAAGGGAATAATTTATTAATGGGAGGGTAAAAATGCAATTTTCAGATATTTTTAAAAAATTTAATAATCGTCTAAAGATGAAGCAACACAATCAGTATTTAAAAAATAAAGAAAAATATCCTAATCACATGAAAACATGTAAACAATGTCAAAGAAGTTTAACTAGATAAATAAAAAACAGTTTTAAGGAGATACTTAAAACTGTTTTTTTGATAGAAAAATAAACAACCAATCATTATGTTTACTTTAATTATTATTTTTAACTATTCAACAACAAACAAGAAATTATAAACACTTTGTTGACCATCAACAAATTCATATTCAATGTCATAATTATCTTCAAGAATTTTAGTAAGATTAGCAATTTGTTCTTCAGTAGCAGTTTTACCTTTAAAAATTGTAATAATTTCTGTTGATTTTCATAAAATTTTATCAAATAATTTTTTCACTGTTACATTAAAATCTTCACTAGAAGCAAGAATTTTTAACTTTCGATTATTTTTACTTATTCCTGCAGTGATATAATGATTTTTTTTAATCTCAATATCATCAATTTCAACATTGCGGTCAGCAATTGAAAGATAACCATAATTAACATTATTAATTTCATTAGTCATAATACGACTATTTTCTTTGCCTGATAAACTACTATTAAAACTTAAAGCAGCACGCATCCCTTGAGCAATATTAACAGTTGGGATAATAAAAACCTTTGATTTCTTTTCCAACTTTTTTGCTTGTTCTGCAGTTAAAAGTAAGTTACTATCATTTGGTAAAATATAAACTACCTTAGCATCAACTGCCGCAATTGTTCTTAAAATATCATCAGTAGCAGGGTTTATTTTATTAGAATAAAAAATTGTTTCTGCTACATTTAATTGTTCTTTAAAAAAAGCATCAATACCTTTGCCAGGAACAAAAGCAATAACAGCATACGGATTTGCTAATTTTCTTGTTGCAATAATTGTTTGCGAATGTGCTTTAGCTTGTTCAGTCATATTATCAACTTTAACTGCTAAAAATTCTCCAAATTTTTGTAAATAATTTAAAATCTCTCCTGGTTGCAAAGTATGAACATGAACTTTAAGTAAATTTTGATCTTCAACAACAACTAAGGATTGACCTTTCATTTCTTCTAAATCACTTCGTGTTTTGCTTAAATCAAAATCAGGACTATCAATATGATTTAATTTAACAATCAATTCAGTACAATATCCAAATTCTTCATCATTATTAACTGAAAAATCAAATTTATTATTTTCTGGCGATAATTTCTTACTTATTGCAATTGGTTTATTATGTTTTAAACCATATACCATACCTTCAATAATATAAACTAAACCAGCACCACCAGAATCAACAACGCCAACTTTTTTTAAAATTGGTAATAATGTTGGAGTTAAAGTTAGTGAATCTTGCATTGCTTTCAATAATGCTTGAAAAATAACTAACGAATCTTTTTCATCTTTACATTCTTCATTAACTTTAGTAGCACCATCTTTGATAACAGTTAAAATTGTCCCTTCAACTGGTTTCATTACTGCTTTATATGCATACTCTTTAGCTTGCATTAATGCTTTCAAAATATATTGTGGTTTAAGAACTTTCATATCAGTATATTCTTTATTATGAACAAAATCATGAAAAAAGCCACGAAAAATTTGTGACAAAATTACACCAGAATTTCCTCTAGCGCCCATAATCAAACCACGAGAAAACTCTTTACCAAATTCTTTAAAAGTTGTAAAATCCTTGTTATCTAATCCTTTCACACCATTCATCATTGTCAAATTCATATTTGTTCCAGTATCACCATCAGGAACAGGAAAAACATTCAATTTATCAACTTCATAGTGATGATTATATAAATTATTAGCACCACTAATTAACATTGTTTTTAAGATCTTTAGATCAATTTTTTTCATTCTATTTTCACCTTTATAATCAATAATTTCTTAATTAATAAAATTTCAAAATAATTTATTTTTAATATCCTTTAAAACAATATACCTTTATTTTATTTTAAATTAATAATTTTTTCAAAAATTAACATTAAGAAAAAAGGATAATTGCTATTATTATTAAAACTTGTTTTTTTAAATAAGATAATTTTTTTAATTTATAATTTTCGTTTTCACTATTAAATCTAATTTTCTAAAAGAAATAAAATATTTGCTTTTATCATTGATTTTACTAATTTCAAATTGCTTTCAGACTATCTAAGTCATTTAATATTATACATTAAACTGCATAATATTAACATAATAACTTTAATTAATTGAAAAATAATATGATAAAAAAATAAAAAAACCTACTATTTTATTTTTAGTAGGATTTCTAATTCATTTAAAATTTATTTTCAAAATCATCAAATTCTTCTTGCGAATCTGATAACTCCTCAATCTGATAATCAGAATCAATTGATTGAGAATTTTCTAAAATTACTTCGCCAGTTCTAATCGAATTTTTACTTTCTGTTTGAGTTTTAATATGATTTAATTGTTGTGTTAAAGGATTAACTATTTGTTTAATTGCTAAATATAAATCTTCATGCTTCACTTCGCATTGCAAGTGTTTATTAAATGGAATATTAATATTAACAGAAACTTTATATAAGTTTTCAGAATAACTACGAATTTCAACTTTAGCTCGTGTATTAGGTTGAATATATTTTTTAAATTTTTCTAGTCTACTTAAACTAGTTTCAACTGATTTATTAATTGCTGGAGTAATTTCCATATTTTTACCATGGATAGTTATAATCATAATTTCCCCTACTTTCTTTTAATCATTTTGTATATTTATTTTGCCATGAAAAAAATAATTTTTCAAAAAAATAATAATTATGTAAAATCACGACTATTAAAAATATATCAACTTGTCCCAAGCAATGCAAAACCAATTAATAAATAAACAACAAGTAAAATTGGAAAACTAAGAATCTTACTATTTCCAGAACTATCATTAACTTGATATTTAGTCGCTGGGTCACTGCTAACTTCTTTAAATGAAATTAAATAAGGATCATTGTAGCCAATATAAGTAGCATCATCAACATATAAACTATGAGTATCATTTCAAGTACCTACTCACAAGTAATAAAAATGATAAAAAATATTAAAATATCGTAACATTCGTTTTTGAAAAATTTTTGTTTTAATACTATTTACATCTAATTGTGAAAAGTGAAGATTAATATCATGATACAGATTATAAAAACTATAATTAACAACATTAGTTCCATTATCAATAATAATTATTGTTGATCCATTTCCTATACCAACTTGAATTGAAGTCATCAATTCTTCATAACTTTGTTGCTTTCATTGGCGAAAAACATTAGAAACTTTAACAATATGACTAATTAAAGTAACATCATCTGCTGAATAGTTTGAATAATTACTAGGATTTTTAATAATATCATTTAAAACTGTTTGTTCTTTTGCAGGATCATAAAAAGTTGGATAATCAACATCAGTAATATTTTCGTTATAAATTCTCTCCAACATATCTTTAATCGTACTTCGATAATCACTTCCGGTTAATTGCGTTTTTACCCAACTAATCTCAGTAGTATCTAATTGATCTTCAAGATTATGTAAAACTGCCACAGCATGAGAAGCATTAAAGTAGTTATCTGAAATCGGAATTAAAAATTCTAATGTTTGTGAAAAAATACCAATTAAAGCAGCGAACCCAACTGAAATAGCAATTGTTGCTTTACTATTAAGAACTAAAGATAATAATAAAATAATTGAAGAAATGATTAAATCAAAAAGTAAAGCAATTCCAAATAAAATTCCCATATAAGGTACAAGTGCACCATAAATTGTCGCATTACCAATTTTAGGAATTAAAAGAAACAAACCTGAGACTAAAATTGTTAAAAATACATACAAAATTAAAGTAACTTGAAAAGATAATCATTTTTCTCTTCAAATTTTATTTCTGCTAATTGGTTTTGAAACTAAAATTAACAAAGTCCCATCATCAATTTCATCACGAAAAATTTGTGTTGCTTTAACACCAATGAAAATGATTAAAGTAAAACTAATAAAA
The DNA here is from genome assembly GCF_023509825.1 of Spiroplasma attinicola. Taxonomy (GTDB): domain Bacteria; phylum Bacillota_I; class Bacilli_A; order Mycoplasmatales; family VBWQ01; genus Spiroplasma_D; species Spiroplasma_D attinicola. The sequence goes on from NZ_JAKQXY010000001.1 coordinate 266,765, forward strand.
GTACTAAAAGTAAATATCTTTCATGTGCTTAACATAGTCGATAAAACTAAATTTTTAGTTCAAGAAATTTTAATTGGAGCTTGAGCATTTGCTAAAACAAAGGGTAAACTTCAACTTAAAGCTAAAATTACAATACTAAGAAATAAGACAACTCAAGTTGAAGGGGAAATAAAAATTTTTTTAGTTGTATAACGAAATATTGGCATTTCCTTACTTACCTTTCTCTTTCTTTTGGTACTGGCCGATTTTCCATGACAATTTTTTCATACATTTCTTGTAAATCAACAATATATGGTTTTAAAAATGTAATAGTAATTTTTTCTTTTAAAGCTAGTGTCATAATTTTATTAAGATCTATGTCAGTTCTTTCACTAATTTTAACTAATAAATATTCTTCATCAGTTTCAACATGAAACTTCGCTGCTATTAAAATTTTCTTAAACTTTTTATTATCATTAGTACTAACTTGATATTTAGAATCACTTTGATTAACTGGTCCTTGAAAGACAACTTTACTATAATTTAAAATTGTAATTTCATCTGCTAATGTTTGTAGCTCTGACAAAATATGAGAAGAAATAAATACTGATTTACCTTGTTCGCGTAATTTTCTTAATTCATTAAATAATTCTGTTCGCGCAGTAGGATCTAAATTCGCCGCTGGTTCATCTAAAATTAAAACATCAGGATCATTTAATAATGATTGTGCCAATAAAACTTTCTTTTTCATTCCTGAAGAATAGGCATTGGGATTATGTTTTCTTTTTTCTCATAAACCTAAATCTTTTAAAATATTTTCAGCTCTAAGTTTAGCATCTTTGACACTTATACCACTAATTTGAGCCATAGAAATTAAGTAATCATAAGCCGAAATTTTTCTTGGAAATCTTGCTGCTTCTGGAATATAACCAATATGTTTCTTAGCACCAACAGTTCAAGAATCTTGACCATGAATTAATAATTGACCACTAGTTGGAACCATGGCACTAATTAAACATTTAATTGTTGTCGTTTTACCTGAACCATTAGGACCAATAAAACCATGAATAGTGCCTTTTTTTACTTTAATTGTCGCATTATCAACAGCTTTAAATTTTCTAAATTGCTTCGTAAAATCTTTAATATAAATTGCATAATCAGCATACTCTTGATTAATTTTGTTTCCTTTATGAATATTAAAAATTCGATTAAGTCGTGATTTAAAAGAAACTTTATTTGATTTTGATAATTCTTTTTTTTGAACTTCTAGATGCTGTTTATTATCTTCATTAGTATCTTCAATTTTAAAAATTTGATTTTGATGAGCAAAATTAATCTTTTGAACCATTAATTCTATCCTTTCTCGTATCCTTATATATTCATTTTACTTTTTTATATAAAAAAAATAAACTTTTTAAAAGTTTATTTTAAGAAAATATTTATTTTAATGGTGGGACTGATTGGACTTGAACCAACGACCTCACGCTTATCAAGCGTGCGCTCTAACCAGCTGAGCTACAATCCCAAAAAAGCAACAAAATAATTATATATGTAATATTTTTTTATTGCAATATTTAATTGAAAATAAAAAAAGAGTTTTTTGATAAAACCCTTTTAACGTTTTGAGAATTGCGGTGCTTTTCTAGCTGCTTTTAAACCATATTTTTTACGTTCTTTAATTCTAGCATCTCTAGTCAATAAACCATTAGCACGTAATAGTTCCTTATATTCTTTTGATACTTTAACTAAAGTTTTAGCAATTGCTAAACGAGCTGCTCCTGCTTGACCTGATTTTCCGCCACCATCAACATTAATTCTAACATCAAATTTTGTTAAAGTATTAGTTACTTGTAAAGGTAATAACATATCTTTAACTAATAATTCTTGAGCAAAAAATTTCATTGGTTCAGTACCATTAACTAAAACACTACCTTTATCATTAGTATTTGTTATATGTACTCGAGCAATTGAACTTTTTCTACCACCAGAACTACTGTAACTAGTAATTTTATTAGTCATTGTCATTACTCCTTATTAATCTTTTAATACTCAAACTTCAGGATTTTGAGCTTGATGTTGATGTTGATCAGAATTATAAACATGTAAATGAGTAAATTGTTTACGTCCTAAAGTTGTGTTTGGTAACATTCCTTTAATAGCAATTTCAACTACTTCAGCAGCATTTTTATTTAACATGTCTTGCGCTTTACGAACTCTTAACCCACCTGGATATTGTGAGTGGTTGTAATACTTCTTATCTTGCAGCTTTTTGCCTGTTAATTTGATTTTGTTAGCATTAATAATGATAACAGAATCACCACAGTCAATATATGGTGTAAAAATTGCTTTATCTTTACCACGCAATTTTTTAGCAACTTCTGTTGCTAAACGTCCCAAAACAAGTCCACTAGCATCAATAACATATCATTTCTTTTCAATGTTATTGAATTTCATTGTTGTTTGACGCATATTTTTCTCCTTGCATTTGTAACTTTACCGGGGCTACAATTGCTTAAAGCATTAATAATTATATATAATATTAACAATTTAAGCAAGTATAAGTGAATTTAATTTTAATTATTTTATTTTTAAAGTATCAATTAATGTCAAACTTTTTTTATAATGATTAGGATAACCACTTAACGAAAATTTTGAATAATGAAATAAAGAATTACAAGCTCATAAAAAATATGAATAACAAATAAAATCTACTAATTCATTTCCCAATATTGACTCACGTTTTTTGTTGACTTTATTAGTTATTAATACTTTTTTAAATAATCATAAATCTTTTTTTTGAATTAATTCATTAATGAATTTAACTATTTTTTTGTCATTCTTTTTTTGCGTTGTTTCAATAACTAAAACTAGTTTTTGACGACGATTTTTTCTCTTAATATTTCTTTGAATTTTCATTAATAAATTATGAAAAAGAACTTCTTTTCAATTAGTTTTTTCATCATATTGATAATTTGGATTATCTAGTAAAACTTCACGATTGCATGAAATAGAAAAAGTAATTAATCGATGAACTCTAATTAATTTATAAATTTTATTTTCCAATAAATAAACTTGTTCCAATGATAAATTATTTTCTTTTCTAAATAAATCATTTCTTAAATCAGTTCTATGTAAAGTAATTAACTCAGGATTTTGATTAGGAAAAAAATCTTTTTTTATATCATTCATCTCTTTTTCTAAAAAACCATATTGTTTAACTGACTTAATAACGAGAGCAGTTAATGTATAAGTTTTAATTTCATTTGAAACTTTACCATTTTGTTGAATATCCATTGTTATATGTTCAAAAAGTTTATTATTAGGATTACCCGATTCATCAATAAAAATATAAACGGTATTTGAATCTAAATTACCTTGAAAATATTTAATTTCATCATCATTAATCATATTTTAAACTCCTTACGCAAATTTTCTTATTTAAAGATATCACAAATTTAAACAAAATAAAACAGCAATGTTGTAATATAATCACATTGCTGAGTGGCCACGATATGGCAAACATCCCTCTCGTGAGGCTAATGGTGTATACGACGAATTTAAGCTATACACTTAAGTAAAGTTTACTACAATTTAAACAAATTTCAAGCGATAATATTTAAATTGCGAAATTAACAGAAAAAACAAAAAGTAGCGACGCGATAATAGCAAAATTCAAAAACAAAAATATCTATTCTTTAATAACTACTTTTCTCAATTCTTTCATCTGATTTAATAACTTTATCAGCAATTGCTGATAAAGCAACTTTTAAATTTTCTTTAATAATCTGACAAGAATGATTAAACTTCAATTGTTCTTCATTTGTTAATGGTAATTGAACAACTTCTTTTCAACCATTTTGATTTAAAATTACTGGAACACCAATATAAAAACCTTGATTATCGTATTCACCATTAAGATAAGCACCAGCAATTGACATTGTGTCTTGATTTTTCATTATCATTTTAATCAAAAAAGTTAGTCCAGCAGCAATACCATAAAAAGTTGCATTTTTTAGTTTTATTATTTCTCCAGCTCTTGTTTTTACTGCTTGTTCAAGTAACTCTAATTCTTCTTTTGTCATAACTTCCAAAATAGATTGATTAGCAACAATAACATTACTTCACGGAATAAAAGCAGAATCACCATGTTCTGCAAGGACATAACCAAAAATTGATTCAGGATTAATTTCTAATTTTTGCCCAAGTAAATATTTTAATCTCAAAGTATCAAGAATTGTTCCTGCTCCTAAAACTTTATGAACATCAAAACCAGTAACTTTTTGATAAACTGCTGTCATAACATCAACAGGATTTGAAGCAATCAAAGTAATACCTTTAAAACCTGATAAGTTTATTTCTAAAGCAATATCACTAATTATCTTTGCATTATCACTAACCATATCTAATCGCGTTTCGCCAACTTTTCTTGGTCTGCCAGCAGTAATAACAATTAAATCAGCATCGTGACAATCTTGAAAATCTCCAACTTTAATTGCCGTGAAAGGGTATTCCAATGATGCTTGAACATCGCCAAGATCAAGAGCATTACCTTCAGCTAAATTTTTAAACTTATCAATCAAAATATATTCTTCTGCTAAACCTTGATTAATTGCACTATAAATAAAACTACTACCAACTGCACCACACCCAACTAAAACAATTTTTTTCATCTTTATTTCCTTCCCAATATTTTTTTACTTTTAATAAAAACTTTTTAACTTTATTTAATATCAAATATTTGAATTATAACTTTATTAATATATGAAAGTAATAAATCTAGCGGATGATTTTTCGTTCTTGCACATAATTTGGCCGAATTTGAACATAAATAACATTTTTTTAATGGATAATTTAGTTCGCTTCGAGAAATTTTATGATTTTTTTCATCATTAATAACTGCACAATAATCAATTTGATCATTGATTACCAATGCTTCTTGTTTTAAGAAATCTTGAACTTTTTTCATTATTTCTTTATTTTCAATATCTATTTCTTCAATTAAAAACCCATTAATCAAACTACCGCCCCATTTACAACCAAAATAGATAGTTTATTTACTTCTTAAATAAAAGATTATCACAAGTTTTTAAATAAAAAAATAAAAATCTTAATAAATAACTCAAAGTTAAAGTTATTAATTTATTTTTGCACTTTGCTTAAATACTATTAAAGATTTATCTGTTGCTTTTTCTTTCCATCTCAAAAAAGTAAAAAATATTAAACCATAACCAATAAAACTATCTAATGCCATCGTACTCCCAAAAATTAAAACAATTGCATCTAAACTTAAACTTTTATCAGCAATCTGTCAATAAATAATTACTGGTACATAAACTAATATATTGACAATTAAACTTTGAATTAACAAGTTAATTGTTTTACCTGATCCATAGAAAAATGAATCAGCAGTTGCAGAAGTAGCATATAAAATATAAAAGCCAATAACGATTTTAGCAATTTTTCATGATAACAAAGTCGTAGTTTGATTATTACTCATGAAAAAAGCCATAGGTTTTCATAATGGTAAAAAAATACTCATCATTAGTAAAAAAACGAAAAGGGAAATCAATTGATATTGAAAAAATAAAATTATTGATTCACTTTTATTTTTTAATGTTTTAGCTGTTTGCGATTTATGAACATCCGATAATGTTATTAAAGGAATTAACATTCAATTTCAAATAATAGCATTAGCAATATAATAAGCTTGTGAGCCATCAATATTATTCATTAATTTTGCAAAAACAAATAAATAAAAAACATTTCGAACAAAAGAATCTAAAAAACTCCACAATGAAGTTGATAAAACATTCTTTGGCTTAACATAATTTTTATTATTAAAAAAAATTTTAAAACCAAAAATTTTTATAACTAAAACTAAAGCAATAATAAAAACAATAAAATTAGCTAACAAAGAACTGACACCAACTAATGATAACTTTGGAGTTATGACTAAATTAGTAGAAAAAATATAATCACAAAAAATCCCAATTGAAATTTTCACTATTGCTAAAATTAATGTATAAATATATTTTTGAAATAAAACTAATACTGTTGTACAAATTAACAATAAAACTTCTGGTAACTTTGATCACAATTGCAAAACAAAAAATGATAAATTTTCAACATGACTATCATTATTCAAAAAGAGAACAAATTTATTAGAAAATATTGAAGTTAAAATTAAAGATAATGTGTATATTATTGCTACTAAAATAAAAGCAGTTTTAATTTTTCCCATTATTTCATTTTTATTTTTCATTGATGTACCAAATCATCAAAACAAAGGTAAAATCATTCCTTCTTGCAACATCTCCAATAGGGTTTCAAGATATGTTCATTGGGCATAAGTTTCAACACTAAAATCAATATAATTGGCAATAATATGAGTTCTTAATAAATTTCAAATTGCTGGTAAAATTGTGAAAAGAAAAACACAAAAATACATTAAATAATCAATTTTATTAATTCGAAGAATAGTTTTAAAATTACTTTGTAATGTTTTTTTACTAATTTTTAACTGTGATAACATAAAATAACCCTAATCTTTAAATTATTTGAATGACAAAATTCAAATCAAATAATAAATAATAAAGTTATTATAAGTTACAAATCAATAAATTAAAATAATAAAATTACCTAATTATTAATATTTGACAAATAAATACACATTTAATATAATTAATTAGCAAATCACAAAAGCAGCAAATAAATATTATTAAGTTTAAAATAGTTTTTCACAACTTCTTGGTCTATTTTATAAAGTAACCTGAGCTGTTCAGGCGAAAGAAAAACTCTCTTAATAAGGATTTATTAACTTCTTTGTGTTTGTTCACTTAATTGCTTACATAAGGAGGTTTTTTTATGGCAAGATATACAGGACCAATGTTTAAAAAATCAAGAAGATTAAGTTTTTCGGTTTTAGAATCAGGTAAAGAATTTACTAAAGGAAAAAAGAGAAGTTATCCACCTGGTCAACACGGAACAAAAAAAATTAAACTTTCAACTTACGGACAACAACTACAAGAAAAGCAAAAAATTCGTTTTGCTTATGGAATTAATGCCCGTCAATTAAAAAACTTATTCAACAAAGCAAAATTACAACATGGTGTTACAGGGACAAATTTATTAATTCTTTTAGAATCAAGATTAGATAATATTATTTTCCGTTTTGGACTAACAACAACTAGAAATGCGTCTCGTCAATTAGTAAACCATGGTCATGTTTTAGTTAATGGTAAGAAGATTAATATTCCTTCATATCTAGTAAAAGTTGGTGACACAATTACAATTGATGAAAAATCAAAGAAAAATGTTAAGATTTTAGAATCATTACAAATTAACGCATCAACATTACCATTTGTTGAATTTGATAAAAAAACATTTACAGGTAAATATTTAAGAACACCATTAAGAGAAGAATTAAATTCTGATCTACAAGAAGCTTTAGTAATTGAATCATATGGTCGTGCTTAATCAAAATAAAAATCATTGTTAAACTAACAATGATTTTTTTCATTAATTAACCTTAATTATTGTTTAAATCAATAGGCGATTAACTTTTTCATAGGGCCACGAGTTATTAAAGTTAATATATTTTTAACACGATATTTTTAAATCAACGACCAATTGTCATTAAAGAGATATTTGTCTTAGGTATAGTGTCTTGGATATCACGATACCTTTTGCCGTCATCTAAAATTAATTACCTGATTGTAAATAATTGGCAAGAAGATGTTACATGATGCTTTAGATTCAATTTTTTATTATACTTATCCTTACCGAAATTTAATTGCCAATAAAAACATTGATCTAGCAAAAAATCGCTTTTATTAGGAGCATAATTAACCAAGAAAAATTAAAATCAATACTGAAACAAAAAAACGGCATATACGCCGTTTTATGCGTTAATTTTCGGGTCTTTATAAAAGACCTGGTTTATAGTATTATTTTTTTGAAAGAAAGAACAAAAGGAGAGTATACGATAATGGAATATACAGAAGAAAAAAAATAGTAGAAGAATACTTAGAATCTGAATCAAAAAGAAAAATTTTAGTTAAACCGCTTAACAAATTAATTTTAGCATTAGCTTTAACAGGTGCAGTTACTGGTTCAATTTCATTAATTATAGGTAGTGTTGCTGTTCATAATGATGGATTAAATTATTATTTAAAACCTTCAAGAGAAGCTGTTTGAGGGAAAGGTACTATTTGAGTAAGTTTGAATGGTGCTGGTTTTTACTTTGCTAAACATGGCTATAAAGATGATATAAAATGAGACGGAACTTATCCAAAAGGGTATTTTAATGATTAAATTTCAATTTTGATTAATGATATTTTTTCGTTTTGTGAAAATAAATTAAGATTATTAATTGGGATTTCTTTTTTATCACCAGTTAATAACGATAAATCATAATTACCATTGCCAAAAATGCCACTGATTTCAATTCCTGTAATTGCATCAAGTGGTTTTTCATTATTCAAAATCAATTCGTTACTGATAATATCTTTAAAGATTTGGACGAATACCTATGAAAAAGTTATTCGTCCTAAATTATTGAAATAATTTTTTTAATCTAACTTACTTAAAATATAAACAGCAACAATAAAACCATCAGTACTTTGAACACCAATTGCTTCGTAAATTCGAAATCCAGTATTTCCATTATTTTCTAATGCTAAAACATTAGGTAATAATCCAATAAGTGAACTATGAAGATATCGTTCAAGATCAACATTTTTATTATTTAGATGAAGATACTCTTTATAAGTAATATTACTATGAGCATCACCACTTCATGTATAAGCAATTTTATAAATTTTATTAACTTGTAAATTTCCAATAACATTAACATTTCTTGTTTTTGCACCAGTAATATTAATTGGCTTTCAATAATAACCTTTATTAATTTGTCTTTGTAAATTTTCATTTTGACTATCAACATAATATTTAGTTACATCTGGTGTTTTAATTGTTAAATCACCTTGACCTAAAATATCATGACCATTAATTGTTTTAATATTTTGATTGTTGCCATTATTAACTAAAGTATTTTGTTTTATTGATAGTTGATCATTAAGATAATCTTTGTTTATTTTGGCTGTTACTAATTCATTAATAGCTCCAACAATAGTTTTGCTTGTAGTATTCAATGTGTTGTCGATAATGTTTTGTTTTAGGGCACCTTGTGAGTCAACATAAGTTATGTTAGCTTTTGTACTGATTGAGTTTGTGATTGTTATGCCTTGTTGATCAACATATCTTTTACTTGTTAGTGTTTCATCATTAGCAGCAGTTCAGTCTAAATCAGTTGCTTTGTATTGGACAAAGTTGTTATCTTCATTGTCATAGATTTCAATATTGTCATCTAAATTTGTACTCCCATCATTAATAATGACATCACCTACGCCTAAAATTGATTGACTATTAATTGTTTTGATATTTTGATTATCGCCACTGTCTATTAGAGTGTCTTGTTTTGTATTGATTGACATTAAATTTTCATTGATGGCACCAACAATATTTTTGTTTGTAGTAGTTAAAGTATTATCAGTTTTATCTTGCTTATTGTTAATTTGATTAGTTAACACTCCATCATTTTCAGCACGAATACCCGCTTCAATATTCAATTCTGTTTTAGTAGCATATTCAATGTCAGTAATAATTGCCTGACTTAAATCTGCTTGTTGATTTTGATTATTATTCATAATAAACTCCTTTTGATAAAAAAACTTTATTTTCTATTGGTTAACCATAAAAAATTATCTCAACGGTTTTTATATTTGACATATTTTTTTAACAAAAAAAGTCATTATTAAATAATTTAATAATGACTTTTTTATTATTTTTTATTGATGAAAAACTAAATAATAATTTCTTTTTCCTTTTTTAATTAAAGTTATTTGTTGATTAATCGCTGCTTTCTTACTAATAATAAGATTTTCATCAGTAATTTTTTGACCATTAACAACTATTGCTTGATCATGAATTAATTCACGAACTTGTCGTTTTGAATTACAAATTTTATGATTAACTAAAATTGCTATTAAAGTTTCATCACTAGTTTGTTTAATTGTTGGAACATCTTTAAAAATTGATAAGATTTCTGATGTTGTTAATTGATGAATTTCATTATTAAATAACGCATTGGTAATTTTTAAAGCCTTAAAATAACCAGGTAATTGATGAACAAAAATTGTTATCGTTGCTGCTAAAACTTTTTGACCAATTCTCAAGGTTGGATTTTTGCGATGTAATTGACTAATAAAAGCAATTTGTTTTTGATCAAAAAAAGTTAAACTAGCGAATAATTTTTCTAAATCTTTATCTTCTTGATTAAATAAGAATTGATACAATTCGTATGTTGAAGTTTTTGCTTCTGATAAAAAGATTGCTCCTTTTTCACTTTTCCCAAACTTCTCACCATTTGATTTTGTTAACAAATTAATTGTTAAACCAGCAGCTTGCGACTCAGCACCAATTTTGCGATGAATTAAATCAAGACCAGCAGTAATATTACCTCACTGATCGCTACCACCTGATTGTAAATAACAATTTTCTTTTGTATATAAATGGTAAAAATCATATCCTTGTAAAACCATATAAGAAAATTCAGTATAAGAAATTCCAGTTTCTAATCTTTTTGACACCATTTCTTTGCTAAGCATTTGATTAATATTAAAATCTTTAGCAACATCACGCAAAAAATCAAAAAGTTTAAAGTTTGATAGTCAATCACTATTATTTAAAATTTTAATATCCTTAACTTTTGTTGATTTAGTTTGTCCTCAAGCTAATTGGCAAAATTCTTTTCAAGCTGCAATTCAAGTGTTCAAGTATTTTAATAATTGATGAAAATTTAAATCAGCTAACTTTGCTTGTTGTTTTAAATAATTAACATTTAAGTTCAATCCTTGATAAAGTTCAGTTAACTCTTGTTCTGACAAATTTAATTCTTGCAATGGTAAAGGCAATTCTTTTAAAATTGTGATTAAAGAATCTTTATATTGGGCATTAGGATTAATACTTTTAAAAACCATTTCTAAATGTTGATAATCATGATTATTTAAAATTTTAAAATCACGAATTAAATCTAAAGGATTCAAATCACTAAACTCTTGTTGATTAATTAAACTACTTAATTGTTTACTAATACCTTTAATATTATTTTTTAATTGTTCCTGTGATAATAAGTTTCGTTCTTGACTCTTACCACTTGGATCACCAATCATCGCAGTAGCACCACCAATAACAGCAAGTGATTGAAAACCAAATAAAGCAAATCTTCTTAATAACAAAATTTGAATTAAATTTCCTAAATGCAAAGAATCATTAGTTGGATCAAACCCACAATAAATTGCTTTTTGTAATTTTTGCGCAGTTAAAACTTTCTCCGAATTACTAATATCTTTAATTATTTTTCGTCAACTTAATTCATCAATAATATTATTTGTCATCATTACTCCAGTTCTTAGATTTTTTTAATTAGAGAAAATGTCATCAACAACTTCTAAAACTGAATTACTCATTGTTTCTGTATAATTAGCAGTAAAATCAGAAATAATTGATAAATCATCAGTTGTTTTTTCTAAGCTATCACGAAAATTTAAATAATTAGAAGGTAGAGCAGCTTGTAATTCTTTAGCTTCTTTTTCTTTTTGATATTGTTTTAAAACATCAGTATTTGTTTTAGAACTTGCTTCATATGCTTTTACTTTTGCGATTTTATTTTTTGCTTCTAATTCTTCTTCAATTTGTTTTTCTAAATAATTAGTTTCTTTGATATCTTGAGTAACATGAGGAACTAAATTTTTATTTTCAACAACACGATCTTTATATTCATGACCAAAAATAGGTGAAATAATTTCATCTAAAAGATAATTATCTTTTTTATCTTTATCATTATCCACTTGAATCACCTCTTTAAAGTTAGACTAATCTATTTAATTATAACACTTTAACACTTTCTCTTAGTGAGAAATTAACAATTAATAAAAAAATGCCTTGGCTTTTTTCCGCTTTGACATTCTTTTTATATCATAAAAAATTAATCTATTTTTTATTTATTCACCCAAATTTTTTAAAACTTCATCAAACCCTTCAGAAAAAAAATCAGCAAAAGACATATCTAAACCTTGAATAATTTTAAACATTGCAATTAAAGATACATTTCTTGTTCCTCTTTCAGCATCAGAAATATAATTACGATGAAGACCACTTGTTTCGCTTAATTTTTCTTGTGAAAACTTTTTCCCTTTACCATTTCGTAATGTTTTCATTCGTTTACCAAAAGTATCTAATAATAATTTTCTTGCTTCTGCTTCATCAATTTCAATAATTTCTTTATTCTCAGTAACCTTAATCATATTTCCACCTCTATATTGAATTTCAAAATTGAAATTTACATTGATAACAACTCACGATATGTTTTTCTTAATTCACGCATTAAGTGATTAACTCCCGATTTAGTAATAATTTCACCAGTTTTTTCATAATAAAAGATACTTAACTCAGTTAAAGAAGCATCTTGATTTTCTAATCTCAAATCAGCTAAACTTTGACATTTATTAGATAATTGATTAAATTGATTTAACTCTTTAATCTTAGTAATCATTTTTACTTGTTGTAAACTTGCAATAAGCGTTTTTTGCTGATTAGAAATATCAATGTTATTAAACCGGTTAATTGTATTTAATAATTCTCGTTTAATTCTTTGATCTTCAAAACTAAACACTGCTTGTGGGCAGTCTAATAATTTTAAAAATTCAGAAATATCATTAGATTTTTTCAAATAAAGAATAAATTTTTTTCTGCGAATAATAACTTTAAAGTCTAGATTAAAATTATCTAATAATAATTTTTGAATTATTTTGGCAAAGTGATAACTATTAAACTGCAACTCTAAATGATAATTTGAAGTTGTCGGCGAATTAATACTTCCTGATCCTAAAAAAATTCCAGCAATATATGCTCTAAGACAATGTTTCTTAACATTCCGATCTAAAATATCAAAATCAATGCTTTTTAGTCAAAGATCATTACTTAAGTGGTTTACTTCAATTAGATATCTTTTAGTTTTTTTATATTTTGTTGTGAGTATTTGAGAATAATTTTCTAAACCTTGACGATTTAATAATTGAAAAATTAAATTGATTGTTGGTTCATGAAAACTATATAATTTAATTTTTTGTTGTTCTTGGTTGTTATTAGTTAAGTAATTTAATCTAATAAAAGCCGATAGTAATGATTTTTGGCAACAATCTTGAAAAGATTTTTGACAAATTTCATCTTTTATCATCATTGTAAATGATGACATTGTTATCACCTCTTTATTTTACAGACATTAGTTAATATTATCAATATAATTAATAATATATTGTGCAGCAATAGCACCATCATTGGTTGCTGTAACAATTTGTCTTAATTTCTTTTTGATAACATCACCGGCTGCAAATAAACCGGGAATTTTTGTTTGACAAATGTCATCAACGAGAATATAACCGTCTTTATCACAAATTCCTAAGTCTTTAACAAACCCAGTAATTGGAACACTACCAATATAAGGAAATAAAGCATCGGTTTTCATTTCTTTAATTTCCTTAGTTTTACTATTAAAAAGTTTTACAGCAACAACTTTATCAAGGTCTTTGTCACCAATAATTTCTTTAACTTCTCAATTAAGATGTAATTGAATATTAGAATTATTTTTTACTTTTTTCAAAGTTATATCATCAGCACGAAATTTTTCACTGCGATGAATTAAATTTAAATTATTTGTCATTCTTGTCAAAAACAATGATTCTTCACAAGCAGCATAACCGCCACCAACAACTGTAATAATCTTATTTTTATATAAAAAACCATCACAAACACCACAATAAGAAACACCCTTACCATAATATTCATCTTCACCAGGAACAGCAATTCGTTTTTCAACACATCCAGTAGCAATAATAACTGCTTTTGCTGTAATTGTTTTACCACTAAGTAATTTAATTATTTTGCTTAGATGTTTTAAACCATCAGTAATTTTTACAACTTCATCATAAATAAATTCAACTTTTAACTTTTCAACTTGCTCTTGCATTTTTAAAGCTAATTCTTGACCCATAATAAAATCAATTCCAGGATAATTTTCAACTTCCGAAGTTTTAGTCATTTTGCCACCAACTAATTCTTTTTCAATAATTACTGTTTTTAAACTAGCTCTTTGGGCATAAATTGCTGCCGTCATGCCAGCTGGTCCGGCTCCAACGATAATTAAATCATAATCATATTTAATTGGTTTAGTATTGGCGTTCATATAATCATCCTTTTTTTCTAAATTTCTTTTTCGCAATAATTTGAGCAAAAATTACTAAAGTAATACCTAAAACAATTCATAAAGCTGAAACCACCATCGAAGTTGAAACATTACCAATCATCATAATATCTCGTGTATCACGGAAAGGTTCCATTATTAACCTAATCATACCATAAAAAGCAAAATACAATGATCCAGCAGTTCCTGTTGCAGTTACTCGATAATGGTTCGGATTATAACTATTGTTTAATAAAGTTGCATCTTGAGTAAACTTTAATTTATGAGTTGTTTTTTGATAAAAATTTTTATTTTTTAAAAGAAATTTAGTATTAAACTTCATATCTGGAGTAATTTTATGCAATTTTAGAGGCTTAATAATAGCATCTTTAATCATTGTTCTTTCTGGTTCAAAATCATAATAAGCTTGATTTCAACAAGTTTTTTTTCAACGAGAATAACGATAAATTTTGCTAACTAATTTTCATGGTTGATAATAATCACTTTTGATAATTGGTTCAGTAATTCATAATGGTTGAAATTTTTCTGGTGCAACTTTTCAAGGTTTTTTGCTAATTCAAAATCCAAATTTAGGAACAATAAATGTTAAAGTAACTCACCCAAATAAAGAAATAATTGATTCATATAAAAATAATGGTTGACGATAAATACCAATTGCTTCATCAGGATAATGAAGATGATTATTAATTCAACTAGGTAACCCAGCAAATGGATGACCGACATTTCAACCTAAAACTTCTTGATTAAAAAAGTTTCCTCAACGACCAATTGCTTGCCCCAATAAAACATTAGAGATAATACAATCTAAATAAACTCACATTGAAATTTTGTATTTTAATGAAGCACGATAAAAAATAATTAATCCAACAATTAATCCAAAACTAACTCCACCTTCAATAGCAATACCACCTCTTCAAATGGCAATAACATCAAGAAAACTGTGCATTGATTGCAGATTATTTAAAACAAATCATAACCGCGCACCAATTAAACCAACTGGAACAATAATTAAAACTGCTCATTCAAGCGTTCTTGTTGGAATGTTCCTACGATGCATTTTAAATCATGAAGTAAAAAAAACTACTAAAATTGCCAGACCCATCAAAATTGAATAAATATGAATTGATGTTCCTGGGATATTAGCAATTGAATCATTATAACTATCAAAAAAGTACATTATTAATCATCGCCTTATTTCATTTATTTTTTATCGCGCTTTCTCAAAGTTGCAATTAAATCCTCTTGAAATTTTATCGCGCTATCTTGTCCTGCTGCTTTTAATTTTAAACTAATAACAGCTGACTCAATTAAATCGGCCAAGTTTCTTCCTGAAGTAACAGGTATTTGAATTAATGGAACTTTGACACCAAAAAAATCAGAATATTTTAAACTATCACCAACACGGTCAATTTTACTTCAAGAACTACTATTAGCAGGAATTAATTTAATAACTAAGTGAACTTGACTTTCAGGTAAAACGATATGATAACCATACATTTTTGTTACATCTAAAATGCCAATTCCTCTAATTTCAATTAAGTTTTTAACAATTTCATTAGTTTTACCAATAATCTTATTATTAATTTTTAAAATATTAATACTATCATCACCAATAAAAAGATGACCATTACGAATTAAATCTAAAGTTGTTTCTGATTTACCAATACCACTTGGACCAGTAATTAAAACACCATAACCAAAAATATTAACAAAAGTACCATGAATTTGTGTAGTAGGTGCTAACCGCTCAGTAATATACAAATTAATAGTGCTAGAAAAATCAAAAGTATTACCAAGAAATTTAATAATTGGAACTTTACTTTTTAACTTTTTAGCAATTTGACATAATTCTTTTTCATAGTTAAAGTTAGCAGTAATAAAAACAGCCGGAATATGTTCTTCTAAAATATTAACAAAATGATCTTGATAAGTATCAGTTTTTAAAGTATCAAGATATTCATTTTCTTTACTACTTAGCAACATAACTCTTCTTGCTAAAGTAATTCTTTTACTTTTAAAACCACTTAATTCTAAACCACCACGATTAATTCCTAAAGTAGTAATCAATCTTTGTTCTAAATCAACTTCGTCATTACAATATAAAACTTTTAAATTAAATTCTTTAACAATTTCTGCAACTGTAAAATTTGGCATTATTTCACCTATTGACTATTATTAATTAATTATACTTTAAATTTAAAATTCTTAACCAAAGTATTGTTAATTATTAAATAATCTAGACTTTAATTATAACATAAATGATAATAATTTATTTGAAATTTTCATATTAAAAGTGTTGATATTTTTTAACAGGTTCAGGTTTTTTTGCTGTAGTTTTTACAGAAGCTTCTTTATCAAAATGATCAGGAATATCAACTATTTTATTATGATATTTATATCAACTATAAGCTAACATTGGTATTAAAACTAAAGCACAACCAAAATCAACTAAGCCAAAGAATAAAAAGTAATAAATTGGATTACCAGTTAATTTTGATACAAGCAATCCTAGTCCCATCATTGGTAATGCTACAATAAAAGCTCGTAAACTATTAGCTATTGATGCTAATAATGATTTATTAATTCCTTGATAAAAAGTAAAAGCAATTAAACTAAGTGAAGAAAGAGGATAAGAACAGAAAGATAAAACTAATCATCAACGATATTGGCTAACATATTGCTTTGGAAAGGCAAAAACTAACATCATTTTATCACCCAAAGCAATTAAAATAATTAAAACAAGAGTGAATCAAGTAATTAATAAAACACTACTTCGTCATAAAATTTCCCAAATTCGGCGATACTTTTGAGCACCATAATTATAAGCAAGAATTGCTCGTGAACCTTGTGAAATTCCAATTCCAGCAGAATAAATTAAAGTAGTTCAAGGTGAATAAGCAGACATTAATTCTTGTAATAACGAAACGCCATTGCCAGTTTCTGGTTGATTTGGTAACTGGACGACGAGCATCGTTGAAAAATAAGAAAAGACAACAAAAGAAACACCTGAAATAAAATTAGGAAATCCTGCTTTAAGAAATTGTCAAATATTACTTCATTTTAAATATCAAACATCATGTCAAGTAAAACGAGAATAACTTTTTTTAAAACCAAAAACAATAATAAATCCTCAAATTATTTGTACTAATCAAGAAACTATCGTTCCCAACATTGCACCTTGCATTTTTAAATGTAAAACTCGCATAAATAAAATTGCTGCTCCAGCATTAATTAATAAAGAAGAAACCATAATGATAATTACTCAGTTTGCTCTTCCTTCATTTCTTAATAAAGCAGTAAAATAAAAACTAATAAATGCCAGTGGTGCTGCTAACAACATTGGATAAGAGTACTGTCAAGCTAATTGTTCAGTAATCGGATTATAACGGCTTCCCATTTGACTCGTAATAAGAACGGAATGAAAGCCAGGAAAAACTAGACAAAAAACAAGAAAAGCAATTAAAATTGAAAAAAGCAAAGTAAATGAAAAACCATTACCTGTAAGTTCACTCATTTTTTTAATATCTCTTTTTCCAAAAGCATAAGAAAAAGTCATCGCGCAACCCATCGCTGCCATAACACCAAAAGCAATCATTAAATTATAAGTTTGCGATGCATATTGTGTTGCAACATTAATATAAATTTTGATTTGATCAAGGGGCACAACTGATACATTACTATTAGTCAGATGATTATATTGATCAATATATCAAGGATCATGAGCTAAGTCACGAGAAGCAAATTGTAAAGCTAAAGTTTTATCAATAATATTATAAAAACCTTGAATTACCATAATTAAAATTGTTGGAATACAAAAATAAGCAATTACTTTTCATGGGGCTCCATAACGCAATTTTTTTTCACGAGTAGTTAGCAATGCTGCCATTATAATATTGCTCCTTTCATTAGATTTTATTCTTTAATAAAAAGTTAAATTTTAATTATTATTCAATAAAAAAATTATTTTATCTTTTTTTACTTACTAATAAAGACAAATAATTTTTTGATAAAATGAAAATTTTTCCAAAAAATATTAAAAAAGCAAAAATAAATTGTAATTTATTTATAGCAGAAAAAAGTTAATTAAGCAATAAAAAAGTTTCTATTAACATATTTTTTTAATAAAAATTATTATTAATAAAAATAGAATCAAAAAAATATTTTTGATAAATTAAATTGCTTTACAAACAAAAAATATTGTAATAACATAAATTCACAACTAAATATAAATAATTGAAACTTAGATGTTCGGGAAAAAGATGAAAACTCTTTGCTGTCCCAGCAACTGTAATACTAATGAACGTTGAATTATCCATTGAAATCCAATTTTGAGAAGGACAACTAGTAAAATGAGGTTAAGCCAGTAGACCGGTCTGATTTTCAAAAAGTAATTTATTATTCCTGGGGTTTGAATATTTAAAATATTATTGCTTTTTTTACTTTGTAAAAAACAAATAATTTTTAAATAGTGTCCATTATCCTAGAGATGGACATTTTTTTATCACAATTATAAGAGAAAGCAGGTATATTAATTAATGAAAAAAATATTAAGTATTTTAAATACTTTAAGTTTAACAACTTTAGTAAGTACAACCGTAATTGCTTGTAATAATCAAGAAGAAAATCAAATTGGAATAATACCAATTTTAAATGAAACACTAGCAAAATTAGAAAAAGAAACTGCTTTTAATCCGTATGACTGAACAAAAGATACATTAGATGAAACAATTAAATCAGATTTTTTAAATTATTTACAAAAACATGTTAAAAATTTTGATGCAATTTCAATAATAAATCTTAAAATATCAAGAGACAATATGTTTAATCAAATAATTATCAATATTAATTATCAAGATAAAAAGCAAAATTCTTCTCAACCTTATTTTATTAAAACCGGCATATTATTAGAAGGAGCGTAAAAAATAATGCGTAAGTTTTTAATGCTACTTTCAACTAGTTTAGTAGCAGCACTAACACCACTTGGTATCGTAAATACTAATAAAAACATTAGTCAAATTAATTTAGTAGAAAAAACTCCTGATTGAGTTCATAAAATGAGTCAAAATAATTCAGGAACAATTAATATTGGTTATGATCACTATTATTTAGTTAACAAGAAAACAGATAAAACTGATCCATGACAACAATATGATTGAGTTGATCTTAATACTAATAATAATTTATATCTTTATTTACCACAAGCAAATAATATTACTGAAGCAGTTCAAGAAATTACTATTGATGACAGTGCTAGTCCAAAATGAACAATTGGTATTGAAGAACCTGTCACTTGAAAAAAAGTTAATGAAACAACTTATACTAATAAGAGTTTTATTACTGAAGATACAACGATAAATGGTAATGCTTTAATGGATATTAAAAAATATCAAGAAATTAAGACCGGTAAGAAAGCACTAACAACATGAACTGCAGATGAAAAAAAATGATTTAGTGAAACTGGTAGTTTTCCAGGTCGACCTACAGTTGGACAACAAGATTGATGAAATTCAAATGGTTGAGAAAAATTATTAAGAACTAAAAATGATTTACCAAATAATCATTCGCAAAAAGAATTATATGACAAATGAATTGGACAATCAGGAATTGGGATGAATGTACCATTAAGTTTAATTAATGAAAATTCTTTTACAATTAAGACAACTGATCTTAACCATGTTTTTTTATTGCAAAACACAATTAAAGAAGCATGAATTGATAATACTGGGAATGTAATTAATATTCCAACACCACATTGAGGATTTACTTTAAAACTTAACTACAAAAATCAAACAATCTTTCAAACACCACAATTACTTAAATTAGATAATGCTTTTAATGAATCAGATATTGTTAATTATTTATTTATTACAAAAGGATTCTGATCTTTCAATAGTCAAGAACAAACCAAATTTAAAGCAAATTATATTGCTTAAAATATTTCAGAAAGCTATTTCAAATGATTGCCGTTTTAAAATTACTATTTAAATACCAAGTTAAATCATGATTTAGCTTTTTACTTTGTTTTATTTTGCCATTTATTTTTTTAATTTTTTGTGTTGCTTTTTCTAATACAATCCAACAACCTATTAGTAGTAATGGTGCTTTTTTAGCCCTACCTGGCGTCATTATTAGTATTGGACCAACAATTGGTATTCTAAATTTAACTTTAATCTTAACTGATTTTAAACAAACATTATTTTTTAAACGCTTAAAATCAATGCCTTTAAAAATGTCAGAATTTTTCTATAGTCTTGTTTTTTATCATTTACTAATCATTTTAATTATTTCTGCTCAATTGCTTGGTTTTAGTGCCGCAATTTATCATAAACAAATTCATTTTGACTGAATCAATTGAGCATGACTTTTTGTTACTATTATTATCAACAGTATTACTTCGTGTTTAATTGGTTTTATTTTTAATATATTCATTGAAGATTTTAAGATTAATTTAATTATTGCAATTGCTTTTTTCTTATTAACAGTTTTTTTATCAGGTTGTTATTTGCCTTTATTTGTTATTAGAACGAGTGCGATTTTAAAATATTTAGCTTTAATTATACCTGGAACATATGCTAGTTCCTTGATGATTTATAGTTGGTATCACTTTACCCCAACTTATAATGGTAAAGAATTAATTAGTTATAAAGATTATGGTATCTTTACTAATTATTTAATTCCATTAATAATATCTTTAATTATTATTGTTGTCTTATTAAGTTTTATTTTGTTTCACAAAGCAATTAAAACTTTACCTTATAAAATAAAAAAGAATTTGCAGGAGAAAATTAATGCTAAAAGATGAAAAAGAACTAAATAAAAAAATATTAAAAAATAAAAAAATTTGAAAATGAACGATTTGAAATTTAGTTTTAGTAATTTTAGGAGTATCAATAATTGTTAATATTACTTATTTACCAAAATACTTTATTTTAAAAAATCGTAGTGATCATACTTTAAATATTGATATCACTGCTTATAATAATTCAGATGATACTTTAAACACAAATTTATTATTCTTATTTCATTATCAATCAACAATGGCAACTGTTGGTGATTTAATGGCATCATATACTAATACTTATCATTTAAAAAATGCCGGGTTGGGAAGAATATTAACTGGAATTTATGATGATTCAAATAAAAAATGAATTGAAGGAGACTTTATTAATGGTAGTCAAGATTTTTGAAAAATATATTATAATGGCAAAGAAGCACCAGTCGGAATTGATAATTTAAAACTACATATGAATGACAAAATAGATTTATATTACGAAAAAATTGCTCAGGACAAACACTATGGAAGCACTAATTAGATTAAATAACATTTCTAAATCTTATAATAATAAAAAAGTCTTAACAAATATTAATTTAACAATTAATAAGGGGGAAAAAATTGCTCTTTTAGGTGCTAATGGTCAAGGCAAAACAACTTTAATTGAAATAATAACCCAAATTCAATTACCAACTAGTGGTACGATTGATTATTTTTTTGATAATAAACAATTTAAACAAGAAATTGGTTTGCAATTCCAAGAAAATAATTGACCTGCTAATTTAACAATTAATGATATTTTATCGTTTTATAAAAAGATTTATTCAAAAATACAAACAGAAAGAATTCAATATTTAATAAAAAATTTAGATTTATCATCACTGCTAAAATATAAAGCACAAAAGCTATCACCTGGACAAAAACAGCGTCTTAACTTATTATTAGCCTTAATTCATAATCCAAAACTATTAATTCTTGACGAATTAACTTCTAGTTTAGATCTTCATTTACAAAAAAATATTATTGCTTATATAAATGAAATTGTTAAAAATCAAGAGCAAACTTTATTATTAGTTAGCCATAATTTATTAGAAATTGAAACATTATGTAGTAGAATTATTGTCATTAAAGATGAAAAAATTATTTTTGATGATAAAAAAACAAATATCTTAAAACAGTACAACAATTTAAATAGTTTTATTGAAGATATTATTTAATTAATAAATTTTTTTCATTACTATTATAATTTATTTAGTTAATTATTAAATGTATAGGAGTATCAATGAAAAATACGAAAATTAATCTAATCAAATTAAGAAGTAATGTTGACATTAATTCAATTGAAATGTTTCATGCTTGTTTAAAATATAATGCCAAAATGGCACCATTGGTTAATCCAGAATTAGAAAAATGACCAATCTATCTTGATTATTGAAATCAATTAGTAACAAATAAAAATATTTATCCTTTTAAAGTTACAGCAACTTTTGATCAAATAACTTTAGTTGGCGATTATATTAAAAGTCCTGTAAAAAATAGTAATAATAATCGTACAATCTTTTTACTTCATGGCATTACTAATACTCGTTACTGAATTTTTAAACAAGTTTATCTTTTTTTACAAGCTGGCTATAATGTTGTTTGATATGATGCAAGAAATCATGGCGAAAGTGATGAAGCAGCAACTACTTTCGGGAAAAATGAATCTTCAGATTTACAAGATATCATTAATTATATTGTCGAAAAATATCAACCTGAAAATATTATTATTTATGGCTTTTCCTTAGGTTCAGCAACAGTAATTATGTGAAGTGACATTTATCATAAACAACCTAATCATAATAATGACAATATTAAATTATTAATCTGCGATTCTTCGTTTGCACACTTAGAACAAAGTTATGTTGAACAAATTAATAACTATAGTTTTATTCCAACTAATTTAGCAATGAAAATTTTTCATAATCAAATAACAAAAATGACAGGTTTCAATGACTTATCATTATTGCAACCAATCAAATATTTAAAATACATTCCAAAATTTCCCGTTTTATTCTTACATGGTAAAAGTGACCGTTTTATTAGTTATACTAATAGCCAAGAATTATATCGCGAAAAAATTCGTTATGAACATCCAATTAAAAGTAAAATTTACTTAATTAAAGAAGCATTACATGGTCAATCTTTTTTAGTTGGTGATAATCGCGAAGCAACAATTCTTGATGAATATAATCAACCACAAGACAAAAAAATTTCCGAATTAGTTTTTGATTATATTAATCAAATAATAAAGTAAGAAAAATTGCAAAAATATTAGTTAAGTTATAAGATTATCTTAACTATTTTTTTACTAAAAACACTTGCTATAAAGTAAGATTAAGGTTTTACAATATTTTTAGATTATAAATAATGAAAGGTTTTGAAAATAATATGAAAATTGCCATTATTGGTGCTGGTGCAACTGGAATGGGTGTTGCAAGTAAATTAGCACGAGAAAATAAAAACTTAAAAATTCATGTCTTTCAAAATCATAACTACATTTCTTTGGGAGCATGTGCGATTCCATATTTTATTAGCAATGATTTTAGAAAACAAAGTTTATTAAATGCTAGAACAACAAAAGATTTTAAAAATGAAAAAGCATATCAAAGTAAAATTCAGTTTCATTTAAATCATATTGTTAAAAATATTAATCCAGAAAAAAATGAACTTACTTATCAAAATCAAAAAAATAATAAAAGTAATAAAATTAAATACCAATATTTAGTAATTGCTACCGGTGCGAAAGGTAATATTTTTCCACCATTCAATTTAAAAAAGCAACCAAAAAATTTATTTAATGTCATAACTAAAGAAGACGCAATTAATATTAAAAAAATTATCAAAAATTCACAAAAAATTGCGATTATTGGCGGTAGCTTTATTGGCTTAGAAATGGCTGAAGCATGTGCAAAATTAAAAAAAGATACAACAATTATTGAAGTTAAAAATGGTTTAATGGCAAATGTTTTTGATCATGAATTTAGTCAATTAATTTATGATGAAGTTACTGGAAAAAATGCTAATAATCAAAAAGCAAATAAACAACTAATGGCAACTAAAGTATTGCTCAATACAACAATTGAAGAAATAAATCTTAAAGATGATACAATTGTTAGTTTAAAAACTAACAAAGGCGAACTAATTGAATGTGATTTAGTATTACTAGCAACAGGCTTTCGACCTAATACCGACTTCTTAACTAAGAATAATATTAAATTAGCAAAAAATAATGCTGTAATTATTAATCAATACGGCCAAGTCTTAAAATCAGATTCAAGTGTTTATGAAAACATTTTTAGTGGCGGTGATTGTGCCATAATTATTAATAAAATAAGTCAAAATATTGATTACTTACCATTAGCAACTACTGCTAATAAAATTGCAAGAGTAATTGCTCATAATATTACTCACCCAGATCAGAAAGAATCTTGACCTGGAACTCTTGGTTCGGGAATTCTTAGAGTTAAAAACTTAGAACTTGCTAAAACTGGAATTAAAGATGATTCTTGAACATCAGAAAGAGTTGCTTCTGTCTTTGTCAAAAGCAATGATATTCCAATTTATTTTAAAACAGCAAAACCATTATATTTAAAACTAACTTATGATAAGACTTCTTATCAACTTCTTGGTGCACAAATCGCAGGCTATAATAAAGCAGTATTAAGAATCGATGCTTTAGCAACCGCAATTTGAAATAAAATGGATAGTCGTGATTTACAAAATTTAGATTTAGTATATGCGCCACCTTTTGCAACAACAAGCGATATTATTCATATTGCTGCAAGAAAAATCAAATAATAGAAAGAAGAAATTATGACTCTTTTAGCTGATAATAAAAAAATTAATTTGCTGCGAGATTTTCTTGGTATCTCTCACTGACAAAGTTTAGTAGCAATTTTAATTTTTTTCACCATTATTATTGCTTTATCAATTACAATTAAAAAAACAAGATTGAAATTTCCTTATCGGATCTTTATTGGCATGGGATTAGGGTTAATTTTTGGTTTAACAATTCAAGGTATTACTGGTTTTAATCCTAATAATATTACTAATCCACTTTTATCAGGTGGTGAAACACAAAATCCCCATTATATTGAATGAGCTGGTGAAACTGCTCGTTGAGTGGAACTAATTAAGAATATCTTTATTACTGGTATTACTATGCTAACAGTGCCAATTGTTTTCTTAGCTATTGCTCGTATCACTGCCAAAAAACTTGCTAGCACTAATCAATTAATGAAAGTTTCAATTACCGGCATTGTTATTTTATTAGTAAATGTTGCGATTGCTTTTTGTATCGCTTTTGGGCTAGGAATGGCCTTTAAAATTGGCCAAAACTTTCATTTAAGCGAAAGTGGTACTTATACAAGAGATAGTGTTAAAGGAATTCCTGCTTTAATTGCTGGTTATATTCCTAGTAGTTTTATTGGTGTCTTTACTCAATTTCTAATTATTCCCGTAATTATTCTAGGTTTTTTAGTTGGTTATGCAATTAAAAAACTAACAAAAAGAAACGAACAACGAATGGATAAAGCCCGTAGTGTTTTAGAAACAATGTGAAAAATTATTACTTCAATTTTAACAATGTTCGTGAAAATTATGCCGTTTGCTGTTATGAGTATGTTAGCTTCTGCGATTATGAATTATCCAATCGGCGCTCTAGCTGATATTGGTATTATTATTGGTGTTGCGTACTTGGCATTAGTGATTACTTTTGCCTGACATTTATTATCATTATTCATCTTTGGTGTTAATCCTTGACGATGATTGAAAAAAGCACAACGACCAATTATTAGTGGATTTACAACACAATCATCAAGTGCAACATTACCAATTGCTCTTGACACTTTAAAAAATAATCTAAAAATTAAAGAAGAAGCAGCCGATACTGTTATGCCACTATCAACAACAATTGGACTTAGCGGTTGTGCTGGTGTTCAAGCAGGAATTATTCTATCGTTCTTATATTTTTCAGTTATTAAACAAGGTGACTTTCCTGATTGAACAATTGCTTTATTATTTATTAATGGTTTAATTGTTACTTTAATTGCTTCTTTAGGAATTGCTGGAGTTCCTGGTACTGCTAGTGTTGTTACTGCCGGTGTCTTAGGTGGTTTAGGATTTGGTGCTTTTTATGCATCGGTTTATGGTATTATTGGTGCTTTAGATGGCTTGTTTGATATGGGAAGAACTGCTGTTAATATTTCTGGTGGTTTACAAGCAACGGCAATTGCTAGTCGTAATAATGATATGATTGAAGATGAGAAGTTAAAATTAAAAAATTATTTATTCAAGCCACTTCATATTTTAAATAAAAAGATTGGGGCAAAAATTGCTGTTAGAAAAGCAAAAGAAAATGAAATTAATAATTTAAAAAAAGCATATGAAGCAAAAATTGCAGTATTAAAAAAAGCAAGAGATAATAAAATTCAAGCAATCAATGATTCAGATCAAAATGTAACTCCTAATCCAAATATTGACATTGATATTGCTAATGTTAAAACAAACTATCAAGAACAAGTTAAAACTTTAAAATTAGAAATGAAAGCTAAAATTAAAGCAATTAAAAAGCAAAAAAATAATAATCAAAATAATAATGAACATTAAAACAGAAAAAAGTTGAATCTTACAGTTCAACTTTTTTTAATTTTGATTAAATAAATAATAATTATCAATTTTCCATTATAAGTTCTTTAGAATCTTCATCAAACTTTAAAAAAATAACTAAAGTCGCAATATAATAAGACCCAAGATTAAATACTAAGAAACGAACCACTGTCACAAAATAATAATAACTTTTATTATTTACTAATTTTTTTAATTTTGTTTGAATAATAAGAAACGCTATTATTCTTGGTATTGATCAAATAGATAATATTAAAAAATTTAGAAAAAATAAAATTCAAAATATTATTTTAATAATATTAATTGGCACAAAATAACCAATAAGAATTGTAGTTATAAAAATAAATAAATTAATTATTAATATTAAAAAATCTATTTGAAAAATTGCTTTTAAATAATGCTTAATTGTTTGCAAATTTAAATTATTATTAACAATCTTAAAATCAGCAGTAATATTTGATAAATAATTCTTATGTTTATGCTTAAGAAATAATAAACTTCCAATAATGCTAAAAAGATTTAAAGTAATAATATCTAATCATAATAATTTTAAGTATTGATTACGATAATTAGCTTTAAGAGATAATTTATAACAATCACTAAAAACTCTAATAAGAAAAATAACAAATAAACTTTTAATTATAACAGTTCCAATTCAAGGAATACTAAAACTATCTTTAGGAATTCCAGAAAATTTAATGCCAAAAAAAATATATAATAAAAGAACAATATAAATAGCATTTGCAAAAATTATAAATGCAGTAAAAATTAAATTAATCCAATAAGAACAATAAAATCATTTTAAAATTACTGGTTTAAGGTCTAAATCTTTTTTAAAATCAGGTTTAATAACGAAAAATCTAAAAGTATCAGATATTTCTTTGTTGATTAAATCAACTGCTTCTTCTGAAGCTATTTTTTTTCTTCTAAGTAATCATATTGTAATTTTTTTTAAAATCATTCCACCCATAATTGCTTTCCAATTCTAATTGCTTTTTATTAATTGGTTATTATGGCATTGTAATTCATGTTTTAGAATTTTATTAATTTAAAAAAATAAGTTTAGTAAATAATTATTAATAATTTGTAATTTTTAAAAGTATCTTTTTAAATAACTTATTATCAGTTTTCTAATAAATATTCTTTAGAATATGAATCAAATTTTAAAAGATTAAGAAAAATAATAAGATAATAGTATCCAAAATTAAATCCTAAAAATCGAATTATTGTAAGTAAAAGATAATAATTACCATCATTTGATAAATTATTAAGCATTTTCCGAACAATTATTAATCCAGCAATTTTTTGGAATGATCAAATCTGGATAAAAATAATAGTTAAAAAATCAAAAATTATACAAAATAACCAATTAAGATTGCTATTATAAAAATAATTAAACTAAATAATAAAATAAACATTTCAATTTTAGTAATGATTTTACAAAAATCTTTAATTGCTTGCGAATTTAAATTAAGTTGTTTATTTAAGATTTGATTTTTATTTTTGATAAAAGTTAAAGTTCCAATAATATTAAGAAAATTTAAAGTAAAAATATCTAATCATAATAACTTTAAATATCCATCACGATATTCTCCTCTTAACGATAACTTATAATAATCACTAACCCAACGAATAAGAAATAAAATAACTAAAGCAGTAAGAATTAATGTTACAATTCAATTTCATTTAGGAACATCGCCTAATAATTTAAAGTTTTTATAATTGAAAAAATGAACAAAAAATAAAAACAAATAGAAAGAATTTGCTACAATACTACACACAAACAAGACACCATCAATTCAATACGCTCAAAAAAATAATCTTAAAATTCCTGGTTTAAGATCAAAATTATTTCTAATCATAGACTTAATACTATACAATCTACGAGAACGAACTAATTTTTTAAAGTCTGTATTAATTTCCGTCCTTGATATTAATAATTTTTTGCCACATAATAAACCTGTGAATCGATATAATATTAATGAAACTCAACCCATAATAACCTCTATTTAATTAAATAAAATAGCTATCAATTCTCCAAAATGAATTCTTTAGTACTTTCATCAAATTTTAAAAGATTAAGAAAAATAACAAGATAATAGTATCCAAAATTAAGTCCTAAAAATCGAATTATTGTAAATAAAAGATAATAATTACTATCATTTAATAAATTTTTAAGCATTTTTTGGACTATTATTAACCCAACAATTTTCTGAAATGATCAACCTTGAATGAAAGCGATATTTCAAACAATAATAATAGTACAAACTATCTTAATACTATTAATTGAAACAAAATAACCAATAAGTATTGCCCCAGCAAATAATATTAAATTAAATAATAAAATAAATACTTCAATTTTAGTAACTACCTTAGAAAAATCTTTAATTGGTTTCGAACTTAAATTAAGTTGTTTAATTTTTTGATTATTTTGATTTAAATTTGAGTGCTTCCTATTTTTAATAAAAATTAACGTACCAATTATATTAAGAAAATTTAAAGTAAAAATATCTAACCATAACAACTTTAAATAATTATCATAATATTTATCTCTTAATGATAATTTATAATAATCACTGATGTTTCTAATAAAAAATAAAATAACTAAAAAATTAATAATGAAAGTTCCAATTCAATTTCAACTAATATCAGTTTTATCAATTCCAGAAATTTTAATACCAAAAAAAAGATAGAAAAAAAGTGAAGTATAAAAAATATTTGCTACAATACTACATGCAAACAAAACACCATCAATTCAATACGCTCAAAAAAATAATCTTAAAATTCCTGGTTTAAGATCAAAATTAATTCTAATCATAGACTTAATACTATACGTTCTATGAGAACGAACTAATTTTTTAAAGTCTGTATTAATTTCTGTTCTTGATATTAATAATTTTTTACCACATAATAAACCTGTGAATCGATATAATATTAATGAAATTCAACCCATAATAACCTCTATTTAATTAAATAAAATAGCTATCAATTCTCCAAAATGAATTCTTTAGTACTTTCATCAAATTTTAAAATATTAATAAAAACAGCCATATAATAACCGCCAAAATTAAATCCCAAAAAACGAATTATTACTAATAAATAGTAATAATTATTATTATTTAATAAATTCTTAAGCATTTTTTGAATAATTATTAATCCGGCAATTTTCTGAAATGACCAACCTTGAATTAAAGCAATAGTTCAAAAAATAAAAAAAAGACAAATGAATTTAATACTATTAATTGAAACAAAATAACAAATAAGCATGGCACCTGCAAATAATATTAAATTAATTAACAAAATAAATAATTCAATTTTAGTAATGATTTTAGAAAAATCTTTAATTACTTGAGGATTTAAATTAATAGCATTAATTTTTAAATTATCAATATTCAAATTCCGTATTTGTTTTTTATTTTTAAGAAAAATCAAAATCCCAATTATATTAAGAAAATTTAAAGTAAAAATATCTAATCATAATAATTTTAAATAACTATAACGATAATTACTTCTTAATGATAATTTATAACAATCATTAATTCAACGAATAAGAAAAAATACAACAAAAAAACTAATAATTAAAATTCCAATTCAAGGAAAAATAAAATCATTATCAGAAGCATCATCAGATATTTTAAAATTAAAAGACATACCAAAAAAAATTGAAGTATAAAAAGTATTTACTGTAAAACTAATTGCAAAAAAAACACCATCAATTCAATAAGCTCAAAAAAATAATCTTAAAATCCCTGATTTAAGATCAAAATTATTTTGAACCACAGATTTCATACTATATAATCTACGAGTTGTAATTATTTTTTTTCTTGTCGTTTCAATCTCTGTTTTTGTAATTAAATTTTTTTTTCCACATGATAATCCGACAATTTTAGACAAAAATAATGAAAATCAACCCATAATTAACCTCCTAAAGAATTTATTTTATTATATCTTATTCAGCTGAAATCTTTCCAGGAATAATGAAACAAGGTCATTTTCATTTTACACCCTTGCCGTTATCAGCATTCAATATTTGTCCTGTCACTGAAGCAAAAAGACTAGCTACTAATTCAAGAATTGGTAAAAGTCATCCAGTTGCAGAAGTTAAAGCTAAAACAAAACTCATCAAACTAGTGAAAATTGCTAAAATATCAATAATTTCTCCTAATAAATTTAAATCAAATCCACCAAATATTTTTGAAAGTTGTTTTAATCCGTTATTAACTTTAGCAGTATCACCAATAGTATGAGCAATTTTTAATTCTTCAGTTATTTTTTCAATTTCAGTGATATTTTTAATAATAAAGACCATATTTGCAAATAATGCAAATAAATGTACTCATTTTGCATTTTTTACTGCAGTTTCACTAAAGTGAATATATCCGCCTCATTCTCAAAACTTTCATCAATGACTTGGACCATAAGTAGAACCTCACATATAAGATGATTTAGATTTTACTCCGATTGAGTTGCTATCAAAGTAAACAATATCATTATTGCTATTATCTAAATTTTTAAAAGTCTTAGGATTAGTTGGATAAATTAATTGTACTTCACTATTGTTAATAACAACTTTAATATAACCATTATTAACCGCTTCATTAAGATGAACTAAAGCTAAATCAAGGTGATTTAAAACTTCTGTTGGCAATTTTGTCATATCTAATTGCTTTTTATTAATTGATAATTGCTGATGGTGGTATTGTAAACTATGTTTAAGAGTTTCATCAATTTTGGCATCGTTTCAACTCTGAGATTCTTTATCAAGTTCGGTGATTTTTGCTGCAGTTAAATCTTTTGTTTCATCTTTAATATTAATTGTTGTTTTGCTTGCTAAAAAAGCATTGCTTAAAAACCCGACTGAACTAGTTGTTACAGTAAGAGTTCCAAAAATTGCTAAAAATTTTCTCATAAATCCCTCTTTTTTATTTTTAATTAGACAGTAAAGTCTTTAACCTAATTAAATTTATAAAACTATTATATGAAAAAAATTAAATCTTTCCAATAGATTTTTTTAGTAATTTAAAAAAATGAACTCAATTTTATAATAAAACTGAGTTCATCTTAATCTTAATTAATTTAGTTTCTTGCACTATTAATTTTTTCAAGTGCTTGATCAATTTCTTGTTTTGACTTACTTCGACCTAAAAGTTTATCAATTCCTTTTAATAAAAATTTAAAGACTTCCAAACAAACTGTCGGAATCATAGCAATTGCCAGACAAACAATTCATTCAACAAAACCAACTTGAATTTTAATGCCAAAGACATCACTTAATCCTGGAACAAAAACAATTAAAACATTTAAAGCAAAAGAAATTAAAACAGAAATATAAAAGGCTCGGTTATGGAAAATTTTCTTAGTAAATATTGGTTCGTGTCGTCCCAATGAAAAGGAAATTGCATAAAAGACAGGAGCATTAACCATAATAATAAAAGTATATATAAAACCATGATAATCAGAACTATTAGGATATTTATAATCACCTGAATATCCTAATTGTTTTGGTAAAAAATAAAAGGAAACTAATAATAAACCACACAAAATAACAGCAATATAAATAATAAACTTCCAACTGCCCTTGAGAATGTTCTCTTTACCATTAATTGGTTTCTCAAGCATTAGTCTTGGATTATTTGGCCCCATTGACATTGTAATTGATAAAACTGACTCAACAATTAAGTTAATTCACAAAATTTGTAATGGTGTTAATAAATTACCTCATTTTAATAATGAAGCAATAATAATTGCTAAAACTTGCGATATATTAGTAACAATAATAAAACAAATAATTCTTTTTAATTTATTATAAATATTTCTTCCTTCTTCAATTGCATCAACAATTGTTGAAAAATTATCATCAGTCAAAACAACTTGTGATGCTTCTTTAGCAACATCAGTACCAGTAATTCCCATTGCAACACCAATATTTGCTGCTTTTAAACTTGGAGCATCATTAACACCATCACCTGTCATTGAAACAACATCTTTATGTGCTTGTAATGCTTTAATAATTCTTACTTTATGTTCTGGTGAAACACGAGCAAATACTTGATATTTATGAATTTGTTGTTTTAATTTTTTATCAGTTAATCGTTCAATTTTATCACCACTAATTGCTTGATCTTTATCAGTTAACAAGCCTAATTCTTTACCAATGGCAACAGCAGTATTTACATGATCACCAGTAATCATTTTTGTTGTAATTCCTGCTGCTTTTGTAATCGCCAAAGAATTTTTAACTTCTCTTCGCGGTGGATCAATCATTCCAACTAAACCTAAAAAGATAATATTTTTTTCCATATATTGAATATCATTATAATCATGTTCTGCTAATAAAACTCGATACCCTGCGCCAAGAACTCTTAAAGCATCATCGGACATTTTAGCAATATTTTTTGTAACTGTTATTCTTAATTCTTTAGTAAGTTTCATCTTTTTATTGCCAATTAAAATATGAGTACAGTGTTTAATTAAATTATCTGGTGCACCCTTGATAAATAAGTATTTTTTATCATCATATTTATTAATTGTTGACATTAATTTTCGGTCTGAATCAAATGGTAATTCATGAATTCGACGATATTTTTTCTGAATTTGTCGAGAATTAATTTTTAAATCTTCAGCTCATTTTAACAATGCTGCCTCAGTTGGATCACCAGTAATTTTTTGATCAGCAACCGAACTATTATTATCTAAAACTAAAGCTTGTAAAAATAATGCTTCTTGCAATGTTGCATTTTCAAAACTCATTGCTTCTTTAATTTCTTCATCTAATCAATACTTTTGTACTGTCATTTTATTTTCAGTTAAAGTTCCTGTTTTATCAGAACAAATAACATTAACTTGTCCTAAAGTTTCAACAGCATTTAATCGTTTAACAATCGCATTCTTTTTTGCCATTCTTCTGCTACCTAAAGATAAAGAAACAGTAACAATCGCATTTAACCCTTCAGGAATAATAGCAATTGCCAGAGCAACACCAAAAATTAAGGCATCTGGTCAATCTGCTTTGTTAGCAAAAAAATCAATACAAAAAATTGCAACTCCTAAAAGCACAGCAAGAATACAAATTGTTGTAATCAAAAAAGTAATTTGTTTACTTAAAGGTGATTTTGGTTCTTTTGCTTCTTGTAATAACTTAGTAATTTTACCAATTTCAGTATTCTTTCCTGTCGCAACAACAATTGCTAAACCACTACCGACAGCAACCATTGTTGACATAAATCCCATATTAGTACGATCACCAATGCCCAAATTTTCAACGTTAATTGGATTAACAGTTTTAATAACTAAATTTGATTCACCAGTTAAGATTGATTCATTAAATCGTAGATTAAAAGACTGGATAATTCGAACATCAGCTGGTAAAAACATTCCTGCTTCTAAATAAATTAAATCACCAACAACTAATTCTTTCGCATCAATCGTAAATTTTTTACCTTCCCTAATGACGACAGCATTATTTTTAACTAATTTTTTTAAAGCATCTAAAGAATTAGCAGCTTTTTTTTCTTGATAAACACCAAGAAATATTTCAATAATAACAATTAAGACAATAACAACAACTTCTGGATATCTACCTAATATCCCAGCAATAACTAAAAGTGCTACTAAAACTAAATTAAATGGTTCAATTAAATACTCAAAAACCAAGCGCAAAACTGATTTTTGTTTTGTCATTGGTAATTGATTAAAACCTTCTTTTTTTAAAATAGTAGCAGCTTGATTAGCCGTTAAACCTTTTTCTAAATCAGTATTTAGGTCAGCAGCAACTTTGTTAATATCATCTTTTCAATACATTAATGTCCCCTTATAAAATTTAATCAATTAAATCTTTTCATACTTTTTTATCATCTGGATCTGGTCCTAATCTTTTTTGTGGTAATTGATTAATTTCTGCCATTTCTTTATCTGTTAAACTAAAATTACCAATATTAGGATTTTCAATAATTCTTTTTGGTGTTACAGATTTTGGAATAATAATTTCATTTAATTGTCATGCTCACTTTAAAGCAATTTGAATTGTACTTGCTTGATATTTCTTTGCTAAAGCAACTAATAAAGGAATTTCATCAGTTTTACCTGCCATCATTGTTCTTCATGATGTAACGGCAATGTTATTTTTGTGACAAAAATTAACCACATCTAACTGATTAAATCCCGGATGAGTTTCAATTTGATTAACCATTGGTTTAATTTTTACTTGTTTCAAAAATGCTTCCAAATGATGAATTTTAAAATTAGAAACACCAATTGCTTTTACTTTACCTTCTTGATATGCTTCTTCTAAAAACTTTCAGCATTGATAACGATTTTTTGTTGGTCAATGAATTAAACACAAATCCAAATAATCAACTTGTAAGCGTTTTAAAATCGCAAAGAAAGCTTTTTTCGCTTTGTCATATTCATGATCAGTATTTCAAATTTTTGAAGTAATAAAAATATCTTTTCGTGTTACTTCAGGATGTTGCTTTAAAAAGTCTTTTATTGCACGACCAATTTCTGTTTCATTATTATAATATTGAGCTGTATCAATTAAACGATAACCATTTTCCAAAGCAACAATTACCGCTTTATACGCTTCATTTTCATTTTCCATTAAATAAGTTCCCAAACCAAATTGGGGCATTAGAACACCATTGCTTAATTTAATTTTTTTTGTCAAAATTTCATTCTTAGTCATTTCTTAATACCTCTTTTCAATTATTTAAATTAGTTTACTACAAAACTAAGAAAAATTTTAGTATATTTGATTAATAACTAATTTTGATTACTAATTTTAAAAATTAATCTTTGAGTTTTTTACTCTTAATAATCTTATTATACTAAATTAATCTTACTAGGTTTGTAATTACAATCAGACTAATAATATTTACTAATAAAATAATTAACAATAACGATAAAGAAATACTAAAATTGCTGCTCCAGTTAAAACATCATTTTGGTTATGATCAGAAACATAACTTAAAAAATTACTTAATAAACAAATCCGATTAGTAAAATATGAATCAATTGTGCGACCAATTTCATAATTAGAAATTACTGATTTTGGTTTTAAAAGTTTTAAATAATCACGATTATTATTTATTAATAACGATGTTTTTTTTGTTGCTCCAACTCGATTAGTACTAACACTTTTATTTTTATATTCTGGTAAATTAACAATTTGATCATTATTTCAAATATCATATAAATCAAAAATTTTATTTTCTTGAAAAAAATAATTAACTTTATTTTTTAATTTTTTATGACCATCAAAATAAGTTAAATACGCTTTTAATAAATTAGTTTCAGTATGAGCATCAAGAGTAATTAATGATTTAACACGATATTTTATTAATTTTTTAATTAAAAAATTATAGAAAAGTTCTTGAAATGGAATAATTATTTCTAAAGTATTTAAATTTTTTTCTTTAGGCAATTCTGTTTTTGCGAAAAGTTTGATTTTTTTAGCATCTAAGTTATGTCCTTGTAAATCATTTGGTTTATTGAAAATAACAACAGCAACAGAAAATATTTTTTCAAATAAATCTGTCTTTGCTTTCGGTGATAAAGAATTCTTTTTAAAAATACGAAAAGTTTCAAAATCAATAATTGCAATTGGATAAACAATTTTGTCAAGAAAACTTCTAGTTTTTAATTGATCAATTTCTAATTTAGTACCATTTATTTCTAATTCTTTCATTAACTTTTCTTTCTACTTTCGACTCTATTGCCAACTCTTATAGTTAATTATAATATATTTCATTCTAATTATTTTAATTTAAAATCAAATTAAAATCAGACAATAAAAAAAGATGAATTATTAAATTCACCTTTTTGGAAAATAGTTATTAAGATATAACTTTAGTTACAGTTCCCGCTCCAACAGTTTTACCACCTTCACGGATTGAGAATTCTGTACCATCTTCAAGAGCAATATTTTTCAATAATCCAACTTTAATTGTTACAGTATCTCCTGGTTGTACCATTTCAACTTTATCTTTATCGTTCATATCAGTAATTGTGCTAACTTCACCAGTTACATCAGTTGTACGGAAATAAAATTGTGGACGATATTTAGCAAAGAATGGAGTATGTCTTCCACCTTCATCTTTTTTAAGAACATAAATTGTTGCTTTAAATTCAACATGAGGTTTTACACTACCTGGTAAGGCAATTGTTTGACCACGTTCAATTTCTTCACGCTTAATTCCTCTTAATAATAATCCAACATTATCTCCAGCTTCAGCATTTGGCAATAATTTTTTGAACATTTCAATTCCTGTTACTGTTGTTTTCATTGGTTTTTTACCTAATCCAACAATTTCAACTTCATCACCAACTTTTAGTTTTCCTCTTTCTACTCTACCAGTAGCAACTGTACCACGACCAGAAATTGTGAAAACATCTTCAACAGCTAATAAGAATGGTTTGTCTGTATCTCTAACTGGGTCTGGAAGATATGTATCCATAGCAGATAATAAGTCTTTAATTTTTGATACTCATTCAGCTTTACCATCAATAGCACCTTTGGCACTACCACGAATAATTGGAGCATTATCACCATCAAATCCGTATTCTGTTAATAATTCACGAACTTCAACTTCAATTAAGTCAATTAATTCTTCATCATCAACCATGTCACATTTATTTAAAAATACAACAATGTTTTTAACTCCTACTTGATGAGCTAATAAAATGTGTTCTTTAGTTTGTGGCATTGGTCCATCAGTTGCAGAAACAACTAAAATTGAACCATCCATTTGAGCAGCACCAGTAATCATATTTTTAATATAGTCAGCGTGACCTGGACAGTCAACGTGAGCATAGTGACGTTTTGGTGTTTCGTACTCAACGTGAGCAGTATTAATCGTAATACCTCTTTTTCTTTCTTCTGGAGCACGATCAATATTATCGTAAGCTACATAATTTGCTTTATATCCTTCTTTAGCATGATCAGCACAGAATTTAGTAATAGCAGCAGTTAAAGTTGTCTTTCCATGGTCAACGTGACCAATTGTTCCAACATTAACATGGACTTTATCACGAACAAAAGTTTCTTTTGCTCCTGTAGCTGGTTTACTTGTTTTTTCAGCCATTTTTTTCTTCCTCCTTAAATTTTTTAAATATTTGAGTTTGTTTTTTAGATTTTTTTAATCTAAATTTTAATTTATTCATTATTTTTTAAGTTAATAATAAACTATAGTAATTTTAAAATAATTTTACTTAATATGCAATAAGTACTTATTTTTTCATAACTCTTGATTTTTGATACTTACCAACAATTTCTTCAGTTACTGATTTCGGTGCTTCAGCGTAATTAGAAAAAGTCATTGTATAAGTTCCTCTTCCTTGAGTCATTGAACGCAATTCAGTTGCATAACCGAACATTTCTCCTAGTGGCACTTTACACTTAATTACTGATGCATCACCACGAGTTTCATCATCTTCAATTGTTCCTCTTTTTCCAGAGATTTTACCAACTACTGCTCCATAATAATCACCAGGAACTACTACTTCAACATTCATAATTGGTTCTAATAAAACTGGTTTTAATTTAGCTTTATTATCTTGCAATGCTTTTGATGCTGCAATATTGAAAGCTCGTTCTGACGAATCAACCGGGTGAAATGAACCATCAAATAAAGTTGCTTTAACATCAATTACTGGATAACCAGCAATTAAACCATTTTCTAAAGATTCTTCTAAACCTTCTTGTACTGGTTTAATATATTCTCTTGGAATTCTTCCACCAACAATTTTGTCAACAAATTCAAACCCTTTTCCTGGATTTGGTTCTAATTTCATAATTACATGACCATACTGACCTCTACCACCTGATTGGTGAATATATTTTCCTTCAGCATGTTCATCAGTTGCTTTAATTGTTTCACGATAAGCAACTTGTGGATTACCAGTATTAGTTTTTACATTAAATTCACGAGATAAACGATCAACTAAAATGTCTAAGTGTAATTCACCCATTCCAGAAATAATTGTTTGACCAGTTTCATGATCAGCACTTACTTTAAAAGTTGGATCTTCTTCAGCTAATTTTCCTAATGCTAAACTCATTTTTTCTTGGTCAGCTTTAGTTTTTGGTTCCAAAGCTAAAGAAATAACAGGTTCAGGGAATACCATTGATTCTAAAACAATTTCATTTTTTTCATCAGCTAATGTATCACCTGTTGTTGTTGATTTTAATCCAACAATCGCAGCAATATCACCAGCATAAAGTTGGGTAATATCTTCACGGTGGTTGGCATGCATTTGTAAAATTCGACCAACTCGTTCTTTGTTATCTTTAGTTGAGTTTAAAATATAAGAACTAGATTTTAAAGTTCCTGAATAAACTCTAATAAAAGTTAGTCGACCAACATAAGGATCAGTCATTACTTTAAATGCTAAAGCAGAAAATGGTTCTTCATCTGATGAATGTCTTTCAACTTCTTCACCTGTCGGTAAAACACCTTTAATCGCTGGAACATCAAGTGGTGATGGTAAATAATCAACCACTGCATCTAACATTAATTTTACACCTTTGTTTTTAAAGGCACTTCCACATAATACTGGGAAGAATTCAGCATTAATTGTTAAACGACGAATAATTTTCTTAATTTCAGCAACACTAATTTCTTGTCCTTCAAGATATTTTTCTAAAATAGAATCATCATGATGAGCTAATTCTTCAATTAAAA
Organism: Spiroplasma attinicola; assembly: GCF_023509825.1. GTDB lineage: Bacteria > Bacillota_I > Bacilli_A > Mycoplasmatales > VBWQ01 > Spiroplasma_D > Spiroplasma_D attinicola. The sequence goes on from NZ_JAKQXY010000001.1 coordinate 306,183, forward strand.
TTGCTCTTCTTGCTTCAACTTCTGGCATTAATTCTGTTGGAATTGGAATTTCTTGATAATTTTCTTGTGCTTGACCATCAAATCCATAAGCCTTTAAAGTAATTAAATCAATAATGCCATTAAAGTCATTTTCAGCACCAATTGGTCATTGAATTGCAAAGGCTTTTGCTCCCAAACGAGAATGTAATGTTGCAATTGAATTAGCAAAGTTGGCACCAATTTTATCCATCTTATTAGCGAAAACAATTCTTGGTACTTTATATTTTGTTGCTTGTCTTCAAACAGTTTCAGTTTGCGGTTCAACTCCTGATTGAGCATCCAATACTGCAACTGCTCCATCTAAAACTCGTAATGATCTTTCTACTTCAACAGTAAAATCAACGTGACCTGGAGTATCAATAATATTGATCCGATATTTTTCGTTATTATGAGTTCAAAAGGCAGTTGTTGCAGCAGAAGTAATTGTAATTCCTCGTTCTTGTTCTTGCACCATTCAATCCATAGTAGCGGCACCTTCGTGAACTTCTCCGATTTTATGAATCTTACCAGTATGGAATAAAACTCTTTCTGTTGTTGTTGTTTTTCCTGCATCAATATGAGCCATAATACCAATATTTCTAGTATTATTTAAAGAATATTCTCGGGCCATAAATATCTCCTATCATTTATAGTGTGCAAAAGCTTTATTAGCTTCAGCAGCACGATGAATTTCATCACGTTTTTTAACAGCAGAACCATTACCTTGAGCAGCATCAATAATTTCTAATGCTAATTTATCTTGCATAGTTTTGCCATTTCTTAATCTTGCATAAGAAACTAATCAACGGATTGCCAATGTTGTTTTTCTTGATTCACTAACTTCAATTGGCACTTGATAGTTAGCTCCTCCAATTCTTCTTGTTTTAACTTCTAATTGTGGTGTAATATTTTCAATTGCTTTTTCACAAACTTGTAATGGTTCTTGACCTGTTTTTTCTTTAACAATTGCTAAAGATTGATAAACAATCTTTCTTGACAAACTCTTTTTCCCAGATACCATAATGGCATTGATCAATTGAGTAATAAGCTTTGAATCAAAGACAGGGTCAAAAGGTAATTCGCGTTTAATTGCTTGATTTTTTCTACTCATTGTTAAACTCCTTCTTAAGCCTTATTCTTCTTAGCTTTTTTTGTCCCATATAATGAGCGACCTTGATTACGGTTTGCTACTCCAGCAGTATCAAATGTACCACGAACAACATGGTATCTTACTCCGGGAAGATCTTTTACTCTTCCACCTCGAATTAAAATAATTGAGTGCTCTTGTAAATTATGTCCTTCACCGCCAATATAAGCAGTTACTTCCATAGAATTACTTAAACGAACACGAGCATATTTTCTTAAAGCTGAATTGGGTTTTTTTGGTGTCATAGTTCCAACACGAACAGCTACTCCTCTTTTTTGTGGAGAACTAATCTTAGTTGAGCGTTTTTCTAAAGTATTATATCCAACATTTAAAGCTGGAGATTTTGATTTATACTTCTTCATTTGACGACCATGACGTACTAATTGATTAATTGTCGGCATTAAATAATCTCCTTATTGCGATTTTCTGAATATTATATACACAATTCCGTGTGTATCATAAAAACAGTCCAATAAATATAATACCGATAAATACTGTAATAGTCAATGAAATTAACGAGATTTTTTATAAATATATCTTGTAATATTTTAGATTTAATTTTATAATTAAATTATTCAATTCTATAAAGAAAAGGGGTGTATAGAATGAAAAAATATTTGATGCTTTTATCAGGTATTAGTGCAATTGGAATAGGTGCAATTGCCGGAACTATTAATACTAACAATAACAACGTAGAAAGTATGAAAACAACAGTTGCAAATACTTATCTTACTTCAAAAGATGAAGTAAAATATGATATTACAAATGATTCACAAACTGTTACTTTAGAAAATTTATTATCATCATTAAAAGACCTAAATAAAATTCATACAGAACAAAGTAAAGAAGTCGTATTATCTGGTCTGCCACCTTTAGTAATGCTTAATGATGAAGGAACACTTTTAGGTCAAACCTACATGAGTGCAATCACATGAGTAAATCTTAACGGTTTAATTAATTCTAATACGATTGATTTTGAAAATGTTTCAATGATTATTAGTAATAATCAAATTACAGTACTCCTTAACTATAAAGTTGGTGATACTGATCAAATGCTTGAGTTATTTACATACAATGGTAATGTACCTTTAACACAAGATTACATGACAGCATTTCTTGCATTACAATATGAAACAAACTAAGAAATAAAATAACTAAATAAGAAAAAATTCTTAACTGTAATAGTTAAGAATTTTTTTAATTTTAATTAAGCTTGTCAGCGTAATTTTCAACCAGCAATACCAATAAATCCAGCAATAAGCACTAATGAAATTGGCACATAAGCATAATAAATTGTTTCTCAAACAAAGTTATGATTTCAAGCTTGTAAGAATGGATCTAGACAATATTTAAACGGATTAATATAAGTTATATACTTTAAAGCATCACTATTACTAATCATTTCAATCGGGACAAAACCACCACTTAAGAACGCAACAGGTAAATAAATTACATTAGAAATAGCAATGAAAGATGTTGTTGATTTGAAAATTGAAGCAAGCATCATTCCAAGACTAATTGAAGTAATAATTAAAATTACTAAAAAGGGAATTGCTGGTCCAACATCAGTTGGTAAAGCAACAATACTTCAACCAAAGCGATGACCAAAGAAAATTCCTGCTCACAATAATGTTCAGAAAAAAGCAACAATAATGAAAAGAAAAGCAATTGTAACTACCGAAGCAACAAAAAATATCGGTTTAATATTAGTTGCTCCAATTCGTTTCATCAAGACACTATTTTTAAATTCTAAAATTGTCTGTGGAATAATAAAGATTCCAACCGACATTGCCTGAACCATACTAATTGATCCAATTAAACTATGAATTGGCAAAACACCATCAGCACCGATTGGCATATTACTAAAAGCAAATCCTTGTAAAAATAAAATAATAATTGGATACGCAATTAAGAAAAAAGGCACAAAAAAACCTTTATAATAATACTTCAACATTAAACCAATTAATGGTAAATTCTTACCATAATCTTTTGAATCACTAACTAAACGATCAATTTTATTTTGTTTCTTTGGTTTTTTAGCAGCTAATTCTTGTGCTTTCTTTTCTTCTTCTTGATATTGTTTTTCTAAATCAGCTCTTTTATTTTTTTCAAACATTTCTCAAGTATATGTATGAACTGAACCATAATTTTTAATTAAATCTTTAACTAAACCTGAATCTTTAACAACACCATTATGAATATAAATATATTTTTCACAAAATTCTTCTACTTCACTCATCTGATGAGTAACTAAAATCATCGCTTTATTCTTTTTAACAATATTTTCTTGTAAAAATTCAAAAATTTGTGCTCTAACTTCAATATCTAACCCAGTAGAAACTTCATCTAAAATTACTAAATCAGGATCATGAATAACACTTAATAAAATATTTAATCGTTGTTGTTGCCCGCCCGATAGTCCTTCAATAAATTTATTTTCAAGACCATTAAGCTGGTAAGTTTTTAATAATTGTTTTAATTGTTTTTCGGTCATTTTAATACTAAAAGTATGTAAATAATACTTAAGCATATCCATAACAGAAATTCCAATTGGATATTTTGAATCTTGAAATTGTAAACCAATAACCAAATTTTCTTGACGAACTACTTGTCCAGAAGTTGGTTGTCTAATTCCACCAATAATTTCACTAACAGTTGATTTACCAGAACCATTAGCCCCAATAATTCCAATTCGATCACCAGGATTAATAGTAAAACTAACATTATCTAAAGCAAGTTTATTTTTATATTTTTTAGTAATGTGTTTTAGCTCAACTAAAGGTTTATTTTTATCAATTGATTTTCTTTTTTTTAGTGATTTTTTTATTACTTGATTTGACTCATTAATGTCAACACTTAAATTTTTAGCATCTTTTTTAAGTGGTTTTCTTTTTGTTGTTTCCGACATCAAAAAAATTCCCTTCGTTTTTATAAATAATTTTACTATTTATTCTAACATATAAAAGAAAAAGTTAAATATAATTATTTTTATTTAAGTTAAAAACTTAAAAATTAAGAAAAAAACTCTAGAAATTAATCGTCATATTGGTTATTAAAAATATCTAAATGCTTTAAAACTATCATTTAATTTAATTTTGCTATAATAAAAATATCATTTAGAGTATTAAATAAATGATAGAATTTTCATTTAAAAAGGAAAGAAGGGTTTATTATTATGATGAAGAAGAGAACTATCATCGAAAATACTAAAAAAGAAGTAAATTTGACTGATAAACAATCTCAAGAAGTAATTAATACAATTTTTGACACAATTTCTAAAGCGCTAATTCAAGGAGAAAACGTTAAAATCAGAGGCTTTGGTACTTTCAAAATTACAAATTATAAAGAAAGAAACGGTCGTAATCCAAAAACTGGTGAAAAAATTGTAATTCCAGCAAAAAGAGTAATCCGCTTAAATGTTGCCAAAGATTTAAAAAATGAAATTCAAAAAAATCATTAATAATAAGAAAAATGTCTAGGTAAATCTAGACATTTTTTAATTAATATTATATTAAATTATCATTTTTAATTTATAAGTAATCTTATGTATATAATCATCGCTTGAAATAACCACTAGCTAATAATAAAATAGCAAAACCACCAAAAATCGGTAAAACAATTACTAAAAAAACAATCCCAGCTATTAATTGTGCTAATGGAGCAGAAGAAAAATCAAAAATCTGAGTATATCTTTGCGATAAGGCTGATACTCCCTGACTTGATAAAAATTCAGAAATATTATGATTAACCATAACTTGAAAACCACTACCAATTAAGTCTGAATCAACAATATTAGCATCCTTAGGAACAAAATTAGCGGTTCCAATTAAAATTAATGCTAATGCTAATACAACTAAAGCAATTGCCAAACTATAATTACCATATCTAATTAATCGATTTTGTTTTTTAAGTCATTTTAAAAAATTCATTATTATCCTTTCCTTTCATACTAAGGAATTTTTTTATTAGTTAGTTCTAAAAGTAATAACTTATATAATTATACAAAAAAATTTTTATCAAAAAAATAAAAATTTTGATTATGTTAATTTTTATCTTTTCTTTGTGAAAATTTTAATGATTTAGTAACACAAATAATTGGCATCAAAATATTAGGTAAAACAACAATTCCAGTTAATCCTAATCAAAGACCAATATTGTTTACAGCTGCAACATCATGATAAATGATATCAACCATTAAGCTAGGAATCAAACTAACAATTAAAATTGCAATACTAATCATCAAACCTTCAATCAGATTTAAAAAGTAAATTTGTCTTTTTTTAACTCCTAATTGCATTAAATCATAATTATTTTGCTGATAAGCATCAAAATAAAGATAACTAGTTACTAAAATTACAATTAATCCAAAAAGACAAACCATAAAACTTAAAATTATTGCGACTAAATTTAGGGCTCTTCCTCAAATATTTTCTTGAAAATTTCCTGTTTCTGCTTCGTTCAAAGTATTAAAAGAAAAATTTGCCAAACTAAAAATCAAAATTCCCAAACTAAGTAAAACAACAATTTTAAAAAGATTATAATAAAACCGTGACGCCCCCAAATAAGATAAATATCTTTTTTGAATAATAAATTTTCAACATCAAAAAAATCCTTTTATTAAAGTAAAGCCAGCTAAAGTAAAACCAATTAAAAAGATAATTCCACCAAATAAATATAAAACTTTATCTTGAAAAAAACTAATTAATAAAATAAAGCAAATAATAATTATCACACCAAAAATTGTTTTAATAATAATTGCTTTTTTTTGTTTTGACTTTTGCTTCAAGTTTCTAATTAAAAAATGTTTTTTTGTTGAAAAAATAGTTGAATAAGTAACTAAGGAAATTAATAATCAAGTTAAAATAATAATCCCTAAATAAATTAAAGGATTTTGATTAAGTTTAAAATCATTCGTTAAAATATCTTGATTTTGAAATAAATGAATAATACTTTTTGTCAAAATCGGATAACAAGTCAAACCAATAACTAATGGTAAAATTGAAATTAAAAGGAATTCTTTTAGTAATAAAGAATAAACTTTATGAAAAGTTAATCCTAAAAAACGAAAATTTTTAATTTCTTGAATTCGAACTTTAAAATTTAATTTTAAAACTTGAGTAACTAAGAATCAACTCAAAATATAACTAACACCAAAAAGAATCAAAAAAAACAAAAATACTTGATTCTTAGCATTGCGATCATAAATTAAAGCACTAATAAATAAAGAAGTGAAAGTAGCAATTGCCAAAGTTGAAATTATAAAAACCAAAGTTGTTAATAAATGATTAATTCAATAATGTTTTATTGTTTGAAAAACAAATTTCATTGCTTATTCCTCTAATTTTTTGCGAACTTGACTTTGATTAACTTCGTTGGTTTTTCAAATAGCATCAATTTGATGATTTTTAATAAAAATAATTTTCTGTGCTTTTAATGCTACCTCAAAATCATGTGTAACAACAATTAAAGTTTTTTGATAGCGTTGAGCATTAGTAATTAATTCATTCATTACTAAATTACGATTTGGTAAATCTAAAGCTCCTGTTGGTTCATCAGCAAAAACTAATGGTTGCAAACCAATTAAACTACGACCAATTGCTACTCGTTGTTTTTGCCCCCCTGATAATTGAGTAACTGGTTTATTAATTAACTTGTCTAAACCAAGTTCGTTAACTAAACTATTAAATTTCTCTTTATCAATTTTTTGATGATTAAGTTTTTGAATTAAACTAATATTTTCTTTAACATTTAAGTAATTAACTAATTTGTAATCTTGAAAAATATAAGTTATGTTTTCACGACGAAAAATATCTAATTTGTTATTTTTCATTTTCTTTAAATTTTGGTTTAAAACTATTAATTCACCTTGATCAGCAATAATAAAACCAGATAAAAGATTTAAAAGTGTAGTTTTACCACTGCCACTATTACCCATAATAGCAATAATTTCACCTGTTTTAATTTCAAAATTAATATTTTTTAAAACATTAGAAAACGAAACATTTTTTAAAGAAATAATTTTATTATTTAAATTTTCCTTCATTCTTATTTCCTACCAATCGATAAATCATTTACATAAGATTATACAGTATAGGAGTAATTTTTACTATTATTTAATCATAAAAAAAGAGCAGTTATTTTATTATGTCTAATATAAAAAAGGTACAAAAAAAATAATTTAAGTTTTGAAGTTAAAAAAGAAATGATTAATGATAATAAAGAAAAAATTTTAGAGATTTAAATTAATGCTTGACCTTTACTAAAAAAACCTATATAGTTAAGCAATTACATTTTCAAGGAGGTAATTATATGAAAGAAAAAATAAATTTTAAAAAAACGCTAACAGCGATTGGGATTTTATCAGTCGTAGTTCCAAGTTCTTTAAGTGTAGTTGCTTGTGGAAAAACAAAAAATAATCCATCACCAGAAAATGATGTCTTACAACCGCCAAGTGAGATACCTATTGAAGTGCCAAAAGATGACACACAGCCACCAAGTGAAAAACCACCATCAAATGAAGCGCCTATTGAAACACCAAATGATATTACGGACCCACCAAGTGAAACACCAAATGAAGCGCTATCATTAAATGAAGTTTTTAAAAATTTCAAATTAAAAGATCAAAGAAGTATTGAAGGATTTCTAGATAGTAATGATTTAAGTATAGTTACTCAGCAAGTTGAAGAATATACTAAAAAAATCTTAGACCCAGAAAGTTTAGTATTAGAAAATCAAACAAGTAATTCAATTATTGTTAAAAATAAAAATGATTTAGAAAATTCTTATAATCAAGTAATTCTAACTTGAAACTTAAAATTATTTGAAGTTTGAGGAACAGAAGTACCAAATGCTAGTGATATAAATGTTCGTAAAGGACTGAAAGGTTATTTTTATCTTGATTCGCTAGATCAACAAATTAAATTTTTTGATCTAGCAGGATATAAAAATATTAATAATATCACTATCAATTCTAACAATGAAGATGAAGAATTAAGTATTTTCTTTATTAATGGTAATTATATTAATAAAACCTTCCTTATTTATGGTAGCAGTTTAACTTCACAATTATCAGAATTATTTAATGGTTTTAATTTTACTAATGGCATTCAAACTAAATTTTCTGAAAATTCTGTTAAATATATTAAAATCTTTGACAAAAAATTAAATCAATGAAATCCTTTATCAAAAGTAACTTATGCCATTGACAAATTAGGTAATATTAGTTGAATTAATTCATCCTTATTATTTTAAAATTATCAAAATAAAAAAATTAAATTAAAAATTAGGAGGTATTAATTATGAAACAAAATTGAAATTTGAAAAAAATGCTAGCTATGACTGGTATTCTAACTATTACAGTACCAACTTCTTTAAGTCTTATTTCTCATCAAGAAAATCAAAGTAATTTAAAATCATATTTTGCACAACAAAATAATTATACGAATGTAACCGATGAAAATATAGCAAGTGAAATTAACAGAACATCATATTCATATATTAAAGAAATAGCAGTGAAAAGTACTGTAACACACTTAAAAGCATTAATTAATGCTGAATTTGTTAAGAGTCAATTAATTAATGAACTTAGAACAGAATTTAATGATAACTTATTTTCTTTAAATAAAATTACTGATGATTCAAATCAAGAAATACTAGATAGTGATTTAGCAGTAACAAATATAATTAACGGAAAATTTAATTATAATTATGGAACAATAAAAGAACAAACCGCTAAACTAATTATCATTGTAAAAGTTGAAGATCAACAAATTGTTAATGAAATTAACTCAATTTTTTACAATAACGAAGTTAATATTGGTGCCACAATAGCAGATTTAAAAGATGCAATTACTCCAGAATTTATTAAAAATGAATTAACTGAAGAAATGAAAAATAATTTTAGTCAATATCTATTTTCTTTAAATAAAATTACTAATGAGCAAGGTATTGAAATCACAAATGACGATTTAAAAAATAAAAGTACTATTTATGCTAAAATTCATTACGACTATAATGATATAAAAAATCAAGAAACTAATTTATTAATTAATCATAAAGATAATCGTAATTTACTAAATGACATTTTTAAAGATTTTAAATTTAAAGAAATTAGAGGTACTGAAGGATTTTTAGACGCTAATGATTTAAATATTATTACTAATCAAATTGAAAAATATTTAGGTAAATCTTTAAATGCTGCTAATTTAATTCTAGAAAAGCAACAAGCTACTTCAATAGTTTTAAAAGCTAAACCAGAATCTAAATATTATCAAGGCGAAGTAAAATTAAGTTGAAACTTAAAATTATTTGAAATCACAGGTCAAGGACTTGCAAGTAGTACTGATATAAATGTTCGCGAAGGAATTAAACTATTTATTTATTTAGATCATAAAGATAACCTAGTTAAAGCTTTTGATTATGCAAGTTCTAAAAATTCAAGAACAACTATTGGCTGATATTTTAGTTTTTTTAGAACTCATAATCTTCAATTTACTAATAATAAAGGATTTAAAAAATCATTTAATATTTATTCTTGAAATTTAACTTCTAATGTTGCAGCAAGTTTTGGTCGATTTGATTTTGGTAATGGTATTAAAGTTCAATTAAATGGTCTTATGCCACCCTATTATATTGGAGTGTTCAAAAAAGATAATATGATCTGAGATGATGCCAGAAATAAAACATATTTTATTGATTACCTTGGAAATATTAATTAATAAAAATAAGTTGAATTTTATTTAAAAAATCATATAAACTGAAATTTCAACTTACCTTAATAATTAAAATGAATGCTTCGTATAAATTTTTGGAAAATAGTTATCCAAAGATCTTACGAAGCATTTTATTTACTTTATTAATCATATTGGAATTTTACTTGAAAAAGATATCCTTTTAATCATTTAAAGTTTGAAGGGATATCTTTATTATTTTGCAATAAAAAAGCAGTGATATATTTTGTCATATATCACTGCACTTATAGATAATAATAATTATCTTTTATTCTTCAATTGCAACTTTAATTCCGGGTCCCATTGTTGTACTAATACTAATATTTTTAATATAAGCACCTTTAACAGTAGCAGGTTTTATTTTTCTTAAAGTATTTAAAATTGCTTGGTAATTTGTTTTTAATTGACTATCTGAGAATGAAGATTTTCCTAAGATAACATGAATGTTACCATTCTTGTCAACACGATATTCAATTTTTCCTTTACGAACATCGTTAACTGCCTTAGCAACATCATTTGTTACTGTTCCTAATTTAGCAGTTGGCATTAAACCTTTTGGTCCTAAAATCTTACCAATTTTTCCTAATTCTGGCATAACTTCTGGTGTCGCAATAATGATATCAAAATCAAGGAATCCACCTTGAATTCGAGTAATCATTTGTTTATCACCAACAATATCAGCACCAGCATCAATTGCTTCGCTTTCCTTAATAGTAGTAATTACTAAAATTTTCTGAGTTTTACCTGTTCCAGAAGGTAAAACAATTGAACCTCTAAGCATTTGGTCAGCTTTTTTAGGATCAAGATTTAAACGGAAAACTGTTTCAACTGTTCCGTCAAATTTTAAAGTTGATGTTTGTTTTGCTAATGCAATAGCTTCATCTATTGAGTAGACTGTTGATTTATTAACTAATTTCGCTACTTCTTGGTATCTTTTACTTTTTTTATTCATTTTGCACCTTACTCGCTAACTTCAATACCCATATTTTTTGCTGTTCCAGCAACAATTTTAATTGCTGCTTCTAAATCATAAGCATTTAAATCAGGCATCTTAATCTTAGCAATTTCAGTAATTTGTTCTTTAGTTAAAGTAGCAACCTTTGTTAATTTGGCATTAGCACTCCCTTTTTCAATTTTTAATGTTCTTTTAATTAAAAAAGTTGTTGGGGGAGTCTTGATAGTAAATTGAAAATCTTTATTTTTAAAAGCAACAATTTTAACTGTTACTGGCACTGGATTAACTTCATCTTTTTGATCTTTAGTTTTATCGTTAAATTCACGACAAAATCTTGGCATATCAATTCCAAAAGAAGCTAGACTAGCACCTGGTTTAGCTAAACCACAGTTTAATTGAATTGTTGCAATTCGGCTAATATTTGAATCTTGTTGAGCCATGAGCAACATCTCCTTTTGCGTTCTCATTGTGGTAATAGCGATTAAATCTTCCACACGGCACTATTAATAAATTTTGAGAAAATAGTACCCATAAATAATAACATTAATAATAAAAATCTGCAATATCGTTATTTAAATAAAAACTCCTAACTACCTACTTTTATTAATTACAATTTGCTAGTAATTGCTGTGATTTTACTATCAATTGTTTTAACTAACTTTGGAATCCCTAAAGTAATAATATGCAAAATTATTAAAACAACTTTTAAACCCATTAATTGAAATCATTCTTTATCCTTTTTCATTTTAATTGCTCCTTAATTTAAATCTTGAATATTGTACCTAGTTTATTATTAATTTTAATTATTGACAAGTACCGGCTGACATTAATAATTGGTAGATTACTTAATCTTAAATTCAAAATAACATTATGAAAAAAATAGGATATTAAATTTTTATAAATTAGGGGAGTAATTTATGAAAGAAAAAAGCTATTTTCTTGCACGATATGATAGTAAAACTGATCAATGTCTTGGAGTTTACGAAAATTTAGAAGAAGCAATAAAAAAAGTTTACGGTTATACCAAAGGTCATCAAAAATATCAAACTAGTAAAAACTCTATTATTGCATCCTACAGCAAGGCAAAAAGAAAAGATGGTTATCGTCGCAGTGCAAGAGGAATTTGATACAAAATTCCACTTTAATTAATACTAATAATTTAATAATCCTATAATTTTCTAAAATCCATAGATTTTAAAATAACTATTATTGCTAATTTGAATAGTCTAAATATCTATAAACGCAAAATATTTACGATAATATAATATAATTTAATTAGTTAATGTATTTAAATTTAAAAATATTATTGTAAATTGGAGAATTAATTTTGAAAAAGGAAAATCCTAAAAATTTTTCACTATCAGTTTTACTTGCAGGTGTTTTAGGTTGTATCGCTCTTGCTTTTCTTTTATATTTCCTAATTACAGGAGTTAATAAACATAGTAATGGCAATGACAGCAGATTAGATTTAAGCTCACAAAATATTAGTTATTTAGCAGAAGTCGGACATATGGATTCAATAACAGAAGACGAAGCAAATACAATAAAAACTGGTGTTCAAGAAAACATCACTGAAAAAATGGATAATTTAGAATTAGAACCTAATATTGACTATACAGTTAATGAGTTAGATGATATTGAAGCAGGGGTTAGACTAGATTCAATTAATGTTACTGTTGCTGCTGTTAAAAGCAGTACCAAAGCTAAAGGAGAATTAGTAGTAGACTTACAAGGTACAGAAAATATTAGTGATCGTGGTAGTGATCCTTTAGCAACTATTAGTGTTCCTACAGCAGATGCTTTAAGTAATATTCAAGCTGCTAACCTTAAACTTACAATTAGTCTTAATGTTAATGAAATATTAAGTCAAGGTCAACTAACTGAAGAAGGCGTTGATTACGAAATCGATGGTTTAAATTTAATTGTTTCTGGTGCAACATATGCTGATTATAATGACAAAATAATTGTTAACGCCATTTCAAGTAGTACAAAATTAACAGGTTCATTTACAATTAATTTTCAATTACCCAATAATTAAAATAACAAATTATATAAATTACTTTTAACTATATTTGCTTTTTCTCTGATTAATTAGGAGAAAGATATGAAAGAAAATAATAAAAATACAATCTCAACAGCTGCTGTTCAATATGCAACTGTTGAAAGTTTAAATACTGAAGCAAGAACACGAGCAAATGCTGATAGTCAAATAAGAACAACTATCCAAGTACTATCTGATGATTACGAAGACTTTAAAGAAAATGGTGGTGGCAGTGGTGGTGTTTCAAAAGATTATGTTGATACACAAGATGCCCTAAAACAAAACATCACTGACAACACTTTAACAACTACAAACAAAACTATCGTTGGTGGAATTAATGAATTAATGACTAGCAAACAAGACACACTAGTTGATAATGGAAGCAATCAAAACATCAAAACAATTAATAGTCAATCAATTCTTGGAACAGGCGACATCACTATTGAAGGTGGCAGTGGCAGCACAGAATTAGATAACAACATTGAAATCTACGACAATGAAGATAACAACTTTGTCCAATACAAAGCAACAGACCTAGACTGAACTGCTGCCAGTGACGAAACACTAACAAGTAAAAGTTATGTTGATCAACAAGACACAACAATCACAAACTCAATTAGTACAAAAGCTGACACAACTTACGTTGATACACAAGATGCCCTAAAACAAAACATCACTGACAACACTTTAACAACTACAAACAAAACTATCGTTGGAGCTATTAATGAAAATTTAACATCAATTAGTACAAAACAAAATACTTTAATAGACAATGGTGATAACCAAAACATCAAAACCATCAATGGCACTTCACTACTTGGAACAGGCGACATCACTATTGAAGGTGGAAGCACAGACCTAGACAACAACATTGAAATCTACGACAATGAAGAGAACAACTTCGTACAATACAAAACAACAAACCTAGACTGAACTGCTGCCAGTGATAACTCACTAACAAGTAAAAGCTATGTCGACCAACAAGACACAACAATCACAAACTCAATCAGCACAAAAGCTGACACAACTTACGTTGATACACAAGATGCCCTAAAACAAAACATCACTGACAACACTTTAACAACTACAAACAAAACCATTGTTGGTGGAATTAACGAATTAGTAACAAATAAACAAGATACTTTAGTAGATACTGGAGATACTCAAAACATCAAAACCATCAACGGCACTTCACTACTCGGAACTGGAGACATAGAAATCAGTGTCGATGGAAGTTCACCCCTAGAAGATAACATTGAAATCTACGACAATGAAGAGAACAACTTCGTACAATACAAAACAACAAACCTAGACTGAACTGCTGCCAGTGATAACTCACTAACAAGTAAAAGCTATGTCGACCAACAAGACACAACAATCACAAACTCAATCAGCACAAAAGCTGACACAACTTACGTTGATACACAAGATGCCCTAAAACAAAACATCACTGACAACACTTTAACAACTACAAACAAAACCATTGTCGGAGCAATCAACGAAAACCTAACATCAATCGGAACCAAACAAAACCAAACTGACAATACACTAAATACTACAAACAAAACCATTGTTGGTGGAATTAACGAATTAGTAACTAACAAACAAGATACTTTAGTAGATACTGGAGATACTCAAAACATCAAAACCATCAACGGCACTTCACTACTCGGAACTGGAGACATAGAAATCAGTGTCGATGGAAGTTCACCCCTAGAAGATAACATTGAAATCTACGACAATGAAGATAACAACTTCGTACAATACAAAACAACAAACCTAGACTGAACTGCCGCCAGTGATGACTCACTAACAAGTAAAAACTATGTTGATCAACAAGACACAACAATCACAAACTCAATCAGCACAAAAGCTGACACAACTTACGTTGATACACAAGATGCCTTAAAACAAAACATCACTGACAACACTTTAACAACTACAAACAAAACCATTGTTGGTGGAATTAATGAATTAGTGACTAGCAAACAAAACACACTAGTTGATAATGGAAGCAGTCAAAACATCAAAACAATTAACGGTACTTCACTACTTGGTACTGGAGACATAGAAATCAGTGTCGATGGAAGTTCACCCCTAGAAGATAACATTGAAATCTACGACAATGAAGACAACAACTTCGTACAATACAAAACAACAAACCTAGACTGAACTGCCGCCAGTGATGACTCACTAACAAGTAAAAACTATGTCGATCAACAAGACACAACAATCACAAACTCAATCAGCGCAAAAGCTGACACAACTTACGTTGACTCACAAGATGCCCTAAAACAAAACATCACAGACAACACTTTAACAACTACAAGCAAAACCATTGTTGGCGGAATTAACGAATTAGTAACTAACAAACAAGACACACTAGTTGATAATGGCGACAACCAAAACATCAAAACTATCAATGGCACTTCACTACTTGGCACTGGAGACATAGAAATCAGTGTCGATGGAAGTTCACCCCTAGAAGATAACATTGAAATCTACGACAATGAAGATAACAACTTTGTTCAATACAAAGCAACAAACCTAGACTGAACTACTGCCAGTGATGACTCACTAACAAGTAAAAGTTATGTCGATCAACAAGACACAACAATCACAAACTCAATCAGCACAAAAGCTGACACAACTTATGTTGACTCACAAGATGCCCTAAAACAAAACATCACAGACAACACTTTAACAACTACAAACAAAACCATTGTCGGAGCAATCAACGAAAATGTAACATCAATCAATACAAAACAAAATATTAATGACAGCACCCTAACAACAACAACTAAAACCATTGTTGGCGGAATTAACGAATTAGTAACTAACAAACAAAACACACTAGTTGATAGTGGAAGCAATCAAAACATCAAAACCATTAATGGCACTTCACTACTCGGAACTGGAGACATAGAAATCAGTGTCGATGGAAGTTCACCCCTAGAAGATAACATTGAAATCTACGATAATGAAAATAATAACTTCGTACAATACAAAGCAACAGACCTAGACTGAACTGCTGCCAGTGACGAAACACTAACAAGTAAAAGTTATGTTGATCAACAAGACATAACAATCACAAACTCAATCAGCACAAAAGCTGACACAACTTACGTTGACTCACAAGATGCCCTAAAACAAAACATCACAGACAACACTTTAAACACTGATGATAAAACTGTAGTTGGAGCAATCAACGAATTAAGTGGAACTAAAACTTCTTTCACCTATGTTGATAGTCAAATATCTACTAAACAAAACCAAAATGATAGTACTTTAAACACAACATCTAAAACTATTGTTGGAGCTATTAATGAATTAGTAACTGGCAAACAAGGAACATTAACTTTTCCAACTGGAACTAATCCAGGTAATCCAAGTGCAGGAAATGCTCTTCAACTTGATAGTAATAATAATATGTATATTAAAACAGATTCATCTTTAGGTCAAACAGGTAACTTATTATATGCAAATTATTCTACTTTAGGTGATTCAATTGGAACAGTAAAACCATTTAGTGGTTTAAATACAAATAGTAAAACTATTATTAATGCCATTAACGAAAACCTAACATCAATAGCTACAAAACAAGACACACTAGTTGATAATGGCGACAACCAAAACATCAAAACCATTAACGGCACTTCACTACTTGGTACTGGAGACATAGAAATCAGTGTCGATGGAAGTTCACCCCTAGAAGAGAACATTGAAATCTACGACAATGAAAATAATAACTTCGTACAATACAAAGCAACAAACCTAGACTGAACTGCTGCCAGTGATAACTCACTAACAAGTAAAAGTTATGTCGACCAACAAGACACAACAATCACAAACTCAATCAGCACAAAAGCTGACACAACTTACGTTGATACACAAGATGCCCTAAAACAAAACATCACAGACAACACTTTAACAACTACAAACAAAACTATCGTTGGCGGAATTAATGAATTAAATACTAATATTGGTACTAAAGTTAATGCTTTAAATAATCAAGTCAATTTTGATGCTAGTTCTATTGATGCAACAACAGTAGGAATTTTCGTTAAAGCACTAACAAAAAGAGGGACAAGTGCTTATCTTACATTTGATCAAATTAATGCTAAACAAGATCAAACTGATACAACTTTAACAACTACAGACCAAACTGTTGTCGGTGCTATCAATGAATTAGTAACAAATAAACAAGACACACTAGTAGATACTGGAGATACTCAAAACATCAAAACAATTAACAGTCAAAGTTTACTAGGAAGTGGAGATTTAACAATATCTCCTTACATTCCAGGAGAATATAAATACATGCCTTTATCAGTAACAACAATGCCTGATGGTTGAGTTAAATATAATCAGATAGCAAATAGACCAATATTATTAAGTCATTTCCTTTCAAATTTTCCTACAGCAGTTTCTAATCCGTCTTTTGATATTGGAACAAATAATGACTATCAAATAAGTTGAATACCTACTAGTACTCTTGGAGCCCTTAATTTTACAGATAATACAAGTGATCCTGCAACAAGTTATGGTTTTGTACTTGTAAAATCACAATTATGACAGTACGACCCTGATGGATCGTTTTCAGCAGCAAGAGCAGAAGAAGAAAAATTATTATTAAATGAATTCAAAAATAAAAATATCAATATATAATCAACAAATTAACTAAAAACACTATTTTTAATAATGTCCTATTAACTAACATTAATAATTAGGAGACTAATTAATCTTAAATTTAAAATAACTTCATAAAAAATAAGATATTAAATTTTGTAAATTTAGGAAATAATTTATTAAAGAAAAAATATATTTTCTTGTACTATGATTAATAAAACCAATTAATGTCTTGAAATTTATAAAAATTAAGAAGCTGACAGTCAAATAAGAACAACTATCCAAGTTCTATCTGATGATTATGAAGACTTTAAAGAAAATTGGTGCTGGCAGTAATGGTGTTTTTATGACTTTCAGAAGTGAGGGTAATGAATAATCTCGGCTAAAAATATATAAATTAGAAGAATTGCAATCATAATAAAACTAAATAAAAGGCACTATTAAAAAATAGTGCCTTTTATATTATTGCTAAATTATACTTATATGTATCTAAATCGATTTAGAAAAAGAGGGGAACGCAATGCATTCAATACTTGAAAATCATCTTAATTTTTATGAAAGAAAAAATCAAAATATTTTTAATTATGCATTACTAAGTTTAAAACAAGAATATGAAAATAAAGATAAAGAAATTTTTAACTCAAAATGAAGAAAAGAAAATGGCTATATACCACATGGAACAAGACAAAGAACATTAATAACTATTTTTGGTAAATTAACATATAAAAGACATCGTTATTTAATCTGAAATAAAACTGGTTATCGTTTTGTTTATCTTTCTGACATTGCACTGGGGATTAAAAAATATCAAAGAATTACAACACATTTGCAAATTAAAATCCTATCATTAATTGCTAAAGGAAAACGCTATCAAGATATTTCCGATTGTTTTCCACACTTAAATATTACAACTAACACAATTACTAATATCATTAATCGAATTAAACTTGATTCATTAGAAGAAATTACAATGAAAAAAGTTAAGCCAATTAAATTAGATCAATATTTATATGTCAACATTGATGATACTTTTTTAAATTTAAAAGAAAATAATAAAAAACAACAATACCGAATCCGAGTAATTTTATTTCACACTGGCTACGATTTAGAAAAATCAAGACCGAATAAAAAAATCTTAAAAAATTCAAGAATATTTATGTTTTTAAATAAAAAGAATCAATATTATGACAATCAATTAATGTTTGAAAAAATTCAAAATCTTGCCAAAACTTTTTATAACAATATTGATAAAATCAAAATAATTATTAGTGGTGACGGTGCATCATGAATTAGAAATTGTCAAAAATATTGACCTAATAGCATTTATCTTCTTGATCGTTTTCATATGATTCGAAAACTAAGACAATTATTCAATCCTAATAATAAATTAATGCAACCAGTTTATGAAAACTTGCGAGTAGCATTTTTTAATGGAAAGTATCAGGAAATGATTAAAATTCTATCAAAACCTTGATTTAATGATCAATATAAAATCACAAAATTAAAAGAATTAAAATATTATTTACAACATAATGAACGAAATCAAGGAATTAGTAATCAAAAATATGATTTTAATATTGGTTGTAGTATTGAAAGTACAATTTCTCATCATGTTAAGTGATTATTAGGGTATGGTTCAAAAGCATTTAGTAAAGAAATTTATCTAAAAATTTTAACTTTACATTTTGCTAGTGTTAATAAAATTAATATTATTGATTTATTTAAAGAAATTTTTGTTGAACAATGAAACTCTAATTTGCATATTGCATGACAAAAAAATAATTAGATTTATAATTTAAGAGAATTTAAGGTTTATAAAATTATAAAACTATCTACCAAATTTAATAGTCTATCGTTATTTTTATAATATAAAAAAATAAAAAATAAAAAACTTTTTAACTATAAGTTAAAAAGTCGATAAATAAATTATATTCAATTTAAGATCCAATTTTTTTACAAGCAACATATTCTACTTTAACTGGAGTAGAACGACCAAAGAAATCAATATTAACAGTAGCTACACCTTTATCATCATCTAATTGTGAAACTTGTCCTTCATGTCCTTTTAAAGCACCTGAAATAATATGAACATAATCATTCAATTGAAAATCTCGCTCATCACTTTTATCTTTTTTAACAACTGATTCTTTTTTAGGTTGTTTATTATCACGATGTAACATTGTATTAACTTCTTTTTCAGATAATGGCAGTGGTTTAATTCCACGACCACTAGAACCAATAAATCCAGTTACACCTGGAGTATTACGAACATCATATCAAGTTTCGTCAGTCATAATCATATTAATAAAAATATATCCTGGAAAAGCATTTTTTATTTCGGGCTTTTTATCTTTATTAGTAATAGTTTCTTCAACAATTTTAATATCAAAAATTTTATCTTTCAAATTTAAAGTTTCAATTTTTTGTTTTAAATCTTCATAAACTCGTCTTTCATGCCCTTTATTACAATTAATAACATATCATTGTGCATTACTTGCTTGACTTGTTGTTTGATTCTCATTATCATTTACATTTTTGATATCGTGTTCATTTTTTTTATTCATAATTGTAAAACATCTCCATTTTTTAATTAAGTAATTCTAGCTAATCGGAATAAATTAGCCAAAATTAAATTTAGAATTTCAAACAAACCGGCAAAAAAAGCAATAAATAAAACTGTAATTCAAAATTTCTTATTTAAATCTTTTCTTGGTGTTCATCTAATTCTTCTTACTTCTCTTGATAAATACAAGAAGAAATATTTATGATAAGTTCTTACTTCGCTTCTATAGTAATATTTTTCTTCTGCTGTTCGTTCTTTTTTTGATTTTTCTCAAATTGCATTCATATCAATTATTTTATTGTCATCAATATTTCGCGGATCAAATTTATCTTGACTAGGTTTAGAATTTCTAAATTTTAAAGGCTTAACTTTGCGGAAAATATTAAATTTATTTTTTAACAATTCAACTTTTTCACGATTAATATGTTGCTTTTCAACTTTTACTTTTTTTTCTGTTGAACGTTTTACTTTTTTTGCCACTGTAAGCCTCCTATCTTGATTCTTTATGCAAGGTATGCTTTTTACAATGAGGACAAAACTTTTTGATTTCTAATCTTTTTGTATGATTTAACTTATTTTTGTATGTTTGATAATTACGATTTAAACATACAGTACAAATTAAAATTACTTTTTCACTTTCGCTCATTTTTTTCACCTAAAATACTTAATAATTATAGTATTAATTGATATCACTGTCAATTTATTAAATTTAAAAGACTGAATAAAAATATTTCCGGATTGCTCCTAACAATTCCTTTTTGAAAAAAATTTTATGTTACCTACCTTTCATTTAAACATAAAAGTCTCTTTCTTACTCCAAGCACTTCAAAAATCAAAAAGAAAATCTGTTAGCCTTTTCAATTCACTTATTTACTTAACTTAATATTGATTTTAATCATTCATTAATTATTGGTACATTAATGAATTTAAGGGGCTAGTAACCCTAACCAAAAACAATACTAGCATCAAAGTGCTATAGTCTCAAAAGGACAATAAATATTTATTTTAAAAACTTAATTGGGAGGTAAAATATGTCAATTAACGAAATTATTAAAAAATATTTGCCGATCAAAAATCAAAAATTATCTTATGCTAATAAAATATATAACTATTGTGCCGCTGATAATTATCAAAAAATTAAACAAGTAAAATGTAATAAAAAACTAATCTATCAAGATGCCAAACAAATTAACAAAATTCGTTGGCATCTTTATTTTATTTGTTCAAATAATCATTTTGTAATTCGATGAGTCACAATTAACAATAATATTATTCTAACCGGTCAAGTTAAAAATTAAAAGGAGGAAATAATGAAAAAAATTTTAAGTTTATTTGCTCAAACAATATTAATTAGTGGGTTTGGTCTTTCTGTCATTGCTTGTTATAATCCCCTAGCTGATAATCATGGTGATAATAATAATCCAGAAATAACACCATCGCCACCTCCAACTAAAGATATTAAATATTATGAAACATTAATTAATGAAAAACAAAAAGCTGTAGCTACTTATCAACAATCAATTAAAGAGATTCAAGAAGAATGAGATAAAAATGAAAACGAAGATATTAGTGATGAAGCATTTCAAATTATGATTGATTTAGTTTCAATTGATTTATACACTAATCAAGATCAAATTAATGAATATCAATATCAAATTTTATTATTGAATAAAAAAGATGATGAGTTTACTTCTAAACAGGTTTGTCAAGGAATTGATATCTTTAAAGAAAAAATTAAAAATTTGCAAGAACTATTAAAAATTAAAGAAAAATATCCTGATGATTATCCTGAATCAACTTTAAAAGATATTAAAACAAAAATTGAAGAAGCAAGAGAAATTAAAGAATTCTTTGAAAACCTTAAAGCAGAGGGGGAAAAATAAATGTTACAATTTATTTTATCAAAAATATCAATATTAGCAGATACACCTGATTTTAACGGTGTAATCAGTACAGTAAATATATGAGTTAATGCATCATTAGGTGTCTTGGTAGTTTTAGAAGTAATATTTGCTACTATCAAAGCAATTTGAATTTGATGAAGTGTTATTCGTAATTCCGATGAACCAGATACAAGAGCGATTTATCTAAGTTCTTTAAAATGACCAGTTATTGCTATTATTGGAACTTTAGTTGTTATTGGCTTATCTAATGTAATTATTCAAATTGTTAAACATTCAGGATTAAGTATTAGCGGTTAATCTTAACTTAAATACTTTTTTTATTGAAAGAATTTAGAAAAAAATGCATATTTCAACTTTTCAAGGACTTTTTGATTGAATTTTTCAACCAATTCTTGATGCAATTGTTACTGCTCTTTTAAACTTATTTTGATTTATTTTTATTCAAGGACCATTAAATTTAATTGCAGCATTTACTAAAGTCTTAGAATATTTAACTGGTGGAATTATTAATGATCTCTTATTTGGCTCAGCAAAAGATTTTAGTTGAGATAAAATTCCAACGCAATTTTTCTGATTTGTAATCGTTGCTATTTGTCTTTTTGCTTTAATTTTTACGATTCAAATGATTATATTAATATTCCAAGAAGCAACTGAAACAAAAACAAAATTTGTTCTTGCAATTCAAAATGGTGTTAAAGCCTTTATTTTTATGTTTCTAATTCCAATTTTCTTTTTTATTGCTAACTTTATTATTCAAAATTTTGCTAATACAATAATAAATAATTTTGGAAATCATAATAATATTGCTGATTATTTATGACATATTGGTGATAAATATTGAAATGGAACAGCTAATGGCGTCCCAAGCGATTATGGTCCTCCAGGCAATATTCGAAGCTATAATTTAATAGTTCAAATCTTTGGAACATGATTCATGTTATTTGCTATTGCGATTATTGGAATTACTTTAATTCAAAAAGTTATTGAATTATTTTTTCTCTTTATTATTAGTCCATTAGTTATGATTGTGATGGTGATTGATAATGGTCGAGCAGCATTTACTTGAAAAGATATGGTCATAGCAAAATTTTTAGCATCAAGTGCAACATTAATTAGTTATTACATTTATATGTCAGCAATTCAAATTTTATTAAAATCCGGATTAGAAGGTTTAGATGCTAGTGATTTTGCTAAACAATTATTTATTGTTTTATTTTTATGTGCCGGAGGGCTAGCTACATTAGGATTTAGTGATATGGTCGCTGGATTTATTGGTGAAGGAGTTGGAATTAGAGAAGGAAGAGCGTCATTTCAATCAACTTTAAGAGGTGGTTTCATGGCTCTAGGAGTTGGTAAACTAATTGCTAAACCATTTAAAATTGCTAAAAAAGGGTTAAAGCAAATCAACGAAGTTAATAAAAACTTTAAAAACAATTCCGA
The DNA here is from genome assembly GCF_023509825.1 of Spiroplasma attinicola. Lineage (GTDB taxonomy): Bacteria > Bacillota_I > Bacilli_A > Mycoplasmatales > VBWQ01 > Spiroplasma_D > Spiroplasma_D attinicola. Next base: position 329,609 of record NZ_JAKQXY010000001.1, read on the forward strand.
TAATAATTCTGATGCTTCTGATAATAGTGATAATTCTAGTGAATCAAGATGAGAAATACCAAAAATGAATCTTAATCCCTTTCATAGTGCAACTAAATCAATGGCTTCAAGATCAGGAATTGTTGGTTTAGCTGGAAAATCAATAAATGAATTTGGTAATTCACTTGGTAATGTAACTGCAAGAACAGTTAAAAAGTTAAATAATAAAAAAGCAATTAAGACAAGTTCTAAAATACCAAATATTAAAACAATTGAAAATCGTAAAATATCAATAAAACCAAATCCTTTAGCAAATAGAAATATTAATAAAATAAAACAAGAAAATAAAGCAAAAGAACTTTCGCTACAAGAAAAACACATTATTAAAATGAATAATAAAATTAAAAAATATCAACCTAAAACAAAAAGAAATAAAAATTAATTAAATATAATAGAGGAGGAAATAATGGTAACAATGTTAAGTATTCTGGCTACGATTTCATTTGCCGGATTTTTATTTTGTTTATTAAAATTAAGAAAACTTAAGAAAATCAAAAAAACTAATCTAGCAGAACCAATTGCAAATAAAAAATGGCGTCGAATTTTAATTTATGCCATTTTTATTTGTCTTAGTATTTTCATTTTAGTTGCATCATTATTTCTTTCATTATTTTCTTAAAAATAAACAAAGGAAATAACCATGAATAAAATTTGACAATTACTATCAAGTACTTTAATTTTGGTTTGTAGCATTAGCAATGTTAAAATCGCTAATCAATCACAAATTGAAATAAAAGAAAATAATTTTAAAACTAATAATGAACCAATTAATAATTCTACTTTAAACCATTTTTTAATAACAAATGAAAATTACAACTATAATCTACTAATTAATATTGCTTGACAAAATAAAACAAAAACAATAAGTAATACAAATTTAGAATCATCAACATTGAAATTAAATAAATCATTACCAAAAAAGAAAAACCAAAACTTAATCCTTATGACAACTATATCAACATTAACAATTAGTTTTTTATTAATCATTATTGTTTTGAAATCTCGATTTAAAAAGGGGATTGGAGTTAAAAAAAACAAAAATGGTAAAAATTCTTATTATTCGGTAAATAAAAATAAAAACAAAAAAAGTGAAGAAAATACAGTACTAAAACCTTCACGACAAGAAAAAAATATTATTAAAATGCAAAAGAAAATTAAAAAATATCAAACTAAAATAAAAAAAGCAAAAAAGATGATGAAAATTAAGAGAAAGGACAATTTTGATGAAAAATCTAATTCCAAAATCAATTAATAAAAGCAAACTAACAATTTGGCGAAACATTAGCTTAATTGATTTTTTAATTATTCTTGGATGAATTTCTTTGAGTGGCATGTTTATTTTTGGATTACCATTAAAAAATTGAGCAAAAATTTTAGGTATTGTTTTATTAAGCATCTTTGTTTTTCCTTTAATTATTCAAGTACAGCCTGGAATTAAAGGATGAAATGCAATTATCTTACTATTTACTCATTGATCAATGGTTAAAATATATAAAAAAAATAATAGTAATGATACTAGTTTATTAGTAGCTTATGATAAAGCTATAGGTGAATATTTTGTTCAATCTGAAAAATTTAATGGTAAAAAAAAATTAATTGGCGCTATTAACGTTAAAGGTTTTGATATTACTTTATTAAATCCTAGTGAACAACAATTACGATTACAAGATTTACAAGATGCATTAAAATTTACTAACTTTCCGATGACTTTTTTAAAATTAGACAAACCATTAGAATTTAAAAAAACAATTAAATATTATCAAGATAAATTACTAAAACTTAAAAGTGATTATGAAAATCAGAAATTAACAGAAGTTGGTTTTTTAGCAAGAAAAAAACAAATTAAAAGTTTAATTACAACTTTAGAAAAAGATTTAATAATTACTGATGAAGGTATTAAAACCAAGAAATATTTTTATATTTTTGTTTATGGTAATAATGAAGAAGAGTTATTAGAAAATATGACACTCTTAGAAAATAAATTAGTCAATGGAAATTTTATTTGTGAATGATTAAGCAATCTTGAAATAGTTCAAACCTTACAATTAATTTGAAATCCTTATGCTAATCTCATAACTAAAGAAGAATTTGAAAAAAATAAAGCAAACCTTAGTAATTTATTATCTTTTCAAGAATTCAATTTACATAAAACACATTTCATCGCTGATAAACTTTATTATTCAATTAATGGAATTTATGATTATCCATTATTGGCTATTGATTTATGAGGTGCTGTCTTAGCATGTAATGAACAAACAATAATTTGAAACATTAATCCAGTTGATGATCAAAAAATGAAAATTGCTTTAAACAAAGCAATTAATAATGCTTTCACTAAACAATTTATGACTAAATCTCATATTAATCGTAGTGAAAACGAATATGAACTTAGTGCTTATCAACAATTAGTAGAAGATATTAACGGTTCTAGTGAAGTTATTAAAAATGTTAACATTTTATTTTTAAACTATGGCACTAGTGCTAAAGTATTAAAACAATCACAAATAAGATTAAAAAAAGCTTTAAGAGAACTAGACATGAAAGTTAATCCTTTGCATTTTCGACAATTAGATGCTTTTAATGCTTTTCTACCCAAAAATTATGATCCTCTAATTTTGAAAATTGGTCGTGAAATGCCTTGTGCCACACTTGCTGCTTCTTTTCCATTTATGGCTAGTGGTTTAAATGATGAAAAAGGCATGTATCTTGGACAAAGTAATATTTCTAATGCAATCTTATTTGATCCTTTTAAATTAAATCATGAAAGAAAAAATCATAATCAAATTATTATTGGTACAAGTGGATCAGGTAAATCATTTACAACAAAGAAAATGATTGCATTTCATCTGAATATGGGAAGAAATGTAATTGTAATTGATCCTGAAAGAGAATATAAAAATTTATGTAATTACTATGATGGTCAATGAATTGATACTGGTGATGCTTCAGTTGGTAAAATCAATCCATTACAAGTATTAGATAATAACTTTAAAGATGTTTCAGATAATAAAGAAAAAAATCACAATAATATTGAAACACTAATGGATGAAGAAAATTCTGCTCCTGTTTCTAATCATTTACGTTTATTAACACAATGATTTAAAACTTTATACTCTGATTTTAATGATCGAGAATTTAATTTATTAATTAAATATTTAAAAAAATTGTATCAAAAATGAAATATAACTAATCAAGTTAATGTTAACAAATTAAATAATAATCAATTTCCAACAATGACTGATTTTTATAATCTTTTAATTGCAGAAGACAAAGACAATTCAAACTTACTTTTAAAAGAATTTATTGATGTTATTGGAACAGATTTTTTAAATGATGGTAAATATGAAAACTTATGAAATGGTCACACAACTTTAGTTTTTACTAACCAATTAGTTGTTTATGATGTCTTAACTTTATTTGAACAAGATGAAGCTAAAGTAACAGCAGCCCAATTACATTTAGTACTAGCAACAATAAAGGCTGAAGTTAAACATAATAGATTTAGAAATGAAAATGAAATCGTTATTATTGTTGACGAAGCACACTTGGCAATTGATAAAGATAATCCAGTTGCTTTGAATTTTATGTATCAAATGGTCAAAAGAATTAGAAAATATCAAGGAGCAATTATTATTACAACACAAAATTTAAATGATTTTACTGGAACTGAAGAAATCAAAAAGAAAACAACAGCAATGATTAATAATACGCAATATTCTTTAATTTTAAATCTAGCACCGCAAGATTTAGAAGATGTTGCTACTTTATACAAAAGTTATGGAGGATTAACTGCAACAGAAAGAGATTACATTGCCCGAGCTGGTAAAGGCGAAGCATTACTTGTTGTTTCAGGGTATGAACGACATTGTATTACTATTGAAGCTAATAAAACAGAACAAGCAATTTTTTAAAAAATAGAAAGAGAAACAAATATGCCGAAAATAAATGATGATAATTTATATCAAAAATCTAACGAATTAGATCGAAAAGAAGAAATTTTAAATCGAAAATATTTATATTTGAAGGAAACAACTGGAATCTTATATCAAGAACATCTTAATTTAAAAAAAGAAGGTGATTTTTCCAAATCCTTAAAAAGAATTTTTAAATCAAAAACTGATCAAGATAAAAAAATTAAAAATTATAATGTTTTAAAAAACAAATTTTTAGAACAAGAACAAGAATTTCTTACTGAAACAAGTGATTTTTTAAAAAAAGGAGAAGAACTCAATCGTGAAATAAATCAATTTTTAGTTAAAGAAAATCAATATTTGAGCAAATCAGTAATTCCTAGTTGAAAAGAAGTAAATGAAAATGCAAAAGATAAAAATGAAGAACTTAAAAAAATTAAAGAATATTATGAAAAACAAATTGAATTCGAAAATCAAAAAGAAAAGCAATTAGAAAAAACTGAATCAGAATACGAAGTACTATATTAAAAATTAAGTTCATATTTATGAAAACTCAATTTTAATTAAGATAAAAATAAGGAGGAAAATATGCCAAAAAATACTAATAAATCTGAAATCCAAAATCCAACATCGTATGAAGAGATAGAACTTATCAATATTAAACCAGAAAATCAAAATCAAGATAACAAAAATCATTCTATTCAATCAAAAGAAGAATTTTTCAAATCATTAAAAGCATTTAATTTAGAAGAAAAAATGGAAAACATTCGTAAAAAAGCTGAATTAATTAATGAAAAAAGTGATGAATGAAATAAAATGAACCTTTCTTTAATTAAAGAAAATGAAAAATTAAAAAATGAAAATCAAATTGTGGTTAAAAACTATCGAACTTTACTCAATGAAAAGCAAGAATTAGAAGCAGTAATAGCACAATTAAAAAGAAAATATGAGTTAATCCAGGAAAATCAAAAATTAAAACAAACAAAAGAAAAAATTAATTCAGAATTTGAACGCTAATAAAGTAATTTATTAGCGTTTTTATTTTTAAAACTAATGAAAAGAGGAACCAAACAATGCCAAATTTATGAGAAAGAGAAAAACAAAAAGAAAGCAAAATCCAACAAGAAAGAGAAAAAGCAGAAAAATACGACAGAGAAATACAAAGACAAGAACAAGAAAGAGCAGAAAGACAAAGACAAAATCGAGAAATAAATCAAGAAAGAAGAAAAAGAGAAAAAGACGATCGACAAAGATAAAAAAGTTAATATAACATTTCAACTTTAATAAATTAATTTATTAAAGTTCATCATAAAAATAGAAAGAAGATATCAGTTAATGCCAGAACCAAAAAAAGATCAAAACAGAACTGCTAAAGAGAATTATGTCAGGCGTAAAAAACAAAAAAATTCTTCAATAAAATAATAAAAAGAATGAATTTTTCCTAGTTCTCGACTTGAAATTTATATGAAATCAAAAATAAAAATAATTAAATTCATGAAAAAAATTATAAAAATTGAAAAAACAACAAAAAAATCCAAATTTGAATGAAAAGAATTCAAATTTAAAGATAACTTAAATTAATAAAAATTAACACAAAAGAAAAGAGGTATTAAACAATGTGAAATAACGGAAATAGAAGTCTTAATGATCAACACGAAGAATGAAATAGACAACAAAGAGAAAGAGAACAACAAAGAGAACAAGAAAGACAAAGACGTCAAAGAGAACAACAAAGAGAACAAGAACGACAAAGACGAGAACGAGAACAAAGACAACACGGACAACGATAAAAAAGAAAAATTAACATAAATCTAAACGCTAATAAATTACTTTATTAGCGTTTTTATTTTTAAAACGAATGAAAAGAGGAATTAAGCAATGTCAAATGGAAGAGATAAAAACTACGACGAAATTAAAAGACGTCAAAAAGAAGAATTAAGAAAAACTACAGAAGAAGCAAGACAACGAAGAGAAGAAGCAGTACGACAACAAAAAGAAAGAATTCAAAAAGAAAAACAAGCAAGAGAACAGCAAAAAAAAGAACAATATCAAAGAGAACAACAAAGAGAACAAAGAGAAAAAGAAAGAAAAATTATGGAAGCAGCAGCTAGACGAGAAAAAGAAGCAAGAAGAAATATAGAAAGATAAATAACAAAAAACTAATCAAGAATTTGAACGCTAATAAAATAATTTATTAGCGTTTTAAAAAAAATAATGAAAAGAGGAATTAAGCAATGCCAGACGAAAAAACAAAACAAAAAATAGAAAGACTTTCAAGAGAAGAAGCAAGCAAACTAAGAGAAGAAGCAAAAAGACGAACAGAAGAGATAAACAAACGAATAGAGGAAACAAATAGACAAATAAAAGAAGCAAGAGAAAAAAGAGCAAAAAGACAAAGAGACGAACGAAATCGATGAGAACGTTAACAAAAAGAATATAAAAAACAATGAAAAGAAGAGTTAAACAATGTCAAACGGAAGAAATATAAACTACAACAAAATTGAAAAACAGCAAAGAGAAGAAAAAGTAAGACAAGATATAGAAGCAGAAAAAGAAGCAAGAGCAAAAAGCCAAAGAGAAAGACAAGAAAAGTATATACAACGATACGAAAAATATAAAAGGGAAAAACGTCAAAAAGAAACAAAAAGAATACCTACAGAAAAAGAAAGAAAAATAGCAGAAGCAAAACAAAAAGAGCAAGAAAGAAAAATTCTGGAAAAAGCAGCAATACGAGAAAGAGAAGAATGACAAAAAAGAATTGAAACAGAAAGAAAATCATTAGAAATAGAAAGAAAAATTAGAGAAAAAGTAGCTCAACAAGAAAAAGAAAGGTAAATAATAAAAACAAAAAACTAATCCAAAATTTGAAGACTAATAAATTAATCTACTAACATTTATTTTAAAAAAGAAAAACATAATTAAAAAGGAGTCAAAAAATGTCAAGCGAAAAAGATGATGAAAAAAAAGAAAAAATAACAAAAGTAATTGATCAAGAAATATTAGAAATGAACGATCATCAAATAGAAACAGCAATAAGAGAACAAAAAGAGCAAGAAAGAAAAGACAGAGAAAATAAGATTAGAGAAGCAAAAAGAAGCGTAAGAATAAGATCTTTAAGAAAAGATTGAAAAGAACAAGAAGAAAGAAGAACAAAAAGAGAACAAGAGGAAAAACTAAGACAATTAAGAGAACAATATGAAAACCAAAGATAAGAACAAAAAAGATAAATAAAACTAATCAAGAATTTGAAGACTAATAAATTAATTTATTAACGTTTATTTAAACCAGAAAGAAGGTGCTAACTAATGCCAGATTCATTAGACTTACAAAGAATAGAACAAGAACAAAGACAAGCAAGAGAAAGAAGAATAAGAGAAGAACAAAGAGAACAAGAAGAAATAGAAGAAAGAAGATTGCTAGCCTTATACGATGAACTAACAGAGCAAGGATGACCAGACTATGAAGAAAGACAAAGACGAGAAAAAGAAGAAACAAACAAAAAACGAGAAGAAAAATTAAGAAAAATAGAAGAAGAATACGGTCCAGAACGATAAATAAGAAAGGAAGAAAATAAAGAAATGCCAAAAGATGAATACACACTTATGTTAAAAGAAGAAAATCAACAATTAAAAGCAATAAACAAAAAAATCACAATTAAAACAGAAAAAATAACAAAAGAAAATGAAAAATTAAAAAATGAAAATCAAAATTTACAAAAAGAAATTGATGTTAAGAAAAAACTAACTGAATTTTTATCGAATAAAATAAAAAGCAATCAACCTTTTGATCAAGAACTTCTAAACTTATTAGAAACAAACTTAAATCTAAAAATGGAAAATAAAGATTTAGATGAAAAAACAGCACAACTAAAATATGAAAATCAAAATATTAGTGCTTTAATTGCTTCAATTAAAGAAAATAATAATATTAATTTGAAAAAAGAAATATCTTCTAATCAAAAAGCACCAACAAAAAATCATGAATTAATAGAAGAATGTAAAACTTTAAATAAAGAACAACTAAATTTAAGTAAACAGCTTCATTCTGCAAAGCAAAAAAATAAGAATTTAACAAAAACAAATCGAAAAATGAAACCAATCAAGGAATACTATAATCGACAAATTAGTACTTTAATGGGAAAAGAAATATCTTTTGATGATAAAAACGAAGCAATATTAAAAAAACAAGCAGAATTAAAATCTGAAAAAGAAAATTTAAAAAAAGATATTAAACATTTAACGAATGAAAGACAATTTTCCAAATTTTATTCATCACGCTTAAAAAAAGAAAATGACTCTTTAAAAAAAGAAGTTATAAAATTCAAAGATATCTTGTTACCTTTAGAGAAAAAACAACGAGAAAAATCAGCAATTGATAAAAAAGAATTTGAAATTTAAAATAAATTTACTTATTACTATGAGTTCAATCAAAAATTGAACTCATTTTTTAATTTCAATTACTTTATTAAAAAAATCAAGATTTAAAAATAGGAGAATAACAATGAAAAATAATCATTATAAAAAACCAGTTTTACTTGGATTAATTATTATTCCAATTTTATTTTTTATCTTAGCAACAATTATTGGAATGTTTATTACTTTTAGTAAAAATGGTATTATTTTTGATTTAATAAAATATTGAAAAAATGTTTTTGGTATTTTCTATTATTGATTATTAGCACTTTTATTAAGTATAGTAATATATTTTTATTTTATTTATTATATCTGCTTTGCTCAAAAATTTGAACCAAAACTAAAAGCAACAAAATATAAAAATTTTGGTAATGCTAATTGATTAAGTAAGAATGAAATAAATAAATTGTATCCTTTAGTTACTAGTATCGATAATAAAAATAATAATCATGGTTTTGTTGTTAATAGTAAAAAAACTGGAAATACAGTATTTTATAATCTTAGAACTAATACTCACAGCTTAATCATTGGTGGTACAGGTAGTGGTAAAACTCAAGGACTAGTTTTACCAACAATTCATATTAATGGAAAAAGTCAAACTAAACCTAGTATGGTTCTGACCGATGTTAAGGGCGAACTATATCAAATTCAAGGAAAATTTTTGCAAAATCAAGGTTATAATGTCAAAGTTCTTAATTTACGAAATATTAAAGGAAGTATTGCTTGAAATCCTTTACAAATGATTTACAATCAATTTAAATTATTCCTATTAACTAATGATGAACAAGAAAAATTACATTTAAAAGTTTTAATTCAATCTGATATTCAAGATTTAACTAAAACATTATTTGTTAATAAAAATCAAACTGATCCATTTTGAAATGATAGTGGCGCGTTAATTACTGAAGCTATTATTTTAGGAATATTAGAAAAAACTGAAATTTTAATTGCTGATGATATTAACGAAAATAATCAAACAATTGAACAATTATTAGAAACATACTTACCTGCTACGAGATTTAATCTATCATCAGTTGCAGTTATAATTTCTTTAGAATATGATATGATCGATTGATTTGATGCTTTACCTGAAACAAGTATTGCTAAATTAACAGCAAATCAAATATTACAATCAGGATCAAAAACACTAACTAGTATTTTAATGACAATGTCAACAACATTATCAATTTTTAAAAATAACTTTATTCGTAATCTTACTTGTAATAATGATTTAGATTTTAATGAATTTATTAATAAGCCAACGGCTTTATTTATTGTTGTGCCTGATGAAAATCAAAATTATTATATTTTTGTTACTTTATTAATTTCCCAACTTTATAAATTTTTAGTTATTGCAGCAAATAACACCAGCGCTAGTAAATTGCCAAGACCAGTATACTTTTTATGCGATGAATTTGGTAATGTGCCAGCAATTCCCAATATTGAAATAATGATAACTATTTCTCGTAGTAGAAATATCTTTTTTCAATTAATTATCCAAGATTTACAACAATTAAAAGAAAAGTATGGTCATGAAAAAGCTAATATTATTTATACTAATTGTAGTTTACATATCTTTTTACAAACAATGGACTTAGAAACTGCTGAGCGCTATAGTAAAATGATTGGTGAGAAAACAATAATTGAAGTCTCAACTAGTGGTAAAGCTGTTAATAAAGTCAATGGAAAAATTATTAGTTCTTCAAGAATTAATGATAAAGATGATTCAAGAAGTCAATCTCAAAGCTTAAGAGGACATGTTTTAATTTCAGCGAGTGATTTAATGAAACTACCAGCTGGAGAAGCAGTTATTTTTTATGCTAGAGAAAATCCTTTTAGAGCAAATTTAGTTCCATGACATAAAATAAGTTCTAAAAATCCAGAACCAATAGTAATTGATACGGAAGTAAAATTAATTAATTTTGAAAAGGATTTTTATTACGATATTAAAAAATATTACTAAAAAAGTTCTTTTATTCTTACATCCATTAAGGTTATAATATGCCATAAGTGGAGGGGAAATACTATATGGGGACTTTTGAGTTACAAACTAACAAAAATGACAATCTAGATTTATTTTTTGATGAATATCAAAAAAATAATTTAATTAAAATTAAAAATGATTTCAAATCTTATTTTGAAAAAATTGATCAAGAAATTTTTTTATCATCGTGAAGGAAAAATCGAGGCTACATTCCTGATGGATTTAAATTCAGAACAATTTTAACAATTTATGGGAGAATAACATTTAAAAGAAGGGTCTATAAATATTGAAATAAAACAAAATATAACTATGTATTTTTAACTGATAAAAAATTACAAATTGAAAGATATAGTAGAATTACTAGTCATTTGAAATTTAAAATTCTTGAGCAAATTGCCACTGGTAAAAGACAAAGAGATATTTGTGATATGTTTACTTGTTCTAATCTTACAAGAACAACCGTTAGTAATATTATAAAATCATTTAATTTTCAAGCATCATTTAAAGATGTTACTAAAGATATTGCTAAAGTTAAAATTCCAAAATATCTTTATTTCAATATGGACGAAACATATATTAAATTACGAAAAGATAATAAAATCAACAAATATAGAATTCGACTAGTAACTTTTCATACTGGCTATAACACACTTTATTCAACTCAGAAAAGAAAAGTGCTTGCTAATAAACGAGTTTACTTTCAATTAATACCAATTTCAAAAAAAATTAAAACAGTTAAATTTATGTCTTCGTTAAAAAGAATTGCTAAACAGTATTATTCTAATATTGATGACATAAATGTTATTATTTGTGGTGATGGTGCATCTTGAATTAGAGAAGCAAACAATTACTGACCAAATTCTAAATATATTTTGGATAAATTTCATGCAACTCGCTACTTAAAACAAGTTTTTCCAAATAAAAAAAATAAATTAAATTTACAAAGTTATCAAAATAGTAAAAATTTATTTGAAACTGGTGCATATAATGATTTAATTAATCAATTAAAACAAATTACTCCTAAACCAGGAAAACAAGAAAAATTAACTAAAATAATAACTTACTTTACTAATAATGCTATTGGCATTATTAATCAAAAATTAAAATGCAATATTGGTGTTAGTGCTGAAGCTGATATTTCTCATATTATCAAATGATTATTAGGTTATGGTTGTAAAGTTTTTAACCATCAAACTTTTAAAAATATGCTTTATTTAAAGACTGCAGAAGTTAATCAGTTAAATCTTATTAGTTTTTTAAAACAACAAAATCAATTAGCAAGAGAATCTATTAAAAATTTTTATTGAAAAACTATTAACTAAATTTGAAATATGATCATCATTTAAAATTTTAAAAAAAATTATTATTTTGGGTTCCTTTTTTAAAATAAGCATGCTACAATTATTAAGAATTGAAAAAAGATAATTAATAAGTTAATTTATTAATCATCTTATCCGTAAAAAACTTTATTCGGTCGCTTTATAATATAATTTATTAACTTTTATTTGTAAACTGCTTATATAATTGATTAATTTTTCTTTCATAAACACTTTCAAATTTAGGGTTATAATATCTAACTTGCTTTAATTCATCTGGTAAATATTGTTGTTTAACATAAGAATTTTTAAAATTAGGAGGATATTTATAATTTTTTTTCTTATTAAAAGACACACCACTACGCAAATAATCAGGAATTGGATAAATCTTACCTTGTAAAACATCTTGATAAGCTTTTTGAATTGCTTCATTAGTAGTATTGGACTTTTCACTTAAAGCCATTTCAACTACCGTCAAGCCTAGTGGAATTATTCCTTCAGGCATGCCAATTTGACGAAAAGCATTAATTGCTCCCTGAACTCGTAAACAAATTGCAGGATTTGCTAAAGCAACATCTTCATAAGCAATTATTAATAATCTTCGCAAAAGTGCTTCATAATCACCTGTTGCTAATAATCTTGCTAAATAATAAATTGCAGCATCAACATCACTGCCACGAATTGATTTTTGTAATGCTGACTTTAAATCATGGTGTTCATCACCTTCTTTAAAGTTTCACAAATTAGCTTGTGGAACTAACTTATTAATTAATTCAACGGTAATTTCAGTTTTTGGATACAAATTATTAGTTAATTCAAGAATATTTATCGCAACGCGCAAATCACCACTAGCTAACTGACAAATCATTTTTAATGCTTCATCAGTAATTTTGATTTTAAAAATTTTATTTTCAGTTATTACTTTTTTTAAACCATCAAACATTTCTTGATCATTAATTCGTTTTAATTCAATCATTAAACAACGACTTCGTAAAGCAGGATTAACAACAAAATAAGGATTTTCACTAGTACAAGCAATCAAAGTAAAAGTTCCTTGTTCTAAATATTGCAAAAGCAAGTCTTGACGATCACGATTCATACGATGAATTTCTTCAATAATTAATAAATATTTTTTTTCTTTTTTTGCTAAAGTAAAAATTTTTTCTAATTCTTGTTTTTTATCAGTTGCAGCATTAAAAATTGTAAAAGAAATTTTTAAGTCTTGAGCAATAACTTGAGCTAGTGAAGTTTTCCCTGTTCCTGGAGGTCCATATAAAATCATTGAAGGTAAGAATTTTTTAGCAATAATTTTAAAAATAATACCATTCTTTGAATTTACTAAATCAGTTTGACCAATAATATCATTTAAAGTTTTTGGCCGCAAAATTGTTGCTAATGGTTCTAACATAATTTCTCCTAAATTATTACAATTGATTAATATTTTTCACTTTTAAAATTACTCTTTGAAAGGCATTATCAACTTGTTTGTAATTTAAATTTAATTTTGCCATTATTTCTTGATTTGAAAAACCTTGATATTTTAATTTTAAAACATTTTTTTCAAAAAAACTTAGATTTAAATCACTTAATTCAAATTGTTTAAATTGATCGTAAAAACCAAAATTATTATCAAGCAAATAATCTTGATAACTAGAAGCAAAATTAAGAATTTGATGATTTTTGCCTGTATATTTTTTAAAATATTTTAGTAACCCTCAATTTAAATTATTTAAGAAAAAATTTTTAAACGATTTATTTTTTCTTAATTGAAAATCAACAACACTTTGATAAAAAATTAAATAAGTAACTGTCTCAAAATCATTTAGTTCTAAAGGAATGCTAAAAAATTTATAAAAAATTTTTTTAGTAAAAGTTTTGATTAAATTTAAATACTTTTGATATAAATAATTAAATGCTCAATCATTTTTTATTACTGAAAATAAGTAAATTAATTCTTCATCATCCATAAATTTCTCCTTTCATAATTATTTAATTCAATTATGAAAGAGAATTAATAAAAACGAAAAAAATTATTATTTCTTTGTATTATTTTTTTGATTTTAAATAAATATTATTAGCAATAATTCCACATGCAACACTAGCATTAAATGACTCTATCTCATTTGACATTGGAATTGTCACAAGATAATCAGCTTTTTTTAAAATATTATTACTAATTCCATGACCTTCATTACCAATGATTAATCCTAAATGATGATCATATTTCAAATTTTGATATTCAACTGCTTTATCAGCTTTATCAGCAGCTAAAATTCAGAATTTTTTTTGTTGTAAAAAATTAATAATTTGACTTAAATTATTAACCTGACAAATTTTAATGACACTCAAGGCTCCAGCAGCAGCTTTTGCAACAATTGCATTAACTTCGGCTTGATTACGACTTAAAATAATAACACAATCAAAATCATTACCAGCAGCAATTCGTAAAATTGAACCAAAATTATGAGGATCAGTAATTTTGTCACAAATTAAAAAACGATAAAACTTATTTTTAGGAAGGATATTTAAAATTTCATTAAGGCTAAAATAATGATAAGAAACAACTTCAGCACAAATATTTTGATGTTTTGATGTTTGTAATAAATTATTCATTTTTTCTAAAGAAATATATTGATATTCAATTTTTGCTTTCTTCAATTGTCCTAACAATTTTTCATGTTTATTTTCAACAAGAAAAACTTTCTTAATTTTTACTAAAGAACTTTTTTCCAATGCCATTAAAACTGGATGATAACCATAAATATAAGAGAACATAATTCTTTTCCTTTTTTTATTTTATTAATTAAAAGATTAATTTTTTGGTAAAATTCCTAAATCCTGTAATTCAGTACGAAGTAAATCCGCTTTCTTAAAATCTTTTTTTGCTTTTAATTCCTCTCAAGTTTTAATTTTTGTTTGAATTGATTTTGAATAATTACCAAATTTAAAATCAAATCCTAAAATTTTAAAAGTAAAGACTAAAGTTTGAAAAACTGTTTGTGACTGTTCACCAAAATCATTTTTATTGATTTTATCATGCAATTCTTTAATCATATTACTAATTGTTGTAAGAACATTTGTTGTATTAATATTATCGCTTAAGTAATTAATTACTAATTGATAATATTTTTTGTCATATTTATTTTTTTCTTTAATTTTAATTGTTTTAATAAAAATTTGATAACTTCATAATTGTAAAATTGTTTGATATTTCTTAATTGTATTAATTGCTTCAACAATTAATTGTTCAGTGAAATTAATTGGTTGTTGATGATCATGATTTAAAATTAAATAACGCAAAACATTTGGTTGATATTTTTGACAAAAATCTTTTACTAAAATTACATTATTTAATGATTTTGACATTTTTTCATTATCTAAATTAACATGACCATTATGTCATCAAATATTTGCTAATGACTGATTATGTTTAACTAAAAATTGTACTCGTTCATTTTCATGATGAGGGAATTTTAAGTCAACACCGCCACCATGAAAATTGATAGTTTTGCCATCAAATAAATTTTCAATAAAAGTGACACATTCAGTATGTCAACCTGGTCGACCTTTTCCTCAAGGACTTTCTCAATTTATTCCAATTTCAGTATCTTTTCATAAAGCAAAATCAAAAGGTGATTTTTTTTCTCGATTATCATTGGTACGATAGTTAGGAATTAATTCATCTAGTTTTTTATTAGCTAAAGCACCATAACTAGATACTTTATCAACCTCAAAATAAACATCGTTCTTAACAATATAAGCATTTTTTAAAGCAATTAAAGATTCAATAAACTTAATATTTTCAGAAATATAATTAGTAACTCTTGGCATTTTTGTTGGTAATAAAATATTTAAAGTTTTTAAATCATTTAAATAAGCTTGAAAATATTTATTACTAATTTTAACTTCAGTTGTTTTTTCTTTTTTTGCTTGGTCAATAATTTTATCATCAATATCAGTAATATTATGAACATAATTAATCTTATATTTTTCATTAATTAATAATCGGCACAAAACGTCAATAATTATTACCGGTCTAATATTTCCAATATGAATATAATTATAAACAGTTGGCCCACATAAATATAAATTAACAACCTTATTAGTTGTTAATTGTTTTTTTGTTTTTGACATACTATCAAAAATTTTAACCATTATTAGCACCTTCACTATTTACTTGTGATTTTAATATTTTTCTCGATTTTTTATTATTTGTTATTTGATAAATTTTTGCACTTAATTGAGAACTTTTAATAAAACTGCGATAAACAATTATTAATAAAAAACTATTAATGACAATATCTAATGGTAATTTAATAATTCTTGGCAAATATAATATTCATCATCCTTGTAAGTTATACATATATTTTAAAACAATTGGGTTAATTCCTGTAATTAATAATAAAGTACATGTATAAGTTAGTGATAAATAAAAATAAATTAAACGCTTACTAAAAAAAAAATGACTAAAAAATTTTGTTAAATAATAAGGCAAAATACATCAGAGGATACTTGTTAAAGTAAAAAATAAAACTGGTGTTCCACTATTATAAATAATTACTCCTAAAAAATCAGCAGCAATACCTGCTAAAAACCCTAAGATCCCACCGCAAAAAAAACCAATTAAAACTAATGCAAAATTACCAATTCTTGCTTCAAAAATTTTTGCTGATATTACTGAATTTAAAAAAACTTTTACTGTTGAATTTAAAAATACCGATATCGCAATTAAAAAAGCTGTTAAAACAATTAATTTAATATTTTGTAATTCTAATTTAGAATTCTTTCAATCTCAAATAATAATTAATAAGCAAATAACAACAATAATTAATCCTGAAATTAAATTTAATCATAATAAAACCATATTTTTATTTTTTAAATATCTTTCTCTTTTAATAAGATTTCTTGATAAACTAAAGCAGCAAAATAACAAGAACCTGTTACCAATATTGTACTATTTTCTTTTACATTTAAAATCATTTTATCTAAATCAAACTTTTCTCCAATAATACTTAAATGATGATGATTTTCACAAACAATAATATTACTTGTTAAATTACTACTTAATTTTTCAATTAGCAAATTTGGTTGCTTCACCTTTAAAGCTGAAAAAATAATTTGATCAATTGCAATTTTATTTAATTTTAAAATTTTAATTAAGGCATTGACACCGGCAACATTATGAGCAACATCAAAATAAATTGTTCGATTAAAAATCTTAATCATTTGAAAGCGTAATAACACCTCAGTTTGATTGATTGTTTCTCAGATTGCTTTATCATCTAAATTAGGAAACAAAGTATTAATAATTAAAAGAGTTAAAGTTTGATTTTCTAAAAAATATCCTTGATTAATAATTTTTTTTGAAAAATAAATTTCAGTTTTAATTTGATTAGCAATAATTTGTTTCAAAGATTCTTTAATATTTCCCGAAACAAAAAATTTTTTGGTTGTTGGTTTAATAATACCTAACTTTTGGTTTAGAATTAATAATAAATTATTACCCAAAATTTCAGAATGATCTTTAGCTAATGAAGTTAAAACAGCATAATCACTTTTAATAATATTAGTAGCATCAAACAAACCACCAATACCAACTTCAATGACAGCTCAAGAAACTTTTTGTTCTTGAAAATAAATTAAAGCAATTAAAGTTAAAATTGCAAAAAATCCTAATTGATATTTATTAACATCATCTAAAATTAAAGTTTTAATTCTTAAAAAGTCTTGATCACTAATCATTTGATTATTAATTATTATTCTTTCATTAATTACCAGAATATGAGGTGAAGTAAATAAACCAACTTTTAAATTCAAATTTTGACTTAAAACTGCATGTAAATAACGAGCAACTGAACCCTTACCATTTGTCCCAGTTATATGAATATATTTAATATTATTATTTAAATATTTATCCTTTAAAATGTTTAGTTTCGCTAAACTATTAACTCCTGGATATTTATTTAATCAAGTTCAAAAATTATCATTCATATTATATATCCTCTACTCAAATTACAAATTAATTGAGATTATCAATATTAATTAACGGACTAACTGTTCTTCAAGTTACATAAATAATAATAACATTAAAAATAATTTGGATTGGTGCTGCCACAAGTCGGGCAATCATCGTTAAACCATAATCTTTTGTTGATGATGACGATAAAAAACTCATATCAGCATAGGAGGCAATCAAAACAGTAACAACATATTCAACTAAAATTGTTAAAAGAATAATTGGCAGAACTTCATTAATTCTTTCTTTTTTCTTAGTTATTAAATAATAAAATAAAACAAGATAAATAACTAATAAAGTAAAAACTCCACCACCAGCAATAATAGCAACAACAGCATATTTATTCATCACAATACCTGCTGATAAAGGGATGTTATTAGCTGGATATTGTCAAACAAGATAAGAACCACCACCAATAAAAAATAACATTAATAAATTAACTAAAATAAACATAGTTCAAGGATGATTTTTTAGTTTAAACTTGGCAACGCCACCAATTCCAGCAAAAAATCCTGTTAGAATAATACAAAAAATATAAACCGGATTAATATAAGAAGGAACAAAAAGCATGACTAACATATCAGTTATTGTTCCTGAAATAATACCAATGATTGGACCAAATAAATAACCAGTAATCTTAATCATTAAACCTTCAATTGCTAAGCGAACAGGTGGTAAAACTGTAATCGGAATTGTTACTGAAACAAGAATTGTCATAACAACTGAAACTGAAGTTAACATTGTTATGTAAGCAATATTTTTTGTTGTAAATCTTGATCCTTGATATTTATCTTTTTTTAATCATCTTCAAAAAATACTAATTAAAACATAAAGAACCATTACTATTGTAAAAGCAAGAATTAAATAACGAGCAGTTGTATTGGTAAATAAAGAAAAGTTACTAGTTACAGCATTAAGTTTCAAAAGCATCTTTGGTTACCTTTCTTTATTACACAGTAAGTTAAAACAAGTATATCATACGGTTTTTATTAATTTCTATAATTCTATTTTAAATGTTAATTAGTTTAAATAATCTTGTGATAATTTTCAATTAATTGGTTCTTGTCCAGTTTTAATTAACCAATCATTAGTTCTACTAAAAGGTTTAGAACCAAAAAAACCTCTGTTAGCACTAAAAAATGAGGGATGAGGACTTTCAATAATTAAATGCTTATTTTGATCAATTAATTGCTTTTTCAATCTAGCATTATTACCTCATAAGATAAATACTAAATTTTCTCGTTTTTCATTTAAATAACGCAATACATTATCAGTAAAAATATGTCAATTATAAATACTATGACTGTTAGCATTATTATATCTAACTGTTAAAGCAGTATTTAATAAAAAAACTCCTTGTTTTGCTCAGTCAATTAAATAACCATTTTCTCCATTATCAACACCTAAATCATCTTTTAACTCTTGGAAAATATTTCTTAAACTTGGTGGCAATGGCACTTTAGGTAAAACACTAAAAGCAAGACCATGAGCCTGATTTGGTTGATGATAAGGATCTTGACCAAGAATAATAACTTTTACTTTATCAAGACTTATTAATGAAAAAACTTGAAAGATATTATCTCATTTTGGAAAACAACGATGAGTTTGATATTCCTTTTTAATATTATTCAATAATTCCGGAAAATATTCTTGTTTTTGTTCAAATGTGAAAAACTCATTTCAAGAGTTATCTACTAATAATTTACTAGCCATTTTATACCCTCCTTGAATTAATTTTAAATAATAATTCAATTGTATTACAAATCTTAATTGATAAAAAAATATAATAAAACTAAAAAGAAAACAATAGTTGAAACAACCAAAATCAAAACAATAATTCCAAAAATCGATCAAGAACTTCTTTTGCTTTCTTTTTTATTTTTATTATAACATTCTACATGCATTTTAACTTTATTTTTTAAACCTCAAGGTACATTAATATATTGTTCATTTTCTTTAATTATTAATTTACATTTATAACAAACTTCCATATTTTCTTAATTCCTTTTCACATTATTTTACTTATGATAAGGTTTATTATTAATAATTTGAACTGCTCGATATAATTGTTCAATTAAAATTACTTGTGCTAACTGATGTAATAAAGTAATACGACCAAAAGCAAGTTTTCTAATTTTAGGATTATTTTTAATTTCAGTAGCAACACCATTACTGCTACCAATAATAAATAATAATTTTCCTTGATGAAAATTTTGATTAGTAATAATTATTTTTGCTAATTCTTCACTTGTAATTAAATCACCATTCAAATCTAATAAAAAAGATTGGTAATCATGATATTTATCTAGCAAAAGATTAATTTTACTTGCTTCTAATTTGAGATTAATCGCAATATTTTTATTAGTAGTTATTTCATTAATTGTATGAGTAGTAATCTTGGCAGAATTTTTTAATCTCTTATAATATTCCTGAAAAGCTGAACTTCAATAGTTTGTATCAAGTTTACCAACAGCAATGATAATAATATTTAACATTTTTCTTAGCTTGATGTTGCTGGTTTTGGCGATAAAGTAAGATTAACAATCTTGTCATTAGCTGCTGTTTCACGATCATCAAATTTAATATTACCTAATGGTTTAGAAAAAGTATCTAAATTTAAAACAACAGTTGGTTGCTTATTTTTATCAATAATTTTACCAAAATAAAAAGTAATTTGAACACTAAAATCAATTTGATAATTTCCCATTATTAAATAAAAATGAACATAACCTTGTTTTTGAATTATCTCTTTATCAGTTTTAAAATCATCAATACTTGGAATTGTAATATTATTTTTTGTTGGTTGATACGAACTATCGGCACTTCAAGGAGTAGCACTAGTAATAAATCAATACATTCTTAACTTATTAGCATCAACTGATGCATCATTTTTATTAATTTGATAAATGAAATCAGTCCCAGCACTATCTTGATAAGAAAAACCTTGACTATTTTCACTATCGGCATAATTAAAACTTGAAAAAGATTTTGTTCTTCATTCTGTTGAAGCATAAAATTGTTTTCAATTATCACCATTAAGAGTTTTACCATCATCGTAGTAAATTTTGTCAGAAGCTAATTGAGCAGCAAGTGCTGTCAGATAAATAACATAACTAGCATTATAATTATATGTATTATTGTAAACATAATCCTTAAGTGGATCTTGACCATCTTCAGCTTTTTTTGGTACATTATTAATTTCAACTTTAATTTCTTGTCCTTTAGAAACTCCACAAGCACTAACTGCTAAAGTTGAAGTTCCTAAAAATGTAATTGCTGAAAAAAAGGCAATTAATTTTTTCATTGATTTATTATTTCTCCTTTTAATTTTTACTAAATATAATATTGTTAATATTAACTTATTTTAATTAAAAAAGCAAAAAAGTCCATTTATTAAAATGAACTCTTATTAAGAGCTTTGATAGTTTTCAAACTTCCCTCATTTTGGAATAAAAACAGTTAAAACTTTACCAGTTGGACCATTACGATGTTTAGAAATAATAATTTCAGCAATATGGTTATCTTGTGTTTCTTTGACTTCTTCTGATTCAGCATTTTTTTCTTTATAATAATCATCACGATATAAAAACATAATTAAATCAGCATCTTGTTCAATTGCTCCTGATTCTCTTAAATCTGACATCAAAGGGCGTTTTTCTTCTCGTCTTTCAACTAATCTTGATAATTGTGATAAACAAATAATTGGAATATTTAACTCTCTTGCTAAAACCTTTAAACTACGAGAAATATTTGAAACTTCTTGTTGTCGCGATTCACTGCTACTTGAACTAGTTAATAATTGTAAATAATCAATAATAACTAACTTAATGTCATATTCACGAACTAATTTTCGAACTTTTGTTTGCAATTCTAGAATTCTTAACCCAGGACTATCATCAATAATAATTGTTTTTTGTTTTAAAGCCTCAGCAGTTGTACTAATTCTTCTTCAATCATCATTTGTTAATTTAAACTTATTTCTTAGTTTATGAGCATCAAAATTACCTTGACAAGAAATCATTCTTGTAATTAATTGATCTTTTGGCATTTCTAAAGAAAAAACTAAGACAGCTTGATTAGATTGTTTTAAAGTTGCAGCAGCATTTAAAGCAAAATTTAAAGCTAATGCTGTTTTACCCATTGATGGTCGAGCAGCTAAAATAATAAAATCACCAGGTTGAAAACCACTAGTTAAAGCATCAAGATTATTAATTCCCGAAGCAACACCAGTTAATGTTTGATTTGATTTTTGCAGTTTTTCAATTTTCTCAACAACATCATCAATTGAATTAGCAATTGGTGTTAATTCCTGGCTATTTCTTTCATTAGATACTTCAATAATTTCTTTTTCAGCAGCACTTAAAATATCAGTAATTTTTTTATCACCTTGTAAGTCTTGATTAATTTTTTTCAATGCTTGCGATAATTGTCTTTTTGTTGTTCTTTCAACCAGAATATTAATATGTTCTTTGATATTAGCATCGCTAATATAATTTTGAATTAAATAAGATAAATAATTAATGCCACCAATTTTATCTAAAGCATTTTTTTTAACCAAAGATTCACTAATTGTTGTCATATCAATACCAACATTATTGTTAAATAAATCAACAATTGTATTAAAAATTAACTGATTATTTTTAATTGTAAAATCTTGGTCTTTTAAAATTTCTAAAGCAGTTTCACAAGCCCTTGAAGATTGAATCATTGCACCTAAAATATTAATTTCAACCTCATTAATATGTTCTTGATTTTCAGTCATGATTAACTCCTTTATTTAGCAATGACTTTAATTTTAACTTTAGCAACAATATCTGAATATAATTTAACTACTATTTCAGTCATCCCAATTGTTTTAATTGGTCTAAAATTGATAAACTTATGTTTATCAAGTTCAATACCATAATTATAATGCAAATAAGCACAAATTTGCTTTGTTGAAATGGCATTAGTTACTTTACCATTGTTTGTTAATAAATGAAATTCTAAAGTTAAACTTTCTAAATCTTTTTTCATATTTTGATAATATTTAAGTTTTTCTAAAGCAACATTTTTTTCTTGATTTTTAATATTTTGATTAACTTTCAACGCATCATCAGTTGCAATAATTGCAAGATTATTAGGAAATAAATAATTTTTCGCATATCCATCATTAACCTCTACGATTTGATTAACTTTTCCTAAATTTTTAACTTCGTTTAAGAGTATTACTTTCACTTTGATAAACCCCTTTCTCGACTAAATCAACTAATTTTTCATATAATTCTTCAATTGAAAACTTACTACTTTGAACACCAGCAGCACTAAAATGACCACCACCACCTAAACTTTCACAAATAATTTGGACATTAACTTCACCATTACTTCTTGCAGACATACAAGCTCGCTTTTGTTTATCATAACCAATAGCAAATGCAACTTTACAATCTTTCAAATCAAGCAACATTTCAGAAATTTGTGCCAAAAATGTTACATGAAAGTCTTCATTTTCATCACCAACAGCAGCTAAAAAACCTTTTTTAATTTCTTTGGCTTTGCTAACTAAAGCAAACTTACTAATCAATTCATTTAAACTATTTTTTAATAACCCTTTAACTCTGGAAATTGAAGCTCCTCAATCAATTAATAAACCACAAGCCTCAAAAGTTCTTCTTGTTGTTCTAACTTGGAAATTATTAGTGTCAATTAAAATTCCTGCTAACATTAAATTTCATAAAAAATCATTTTCAATATTAGTAAAATCATTATAATACATAATTTCGGCTAATGATTCAGCAGTTGAAGAAGTACCAGCATCAATATAAGAAATAACAGTATTATAAATTACTTCATCAGAAACACGATGATGGTCAATAACAATAATCTTTGTTGCTTTATTTAAAACTTCTGGACTATCAACCCGATCAGGATTATGAGTATCAACAATAACTAATAAAGTATTACTTTGTAATAATTTTAATGCTTGCTTACTATTAACAAATTTACGACTAATATATGATTCAGGAACCAAAATATCTAAAACTTCTTTTGTTTTTTCATCAAGTTCATTTTGAGTAACAACATAATGTGCTTGGCGATTTAAACTTTTAGCAATTTCAACAATTGCAACTCCCGATGAAATACTATCAAAATCAGCCATCCGATGTCCCATAACTAAAACATTACCTGCTAATCTAATTTCATTAATTAATGATTGAGCAAACATTCTAATGTTAATTTTTGATTCTGATTGTTTTGCTTCAATTGTTCCACCAATAAAGATTGTATTACCACCAGATTCACGAATTACAACTTGATCACCACCACGATAAACTGCTAATTCTTTTGCTTCAAGTGCTAACTCATATAAGTCTTTACTAACAACATTACCATAAGCAAATCCAGCTGATAATGTAATATCAGCTTTAAATTTCTTAACTCCTTCCCGAACATTTTGAATTAAAGGAAAATTATCAGCTTTAGCTTTTTCAAATTCACTTTGATAAAGTAAAACAATATAACCATCTTCAATATTTCCTAATAATAAACCTGAATATTGATCAGCAAAGTTATTTAATTCCGTTTTAATGAAAGCTTCAACTTTAATTTGATTTTCAACTCGTAATTTTTGTAAAGAATTATAAAAATTATCAACATTAATAACAGCAAAAACTAACTTTTCTTTTTGTAATTTATCATATAGTAAATGATATCTTGTTGTTTCTTGTAATAAAATTGTTCGTGTTTGTGTTAAATAAATTGCATCATATAACATATCTTCAATTTTTAAAGTAATTTTATTAATATTACTATTCGTTAATTGTTCAAAATCTTTTGATAACTTAACAACTGATTTTCCAACTAATTTACCAAGACTTTTATCTTCTAAAAATTCACTAATTCACATAATATTCAAGTCAGAATCTAAAATAATCATCCCAACACTACCAAAGGTTAAAGCTTGAGTATTATTCAACTTAAGAACTTCAGCAGTACTAATATATCTTCTTCTAATTCATAAACTAAAAAGAAAAATATAAAGACAAATAATTAAAAAATTACCAATTACTAAAGTCAAAATAATGATAACTGAAGGGACATCAATTTTATTATGAATATTAATAATAAAATAAGTTAGCCCAACTAAAATTTCAATTGCTAATCAAATGATAATAATCAAATGATAATTTCGCAAGGATTTAAACACATTACACTTCCTACATTATTACTGTCTGAATTACTATTTTAATTATACTATAACTAATACTATAACTAAAATTATCATAACATGTAAAATGTAATTAACCTTACCACATAAATATCTTTTATCGCTTTAATTTAAATGGAAATAACTTGGCCGTATAAATTTAGTGGTTAGATTTGAATAAATAATATTATTTTCAGTATCAACAAAAAAAATATCAGAAAAAAATAAAAAAATTAAAAGATAAAAAAGATCAAACAAACTATGACTTTAAACTATTAATTTATTTTATTAATTATTTAAGAACACATGCTCATCTTTGTAAATGAATTGAGAATCGAAAGTATTTTACAGAAATTAATCGTAAAACAATAAATACTAATCCAAACATTAGCATCATAATTAACATTTTAATTAATAAATTTTTTGCCTTTGTTAATGAAGCAGAAAAAAACATATTAACTTAAAAAATTAAAGAGTATAATGAAAGCAAGACTTAATAGGGAGGTTTTTATGAAAAAAACATTAAGTATTTGAGGTGCTGCTATCTTAATAACATCTGGTGCTACTGCAGCAGCAATTGCAAATTCAGTAAATCATAACATATCAACAACAAGTATTAATGCTTTAATTAATATTAATAACAAAGAAAACTGAAAAGTTAATGCAGAAGGACCAAGAACAACACTTGAAAAAGTTGGTGGAGTTTGAAGATTAGACCTTAATCATGAATTAACACAAGATATTATTTCTGGTGCTGCAAAAACAAGTGATGTTTTAGAAGTAGTTTCTGATGCTATTGAAAAAATTCCAAGTTTAAATGATAAAATTGGATCTGCTGTTAATATTACGGATGCAATTTTAAAATTAGGTAAACCTGTTCTTAAAAATGCTGATAAAGGAAACGGTATTCTTATTAGATTTGGTGCTTGAGTTGCACCAACAAAAGTAACAGAATCAACTTATGATTGAAATTAAAAGAAAATAAAAAAGGTAGTTAAATAAATTTATTTAACTACCTTTTTTGCATTTTATCCTTAGAATTTAAACTTATCTTGAATAAGGTAACAAAGCCATAATTTGAGCTCGTTTAATTGCTGTGGCAATTTGACGTTGATATTTTGGTTTTGTTCCAGTTGTTCTTGCAGGTAAAATTTTATTATTATTAGATATAAATTTCTTTAATAATTCTATATCTTTATAATCAATATACTTAATATTATTTTTAGTAATATAACAATATTTTTTTCTTGAATGAATACGATTTCTATTCATAGTTCCTCCTTATAATTTAATCTCAAATAATAGCTTCATCATCTGAATCATCAGTATCTAAACTATTATTATTAACAAAACTAATTTCAGTATCATAATTTTCAGTATTTTGAGTTTGAAATGCTTCATCAATATTTACTTGAGAATTTTTTTGAAGATTAGTTTTTGGTTGCTCTAAATCATTAACATGTTCGTTATGTGATAAATTTTTAATTTGTTTATTATCAAAGTCTCTTTTTTTATTATCTAGAAAACTAACATTACTTGCTTGAACTTCCATAATATTTTGGTCTTTATTATCTTTTCTTGTTGTTAAACGACCAACTACGGCAACAAGTGATCCTTTACCAATATATTTTGTCATATTTTCAGCAACAATATTTCAAGCAATACAATTAATAAAGTTTGCTCGATTATTAAGGTCATTAACTGCAACTGTAAAAAAAACATAATTTTTACCACTTTTAGTTTCTCTTAAAACTAAATTATGAGTAATTCTACCAACTAATGTTACTTGATTCATAAGTGCCCCCTATTTTGCTTCAGAAGTTTTTGACTTTTTAGTTTCTGAAGTAACTTTTGTATCTTCTGTTTTATTACTTTTAGTTATTGTTATTTTTGCTTTTTCTGATTCTGGTCTTGTTGTTCTATTAGAATCTAAAAATCTAACTCTTGAATCATGATTATGTTCACGATTAAATTCTGGTTTTTTAGGATTTTCTTTTCTTACTTTAAAAGTATTAATTTTTTCATCATCTAAATTAATGATTAATTTTCTAATTACTTCGCCTTGTTTTTGCTTAATTGAAAAAATTCTACTAAAATCAGCAATGTTTTGTGCTGTTGTTTTTAATTTTAAAACAAAATAATGACCTTTATCTTTATGATTAATTTTATAAGCAAATTGCTGAACAAAATCTTTTTCTTCAACAAGTTTACCATCATTCTTAGTTAAAATTTCAAGAAACTCTTTTTTAACTGAGTTTGCTTTTTCTGGATTTTGATCATCAACAATGTACATAATTTCATAATTGTTGAACTTAGTTTCTACCATGAGAAAACCTCCTTGTGGACTTATGGCTCTTACGAGCAAGGAGTTAATCAAATATATTTACTTTTTTAATTTAATATTAATAATTAACTCGTTTAATAATTATATAATTATTTTCTAACTTAGTAAAGAAAACCAGCAGAAAATATAAAAAAATTCACTTTTTATAAGTGAATTTTTAATTATTATGATTACTTTTAATTAATATTCTAATTCTGCTGTATCATTAAGATTTTTAATCATTTTTTTATTATGATTGATAATAACATTTTCTTCTTTAACTTGTTCTTGAGCGTTAAATAAGAATAAAATTCCACCAATTAATAAAATAATTAGTGGAAAAAATCAAACTATTCAAGCAAATCCAATTGAAATAAGAGCAAGAATTCCAGAAACTTTGAATAAATTTGTTCTGCCAGATAAAAATAATCCTGATAAAACAATATTAACAACACTAAGAATAATAGCTGCAACAGTTAAAAAATAAAATGCTCCTGATTCAAGTGATAAAACTAATGAAAATCCGCTTCCTGTTAAGAAAATAATACTAGCAGTAAACATAACTAATGATCCAATAATTGTTAAAATAGCTCCTGCTCGTCCATAATTATTCATAATCTCTAAGCTCCTTTCATTTTTAATTTGTAACTACTCATATCTTTAATAATACCTTAATAATTATCTAAGTGTAATTTAAAGCAAAATAACAAAACTAAATAAATAAGGTTATTATTTTTTAATTTGCTGCAAAATATCACTCACAATTGTTTCAGGATTTTTTTTATTTGTATCAATAACAAAAAAAGGTAATTTATCATTATTTTTTAAATACCATTCTTCATATTTTTCATTTAATAACTTTCAATAGCTAGCAGGAACATCTTTTTCAGCATTTCTCCCTCTTTGATTAATTCTTTTAATAGCATTTTCAGTTGTAACTCGTAAATAAATAATTAAATCTGGTTTAATTTTTGGATCAAAATATAAAGATGAAACAATAACATTATTATAAAAATCATAATAAACTTGATAATCAACATTATTAATATTATTTTGTGCTTTTAAAACTTCAACAAAAATTGGATCTTCTAAAATGCTACGATCAAAAATAACATTTTCTTCGTCAATTGCATCTTTTAATTGTTTACTTCGTGCCATTAACATAAAAATTTGCATTTTAAAAGCAAAATCTTTTGGTTTACTATAAAAATCTTCAAGATAAGGATTACATGCGACAGGTTCTTGCATTAATTTAAAATTTAATTTTTTTGCAAGCATTTCACTAATAGTGCTTTTCCCTACTCCTACTACTCCAGCTAAAATTATTTTCATATTTTCCTCCAAAAATTTTCTATTTAAAAGTATAACACTTAGCATTTTTTATTGAAAAAAAATCTTTCATTTTATTTCTTATTAGGTTTAATTAAAAAAATAATTTATCTTTCTGAGAAATTTTAAACCTCAAAATGTAATACAATTGTGCTAAAATTCTTTTACGTAAAAATCATTAGATAAAGGAAGGGTAGCATAAAGATGTATTCCAAAGAACTAATAACATCAATCAATAATGACATAAAAAATCATTTTTCTCATATTAAAACAATTGAAAAAGATTACCACATAACTCATGAAGGTGTATCAAGAATGGTAATGCTTGATCGTTACTCACAAAAGGATAAAAATTTAGTTAGTCTAAAACCTGGAGATTTAGTTATAACTGTAATTAAAGAAGATCCTGTTTTTCCAACACGAGCAATTGGACATATTGTTGAACAAATTAAAAATGATATTTATTCAATCGTAATTGAAGATGAATATACATCATCAATTGATCCAAGTTTAATCGAAATATCTGGTAAAGCAGGAGTTGTTCACAAACAAAAATTTGAATTAGAAAAACCATTAGAACTATTTTATGAACAAATTGCTTATCGTGTTAGCAAAAAATTAGCTAGCAAAGAACTGACAGAAGCAAAAGAAAAAGAATATCAAAATAATTTTTATCATGAATTAAAAAATTTAAATATTATTCCAGCTGGAAGAGTTTTATATGGCGCAGGAAGTGGTTCTGATGTGACATTCTTTAACTGTTTTGTTATGCCTTTCATTCGTGATTCAAGACAAGGAATTGCTACTCATCGCCAACAAGTAATGGAAATTATGTCTCATGGTGGTGGTGTTGGATCAAATGGTTCAACTTTAAGACCAAAAGGAACAATTGCTAAAGCAGTTGGTGGTAAATCATCAGGAGCTGTTTCTTGATTAAACGATTTATCAACTTTAACTCACTTAGTTGAACAAGGTGGTTCTCGTCGTGGAGCCCAAATGATTATGCTTGCTGATTGACATCCTGATATTATTGAGTTTATTATTTCAAAAATGCAAAATCCAAAAATTTTATTATGATTAAAAGAAAATTCAAAATCAGAAATTGTTCGTGAAGAAGCAAGAAAAAAATTAAAATTTGAACCTTTAACTGAACAAGAAGCAGAAACTTATCAAACAATTTTAAATAATGAAACTTTATTTGCTAGTTCTACTGTTGAATCTGCAAAACAAAAATTAACTTTAGGTGGCGAATGACAAGTTTTAAGAAAAGACTTTTTAACAGGAACTAATATTTCAGTAACTCTTACTGATGAATTTATGGAAGCTGTTGCTAATAATGGCAACTGAGATTTAAGATTTCCTGATTTAGATAATTACACTGTCACTCAAAAACAAGCTTATGATGAAAACTGAAATAAAATTGGTGATATTCATGAATGAGAAAAAATGGGTTATCAAATTAAAACTTATCAAACAATTAAAGCTAATGATTTATGAGACTTAATTAATTTTTGTGCAACATATTCAGCTGAACCAGGAATTTTCTTTGTTGATCGTGCCAATGAAATGACAAATGCTCGGGCATATGGCATGAAAGTTGTTGCAACTAATCCTTGTGGCGAACAACCTTTAGCACCTTATTCAGTTTGTAATTTAGCAGCTATTAACTTAGCTAACTTTGTTAATAAAGAAACTAACGAAGTGTTATATGACAAATTAAGTAAAACTGTTAGCACTTGTGTTCGTTTACAAGATAATGTTATTGATGCTACTCCTTATTTCTTAGAAGATAATAAAAAACAAGCGCTTGGCGAAAGAAGAATTGGATTAGGAGTAATGGGTCTACACGACTTATTAATTTGAGCTAATTTGAAATATGGATCAGAAACCGCTAATAAAGTAACTGATAAAGTTTTTGAAACAATTTGTCTTAGTGCTTATCGTACTTCAATTGCATTAGCTAAAGAAAAAGGATCATTTCCTTTCTTAGAAAGTCGTGAAGCATTTACTAATACTGGTTTTGTTAAAACATTACCAGAAGATATTAGAGCTGACATCTTAAAATATGGAATTCGTAATTCACACTTACTAACAGTCGCACCAACAGGTTCAACTGGAACAATGGTTGGTGTTTCAACTGGATTAGAACCATACTTTGCTTTTTCTTACTTTAGAAGTGGCAGATTAGGAAAGTTTATGGAAGTTAAAGCTAACATTGTTAAAGAGTGATTAGAATATCATCCAGAATTTAAAGAAAAAACACTACCAGATATTTTTGTTTCAGCAATGCAATTAGAACCAGAAGAACACGCTCAAGTTCAATGCATTATTCAACGCTGAGTTGATTCATCAATTTCTAAAACTGTTAATGCTCCAAAAGGTTATTCAGTTAAACAAGTAGAAAAAATCTATCACAACTTATATCTTGGAGGCGCTAAAGGTGGAACTGTTTATGTTGATGGTTCTCGTGATAGCCAAGTACTATCATTATATGATGATAATCAACAACAAGACCAAGTTAGTTTAACTCAATTAGGTTTAACAGAGTCTTTAACAATGGAATATGAAGAAACAGTTAAACCAATTAAACCAGGCTGAAGAAGTGATCGTCAAGATCGCAAAATTGGTAATAACTTAGGTGACTTATGTCAAATGTGTAAAGAAGGAATTTTAGTTCTATCATCTGGTTGTTTTACTTGTAATAATTGCGGAATGCAAACTAAATGTGGATTATAAATTTTAATAAATATTATAAAGGGATATATTCAATACAATACATCCCTTTTATTTTGTATTTAATTTAGCGTTCATAACCGTCAAATTCATTATCGCTATCTTCTGCTTCTTGTACCACTTGCTGTGATTTTTTTAAAGCCGCTTCAGCTTTTTTCAATCGTTCAATAAATTTTTCTTCATCTTTTTCCATTCTCGCTAATTCATCATTAGTAAAAATAGTTTCAGAGTTTTGGTCTTTTTGTTTTAAATCCAATGAATCTTCAAAAACAATTTCTTTGAATAAAAACTTAATTTTACTATCTTTTTGTAAATTTCTAATTTGATTTTTTAATTTTTTAAAATGCTCTTTATCCATTTGATGTTTTGGTTTTATTCCTTTACCATTAAAATCATCTATACTTAAACTATAGATTTGATCACATTTAATGTAAGCGTCACGAGTATTACCGTGACTTTTTGCATATTCAAAAACATTTTTATAAGTTAGTTTTCGCTTTCTTATCGCTTCACTATGAAATGTTGACATTGGTAACAATAAAATATTATCTGTTTCAATTTTCAAAACACACATAAATCGTTCAATTAAAAGAAAACCATCATGACTTCTAAAAGGTTTACTAATAAAAATTATTTTACCAGGTTTTAAACCAGGCTTTTTATTCATATTTAATCCAAAAAGCTAAAATCGTTTTCTGATGGTCGATAGATTATTTCATTCAGTAATCGATCATTAACATTATTCTGAGAATAATAATTAATAATATCTTGATCACTAATTTTGGCATTATCTGCTGTTTTTTTTCATGGCTCAGAACAAGCAATTGGCACTAATTCAAAATCAGTAAACTTCTGATGCACCTCTAACATTAAGCATTCTAATTCTACTCTTTCTCAATCTGGCAAAGTTTCAAATTCAATCTCATTATTAGTTTTATCAATTTGCTTGTTACCATATGGACTATAGTGAAAAAACACTTCTGGCAAAATTGGTCCAATTGATCATTTTTCAAAGCTATCATTTCATAATTTCATTTCTAAAACTACTAAAGCATAAGCATAAACAAAATATAATAATTTTTGTAATTTAAATGGTGTAATTTCTTTATCTTGTTGATTATTATATTCGTTAATATCATGAATAAAATTGACGGCATACTCACTAAATACTTTGATATCAATATCTAAGTTTTTCATATCATTTTCAACCCCTTTCTATAAAATGATATTTTGGCCTAAACTAATTATATAACCAAATACCAACTCCAAAACAAAAAAATAAAGGAAATCATACTAATATAACTTCCTTTATTTAAAATTTTATTTAACTAGCGTTCATAACCGTCAAATTCATTATCGCTATCTTCTGCTTCTTGTACTACTTGCTGTGATTTTTTTAAAGCCGCTTCAGCTTTTTTAAATCGTTCGATAAATTTTTGTTCATCTTTTTCGATTCTCGCTAATTCATCATTAGTAAAAATAGTTTCAGAGTCTTGGTCTTTTTGTTTTAAATCCAATGAATCTTCAAAAATAATTTCTTTGAATAAAAACTTAGTTTTATTATCTTTTTGTAAATTTCGAACATGAAATTCTAACTTTTCTAAATGTTCTTCATTCATTTGATGTTTCATTTTTATTCCTTCGGAATCATCAAATTCTTTTATATTTAAACTATATATTTGATCACATTTAATGTAAGCGTCACGAGTATTACCATGACTTTTTGAATATTCAAAAACATTTTTATAAGTTAATTTTCGCTTTCTTATCGTTTCACTATGAAATGTTGACATTGGCAACAACAAAATATTATCTGCTTCAATTTTCAAAACACACATAAATCGTTCAATTAAAAGAAAACCATCATGACTTCTAAATTGTCTATTAATAAAAATTATTCTTCCAGGTCTTAAACTGGCATCTTTACTCATTTTGAGTTAAAAAATCAAAGTTAACTTTTGATTGTCGATAAATTATTTCATTCAGTAATCGATCATTAACATTATTCTGAGAATAATAATCAATAATATCTTGATCACTAATTTTGGCATTATCTGGTGTTTTTTTTCACGGTTCAGAACAAGCAATTGGTACTAATTCAAAATCAGTAAACTTCTGATGCACTTCTAACATTAAGGCATCTAAATCTAATCTTTTCATAGTTTTTAATTTATCAAAAAAACTAATCTCATTATTAGTTTTAGGAATTTGTTTATTACCATATTGATCATAGTGAAAAAACACTTCTGGCAAAATTGGTCCAATTGATCACTTTTCAAAACTATCATTTCATAATTTTATTTCTCAAGTTACTAGAGCATAAGCATAAACAAAATATAATAATTTTTGTAATTTAAATGGCGTAATTTCTTTATCTTGTTGATTATTATATTCGTTAATATCATGAATAAAATTGACGGCATACTCACTAAATACTTTGATATCAATATCTAAGTTTTTCATATCATTTTCAACCCCTTTCTACAAAATGATATTTTGGTCTAAAATAATTATATACCGAAATTCCAATCCCAAAACAAAAAAATAAAGGAAATTATATCAATTTTCTTTATCTAAGATTTTAATTAAAAACCATCATGACTTCTAAAAGGTTTACAAATAAGAATAATTTTTCCAGGTTTAAGACCAGGATTTTTGTCCATATTTAATCCAAAAAACTAAAATCGTTTTCTGATGGTCGATAGATTATTTCATTCAGTAATCGATCATTAACATTATTCTGAGAATAATAATCAATAATATCTTGATCACTAATTTTGGCATTATCTGGTGTTTTTTTTCACGGTTCAGAACAAGCAATTGCCACTAATTCAAAATCAGTAAACTTCTGATGCACTTCTAACATTAAGGCATCTAAATCTAACCTTTCTCAATTTGGCAATGTTTCAAACTTAATATCATTATTAGTTTTATCAATTTGTTTGTTACCATATTGGCCATAGTGAAAAAATACTTCTGGCAAAATTGGTCCAATTGATCACTTTTCAAAGCTATCATTTCATAATTTCATTTCTAAAACTACTAAAGCATAAGCATAAACAAAATATAATAATTTTTGTAATTTAAATGGTGTAATTTCTTTATCTTGTTGATTATTATATTCGTTAATATCATGAATAAAATTGACGGCATACTCACTAAATACTTTGATATCAATATCTAAATTTTTCATATCATTTTCAACCCCTTTCTAAATGATATTTTGGTTTAAACTAATTATATAACCAAATACCAACTCTAAAACAAAAAAATAAAGGAAATCATATTAGTATGATTTCCTTTATTTAGTTATTTGATTTAAATATTTTAATTCCTGTTCAACATCTAATCGTTTAAATAAAAGTTCACTTTTATTAACCTTATTATTAGCTAAATCATTCAAATTAAAATCTAAATCAATCTTTGTTGTTGCTTTAATTCCTAATTGATGTTGAATCTTAACAAAACTATCAACTAAAACTGGTGATAACAAAACACTAATAATAAATAAACCATTAGCAAATAAATTTAACAAATTATTTAATTGTATAGTTTGTTGATTTTTAAATAAATCTCAAGGTTTTGTTTCGTCAATTAATTTATTCAACTTATCAATTAAAGCTCAAACAATATTAACCGCATTAGTTACTTGATATTTTTCAATCGTTGTTTGAAAATCAGCAATTGTTGCTCGAAAATCAAAAATTAAATGGTCGTGATAAGGCTTGATTTCTTTATTATTAAAATTGGGAATTTTACTATCATTATATTTAATAATCATTGTTGTTACTCTTGATAATAAATTTCCTAAATCATTAACTAAATAAGCATTAAAAAATTTTAAAAACATTTCATGATTATATTTACCATCAGCACCAAATTGAATTTCTTTAATTAAAAAACAACGAAGCGCATCTGAACTATAACGATTAATTAAAATTCTTGGATCAATAACATTACCTTTTGATTTTGACATCTTACCTTGATCATTAGTAATTCAACCATGAACTAAAAGTTGAGTTGGTTGTCTTAACTTTAACGACATCAATAAAATTGGTCAGTAAATTGCATGAAAGCGTGTAATTTCTTTTCCTAATAATTGAACAATTTCACAATCTTTGTTTTCTCAAAATGTTTTAAATTTTTTATCATTTGTTTGTAAATATCCTAATGCTGATAAGTAATTACTTAAAGCATCAATTCAAACATAAATTGTATGTTTTTTGTTTTCTAAAACAGGAATTCCTCATGAAAAACTAGTTCTAGTAACACTCAAATCAGTTAAACCTGGTTTAAGAAAATTATTAACCATTTCATTTTTTCTGCTTTCAGGAAAAATAAAATTGGGATGTTCTTGATAATAATCTAATAACTTATTACTATAATGATTCATTTTAAAAAAGTATGAATCTTCTGACAAATTAATTAATTCACCACCACAAATTTTACAAGTATTATTACTTTTGTTAATTTGTGTTTCCGTCACAAATTCTTCATCAGAAACACAATATCATCCTTCATATTTACCTAAATAAATATCACCTTGATTTAATAATTTTGTAAAGATTTTTTGGACAGTACTAATATGACTTTCATCAGTTGTTCTAATAAAATAATCATAATCAATTTTTAATTTTTTTCATAAATCTTTAAATTCAAGAACAATTTCATCAACAAATTTCTTTGGTGTTAACTTTTTTACTGAAGCTGCTTTGGCAATTTTTTGTCCGTGTTCATCAGAACCAGTTAAAAAGAAAACTTGATAACCTTGACTTCTTTTATATCGTGCTAAAACATCAGCAATTGTTGTTGTATAAGCATGTCCTAAATGCAAAATATTGCTTGGATAATAAATTGGAGTTGTAATATAAAAATATTTTGCCATCATTTTCTTCTCTTTTTTTATTTAAAAACTTTGTTAAAAATATAATCAACATTTACTAAGAATTGCTTTTCATCATAACATTTTATTAACTGTTCTTGTGTTAAGTACTTATCAATTTTATTCGCTTGTAAAACATCTTTAAAATTTTTATTTTCTTTTTGAGCAATTAATGACGCATTTTGAATAAAATCATAAGCTGCTTCTCTTGTTAATTTCGGATTATTTTTAATTATTGCTAAAAGTACTGGTTGTGAAAAATAAAGATCATTTGCTTTTCGTAAATTTTCATTAATTACTCGAGTATTAACAACTAAATTTTCTAAAACATTTACCATTCTTTTTCCAATAAAGTCTAAAGCATGATAAACATCAGGAAAAATAACTCGCTCATTAGAACTATGAGAAATATCTCTTTCATATCATAACAAATTATTTTCAAAACTAACATTAACATAAGTGCGAATTAACCGTGATAAACCAACAATATTCTCACTGGCAATCGGATTTTTTTTATGTGGCATTGAACTTGAACCTTTTTGATTCAAAGCAAAACCTTCTGCTAACTCATTAACTTCACTACGTTGACTTAATCTAATTTCTAAAGCAATTTTTTCAATTGTTGAAGCAATATTTGCTAAAGTTGTTAATAAAAAACTATGACGATCTCTTTGTACTACTTGTGTAGCACAACTATCAACAGCCATTTTTCATTTTTTAGCAACAATTTCACTAACTTTTGGTGATACATGAGCAAAATTACCAACTGAACCAGTAATTTTAACTACTTCAATTTGTGTTTTTGCCAAGTCTAATCTTGCTAATTGTCGATTTAATTCATCATATCATAAAGCAAACTTTAAACCTAAACTAGTAGGTTCAGCAAAAATCCCATGCGTACGAGCAATAATTGGTTGATTTTTATATCTAATTGCTAATTCTTTTAACTTTTTTTGTAAATCTAAAATATCATTACTAATAATGACATTAGCTTGCTTGATTTGATAATTTTGAACACTATCAACCATATCAGTTGAAGTTAAGCCATAATGAATTCAACGACTTTCATTTTTTAAACTTGCACTTAGCATTCTTGTAAAAGCAACAACATCATGTTTTGTTTCAATCTCAAGTTTTTTCATTAATGGTAAATTTAATTTAGCATGATTTTTAATTTTTAAAAAATCACTTTTTGGAAAATAATTTAATTGACTTAATGCTTCAGCAACATCAATTTGAAATTGTAATCATAAATTAAAACGATTTTCATCATTTCAAATTTTGTTCATTGCTTCGGTTTGATAACGCTCAATCATAAAAATTACTCCTTCATATTTTTAACAATTATCGTTTGTTTACGATTTGGTCCAACTGAAAACATTGTAATTGGGACTCCAACTAATTCACTAATCTTTGCTAAATACTTTTTCGCATTAATTGGCAATTGTTCAAAACTAGTGACTTTAGTAATATCTTCTTTTCATCCTGGTAAAGTAATATATTTTGGCTGACAAAGATTAAAATTATTAATTTGACTAGGAACATAGTTAATTTCTTGACCATTTAATACATAACTCGTACAAACTTTTAATTGCTTAACACCAGTTAAAACATCCAATAATGTTATTGCCAAACCAGTAAAGCCATTAATTTCAGCACTATACTTGGCAATTACAGCATCAAATCAACCAATTCGGCGCGGTCTTTTTGAAACCGTTCCATACTCATTACCAACTTCTCTAATTTTTTTGGCAATTTCATCTTCAAATTCAGTTGGAAAAACGCCAGCTCCAACTCTAGTATTATAAGCTTTAGTAATACCAACAATATTAGTTACTGCTTTTAAAGGCAATCCTGTTCCAACAGCAATTGAACTAGCAATTGGATGTGAAGAAGTAACAAACGGATAAGTACCATGATCTAAATCTAGTAATGTTCCTTGTGCTCCTTCAAATAAAATCTTCTTTTCTAGTTGTAAATTTTCATATAACAAAACTCTTGTATCAGTAATGTATTGTTTGAATTGTGGTAATAAGTGCTTAAAAATTCTTTCAGCAATTTCTTCAGCATTAAAAGTTTTTTCATAATGATAAATTTTAGTTAAAATTTGATTTTTAACAGCAACATTTGCTATTAATTTTTTCATAAATTGCTCTTGTTCTAATAAATCACCAATTCGAATTCCAACACGATTAATTTTATCAGAATAACAAGGACCAATGCCCTTTTTAGTTGTGCCAATTGCTTGTTCTTTTTTAATTTTTTCTTCGCTTTCATCTAATGCTAAATGATATGGAAAAATAATATGAGCACGATCAGAGATTTTCAAATTATTACAATTATAACCATTTTCTTTTAAATAATTAATTTCTTCAATTAACTTTTCTAAATTAATAACACAGCCATTAGCAATAACACAAGTAACTTTTTGATTGAAAATTCCTGAAGGAATAACACTTAATTTAAACTTTTTTTGATCAAAAACAATTGTATGACCGGCATTATTGCCACCACTTCAACGAACAATAATATCAGCATCTTGAGCAAAATAATCGGTAACTTTACCTTTACCTTCATCACCTCATTGACTTCCAATTACTGCAGTTGTTTGAAATTTCTGATTTAACATTATTTTGACTCCTTCTTATTTTGCATTTTGCATTAATTAAAATTTTTGATTATTAAATTTATTCATTAAATTATTAAGATTATTATTATCAACTCAACTCAAAATTGCGTTAAAAAAAAGTTCTGAATTATTATTAATTCTTGCTAATTCTTCACTAGTAAATTTACTTAAAACTCAATTAACAGTACTAAAATTGGGATTTCTGCCAACACCAATTCTTAAACGAGCAAAATTATTAGTATTAGTTTTTGCAAAGATATCTTTTAAACCATTATGACCAGCAGCAGAACCAGTATTTTTAAATTGAATTCGACCAAAATCTAAATCAATTTCATCATGAATAATTAAAACATCTTCTAATTTTATCTTAAAAAAATTAATAAAATTAGCAACACAAATACCTGATAAATTCATAAATGTTAAAGGTTTTAATAAAATGATATCTTGATTTTGATATTTAGTTTTAATAAATTCACCGCTAAATTTTGTTTCTTTGTTAGTAAGATTTAATGCTTTTGCTAAATTATCAATTATTATAAAACCAGCATTATGTCTTGTTCACTGATATTGTATTCCTGGATTACCTAAACCAACAATTAATTTCATTTTATTTTCTCTTTTATTTAATTGCTTTTTTTACTTTTTTAAGTAATAAGTCAGTTTTATTATCATAAACTTCAGTTAAAGATTTATTTTTGATTGAAGCACTAATCATATTAGCAATAAAATCAGTAATTGAAATAACTTTTAAACCTTTAAATTGCTTTTCTTTTGGCAATGCAATCGTATCAGTAACAACTACTTCAGTAATTACTTCATCTTTAATTGCTTGATTAAATCTATCAACAGCATCAAGACTAAAAAGACCATGAGTTGCAACAATATAAACTGATTTAGCACCATGTTCTCTAATTGCTTTTGCTGCATTAAGAATTGTCCCACCTGTATCAATCATATCGTCAATAATGATGGCATTTTTATCCTTAACATCACCTAAAACAAATTTCACTTCACTTTGATTTGGTTTACTTCTTCTTTTATCAATTACTGCTAATGAACAACCAAGTAAATCAGCTAATCTTCGAGCACGAACAACACCACCATGATCAGGTGAAACAACAACTGGATTGGAAATTTCTTGATCAATTATATAAGTAGCCAAATCATGAGTTGCCCGCAAATCATCAACAGGAATATCAAAAAATCCTTGTTCTTGTGAAGAATGTAAATCAACAGTAATTAATCGCTCCATTCCTGCTGTGACTAATAAATTAGCAACTAATTTACATGTTATTGGCTGTCTTCCTAACATTTTGCGATCTTGTCTTGCATAACCAAAATAAGGAATTACAACATGAATTTTAGCAGCTGATGCTCTCATTAAAGCATCAAGGGTTATTAATAATTCCATTAAATTCTCATTAACTGGCGGTGCTGTCGATTGAATTAAATAAACCTCTTTTCCTCGCACTGATGTTTTCAATTGAACATTAAATTCACCATCAGCAAAGCGACTTACTTCAATTTCTCCTGGTTTTAAATTAATTTTTTGACATACTAATTTACTAAATTCTTTACTAGCACTTAAACCCAAAATTACAACATCATTTTTATCAAGCACGCTATTCACTACTTTCCTTTCTCAATTAACTTGCTATTTTCATTATACTAATAAATATACTAATAAAAAAATAATTATTAACATTTAAAATAAATTTAAATCAAATTTTTATCGTTATTTTAATTTCTTTTCTTGTTTTAAAATCAAAAATAACTCTTGAAACATTACAAAAGTTAAATTCTCAGCTCGAATTGTTGGTAATCATTTTAATGATTTTATTAATTCATTTGCTGCTTCTTTTGTTAAATATTTTGTTAAATTATTAACTAAAGTTTTTCTTTTGCTGGCAAAACAAGAACGAACAAAAATTCAAAATTGCTTTTCATCATCTAAATTAATATCATCTTTCACTTGAAATAAAACAACACTACTAGTAACTTTAGGTGCAGGAAAAAAAGATTGTGGTTTAACATCAAAAACAACTTTTACTTGACAATAAAACTGACACATTACTGATAAATTACTATAAGCTTTAGTATTTACTTTAGCATTTAATCTTTGTGAAACTTCTTTTTGCATCATTAAAACAAAAGCAGAAAAAAATTTAACATTTTCCAATAACTTTAAAATAATTGGTGAAGTTAGATAATATGGTAAATTAGCAATCACAATAACCTGATTATCATTTGCAAATTCTTTAGTAATTAAGTTTGCTAAGTCAATTTTTAAAAAATCTTGATTAATAATTTTTAAATTATTAGTATCTTTAAATTCTTCATTTAAATATGGAATCAATTTCTTATCAACTTCAATTGTCACAACTTTTTTTGCGTTGCTAACTAAAGTTTTTGTTAAATGACCTAAACCTGTACCAATTTCTAAAACATTTTTATTTTCAATATTAACAACATTAGCAATCTTTTTAATAATATTTTGATCAAATAAAAAATTTTGTCCAAGACTTTTAACAGGATGCAAATTATTGTCTATTAAAGTTGTTTTAATTTCTTTCATTCAAAATCACCTATAATGCTAATTAAATTATATCATTGTAAAATTGTTAATAAATTAAAAATTGAAACTCAAACTTGAATTTCAACTAAAAATTATCTTAAGATGTTATTTGTATCCTATTTTTAACAGATTTTTGAGCATCAAAATAAATAAATAAAATTATTATCCCTGGAATTAGTAAAGCAAATAAACTAATAATGCCACTAATAAATACTCGTTTTTTTGGATTTAAACAAAATAAAACTGAATTTAAAAAAGTAAGACCTTCAATTAATGCTAAAGCAATGAAAAAATTAATTCAAAAATCAGATACTTTATTAACAAACGGATAAATAATTGTCAATAATACAATAGCAATTGAAATAATCATTGCTAAAATTGCTGCAATTCTTAATTTTTTAACATTCAATGCCATAAATTTATTTTACTTTCATTTTTTAATAATTTTAAAATTCTAATGTTGTTTTTACTTTATCAGCTGCTTCTTGCCCTAACAAAGTAGTAATAATTTGCAAAGCAAATTGAAAGGCACAACCAATTGATTTACCAGTAATAATATTACCACTGACAACAGCAGGTTGATTTGTTTTGATTGCTGAAGCTAAACCTTTATCACAACCAGGGTAAAAAGTTATTTTTTTATTATTCAACAAATTTAATTGTCCTAAAATTTGTGGTGCTGCACAAATTGCTGCAACAAACTTATTTTGATCATGAGCAAATGCTACTAATTGTTTTTTTAACAATTCATTTTTATTTAAATTTGCAACACCTAAGTTACCACCTGGTAAAATCAAAATTTTATAATCATTAAAATTAATCTTTTTAATTTCTTTTTCACAATTAATATTAACATTATGACTTGATCTTACTAATAATTCTGATGATAAACTAACAATATCAACTTCAATATTTGCTCTTCGTAACAAATCAATTGTAATAGTTGCTTCACTTGTTTGAAATCCATGAGCTAAAAATATTGCCGCTTTAATTTTATTCATAATTTTCACCTAATTTTTATTTAAATTAAACAAACTTATCGCGTTATCATTAACCATTTTGCGAACAGTTTGTTCAGGTATTTTTTTCAACTCAGCAATCTTTCTCACAGTAAAAACAATATTAACCGGAAAATTAACTGTCAAGCCAGATTTATTTGGTTTTTTACCTCGTAATGGTTCTGGTGTTAAATATGGTGCATCAGTTTCAACTAAAATACGATTATTAGGAATTTCTTTAATAACTGCTTGTAATTCTTTAGCATTTTTATAAGTTAGATTACCAGCAAAAGAAATGTAAAAACCTAATTTTAAGAATTTTTCAGCAATTTCTTTAGTACCTGTAAAGCAATGTAAAATTCCTTTAGTAATACCTTGTTCTTTAACAATTTCATAAGCATCATT
The DNA here is from genome assembly GCF_023509825.1 of Spiroplasma attinicola. Taxonomy (GTDB): domain Bacteria; phylum Bacillota_I; class Bacilli_A; order Mycoplasmatales; family VBWQ01; genus Spiroplasma_D; species Spiroplasma_D attinicola. Next base: position 372,347 of record NZ_JAKQXY010000001.1, read on the forward strand.
AAAAGCATTTCTAATATGTAATAAAACTGGCAAATCATATTTTTTAGCAATTTTTAATTGTTCAGTAAATCATTTCTTTTGTAATTCAACCGGAGTATCTTGATGAAAATAATCTAAACCAATTTCACCAATGGCAATAACTTTACCAGTTTGAATAAATTTTACTAACTCTGCCATCGCTTTTGAATTAGCTTTACCTACTTCTGTTGGGTGAATACCAACTGCAGCAAAAATTTTTGGAACATTGTTATTGCTAGCATATTGATAAGCTTGTGAAACTGCTTGATTACTAGTTGCTAAATTAAAACCAACATTTAAAATGTTTCCAACACCAGCAACAAAAGCATTATTTAATAAGTTATCTAACTCTTCATTTTGATAATGTCTTGACATTAAATGACAATGACTATCAAAGATTCCATTATTTACCATGGTTCCCCCTTATAATATTAGTTTTTTTGTTTTCGTTATTTTCCTAAACAAAATCTTTTAAAGATTTCATCAACTAAATCAATTTGATAATCTTTACCTTGAATTGATAATAATAAATTTCAAGCATTTTGTAAATAGATTACCACTAAATCAACTGGAACACCTTGTTTTAATTCTGTAACAGCTTTACTAATATTAGTTTCAATTTGCTCAAAATATTCTAATTGTCTAGTATTAGTTAAAAGTAATTCATTATTAAAGTCAATTTTAGTTGTTAAAGTTTTTTGTTTAATTGCTTCAATTAAAGAACTAATATCTTGATTTAAAGCACTAATTTTAATTGTATCAGTTATTTGTAATTTTGACGTTAAATCATTTTTATTAGCAACAATAATATAGTTTTTATCTTTAATTAAATTTATTAATTGATAATCTTCTTTTGTTAACGGCTTAGAACCATCTAAAACTAAAATTACTAATTGTGCTTTTTCAAGCATTGCTTTACTTTTAGCAATGCCAATCTTTTCAATTTCATTTTTTGTTGTTCTAATACCAGCAGTATCAACTAAATTTAAACTAATATCTCCTAAATTAATTTTTCCTTCAACTAAATCTCTTGTTGTTCCTTGGATTTCTGAAACAATTGCTTTATCTTCTTTTAACAAAGCATTTAACAATGAAGATTTACCAACATTAGGTTTACCAATAATTACCGTATTAATTCCATTTTTAATAATCTGAGTAATTTGACTATGTTCTTTAATTTTTTTAATTTCATGTAAAAAATTAGCGACTTCATTAATCATTATTTGATTAGTAATTTGCTCAACACCATCATATTCTGGATAATCAATATTAACATTAACATTAGCAATTAAAGTTAATAATTGTTCAGACAATTGATTAATTAAATTAGTTGTATGTGTTCCTAAATTATTAATAGCTGTCTTTAAGGTTGCATCATTTTCAGCAAAAATTAAATCATTAATAGCTTCTGCTTGGACTAAATTAACTTTATTATTTAAAAATGCTCGACGAGTAAATTCACCTGGCAAAGCCATTCTCATTCCAAGACTAAGTAATAATTTAATAATTTTTTGAGTAACTAAAACACCACCATGACAATTAATTTCAATGATATCTTCACCTGTAAATGATTTTGGATTACGATAGCATGCTAAAATTACTTCATCAATTTTATTACCGTCTAAATCATGAAGATAGCCTTTAACTAGAGTATATCCTTTTTGTTGCAAAATATCTTTGCTAAAAACTTGATTAACTGATTGATAAGTTGCATCACCAGAAACTCTAATAATGCTAATTGCTTGAGTAGTTAAAGCTGAAGCATTAGCAACAATTGTATCATTAATATATTTCATAAATATTTCACCAAATTAAAGCCTAAGGAAATCCTTAGGCATTTTTAATTATTTTCTTCTGCTTTAATAACAATATGACGCAGAAACCCTTTTCCTTCTGAAAAACTTGTAAAACCATCAATTTCTTGAACCAAATTATGAACTAATTTTCTTTGATCATTAGGCATTGGTTTAAAATGAAATGGCTTATTTTTTTCTTTAATATTTTTAATTGCAAAGTAAATTTGTTTTTTTAAAAAATACTTTTGATTATGTAAATGATTATTAATATTAATGCTAATTTGATATCATTTACCAAATTTACTAAATAGATAACTAACTAATAAATTTTGAATTGCACTAACAATAAAACCATATTTCTGTAATAAAAGTGAATTTTGATTTTCACATGTAATTTTTATATAAATTCTTTTATCATTGAGATAAATTTTTTCTTGAAAATCTTTAACAGCAAACATTTCTAAAATTAAATTTAGATGTGTTGTTAAATATTGAATAACATCTTCAGAACTGAAAAATAAAACTTTAGTTATAGTTCTAACTAATTTTTTTTCAGTCTCTAAAATTCGATAAAATTGATCAGATTTTAAATTATTAATAAAATTATCTAGTTCTTGTTGTTTTTTAAAAATTTCGATTGTCATAACTTACACACCCGTCATTTAAAATATTAATAGATATTAATTTTTAATATTAATATTTTAAACTAATTTTAGCTTTTTTAGGTTTGTATTCTTGATTTCTTTTAGGAAATTTATTTTTAATTTTAGCAACAAATGAAGTTTTAATTGTTCCTTTTCTTTTACTATTATATCGTTGATGCTTATTATAATAATGAAAGGCAACAGTTTGAAGAATTTGCAATCCTCCAGAAATAATTCAGTAAATTCCTACTCCAGCAGGAGTTCCAAAAACAAAGAAAGTAAATACAACAATAAATATTGTTTGCATAATAAATTGTTTTTTTAACGCTTTTTTTGATTCCTTTGTTTTTACTTTTTGTCGTGATCGATTTAAAAACATTGGTAATAACATTGAAGTTAATTGAATTGGTAAATAAACAATAACAATTACTAAATAAATTCAATGTCCTTGATTAATCATTGATCAAGGAGTTTCAATTAATTTAATTAGTCCAATTTGAGCAGTTTTTAATAAATTAGTTGATCTCATTACCGTAAACATCGCTGTCAAAAATGGAATTGAAAGAAACATTGGAATAAAAGATGAAATTGGGTTAATTCCTTCTTTTTTATATATTGCCATTAATTCCATTTGCATTTTTTGCTTTGCATATGGATCACGAGATTGCTTATATTTTGCTTGAACTTCTGCTGTTTTTAGTTGTACAGCTTGCATCCGCTCTTGATTTCGTTGTGCTTTAAAAGTAAATACCAAAGTAATTAATTTAATAAATAAAGTTGTAAAGAAAATTGCAAAAATAATGCCGACGCCACCACCACCAAAACCTTTAGCTAAACTAACTAAAATTCAGGCAATTGGATAAACAAATAAACCATAAAATGGTGATTTAGTTACTGATCAGGCTTGTCCTCAACTATTAATACCATTAAAAGAATATTCATAAATAGTATTACCATTCAAATGAAAAATATGGTGTTTAGAAACATTATTATTTCCAATTAACAATTCAAAAAATACTGCAGCAATATTATGATTTTTAAAATCATAAAGTGAACTAATTTTACCTGATGCAACATTAGCATCACCCATCATTTGTCCACAACCTCAAATTGTTGAAACTATCAAAAATGTTCCCAAAATAATTTTTGTTCATTTTCAAGTTAGTTTCAACCACTGTTTATTTTTCGTTTCTTCAGGAAATAAAAATTGTTTATATCTCATTTGCTTTATTTTCCTTTTACATCTTTTTAGTTGATATCTTATTTAAAAGATTATCTAAAGAAGTTTTATTAGTATTATAATCATTATTTAAATAATTTTTTTTAACAATAAGCACAATATCAATTGATCAATCTTTTTTAACATCAACTAACATATTTTTAATTTGCCGTTTAATCTTGTTGCGAATAAAGGCTTTATTAACAAGTCTTTTAGGTACTGATATTCCAATTCGGATTGTACCTGAATCATTACGATAAGAATAATAAAGAAAAAATTCACGGTTATTAACATGTTTACCATTAACAATTAATTTTTCAAATTGATAATTTTTTAATAAGCGATATTTTCTTTTCATTACTTCACCTAATTTTATTAAGCTGTTAGTCTTTTTCTACCTTTTCTTCTTCTGCGACTAATTAAATTTTGTCCAGTTGTAGATTTCATACGAGCAAAAAAACCGTGCGTTCTTTTGTGTTTAATTTTACTCGGATTATATGTTGGTTTCATTTTTTCACCTCATTTTTAATCTTAATTAATTTTCAAAACTTTTTTAAAATTCTAGATAATTAAATTTATTGTAATAATTTAAAACAACAACTAATAAAAGTTATTTTAAATAATAATAAGTTTAACAAAAAAAATCCTCTTTAAAAAGATTTTACAATTAATTTTATAAAGTTAATTGCAATAATTCAATACTTTTTTAGTATTTTATATTTTAAATTACCTAATAAGGTAATAAAATATCTATAAGAGTAAAAAAGAGATTTAAAAACAATCTTTGGCTAAACTAAAAATAAACAATCTCAAAATGATTTTTAATAAAAACAATAAAAAAATCATTCATTGATATTTTCATAATTTTCTAATTTTAAATTCAGCTATTATAACATTAAAATTTATTTTTAAAAATAAATAATTCTGACAAATATTTGCCAAAAAACCTTAACTAAATTCATATACTAATAATTTATTATTTTCTTATAACGAATTAGATTTAAGGACAAATAACATTTTAATATTTATTATTACCTACTATAAATAAGTTATTCGTATAAATATGAGCAATTAACTTTTTAGTAGATTCATATGTTTTAATATTTCATCAAAATCAGTCATAGCAATAATTGTTAATATTTTGTCAAAAATTTAATTATGAAAATAAACCTTAAAAAGTCTAGATAGGAGGTTTTGAATGGAAGAAAACACCCTTTATCGGACAAATAGTAATAATTTTGACACTTTTGTTAAAAAAAATATTAATAATAATCAATGAAAGCTTGTAAACAAAAATACTTTTTTTAACGAAAAACAAAATATTATTGTTAAAAAAGATAATAGAGTAAAAGGAACTGCTTTTTTACAATCTAAAAAATAATATTTATGATAAATTAATTAGAATAATTAATTTATTTATAACAAAAGTTTATTTAACTTTTGTAAAATAATTTAGATATAATATTTTTAAAAAGTTATTAACATTTATCCACATTTTATTCACATATAAATTAGGTAGGTAATATATATTATGTTTGAAAGTAATTATCAAGAAATTTGAAATAAAGTAAAACAATTTTTACAATATGACGAAACAATCGATCCTGTTATTTTCAACAATTATGTTAAAAATGCTTATATTTCAAATATTAGTAAAAATCAATGTCAAATTATTGTTAATTCAATTTTTGCAAAAGAAATTTTAACTAAAAATCTAACTAATAAAATTGAAAACATTTTAGAAAAAATTAATAAAAATCAAATTAAAGTTACTTTTCTTGAATTAAGCGACATTGAAAAAGAAAAAATTGAAGCAAGCAAAAATGATAAACCAATTTCACAAAATAAAAATAATTTCTTATTTGAAAATTTCATTAAAGGTGAATCTAATAATGAAGCTTATCAAGCAGCTTTAGCAATTACGATTGAATTAGGAAAATATTGAAATCCTTTATTTATTTATGGTAATTCTGGATTAGGAAAAACTCATTTATTACATGCAATTGAAAATCAAATTATTAGAAAATATAAAAACAAGAAAAAAATTCTTTGTTTATCATCAGAAGAATTTGGTCGCATGATCCCAGAAATTTTACAACAAAATAATACTAATGATATTGAGAAATTTAAAAATTCTTTCAATGATTATGATGTTCTTTTAGTTGATGACATTCAATTTTTAGCTAATCGTAACAAAACTAATGAAATATTTTTTCATATTTTTAATGCTTTTGTTAATAAACAAAAACAAATTGTTATTACCTCTGATAAAAGTCCTAATGATTTATATGGTTTTGAAGAGCGAAATATTTCTCGTTTTCAAAGTGGTTTAAGTGTTGGTATCGTTTCACCTGATTTTGAAACAGCATTAATAATCTTAAAAACTAAAATTAAATGATTAAATTATGATCCAAGTATTTTTACTGAAGAAACTTTAAATTTCATTGCTCAAAATTTTAATAATGATGTTAGACAATTAGAAGGTGCGTTAAATCGTTTAATTTTTTATAGTATTTTATATATAAAACCAAATCAAATGATTACAATTGAAGATGTCATGAAAGCATTTAAAAATAATATTAATTTATCAAAAGATAAACTAACAGCTAGAAAAATTAAAAAAGTTGTCTCTGAGTATTATAATATTCCAATAAAAATCTTAGTTAGCAATACTAGAGTAAAATCAATTACCACTGCTAGGCATGTTGCTATGTATTTAATTAAAGAATTACTTAGTGAATCTTTTGTTAATATTGGCAACGAATTTGGTGGTAAAGATCATACAACAGTAATTAGTGCTTATAATAAAATCAAGAAAAACATTGAAAAAAATTATGAATTTAAAAAAACAATTGAAGGATTAAAAAAAGAATGTACTAAAAATAGTAATTAAAGTTACTATTTTTTTTATTCCCTTTTTTATCCACAAGTTTTCCACATTATAAAAAGTAATATTTATTAATAAAAATCAAAGAAAATAACTTATTCACATCTATTAAGGTCTTAATATTAATAATAATTAATAATATAATTAATAATAATCTAATATAATATTAATTAATTAAGAAAAACTAAAGGGAAAAAAGCCATGAAGTTTAAAATTAAAAGTCAACTATTATTAACAAACATTAAAAGAATTATTAAAATATCACCATCTAATCCAATTAATGAAATTCATAAAAATTTAAAAGTTGAAGTTGAAACGAACAAAATTACTTTTTCCAGCTTAAATGAAAAAGGATTTTTAAATTTTTTCATTTTAACTGAAGAAGAAAAATTAGAAGTTTATGAAACAGGAAAATTTTTAATTAATCTTAAAATCCTTTATGAAATTATTAACAAATTAAAAGATGAATGAATTCTTTTTGAAATAAAAATTAATTCATTAGTTATTAATAATTTTGATAAAGATAATAATTTCACTTTTAAATTAAATACATTAGACATTAATAATTTTCCAAATTTGGATTTTAATAAAAGTAACAATCCAATCAGTATTACAAAGAAAATTATTGAAGAAATTAATAATCAAATTAATTTTGTTATTAACACTAATAATTCAAATAATATTTTACGAGGAATTAACTTTAGTTTTAGTAAAGATAGTTTATTAATTACTGGTACTGATCGTGTCTCAATGGCACAGAAAAAATTTCAAATTAAAAATGAAACTTTTAATCAAGATATAACAATTCCAATTTTCTTATTAAATGATATTGAAAAGATTGCTAATGATATTGATAGTAATTATTATTTTTACTTAAATGATGATCAAACTTTAATTATTGAAATTGATAATTTTTTATTTAAAGGTCGGTTAATTGAAGGACAATATCCAAAAATTCAAAATGTTATTCAACAGTATTTAAATTCAAATAATAAGGAAATTATTGTTATTAATGATTTAAAAACTTTTTTGAATACAATTGAATTAGCAGTAGTTTTAGCAAAAAAAGAAATAATTCCTTTAATACAATTACTTTTTGATAAAACAAATAAAAAAATTGAAATTATTTGTATTTCTAATAATAATAGTTTTGGTGAAGTACATGAACAATTTAATAATGTAACTTTCTTAACAAAAGCAGCAAAACAAGAAGAATTTATAACTGTTAATGCTAGAAATAATAATATTGATGGATTGCAAGAACAATCTAGTAGTCTAACGATTTTAAAACAAGAACAAGAAGATAAATTTAAAATTGTTTTTAATTATTATTTATTAACTTATGCTTTAAAAACTTTCATCAAATGTAAACAAGTTACTTTAAATATTATTAGTAATTATAATTGTCATACAATAATTACTAGCGAAGAAGAACCAACTTTAACTCAATTAGTATTACCTATTATTAAAAATTAAAAAAGCTATTTAAAATAGCTTTTATTTACTATTATTGTTAGGATTTTTTTCCATTTAATACAATTAATAGTTAAGAATATTAAGTTAAATTTTAAAACTTTTTTGCTGCTTCTTTAATATATTTTTCAAATTTTTTCATTGTTTTTTCAGGTCCTAAATCAACTAAACTATCACCTTTTTCTAGTGATTGAGTACCAATAACTAATTTAACATCATTGTCGTGCGGTTCTTTAACTTTTGTACCACAAACAAGAATTGATGGTGCTACAGTAGCACCAGTAAATTTTCAAGTTTCTTCTAAATATTTAGCATGATTTCCTCATAAGTATCAACCGTATGGTGCACCTTGTGTTGCTAAAATTTGAACTTTTAGTTTTGTTAATAATCCAACTGCATCACCTTGTTTACTATATTTGTAAGAAAAAGTTTTATTTGCAACTAAAACATGATCTAAATAATTTTTTGTCATACTTGTAACATTAAAATTAGTCATAGGTGTTACAAAAATTAATTTATTAACTGATTTTAGTTGATCAATATATTTATCACTATCTTCTTGATTGAAAAAGTTATTAAAATTACGAGTTGTTAATGTTATTGAAGCCATTGGTAAATCATTAAGATTTAAATGAATAATTTCATCTTTAGGATTAGCTTCTTGATAAAATTTAACAAAAGTTTTTGTTAAAGCGACTGAAAAAGATGCTTTTTCATCAATCATTGAAGAATTTATTACTAAAACTTTATTTGCCATTTTTTTCTCCTTAAACTTTAATGTTTAATATTAATTTGATTTTAACATAATTAATAACATTAAAAAAATCAAAAAAATTTTAAATATTTATTTAAAATAATACATGTTAAAATATTTTTGAATTAAGTATTAAAAAAATTATAAAAATAAAATTATTGTATTTTAACATTATAATTATTGAATTTTTAGTAATTCAAATTTTTCTTTTGTTACGGCAACAATAATTTTGGAGCGATCTTGAATGAGTTTAGTAACAATTGAAAATTTATCATATGAAACAAGTACTAAAAAGTTATATCAAAATGCTAGTTTTAAAATAAATAAAGGTGAACATATTGCTTTAATTGGTGCTAATGGCACTGGAAAAACTACTTTATTAAATATTATTAATCAAAATATTAAATCAGACCAAGGAATAATTAATTTTTCTGTTAATGTCAAAATTGGTTATTTAGATCAACATTTAATAGTTGACAATAATTTAACTGTTGATCAATATTTAAAAACTAATTATCAAAGTCTATTTGATAAAGAAACAAAAATGAATGATTTATATCAAAAAATGGCAGAAGATTATCAAGAATCAATGTTAGAACAAGCTTTAAAAATTCAACATGAATTAGATATTAGTAATTTTAATACCATTAATAAAACAATTAATAGTTTAATTACTGGTTTAAGCATTAATAAAATGTTATTAAATCAAAAATTAGTTACTATTAGTGGTGGTCAAAAAAATAAAATTTTATTGGCGAAACTTTTATTATCAAATTACGATTTATTATTGTTAGATGAACCAACTAATTTTTTAGATATTAAACAAATTAATTGATTAGCTAATTTTTTACAAAATTATCAAAAAGCCTTTATTGTTGTTTCTCATGATCAAAAGTTTGTTAATCAAGTTGCTAATATTATTTATGAAATTGATAATTTAACTTTTAATCGTTATGTTGGTAATTATGATAATTATTTAACTTTAAAGGATACAAATCAAAAGCAATATACAAAAAAATATAAAGTTCAACAAGGACATATTAAGAAAATGGAAGAATTTATTGCTAAAAATAAAGCTAAAGCTAGCAAGGCCAAAAGTGCTCAATCACGAGTAAAACAATTAGCAAAAATGGAAATTTTAACTAAACCTCAGACGATACAATTACCACCTAATTTTCACTTTCAAACAAAGAAAACTACTAGTAATGTTATTCTTAATAGTAATAATTTAATAATTGGTTATCAAAAACCATTAATTAATCCACTTAATTTTACAATTAAAGCTAACGAAAAATGATTAATTAAAGGTGATAATGGTGTTGGAAAAACTACATTATTACAAACAATTACTAGTTATCTTAAACCTCTTAGTGGCAAGGTTATTCTTGCTGATAATCTTTTAATTGGATATTTTCAACAAATTATTAATTTACAAGATTTAACACCAATTCAATATTTGCAAGAATTAAATCAGCAATTAGCTGATAATCAAATCAAAACTTTATTAGCAAGTTTTGGTCTTAAAGGTGGGTTAATGTTTCAATCAATTAAAACTTTATCAGGCGGTGAACAAACAAAAGTTCAGTTAGCTGCTTTATCGACAAAACAATATCATTTATTAATTATGGATGAGCCAACTAATCACTTAGATAGTAGTGCGAAAATCGCTTTACTTAATGCGATTAATAAATTTTCTGGAGCAATAATTTTAACGACTCATGATCTTAATTTTGATCAAACATGAGCTAATCATACTTTAAATTTTTCTGATTGAATAATTACAAAATAATAGGAGTTTTTCCTGTTTTTTATTAGTTAAATATCCTTGGTAATGACTTTAAGTTTCTATTGTTTGTTGTGGAAATTAACCGCTAATCTTCCTTGTTTTTATTAGTAAAAAAAGGTATAATTTATATAGAAAAAAATTAATTAAAACTAGAAAATTATTAGTCTTTTTTTTATTTTTGATTAGTTTTTAGAATGGAGTAAGAATATTGAATAAAAATAAAAAAGATAATTATGATGCTGCATCAATTCAAGTTTTAGAAGGATTAGAAGCCGTTCGAAAACGTCCAGGTATGTATATTGGTTCAACTAGTGAACGTGGTTTACATCATTTGGTTTGAGAAATTGTTGATAACTCAATTGATGAAGTATTAGCTGGTTATTGTGATCGAATTGAAGTAACTATTACAAAAAATAATGAAATAATTGTTAAAGATAATGGTCGTGGCATTCCAACCGGAATTCATAAAAAAACTAAAGTTTCAACGGTTGAAACTGTTTTTACTGTATTACATGCTGGTGGTAAATTTGGAAATGGAACATATAAAGTTTCTGGTGGACTTCATGGTGTTGGTGCTTCGGTTGTTAATGCTTTAAGTGAATATTTAGAAGTTACGGTTTATAATGATAATAAAATTTATTTTCAAAGATTTATTAATGGTGGTAAAGTAGAAACACCATTAAAAGAAATTGGGACAACAAATCAAACTGGTACTGAAGTTTTATTTAAACCTGATTCAGAAGTTTTTACTGAAACAACTAATTTTAATTATCAAATTATTAAAACTAGATTACGACAATTAGCATTTTTAAATAAAGCAACAACGATAATCCTTACTGATGAGCGAGAAGCAAAACCAAAACAAGATACTTTTTTTTATCAAGGTGGAATTAAAGAGTATGTTGGTTTTTTAAATCAAAAATTTGAACCATTAAAACATGAAATTATTTATGGTGAATCAGAAAATCAAGATATTTTTAGTGAAATTGCTTTACAATACAATGATGGTGAAGAAAGTCAAATTCTTTCATTTTGTAATAACATTAATACACCAGAAGGTGGAACTCATGAAGATGGTTTTCGCTTAGCTTTAGTAAGAGAATTAAATAATTATGCTCGTGAACATAAAATGTTAAAAAGTAGTGATGAAAGTTTTTTAGCAGACGATGTTAAAGAAGGATTGGTTGTTATTATTTCAGTGAGACATCCAAATCCACAATACGAAGGACAAACTAAAACAAAGTTAGGTAACTCAGAAGTAAGAAGAATTCTTTCAAATGTTACTGGTAAGATTTTGAATCAGTTCTTATTAGAAAACCCAGCTGAAGCAAAAATTATTATTAATAAAGTTATGTTGTCTTTAAGTGCTAGATTAGCAGCTAAAAAAGCTCGTGAAACAGTTATTACTAATCGAAAAAATCCGTTACAATTTTCAATTTTACCAGGAAAGTTAGCAGACTGCTCTGTGAAAAATCCAGAACAAGCAGAGATTTTTTTAGTTGAAGGTGATTCTGCTGGTGGAACAGCAAAACTTGGTCGAAGAAGAGATTTTCAAGCAATTTTACCATTAAAGGGAAAAATTCTTAATGTTGAAAAAGCATATTTTACAAAAGTTTTTGCTGATCAAGAAGTTAAAAATTTAATCATTTCTTTAGGTTGTGGAATTGGTAGTGAATTTAATATTAGTAAAATTAGATATCATAAAGTTATTATTATGACTGATGCTGATGCTGATGGAGCACATATTAGAACATTGTTATTAACATTTTTCTATCGTTTTATGCGTCCTTTACTTGATGCTGGTTATATTTATATTGCTAAACCACCATTATATAAATTTCAAATTAATAAATTAATTAAATATGCTTATAATGATGAAGAATTAGAACAATTAAGAACAGAATATGATGGTAAAAATTATAATATTCAACGATATAAAGGTTTAGGAGAAATGAATGCTCTACAATTATGAGAGACAACAATGGACCCAGAAAATCGTGTGGTAGCACAAATAACTATTGATGATGCAGCAGAAGCTGATGAAGTTTTTGAAACATTTATGGGTAAAAGCGTTACTTCAAGAAAAGAATTTATTCAAGAAAATGCTAAATATGTTAAAGATATTGACATTTAAAAAGGAATTAAGTAATTATGGAAGATAATTTAAAAAAAACTGAACAAGAAGCATTAGTTAATGAAGCAGCTAATATTTCTGAACAAGTAAGAAAAGACTATTTATGATACGCTGTTTCAGTTATTACTGCTCGTGCACTACCTGATGCAAGAGATGGTTTAAAGCCAGTTCATCGTCGTATTTTATATAGTATGTTTAATTTAGGAATAACTCATGATAAACCCTATAAAAAATCGGCAAGAATTGTTGGTGAAGTAATTGGTAAATATCACCCTCATGGTGATACAGCAGTTTATGAATCAATGGTTAGAATGGCACAAAATTTCTCTTATCGTTATCCGTTAATTGATGGTCATGGTAACTTTGGTTCAATTGATGGTGATGGTCCCGCTGCGATGCGTTATACTGAATCACGAGTTAGTAAAATTGCTAGTGAATTAGTTAAAGATTTAGATAAGGAAACTGTTAACTTTATTCCTAATTTTGATGCTACCGAAAAAGAACCTGTTGTTTTACCTGCATATTTTCCTAATTTATTAGCAAATGGAACAATGGGAATTGCTGTTGCTATGGCGACAAGTATTCCACCTCATAATTTAAATGAAGTAATTGATGCGATTACTTATGTTTCTCGTAACCGTGATTGTGATGTTTTAGAACTATTAGATATTATTAAAGGACCAGATTTTCCAACCGGAGCAATTATTTTAGGAACAAGTAACTTAAGAAAAGGTTATGCTACTGGTCGAGCAGTTATTAAAGTTAGAAGCAAAACTTCATTTGAAAAATTGAACAATAAGAAACATGCAATTATTATTGAAGAGATACCTTATCAAGTAAATAAAACTAATTTAATTAATTCAATTGTTGATGCAGTTAAAGAAAAAAAGATTGAATATGTGACTGATTTAAGAGATGAATCTGATTATCAAGGAATTAGAATTGTTTTAGAATTGAAAGATGAAAGTTATCGTGAAGTTGTTTTAAATCAACTTTATAAATTCACTTCAGTTCAAACTTCTTTTATTATTAATTTAACAGCATTAGATCAATCAGTTCCAAAAACAATGAATTTAAAAGAATTAATTATTGCTTATCTTGATCATCAGATTGTTATGATTACTAATAAAGCAATTTTTGAATTAAAGAAAGCTGAAAGACAATATCATATTATTAGTGGTTTAGTTAAAGCATTAGAAAATATTGATGCTGTAATTGCTTTAATTAAAAAAGCACAAAGTACAAATGAAGCGATTAGTGGTTTACAAGAAAAATATGAGTTAAGTTTAGAACAAGCTAAAGCCATTTTAGAAATGAAGCTACAACGCTTGACAGGTTTAGAAAAAGTTAAATTAACTCAAGAGTTAGTTGCGCTTGAATTGCAAATTAAAAATCTAAAGTTTTTATTAGATAATGAAGAAGAAAAAGTTAAGTTATTAATTGATCGTTTAAATCAAATTAAGAAAAATTATGGTGATGAAAGAAGAACTGAAATCATTACTGATTTTGATGAAACAGATATTGATGATGAATCATGAATTAAAGAAGAACCAATTGCAATTATGTTATCAAAAAATAACTATATTAAAAGTCTACCTTTAGAAGTTTATCGTACTCAAAATCGTGGTGGTGTTGGTGTTAAAGCTTCAAATTCAATTAATGAAGAAGATGATATTGATAAACTTTTAGTTGCTTCAAACCATAGTGATATTTTATTTTTCACTTCAAAAGGTAAAGTTTATCGTCTTCGTGCTCATAAAATTCCAATGTTTAAATCAAAAACTGTTAAAGGAATGCCAATTATCAATTTAATTGGTATTGAAAAAGATGAAAAGATTAAGACTGTTATTAATATTTCCGAATATAGTGATAAAGAAAATTTAGTATTTATTACCAAAAAAGGAATTATTAAGCGTTCTAGTTTAACACACTTTAATTCAATTAGAAGTAATGGTAAAAAAGCGATTAATATTAAACCAGAAGATGAGTTAGTAGAAGTAATTAAAACTGATGGTAATAATCAATTAATTATTGCTGCTGCTAATGGTCGTGCAGTTAGAATTAATGAAACTCAAATTCGTTTAATGTCTCGTGAAGCAACGGGAATTAAGGGAATGAATGTTTCAGGAAGTTATGTAATTGGGATTTGTTCTAATGAAAATGCTAATTTGGTGCTTTCAATTAGTGAAAAAGGCTTTGGAAAAATTAGTGCTTTTGAAGATTATCGTTTATTAAATCGTGGATCTAAAGGAGTGCTTACTATGAAAACCAATGAAAAAACTGGAAAATTAATTACAATAAAAACATTAAATAACTCTTATAGTAGTACAGAATTATTAATGGTTACTTTAAAAGGTTTAACAATTCGTTTTTCTTTAGGTGATATTAGAATTACAGGTAGAAATACTAGAGGAGTTAAATTAATTAAATTAAAAAATCAAGAAGATAGTATTGGTGCAGTTGAAATTATTACTCCGATAGCTGATAGTAATATTAATAATTTAGACCAATCTAGAATTTAGTTTAATAATGGGGTGTGATAGTGATTGATATTAAAAAAATTCGTGAAAATTATCACGACATAGTTAAATTATTAAAAATTCGAAATCAGGATTTTTCTATTAATTTGAAGAAAATTGTTGTATTAGATCAAAAATGAAGAGATTTAAAAACAAAAACTCAAGTATTAGAAGCTAAACGCAATCAGAATTCTAAATTAATTGGTCAATTGATTAAGGAAAAAAATCTCGAAGAAGTAAAGAAAATTAAAAAACTTGTTAGTACTTTAAAAGTTACGATTGAAAAAAATAATCAATTAATTGCTGAACTTGAAAAGAGTATTGATCAAGAATTATTAAGCTTGCCTAATATTCCTAATAAATCAGTACCAAAAGGTAAAGATGAAGATGATAATAAAAAGATTAGAAGTTGAGGTAAAATTACTAAAAAAACTAATAAACCACATTGAGAAATTGCTGAAAAATTTAAGTTAATTGATTTTTCTCGTGCAACTAAACTTAGTGGTTCTCGCTTTATTTTATATACTAATCACGGTGCTAAATTAGTTCGGGCTTTATTTAATTTTATGCTTGACCAGCATAGTAAAAATGATTATATTGAACACTTGCCACCATTAATTGTTAATAGTAATGTTTTGCAAGGAACAGGACAATTACCAAAATTTAAAGATGATCAGTTTAAAATTGAAAATCGTGATCAGTATTTAATTCCAACAGCTGAAGTTCCTTTAACTAATATTTATCGCGATGAAATTATTAAATATGATACTTTACCATTAAAAATGTGTGCTTATACGCCATGTTTTCGTTTAGAGGCAGGCTCATCAGGAAAGGATACTCGTGGTATTATTAGACTTCATCAATTTAATAAAGTTGAATTAGTACAAATAGTTAAACCAGAAGATTCTTATCAAGCTTTGGAAAATTTAACTCAAGATGCAGAAAATATTTTAAAATTATTAAAAATTCCCTATCGTGTTGTTACTTTGTGTGGTGGTGACTTAGGTTTTAGTGCTGCTAAAACTTATGATATTGAGTTATGATTGCCAAGTCAGGGTCGTTATCGTGAAGTTTCTTCATGTAGTAATTGTGAAGATTTTCAAGCACGAAGAATGAATTTACGAGCAATTGATGAAAATGAAAAGAAAATTATCCCACATACTTTAAATGGTTCAGGATTGGCGATTGAAAGAGTCTTGGCAGCCATTTTAGAAAATTATTATGATGAAAAAAAAGATCTAATTGTTATTCCAAATGCTTTAAGACCTTATCTTAATAATTTGCAAGCAATTAAATTAAATGAAGAAAAATAATAATTTCAGATAAGATAACTATTATCGCAATATCTCCTATTAATGTTTCACGTGAAACATTAATAGAATTGTTGAAAATATTTATAAAAAAGTAATTGTTTATAACTTTTTTATAAAAAATTGTTATAATATATATGCCATTACAACAATTACATTCGAACCTGGTCAGGACTGAAAAGTAGCAGCCATAAGACTAAGAATTGTGTGTAGTGGTTTTTATATATTGAAATTTTAAAATAAATATGAAAATGTTTCACGTGAAACATTGTAAAATACTATTTGAAAGAATATGAAAGACAAGGTAATAAAATATCTAATGAATAATCAAAAATATATGAAAATAGCTCTAGATTTAGCAAAAAAAGCTGAAACTAATCGTGATATTCCTGTTGGTGCGATTGTTGTTGATAAAAATGGTAACATTTTAGGTAAAGGTTATAACAAAAAGGAAAAAGACCAAGATTCAATTAAACATGCCGAAATTATTGCTATTAGCAATGCCTGTAAAAAGAATGGCAGTTGAAGGTTAGAAGATTGTACTATTTATTCAACTTTAGAACCTTGTTTGATGTGTTTAGGTGCAATTTTAGAATCACGAATTAGTTTAATTGTTTTTGGTTTAGTTTCAGAAAAATTTGGATGTATTAATCTTTTAGATAAATTGAAAAATAATAAAGATTTTAATCATTCAATTAATTATAGTTATGATTTAACATTATTCAGTAGAGAAATGTTACAATCTTTTTTTAATAAATTACGTAATCAAAATGATATTATATAATTAAATTGGAGGTTAACTATGGATTATAAAGCTTTATATCGTAAATATCGGCCAAGTAAGTTTAATGAAGTAATTGGTCAAACTGATATTGTAACAATCTTAAAAAATTCTATTATTAATAAATCTTTTGCTCATGCTTATTTATTTTCTGGTCCAAAAGGAGTTGGAAAGACATCAGTTGCTAAAATTTTAGCAAAAACAATTAATTGTCAAAATAATGTTGCTGGTGAAGCATGCGATCAATGTGATAATTGTAAATTTATTAATAATAATGGTGATGAAATTGATATTTTAGAAATTGATGGTGCTTCTAATAATGGTGTTGAAGAAGTAAGAAGAATCCGTAATAATATCAATTTGCTACCAATGAATTTAAAATATAAAGTTTATATTATTGATGAAGTTCATATGTTAACTACTTCTGCTTTTAATGCATTATTAAAAACTTTAGAAGAACCGCCAACTCATATTATTTTTATTCTTGCAACAACTGAACCATATAAGATTCCTGATACAATTATTTCTCGTTGCCAATGATTTCAGTTTGAAAAAATTAATAATTCTGATTTGGTTAAAATTTTTCAAGATATTTTAACTAAAGAAAAAATTGTTTTTGAAATACCAGCTTTAAATCAATTAGCATTGTTTAGTCAAGGATCATTACGAGATGGAATTAATAGTTTAGAAAAAGTTTTTAACTTTTCTAATAATATTACACTTTTAAGTGTTAATAAACTTTACAATGTTCTGTCATTAGAACAAAAGATTAATTTTTTGATAGATATTTTAAATCAAGATATTAATAAAATAGTTTTAAGTCTTGAGAATATTAATAATTATTTAACTAATTTTAAAAAGTTTTTAATTGAAATGACTTATATTGTTCAAGATTTATTAATTTATCGCTTAACTAATAATATTAAAATTAGTAAATATTTAACTTTAGAAATAATAAATGTCTTTAATAATGTTACTGAGCAAGATTTAAAGCAAATTTTAAATCTTTTTGAAACAATTATGATGTTAAATTTTGATGATGAAAGTTTAAAAGTTTTATTAGTGACAAAAATTTTAACATTATTTGATCAAGTAGCTAAATATGATTTATCTTATCAACAAGACGATACTTTAAAAGTAGTAGTAAAGTCTGAATCTGAAGAGCAGGAAATAAGAGAAAAAATAGTAAGTAATGAATTAGAATCATTGCCAATAAAGGAAAAACCACAAATTAGTAATAGTTCTATTAATAATGATGTTAAAATTGATCGAGAATTATTTAATAATGTTCTTAATGTTATTATTCAAGCTAATAAAGAAATTAGAAAAGAATTAAAAAATTATTGAATAAAAATTGACCAATTAACTGAAAACCATAAGTTTCATGATTTTAGTAAAACTTATTTAAATACTCTTATTAGTGCTGCCAGTGCTAACGCGGTTGTTATTATTTGTGATAATATTATTCAAGCAGATTTGATTAATAAGAATTTTTCTGATCAAGAACATCGAAATTTTTTAAATTTTGTTTTGCAAAAAGAGTATATGATTTATGCTCTTGATCGTAAACAATGAAAAGTTGTTGGAGAAAAATATCAAACTTTATTAAAAGATAATAAATTACCTGCAGCAAAACCAATTATCCTTCCTGAAGTGATAATAAAAGAAAAGATAGTACCTAAAAATGAAACATTAGTTTTTTTACAAAATATTTTTGGCGAAATTGAAGAAATATAAATTTTTAAAATTTTAGGGAAATTAGTTAAAATTAAAAATGAGGTGAAAAAATGAATAATTTTCAACAAATGTTAAATCAAGCAAAAATGGCACAAAAAAAACATGAACAATTTAAAAAAGAGGAATTTAAATTCTCAAAACAAGGAGATTTAATTAAGATTATTGTTTCTGGTTCTTATAAAGTTGATTTAAAAATTAATTTTCAAGAACTTTTAATAATGGTAGAAAATGATTATGAAATGTTAAATGATATGATTCAAGTAGCAGTTAACGAAGCAATTTCTGAAGTTAAAAAGATGGAAAGCAAAATTATTAATGTTATGTAGCATTAATAAATTTTAATGACGATGATATTTATTAGTTTTGAAGGTCCAGAAGGTTCTGGAAAGAGCAGTGTTCTTGCTAAATTAAAAGAACGATTTTCAAATGAAGGAATTGAAATAACTACCACAAGAGAACCAGGTGGCAGTATTATTTCCGAGCAAATTAGAAAAATAATTTTAAATGAAACAAACACTTTAATGGATGCTTGAACTGAGGTTTTATTATACATTGCAGCAAGAAGACAGCATCTGGTTGAAAAAATTTTTCCAGAAAAAAATAGCAAGAAAATTATTATCTGTGATCGGTTTTCTGATTCAACATTAGCGTATCAAGGTTATGGTCGGAAATTAGATATTAAAAAAATTAATACAATTCAAGATATTGCGTTTGATAATTTTAAACCAAATTTAACAATTTTATTTAATGTTAAACCAGAAATTGGATTGCAACGAATTAAAGAACGCAGTAAAAGTGAACAAAATCGTTTGGATAATGAAGATTTATCATTTCATCAATTAGTTTATCAAGGGTATCAAGAAATCGCAAAAAATAATCAAGATCGAATTAAGGTAATTGATGCCAGTAAAAGTTTTGAACAAGTATTAACAGAAACTTATCAAATTATTAAGCAATTTATTACTAAATAATATAATTAATTGAGGTTAATTATGAACGAAAGTAATCAAGAAAATCAAAATTTTAATTTTTTTTTAGATTTAAAATTTATTCCACAAGTTATCCTTTTATCGTCAAAAGATAATTCTTTTCAATTTGCAATTAATAGTTTATTGAAAAAAATTGTTTGTCAGAAAGAAATTTGTTCTGATAAACAACTTTGTAATAATTGTCAAAAAATAATTAATAATTCTTATTTGGATTTAACTAAATATCAATTTAATAAAACAAATTCAATGAAAAAACAAGATGTTATTAGTATTATTAATAAATTATCCTTACAAAGTTTAGAAACAGGTAATCCGAAAATTTGTTTACTTGAAGGAATTGAATATAATTCTTTAGAAGCAAGTAATAGTTTTTTGAAATTTTTAGAAACTGTTCCTAATAATACATTTTTAATTTTAACAACAACTAAAATTGAGAAAATATTACCAACAATTATTTCTCGCTGTCAGATTTTTAATATACCTAAAATAAAAAATAATAAATCTAATTTTTTAAATTGAGAAAAAATTGAAAAAGAACAACAAGAATTAATATTAAACTTGGTAACAAGCTTTATTAATTATGATAATGAAGGTAATTTTACTGAAAATTTTTTTTTAATTAAAAAAATCCTTAGTTTAAAAGAAAACTTGATTTTATTTTTTCAATTATTATTAACAATAACAGAAGATAAAATTATGAAATTAAATAATATAACATCATTAAACAATCAGTTAATTAATGATTTTACTAGTAGTTGAAATAATCAAGATCAATTATTTTTGAAAAATTTAATTAAAGTCTTAATTGAAACTATTAATAAAATTAATAATGTTAATAATCTTAATTGAAACTTATTATTAAATGCTTTTTTTATTAATATTTACCAAGGATTAGAAAATGACAAATTATAAAACTTTAAAATTAAAAATAGCAAATGAAAATATCACAATTTTACAAAGAAAAGATATGTTTTGTATATCTTTAGATACAGTTTTGTTAATTAATTTTATTAAAATTAAAAATCAAACTAAAACTTTAATTGATTTTGGAACTAACAATGGTGCCATTGCAATTTTATTAGCTAAGAAATATCCAATTAAGATTATCGGCATTGAAATCCAAAAAGAGGCGGTTACTTTAGCACTGGAAAATGTTGTTAAAAATGATTTAACAAAACAAGTAACAATTATTCAGCAAGATATTAAAGTTTATGCTGATGAAAATTTTAATCAGAAAGTTGATATTATTGTTTGCAATCCACCATTTTTTCCTTTATTAGAAAAAACTAATCTTAAGTTTGAACCATTGAAAGCAGCAGCAAGACATGAATTATATATTGACTTAGCAACAATTGTTGCAAGTGCAGCAAAATTATTAAAAGTTAAAGGTAAATTTTTTATAATTTATCCTGCTTTTAGACTTGATCAATTATTAATTACTTTAAAACAAAATAATTTTTCAATTAAAAGAATGCAAATGGTTTATCCAAAAATTAATAAAAATGCTAGTAGTGTATTAATTGAAGCGGTTTTTAATACTAATGATGGTTTGATTATTGAACCGCCATTAATTTGCCATAATGATAATAATAGTTACGTTAGTGAAATAGCAAAATGATATAATAAAAACAATAATGAATAAGGAATATTTTCATGGTTTATCTTACTTGATTAGGAAAATTAAATAAAAATTTAAATTATCTTGTTGCCGTATCTGGTGGACCTGATAGTATGTTTTTACTAGATAATTTAGTAAAGAATAATTTTGATATTGTTGTTTGTCATGTAAATTATCATAAAAGATGAAGTAGTAATGTTGATCAAAAAATTATTGAAGATTATTGTAAAGAACATAATATCAGATTAGAAATTAAAAATGTTAAAGCTTCTGAGTATACTAAGGGAAATTTCCAAGATCAAGCACGAGTAATTCGTTATGATTTTTTTAATGAGATTGCTCAAAAATATCAAATTTACAATTTGGTTGTGGCTCATCATGTTTATGATTTGCTGGAAACTTATTTAATTCAAAAACAAAGAAAAGCGATTGTTTCTTATTATGGATTAAAATTTAAAAGTACTTATAAAAGTTTGTCAATTTATCGTCCAATGCTAGAATTAAAAAAAGAAGACATAATTGATTATTTAACATTGTATCGAGTTAAATATGGTTTTGATGAAACAAATGAATTAGAAATTTATGAAAGAAATAAAATTCGTCAACAAACAATTAATAAGTTAACAGATCTTGACATTAATTTAATGTTAAGTGAAATTAAAGAATTAAATAGCGAACAAGAGTTATTAAAAGATCAATTAGAAGTAATTTATAACTCAGTTATTGTTGCTGATGATACTTTGTCAGTTAATGAATTTCATAAATATAATGATAATTTTCGTTTACAACAAATGATTGTTTATGAATTTTTATTTAATTATAGTGAAGATTTAGTTTTAAGATTAAAGAAGGCTAAAATTAAAGAAATTGTTAGAGTTTTAACAAAATCAAAACGACCAAATATTACTATTAGTTTAACTCACAATATTAGTTTAATTAAAGAATATAATTATGTTTATATTAATGAAAAAACTTCAGTTAAAGATTATCAATACACTATTAAAAAAATTGCTGATTATGATTTTAATGAGATTAAAATTTTTAAAAATGTACCAACTTCAGGTAAATTTCAAGCATTACATGTTAATAAAGAAGAGTTTCCTTTAACGATTAAAAATAATAGTGGTAAAGAACAAATTATTGTTAGTTTTGGAACAAAAAAGATTAATCGTTTATTCATTGATAATAAAATTCCTTATCGTCAAAGACAAACTTGGCCAGTAATTGTTAATGCTCAAAATCAAATTATTTCGGTTCCTGGTTTGGCGATTAGTAAAGATCATCTTGATTCAGAACCAAATATTTTTATTATTAAATAATTTTTTAATTTGTTTGTTATTTGTTTATTTTATTAAGTTTACTAATAATTAGTTTATAATCATTATAGTTAATGAAATTAAATAATAAAAGAGTGACATTTTTATTATTTTAAGTTATATTATTATACATAGTTAAAAAATATGGAAAGAAATTAAAATAGGTGAAATTTTATAATGCAACCAAAAATGAAAATTAATTGAATGGTCATTCTTGTATTTATTTTATTTTTGGCCTTTGTTGGTTTTTTAATTTGATATTTTCTTAAAGGTAATGTTGTTAAATTAACAGAAAATCAATTACTTACTTTATTTCAAGCTGGTGAATTAAATAGTTTAAAGGGTATTATAATTAGTAATGGTTTTTCTGTTGCTTTTGATCCAAGTACCGTTCATTTAGATGGTTATTTAAAAACGGATGATGGTAAGATTATTCATTATGCTGCAACATTATATACAGGATTTTGAGAAAGTAAAATTATGCCATTATTTGAGAGTGGCTCAGGTTCAAAAGTTATCGGTATAAATTATTGAGTCTCTGATAATCAAGCTGTTTCAATTTGAAAAAATCTCTTAGTTAATTTATTACCAGTATTAATTTTAATTTTTGGTTCATTCTGATTACTATCAAGATTAAGTAAATCTAGTGCTGGTGGTATGAATCCTTTTTCAATGGGGAAAAATCGTGCCAGAACTCAAAAATCAGAAACAAAATTTAGTGATGTTGCTGGAATTAAAGAAGAAAAATTAGAATTAGAAGAAATTGTTGATTATTTAAAGTTTCCACAGCGTTATTCTCAAATGGGTGCAAGAACCCCTAAAGGAGTTCTTTTAGTTGGACCTCCTGGAACAGGTAAAACATTACTTGCGAAAGCAGTAGCTGGTGAAGCTGGAGTACCATTCTTTTCAATCTCAGGTGCTGAATTTGAAGAAGTTTTTGTTGGAGTTGGTGCTTCAAGAGTAAGAGAAATGTTTACTGCTGCAAAAAAATCTGCTCCTTGTATTATTTTTATTGATGAAATTGATGCTGTAGGAAGAAAACGAGCTTCAGCAGCAACAACAGCAAATGAACAAACTTTAAATCAATTGTTAGTTGAAATGGATGGTTTTGAAACAAATGTTGGAATTATCATTATGGCAGCAACTAACAGACGTGATGTGCTTGATGAAGCTTTATTAAGACCGGGAAGATTTGACCGTGAAATTAGTTTAAGTTTACCTGATATTAAAGAACGAGAAGCAATTTTAAGATTACATGCGCGAAACAAAAATATTTCACCTAAAGTTAATTTTGAAAGAATTGCTGAAAGAACACCAGGATTTAGTGGTGCTCAATTAGAAAATGTTTTAAATGAAGCAACTTTGCTTGCTGTAAGACACCATAAGAATGTTATTGGTTTAGTAGAAATTGATGAAGCGATTGATCGTGTTGTTGGTGGGCCTGCTAAAACTTCAAGAGTTATTACAAAAAATGATAAGAAAATTGTTTCTTACCATGAAGCTGGACATGCTTTAATTGGATTAAGATTAGAATATGCTTCAAAGGTTCAAAAAGTAACAATTATTCCACGAGGTCAAGCTGGTGGATATACAATTATGACGCCAAAAGAAGAAACAATGTTTTATTCTAAGACACATTTAATTGCCACAGTTACTGGTTACTTAGGCGGTAGAGCCTCAGAAGAAATAATTTTTGGTAAACCTAATGTAACTACTGGTGCTCATGATGACTTGCAAAAAGCAACAACAATTGCAAGAAGAATGATTACTGAGTATGGAATGTCGGATAATTTAGGATTGGCACAATTTGAAAATCCAGCTGAATCTGGAAATCCATTTGCTCAAAGTACAATTTCTAATAATATTGCTAATAAAATTGATGATGAAGTAAAACAAATGTTAGATCAATGTTATCAAGAAGCAATTAAGTTAATTAAAGCAAATCGTAAAACTTTAGATTTAATTGCTACTTCTTTAATGACATTAGAAACAATTACTGCAGAACAAATTGAATATATTAATGAACATGATAAGTTACCGCAAGAAGTATTAGAAAGACAAAAAGACTTTAAAAAAGGTGAAAGTAAAAAAAATTCATCAGATGATACAGATGAAAGTGCTCATGATGGTAGTGAACACGAATCTGATGAAACAATTTCAGTAACTCCAAAGAAAAAGTAATTTTCAAAATAAGTAAATTTAACAATTCTTGCTTTTGTAGGTTTTGTTAAATTTTATTTAATAGTAATTTTAGGAGATAATAATGATTAAACATGATTTAGTAAAAGAAATTTTAATTTCTGAAACTGAAATTAAAAAACGAATTAGTGAATTGGCAGTAGAAATTAAAAACCATTATTCAAATCTTAAAAAACCTTTAGTATTAATTGGGATTTTAAGAGGTTGCTTGTTCTTTTTATCAGATTTTATGATGGAATTAGATTTAGCTTGTGCTGTTGATTTTATGTATGTTGAATCTTATGCTGGTCAAAAGACTAGAACTTTTGAACCAAAGATTAAGTTAGATATCTTTACTAATATTAAAGATCATGATGTTTTAATTGTTGAAGATATTATTGATTCAGGAAAAACTTTAGTTAAATTAGTTGAACATTTAAAATTAAAAGCACCAAAATCAGTTAAAATTTTAACGCTTTTAGATAAAAAAATTAAAAGAGAAGTTAAAATTGAAGCTGATTGGTTTGGTTTTGAGGTTCCAGATAATTTCTTAATTGGTTATGGTTTAGATTATCAAGAGCAATTACGAAACTTACCTTATATTGCAATTGCAAATTTAGAAAAAATTAAAGCATTAGAATCAAAAAAAATGAGTTAAGATTAACTCATTTTTAATTTTGCTTAAAATTGAATGTGTTAAAATAATATTTATTAATAAATATTATTTTTTAGTTTAAGGTGAATAATGTTTAGTTTAGTAAAAAATGTTT
The DNA here is from genome assembly GCF_023509825.1 of Spiroplasma attinicola. Classification (GTDB taxonomy): domain Bacteria; phylum Bacillota_I; class Bacilli_A; order Mycoplasmatales; family VBWQ01; genus Spiroplasma_D; species Spiroplasma_D attinicola. Next base: position 398,276 of record NZ_JAKQXY010000001.1, read on the forward strand.
TGCGCGGAGTAAAACGAAGAATATTTCAATATTTTTCAATTATTATTTTATTAATTCTTATTGTTGCAGCGATGTCAGCTTTATACAGTAATTCTGAACGACTTAGTTTTGGTTTTTCTGCTGTTGCACAAAACAGTGGAACTTATGATTATCGAATTCAAATTGAAAAATTAAATAGTTATAAAGAAATTGATAATGTTTTAAATCGAACTAAAACAATTTTAAAAAACAATTTCGAAAAAGATTTAGTTAATTATAATACTATTATTAATCAAATTGATAAGATAACAAATAATGATATTGAAAATAATTTATTACCTAGTATTGATAATCTTGATGATAATTTAAGAGATTTTTTATTAAATTGAGGAATTAATTATCAATCATTATTAATTAATGATATTTTAAATAATGAAATTAAAAATAATCCCGAAACTAGTAATTATCAAATTAAAAAATCATTTTTAAAATCATTTGATAGTAATCAAGCAAAAAAAATCTTTTTTTCGTTTGAAGATGCTTTTTATCTTCAAGAAACACCACCATGATTGTTAGATAAAAATCTTAGATTTGATTTTTCACCTTATCGTAATAGTTTTAATCAAGTATATATTAGTGAAGGCAAAAAACCTCAAAATGAAAATGAAGTAGTCGTTAATCCAATTTTTGCTAAAAAACACAAAATTGCATTAAATGATCAATTTACATTTTTATCTAATGAAAAATTAAAGGTAGTTGGCTTTGGTTATAGTTATTGAGGAATTCTTAACGAACCTTCGATTGATAATATTTCACCTTTACCTGAAAATACAACGCAAGTTTTTACAACAAGAGAATGGCTTAATCATTATTTAATTAATAATAGTAATGAACAAGCAAAAATAACAACTAATTTTTTCTTAAAAGTAAATAATAAAGATAATTCTTTTTCAAGTAAAATTGAAAATATTTTTAATCAAACATTTAATTTTAATTATGGTAGCTTAATTATTAATGATAAGAGTGATTATCGTAGTGGTTTTTTAAAACAAACATTTGAATTGGGGAAAATAGTTTATTCAGCAATTAGTTTTATTGTTATGTTAGCAGCAATTTTTATTGTTTTATCATATGTTAAAAAAGAAGTTAATTTACAAAAAAAACAATTGGGTTTAATTAAGGGTTTAGGCTATAACAATTATGAAATTGTTTTTGGTTTTACTTTTTTAATCTTTTTAATTTCCATCTTTTCAACGATTATTGGCTTTGCCTTAAGTTTGCCTTTACAAGAATATTTTAATAATTTAAGTACTGTTAATTATGTTTTACCTTTACCAACCATTCACTTTAGTTTTCTTGCTTTTCTTGTTGCAGTCGTACTATCAACGATTATTTTTACTTTTGCTAGCTATTTACAATCTTGAAGTATTTTAACTAAAAATCCATTAGTTTTAATTTATAATCGCCCTTCTAATGTTAGTACAAAATGATTAACATTATTTAAAAAACCTTTTAATCATTGAAATTTTAAACCACGCTTAGCAGTTTCTTTTGCTTTAAAATCAGGCGGAAAATTAATTTTGATTTTTTTACTTTTTATTTTTGTTAGTTTTCTTTTACTCTTTCAAACGATTATTGATGATATTTTTACTAGTAAAATTAATAATTTACAAAGTTATGTTAATTCTGAAGTCTATTTATCTGCAAATACTTTTAATATGTATAAATTTGATAATCAAAACAAAATTACAACGCAAGTTTATGATTGAGTTTTTGAAAAAAATTTAGACTTAGAAAAAGAAATAAAAGCAAATAAATTTCAAATTGATAGTGAAAAGAAATTTTCTGATTTAACAAAAATAATCCTTGCTGATGATTTTCGCGATTTCTATATTAAAAGCGAAGAAATGAATTTATTATACAACAAGATTAACAATCAAGGTGTTGCATATATTAGACCACTAGGAACTAATTTCATTTCAGCAACAATGGCAGAAACATTATATGAAAATCTAACAAATTTTTTTGATTTATTAATTGCTTCTAGTGGCATTGATTTTGAATTTCAATCTTTACCAGGGATTTCAATTGGCCAAGTTATTATTAATAGTAACTACTATCCAAATTTAGAATTTGTAGTTAATAGTCCAACAAAATGAATTGATCATAATCAAGGATCATTATTGTCAAAATCAAATCAAGTTGTTACTTTATATAATAATGAAGATAATTTATTAGCATGAAAAAATTGATTTAATTTGAAAGCAGAACAAAAATTAAATATTGATGAAGTTTTTAATAGTTCCCATAATTTAAAAACCGAACAAGTTAGCTATATTGATAGTTTTGGTCAAGAGAAAAATCAAAATGCTTATGTTATTCCAGCAGTTATTTCTAAGTCACTTGCAGTTTTAAATAAGTATAAAGTTAATGATCAAGTTTTAATGATTCTTAATGCTAATGCTAATTTTCTGCCAATAGTTTTTGATATTAAAGGAATTATTACAACAAATTTAGATAGTTCACAGTTTTATACACAAATTGATGACTTAAGGAGAGTAATTGGTTATACATCTAACGGTGAATTTACTGGTATACCAATTAAAGATTCATTTAATAACTATTATTCAAAAAATAAAACATTCTTACCATTAAATAATATTAATATTGTTCAATCAGATAATAATTATTCGTTTGCTAGTTTACAAAATAATTGAAAATTAATTGATCGTGATAGAATTGTTTTTCCATTAATGAAAGATCAATTAATAGACATGTTTCATTCAGTGCAAGATATTGTTAGTATTACTAAATGAATAACAATTGTTGCTTTAGGCTTTGTTTTATTTATTATTGTTAGTATGATTTTAGATAATAACCTGATTATTATTGCAATGATGAAAGCATCGGGTTATCGTATTAGTGAAATTAATAGTTTAATTATTGGCGCTTATATTTTGACTTTAGTTTTAGCTTTTGTTGTTGGTACTGTTTTGGGTTACCTTACTTGGTGAATTATTTTAATTTTTGTTGCTAAAATAGTTAATATGACTTTTCTTTTGCCAATTAGTTTTGTTACGATTTTATTAACTTTTGCTTTAATTTTTCTTATCATTGCGATTGGTTATATGATTGGTTTATATTTTATTAAATTTAAACCAATAACTAATTTATTACAGTCAGATTAAATTAAAAGAACCAAAAGTCTAAATTATAATATTTTGTTTCTTTGAAAAATATTAAGAAAGCCTACTGAGTTCCGTACTTAAAATATACGGTTAGATTTCATTATGTCATAAGTTTACAGATAGGGTTTAGAATTAAATGATACTATATTTATATAATTTAATTTTCTAGTTGTTTTAGTTCCAAGATTTTTTTAAATATTATTTCTTTTTAATTGATTGAAACATTAACCACTTTTAAGACCAAAACTTGCTAATAAAGTTTTGATTTGATTATCAGTTAATTGTTGAATTTTATTTTCAGTAATTTTTAAAAATAGAGGATTATTTTTACTTAAATATACTATTTTTTTATTAATAATTCACTTATTTACTACTTGATCTCAAGAGATGGTTCTATAATAAATTGGTCTAATATATTGTTTTTGATTATTAATTATTAATGAGTGATATGTATGTTTATTATTTTTTGTAGTTGATAATAATTGTAATTCTAAATGACTAGGAAATGATTTTATTATAATTCCTGGTCTATATTTTTGATTTCCGTTTATATCTTTATCATCAGGATTTTTTATGTAAACTCCCATTCCTTTTTTAAATTCTTTATAATTAATATTTGTCATTACAAAAATCTCCTTTATTTTTTATTTTATTGACAAATTTTATAATTTTAATATAATTTATATGTGAGTGCAATTTAAAATTGTGCAAGGTTCTTTAGGAATCGTCTTCTCCTAGTCTCTTATGAGATTAGGTGTTTTTTTTATTTTTTAATTTTTTTTACCCCCTCCTAATTAAAAAAATATTTTATATAATAATGATAGCATGAACAAGAATATTTCCATATCTTTTTTAAATATTAATTATTTAAATATGGAGTTAATTTAATAAAATTTGCAATTTGGTTACTATTTTTTCATTGGCAAAGTAGATTAAAACCAGTAAAAAGAAGATTATAAATAAAGACTAAATCTTTAAAAATTCCTTCGCATTGAACAATATATTGTTCACTACTAGTTTTTACTGCTTCTTTAAACCATAATTCAATTTCATCAGCAAATAAACTATTAATAATTTTTTCATAAAGATAATTTTCAATATAATTTATTTCTTTTGTAATATCTTCTTGATCAATTAAATGATTTAAATCACTTTTATAAATAGATAAATCTTTAATGTCACTATCGCAAAAAGAAAAGCTAATGATTGATTCGCGAATAATTTTTTCAAGATTTCTAATAAAAAAGATTTCTTTTTCTGTTACTAAATTTATAGCTAATAAACTTGGTTTCAATAATTTTAAATATTCGGGACTGTTAGAAACAATAATAATGATTGTATTGCTTTCTTGATTGATTTTTTTTAAATAATTATTAATTTGATTAAGTAATTTTGGTGTGCCATATAATTCTGGTAAATCAAATAAAATTACTGTTGGTCTTAACTTATCTTTTTGTCGTGAAACATTATTTAAAATATTAAATAATAGAATTCTTAAAAATAAATGACTATAATTTTCTTCATCAATAATGTTTTCAATATTTTTATCATAAATTTCAATTTTTAACATTTTATCAACTAAATTACTAATTGAAAAAGATTCTATTTTTGGTTTTAAAATTAAATGATTTTTAATATTATTATCAGCATTTCAAAAATATAATTTATTTAATAATCCTAAAAAGTCATTTTCAATTTTTTCCAAGTTTTTTGATAAATCTTTATATTGATCATCTTTTGTTGTGATTAATGCTTGATTGAGATTCTGAATTAAATCATTACGAAATGATGAAGTTTTAGTTAATTTTAAATGTTCTTTTAAATTAAAATATTCTTTTAAATAAATAACTTGATAATTGTCAGTTGCTACTGGTTCATTATCAATGGTAAATTTATTATTTTTTCCCTTAAAACCTTTTTCTAAGGTATTTAATAAAGATGTTTTTCCAACACCATTATCACCAATAATTATTGCCATATTATTATGAAGTTGAATAGTTTGTTCAGTAAAAAAACTATTAGAAAATTGTATTTGTTTCATTTTACTTTTTTCCAATCTTTAAAGTTCAATTAGATATTTATTCGTTGTAATTTCTTCTTGATATGATTTTGTACCAATAAGTACTTTCATCATTTCATATTGTTTTTCAGTAACAGTTAAGCAACGAATATTTCCTTTTGGTGGTAAATTTTTATTAATTATTTCATTATTTTTTGCTACTTCATCATGGTTAATACATAATTTTGCATAAATTGAAAGTTGTACCATATAAAATCCTAGATTTAATAGTTTTCTTCGAAATTTATTGTAATTTTGAACATCTTTTTTTGTCTTAACTGGTAAGTCAAACATAATAAATAGTCGCATGTGTCTAAATCTCATCTTGTTCATCAGAATTTTCTTCTTCAATTGGATTAAAATCTAGTACTGGTAGCTCTAATTTATTAGTATTATTCTCATTTAAAACTGTTATATAAGAACGAATCATATAATCAATCGCTTTAGTTATTGTGACATATTTCTTATTAATAATGACTTTGGAATTTAATAAATAATCAATTAGTTTTAAACGATGATCATAAGAAACATGTTCTGTTATTGTTTCAATATTTTTAGTTACTCAATAATCTACTAAAGGTCGTAAAGGTTCGATAAAATCACATGCTAAATTATAAGGATTAGTTTTACCAATATGAAAAAGTCCTAAATAGTTGTTAAGACCATATTTGCTTATTGTTCTAGAAATTGCACCTGTTAATATTTTATAACCATAATTTAAAGCATTATTAATTCCATCATCACTAAATCTAATAAAATTAGATCCATATAATTCACGAAAAAATACTTTAGCAACTAATCCTTCACGATTTGTTTCATCACCAAAAGCTAAAGTTTTAATAAATCTCTCAATTGTTTCAATACTTTTTTCACGACATTTTAAAGTTTGCATAACTAGCAGGGTATTTTTTAGTTTATATTTAATAATTTCAGTTTTTAAAATTAATTTTTCATTTTCTGTGAAATTGAATTGTTTTTCAAAAACTAATAGCGGTTGTCAGTGTTGGTTTAATGATAAAGTTATACCAACTGGGTCATATTTATCATCACAAATAATGATAAATACATCATTAGTAACTAATTTAGCTAAGATTTGTGTTGTGATAAAGGTATAGTTGTTTTCTAAAATTATGCAATTAAGATCATTTAAACTAAATAATGCTTCTTTCTCTAGTGTTGTTACACATAGTTGATTTTGTTTTAATGATATTTTATCTGATTTTTTAATAATTATTGATTTTCATGAAATGATTTTCACCTCCTATTTTTAAATAAAAAAAATGAAAGATTTAACTCTTTCATTTACTCACAAATATTTTATTAAATATTTAGTGTTATATCAAGTTGTAGAATAATAATTACACAAAAATGTCGGTGGACTAAAATCCCCTCCTTGACTTTTATTACTAATTAATTTTAATTTTACACAAAGATATTAACGGATTATTAATTTTATATAAATAATATTAACATAAAAATATTTTTATTTTATATAAATTTCCATAAAAATGTCAGCGGACTAAAACTCATATTTTGTTTTAATACTTTAACCAAACGTTTAATTTTACACAAAAATGTCAGCGGACTAAAACTAGCGCGTATATATTACTGCGCCTTTTTCGGTTTAATTTTACACAAAAATGTCAGCGGACTAAAACTAAATTTATGATTATAAGAAACTGATGCTTGTTTAATTTTACACAAAAATGTCAGCGGACTAAAACTGTTTCTACAGAAAAAGAAACATTATTATCGTTTAATTTTACACAAAAATGTCAGCGGACTAAAACCGAAGGTTTAACTTCAATATTCTTTTTGTAGTTTAATTTTACACAAAAATGTCAGCGGACTAAAACAAAAGAACCTTACCCTTCGGCCGATTGTGAGTTTAATTTTACACAAAAATGTCAGCGGACTAAAACATGTTCTGTATGTCGAAAAATAAACACGCGGTTTAATTTTACACAAAAATGTCAGCGGACTAAAACGCTGGGGGTCGATTTTTGCGTCGTCTGGCGGTTTAATTTTACACAAAAATGTCAGCGGACTAAAACGATGTTCGCAGATGCTTCTTTGCGTGCTTGGTTTAATTTTACACAAAAATGTCAGCGGACTAAAACGCGATTTCTCACATCCTTTCTTGTTTGTTGGTTTAATTTTACACAAAAATGTCAGCGGACTAAAACAGAAGCAATTATGGAGTGAGAAAATGAAAAGTTTAATTTTACACAAAAATGTCAGCGGACTAAAACTGGCTGGTTTTCTGGGCGATAATGGCTGAAGTTTAATTTTACACAAAAATGTCAGCGGACTAAAACTGAATTCCCATATGAATTATTATTAACAAGGTTTAATTTTACACAAAAATGTCAGCGGACTAAAACGATTACCTAATAGTTCTGCTTCTGGAGATAGTTTAATTTTACACAAAAATGTCAGCGGACTAAAACTTTAAGCAGTGTCCAAGTATTATTACCTGCGTTTAATTTTACACAAAAATGTCAGCGGACTAAAACTTTAGACAAGCGATTATGGAGTGAGAAAATGTTTAATTTTACACAAAAATGTCAGCGGACTAAAACTTTCATTCAATATATTTATACAATTAATTTGTTTAATTTTACACAAAAATGTCAGCGGACTAAAACCGATTGGGGGGGGGGGGGTAGTAAAAGGTCCCTTAGTTTAATTTTACACAAAAATGTCAGCGGACTAAAACAAACGGAACAGCTTATATAAAAAAAAAGGGTTTAATTTTACACAAAAATGTCAGCGGACTAAAACTAGGCGGGTTCCGGTTCCCTGTGAGGACCTGTTTAATTTTACACAAAAATGTCAGCGGACTAAAACTTGTCGGCAACCAATAAGACCGATAATCAGGTTTAATTTTACACAAAAATGTCAGCGGACTAAAACAAATATATTGAGAAAGAAAAAAAATTATGAGTTTAATTTTACACAAAAATGTCAGCGGACTAAAACACTTCAATTAATGTATCTTGATGTCTAATAGTTTAATTTTACACAAAAATGTCAGCGGACTAAAACGTATTCCAAGTTCTATTACAATTATGAACCGTTTAATTTTACACAAAAATGTCAGCGGACTAAAACCCTGCCTAAAAAGATATTACGATCTTTTTTGTTTAATTTTACACAAAAATGTCAGCGGACTAAAACTTATAAACCACATTTTAACTGACTTCCACAGTTTAATTTTACACAAAAATGTCAGCGGACTAAAACTTTCATCAAAATCTAATATTTTATCTTTTTGTTTAATTTTACACAAAAATGTCAGCGGACTAAAACTGCAAAAAATAACATATGATCGTGATTGTCGTTTAATTTTACACAAAAATGTCAGCGGACTAAAACAAAATCAAAGTTTTTATTTTTTAAAAAATTGTTTAATTTTACACAAAAATGTCAGCGGACTAAAACTATATAAAAATGATTCTTTAGAATCTGAAAGTTTAATTTTACACAAAAATGTCAGCGGACTAAAACAATGTGAAAATTTGAAATTAGCTGCAATTAGTTTAATTTTACACAAAAATGTCAGCGGACTAAAACAATAATTATTTTCTTTTTTCTTTGGTTTATGTTTAATTTTACACAAAAATGTCAGCGGACTAAAACTTTCATTATTAATTATTTCTAAAGGTTTAAGTTTAATTTTACACAAAAATGTCAGCGGACTAAAACAACTCCGCTAAATACTTCCAAAACAATCAAGTTTAATTTTACACAAAAATGTCAGCGGACTAAAACCTTTGTCGGCCGCCGGCCGCCTTTCTTTTTGTTTAATTTTACACAAAAATGTCAGCGGACTAAAACTTATAACGAATATAGATTCTCTGAAATAGAGTTTAATTTTACACAAAAATGTCAGCGGACTAAAACATATACGACTATTGGAATAACGATGCCGGTGTTTAATTTTACACAAAAATGTCAGCGGACTAAAACTAAAAAGTTAAAATTCTGAATAAAAAACGGGTTTAATTTTACACAAAAATGTCAGCGGACTAAAACGGTTACCCTCCAGATATTTATGCGATCAATGTTTAATTTTACACAAAAATGTCAGCGGACTAAAACGGTTACCCTCCAGATATTTATGCGATCAATGTTTAATTTTACACAAAAATGTCAGCGGACTAAAACTTTTATTAAGTCCCGGTAGTTGTTAAATAAGTTTAATTTTACACAAAAATGTCAGCGGACTAAAACGGGGGGTGGTTTGTAAAAGGTCCCTTAATTGTTTAATTTTACACAAAAATGTCAGCGGACTAAAACTCGTTGATTTCCCGTATTGGTGATTTCGTTGTTTAATTTTACACAAAAATGTCAGCGGACTAAAACTTTCTTCCGCTGTTGGTTTGTCTGCTGGGTGTTTAATTTTACACAAAAATGTCAGCGGACTAAAACTATGTTCTCGCTCACTTGCTAACTCTTAATGTTTAATTTTACACAAAAATGTCAGCGGACTAAAACCAAAGTTCATTTTAAAATACCTCTTTTTTTGTTTAATTTTACACAAAAATGTCAGCGGACTAAAACTTTCGCCACTTTTAGAAAGTTTAATTTTTCGTTTAATTTTACACAAAAATGTCAGCGGACTAAAACTGTCGTTGCTTACATTTCCCGCTTCAAACTGTTTAATTTTACACAAAAATGTCAGCGGACTAAAACCCCGCTCGGTTCCGTTGTCATAAAACGGGAGTTTAATTTTACACAAAAATGTCAGCGGACTAAAACTGACATATGTAATTATAGACATAAATGTCTGTTTAATTTTACACAAAAATGTCAGCGGACTAAAACTTTATTTTTTCGTCAAAGTTCATTTTTTTTGTTTAATTTTACACAAAAATGTCAGCGGACTAAAACGAAGTCCAGTTTTTCTTTTCGCTTGATGTCGTTTAATTTTACACAAAAATGTCAGCGGACTAAAACCCAAGTGAGTCAATACCGACCCTGTTTGTTGTTTAATTTTACACAAAAATGTCAGCGGACTAAAACTATTGATTTAAAAGTTGTATCATTAAATACGTTTAATTTTACACAAAAATGTCAGCGGACTAAAACCTTGATATCGTTACTTACATTTCCCGCTTCGTTTAATTTTACACAAAAATGTCAGCGGACTAAAACTTTTAGTTGGTTGGTCTTTTCAATCAATTGGTTTAATTTTACACAAAAATGTCAGCGGACTAAAACTTGTCTTTTGTAGTCATTGCTTCCCGTTCCGTTTAATTTTACACAAAAATGTCAGCGGACTAAAACTTAATTTTTACTGGAATTAATTCAATTCCAGTTTAATTTTACACAAAAATGTCAGCGGACTAAAACAAGCACAAATCGACAGACTTTCATTTCATCGTTTAATTTTACACAAAAATGTCAGCGGACTAAAACGGGAGCATTTACGGTTACCCACCAAGCATTGTTTAATTTTACACAAAAATGTCAGCGGACTAAAACGATTTTCGGAGGGGGGGTGGTTAGTAAAAGTTTAATTTTACACAAAAATGTCAGCGGACTAAAACTAAAAACTCAAGCGGTCAATTTGTGCTTGTAGTTTAATTTTACACAAAAATGTCAGCGGACTAAAACCGGAAATGCAAAGTTTACTTTTAAAACAGGGTTTAATTTTACACAAAAATGTCAGCGGACTAAAACAAAGGGGGGGGGTGGTTAGTAAAAGGTCCCGTTTAATTTTACACAAAAATGTCAGCGGACTAAAACGCTGGGGGTCGATTTTTGCGTCGTCTGGCGGTTTAATTTTACACAAAAATGTCAGCGGACTAAAACGTATTTGTTATTTCATTCTGATAAAAACTTGTTTAATTTTACACAAAAATGTCAGCGGACTAAAACCAGTTCTTCCTGCTGATAGGTAAATATTACGTTTAATTTTACACAAAAATGTCAGCGGACTAAAACAAGTCAGTCATTGCTCCAGTAAGTATATTTGTTTAATTTTACACAAAAATGTCAGCGGACTAAAACCCGATTTTCGGGGGGGGGGGGTTGGTAAAGGGTCCGTTTAATTTTACACAAAAATGTCAGCGGACTAAAACAGGCATAAAAAAAGAAGAAAAAAAATAAAGGTTTAATTTTACACAAAAATGTCAGCGGACTAAAACGCCTTTAAAAAATGCTGACATATGTAATTAGTTTAATTTTACACAAAAATGTCAGCGGACTAAAACAAAATGCGAAAAGCAAGCGAAATTACATTAGTTTAATTTTACACAAAAATGTCAGCGGACTAAAACCAAAATTCATTTTTTAAAGTCTCCGTTTTCGTTTAATTTTACACAAAAATGTCAGCGGACTAAAACAAATCGCTTTAAATCTTTGTAAAAATAAATGTTTAATTTTACACAAAAATGTCAGCGGACTAAAACTGATAATTATTTTGGTATAAATAAAAAAGCGTTTAATTTTACACAAAAATGTCAGCGGACTAAAACGCTACTAATAGCAATGCTACTTACCTTGCCGTTTAATTTTACACAAAAATGTCAGCGGACTAAAACTGAAAGCTTAAGCTTTAAGCCTGAAACTAAGTTTAATTTTACACAAAAATGTCAGCGGACTAAAACATACCGTATGAAAATATGCTCTTTTTATTTGTTTAATTTTACACAAAAATGTCAGCGGACTAAAACTTCTCTGCGCGTTGTTAAGTTGTTTTTTTCGTTTAATTTTACACAAAAATGTCAGCGGACTAAAACAAAAATGACTTTTGAAGCGAATTTAAATTTGTTTAATTTTACACAAAAATGTCAGCGGACTAAAACCTCAAAATAATTTTATCAAAAAATAAAGTAGTTTATAAATTAATTTTATTTTTTATTTCAAATGAAAAGTAGATATATTTAATTTCTTAAATATATCTACCTTTATAACTAATTTGTAACTAATTTTCCTAAAATATTAGGTTTTACTATTTTAAATTCTTGTTGTCAGTTATTTATACTATCATAATAATTAGGATTACCAAATATTTCTTTATTTTTATTTAAGTTTTGAATATTAGTTGTACCTAATAAATTTGCATAAACAGACGCACCCATTCTACCATTAAATAATTTAATAACTTTTCTATTAGTTTTCTTATCATAATATTCAACTAAAGTTCTAAGTACTAAAATATTTTGTTTTTTATATTTATTTAATTCTTCTTTTGTAGCGTTAATTCTTCTAATTCAAATTGGTTTGAAGTTATGTTGTTGATCAAATATAACACCATAATAGCTATTAATTTCTCATAGTGTATTATTTTTATCTTTAAAATAAGATTCACTATTAATGTCTTTTTTAATTTTATCATGTGATACAGGTAATTGACTTGAAGTAAAACCACCTGAAAGTTTATAGTCAATTTTATAAGAAATGAAAGGATAATGAATATTACCTTTTAAGTTTAGTTCTTTAAGTTTGTCATAATAACTTTCTTGATTTAAAACTTCAACAAATTTTGGAGTTTTAATTGGTTTAAAAACTGTATCTTGAGAGTTTTTTAGTTTAAATTCTTTGTTTTCTTTTTTAATTTTTAAACTCACAGGAATTCTAGTTTCAATAATTTCTTGCAAGTTTTTTACTAGAGGTGCCATTACTTTAAAGTTACTAATTTCTTTGTTAATTAACTTTTCTAAGCGTCTACCTAAATCATCTCGTAATTTTCCAATTGTTCATTTTTTTAAAATTTCGTCACAATGATTTTTGTATTGTGATTGATTTATGAAACCTTTAGATAAACTTCTTTTTAAATTAATAATATTAGCACTATCAGTAGCAAAGTTTACATAAGTTACAGAAATAAATTGGGTTAAAATCATTGCATCAACGGCATGATGGAATGGAGTTATTTCTCTTACTTTTTCATCTAAGCCTCAAGGACTATTATTAAGTCAAGTGCGGCGAAATCTTGAAGTAACACCACCGTTAATTGTTTGTACTTTTGTTGGAATTACTTCACCAGTGATTTCTGTTCAATTTTTAAATTGTGAATTTAATCAATTGGCAACATAACGAGTAATGTATCTAGTATCATTTAAGTTTCTTGAAGCAAATTCATCAATCATTTCAGAATCTAAATCTTTAGTTATTAGATATTGGTATTTTTTATCAGAAAGATTTTTTCTAATAACTTTATTAATAAAGTTTAAGTATGAAGTTTTATGCTCTTTATTAGTTGCTAATCATTGCAATGGTGTTTGATTTGTTTTTTCTTGATTAGCTTTACTACAAACTAAAACTAAATTGTTAAATGAATCATCGGCTATTTTTGATTGTGGAATAATATGATCAATCTGTAAGGCATTGCTATTTTTAAAGTCATCTAAAGTAATTTCATGATGATTTTGACAATAAATACATTTTTGTTCTTGTTGTTTTCATAACCGATATTTTTTAATATTAATTTCTTTTGGGTCAATATTATTATTATCTAATTCATGTTGAATTTTTAATTTTTCGTCAAAACGAAGGTCATTAGATTTTTTGATTTCTTTTCTTTGTTCAAAAGATTTCATTAATTCTCTTGCTACTTCAACATTAATTATTTCAAATCAACCATATTCTTGATGTAGAGCATTAATAATTTTTCTTGTTTGATTAATTGCTCTAAATACGACAGCATTCTTTTGTAAGTCTGGATCATTAATTGGTTGAAATAACTTATTACTAATTTTAAAATTAAACATTTTTTCTTCATTCTTTTCAACAAAATCAGCTTGAAAATTACCATATGAAATCCCTTTAGCAAAAGCATTAATTGCTTCTTCCATGTATTTAAAAGAAGTGTTTCCTGTACTTGTACTAATAGAAGAAGGTAAGCCTAAAAATTTTTCTTCAATTTGTTTTTCAGTTAAATCAATTTTATTTTCCTTGAAAAATAAGATTAAGTTATCTTTTCTTCTTTGCGGAGTGATATTTTCATGAAGAATTTTACCTAGTTTGTTAAATAAATGATTATTTAAACTACTAATATCTATTGTTTTAAATTCATTTGGAATTAGTTCTTTTAATAATTTTAAATAATTAAAATTAACAGATTTAATATTTTTTCATGCTGGATTATTAGTAAAGTCAGTTTCACTAAGTTCAGTGTTTTCTTTAATAATTTTTTTTAAATCATTTTTACTGGGAATTATTCCTTGTTTAAGATTATCAAAGAATATTTTGGCAATGTTACTAGTTGTTCCTTCATCAAGGCTTTTAACAGTAAAAGTTGATAAATCAGAAATAAAACGGAATAGTTCAAATGTTAAAGAACAACGATAAGCTCTTGGTTCGTTAGGATAAAATGAACATTTACCTTCGGTTTCTAAAAATGGTTGAAAAAGACGATGACTTGGCATATTTTTTGCTCATAAGTCATATTTTTCCTTATTTTTCGGTCCTGGTCCTTCTTCAAAATCTCGTTGTCGTAAAATAATATCATTAATAATTTTATTACGATTACTTTCATTTGCTAGTTGCGGATAAAATTTGCCTTGAGTTGTTAAAATTAATTCTAATTCTTTTTTGTAATCTTCACGAGCAAATAAATAACGATAGTTAGAAACCGGAGTTTTTGTTTGTTCTTGATTGTTTTCATTAGTAATTTGTTTATCATTAGATTTTTTAATTTTATTATGAATTAAACCCAAAGTTCCTTGATTTTTTGAGTTTTTAAAATCTTGTTCATTTAAAATAGCTTGAGCGATTGTTTGATAATTTTTAACAATCTTTTCACCTTTACTAATTGATTCACTTAATTTACTTTTTTTATTTTCTTTTTCTTCACCAAAAGAAAATTTATCATTATAACCACGATGATTAGCAATATTAATTAATGCTACTGCTAGTTCTTGTGGTGTTAACTTTTCGGTTAAAGCTTTTACTCTAATTGTATAGGGATTAAAATATTTTGTATCATCATATTGAATATTGTTAGTAATTTTAAAATTACTAAAAAAATCAGCAATTTCAGATTTTGAGATAATTTGATTTTTTTCTAAGAAATTTTTTAATTCATTGATTCTTTGTTTTCTACGACGGTTTAGTCTTCTAGCACTACGAAATTTTCTTCTTTCTTCAGCATTAGTTGTTCCATCTTTTGGACTTTCAGCACAATCAAAGAGTCTGACACCAAAATCATCAATATAATAGTCATCTTCATCTTTAGTCATAACTGCTCACCCGACAGAAGAGATACCAAGATCAAGACCAAGATAATATTTTTTATTATTCATACATTTTTCCTCCTAATTTTAATTTCATTTCAAATGATTGTCATCATTATATTAATTTTTCAAGAAATATAAAAGAGGTAATCCTTAAAAAGAATTACCTCGCTTAGGCTTTACGGATACCTTACCGCTCAGGGACTAAGACCTTTATCTTACTCCGCTAACATTTTTGTGTAAAAGCCTTTGGCAACCAAAGACATTTACATAATAACAAATAAAAAATTGATTGTAAATAATTTTTTAGTTTTTTTCGGGAAAGAATTAGAAATTTTAATTATTTATATTTATTTGTTAATAATAATTAGATAAAATAATATCAATAATATTTAGTACAAAGGATTGAAATTAATGGAACAAAAACAAGAACAATTAATCAACGGTCGAGTTTTCAAAGAACAAGAAGAAAATCGTTATCAAAAATTGTTAGAATTAGAAAAAGAACATTACGATGTTTATGGTCGTAATTGACAGAGAAACTATAATAGTTCAACTTTAAATCAAGAATTCAATAATAAGGACAAAGAACAATTAGAAAAACTTGCTCATAAAGCTAAAACTGATCAAATTAAAATTGCTGGAAGATTAATGACAAAAAGAGCAATGGGTAAGAATTCAATTTTTGCTGATTTACAAGATCAATATGGTCGTTTTCAAATTTACTTAAATACGAATAATCTAAATCATAAAGAGTTTAATTTATTTGCTGATTATGGTGACATTGGTGATTTTTTTGGTATCGAAGGGCAAATTATGCGTACCAAAACAGGTGAGTTAACTGTTAAAGTATTGAAGTTAGTAATGTTGACTAAAGCACTGCGACCATTACCTGATAAATGACATGGGATTAAAAATATTGAAGACCGCTATCGTCATCGTTATCTTGATTTAATTATTAATCATGAAGTTAAAGATGTTTTTATTAAGCGAACAGCAATTATTAATGCTTTACGAGAATATTTTAATCAACAAGGGTATTTAGAAGTAGAAACACCAATTTTACAAGATATTTATGGTGGTGCAACAGCAAAACCTTTTGTTACTTTCCATAATGCTTTAAATACTAATTTTTACTTAAGAATTGCTACTGAGTTACATTTAAAACGTTTAATTGTTGGTGGTTTTGAAGGTGTTTATGAAATTGGTCGTTTATTTAGAAATGAAGGAATTAGTCCAAAACATAATCCAGAATTTACTACTGTTGAAGCTTATATTGCTTATCAAGATATTAATTTTCTCTTTCCTTTAATTGAAAATACGATTAAATATATTATTAACAAAGTTAATAAAAATTTAACAATTACGGCAAAAAAAGTTACTAATGATGCAATTGAAGAAGTATCGTTAGATTTTTCTAAACCGTGAAAAAGAATTAAAATGATTGATGCTATTAAACAAGTTGATGATAAAAAATTTACTCAAGAATTTAATAAAATTGTTCACTTAATTGAACAATATGATAAAAATGACAATGAAAAATTAGTTGTAAAACAAAAAGCACAAGCTTATAAATTAGCAGTTGCTTTAGCAAAAAAATATCAAATTAAAGTTGATAAACATCATACTGGTGTTGGACATATTATTAATTTATTTTTTGAACATTTTGTTGAAGAAACTTTAGTTGAACCAACTTTTATTTATCATTATCCAGTTGAAATTTCACCTTTAGCAAAATTAAGTAAAGATAGTGTTAATTTTACTGATCGTTTAGAACTTTTTATTAATGGTCGTGAATATGCCAATGCTTATTCTGAATTAAATAATCCAATTCAACAATATCAACGATTTCAAGAACAAGTTGCTGAAAAAGCACAAGGTAATGATGAAGCTGCTTCAGAAATTGATATCGATTATGTTACTGCTTTAGAATATGGGATGCCACCAACGGCTGGTTTAGGAATTGGTATTGATCGTTTAGTAATGTTAATTACAGGTCAGGATAGTATTAAAGATGTTTTATTTTTCCCACAATTAAAAAAGATAAATAATTAATCATTGTTTTAAGCAATGATTTTTTTATTTATTCTATGTATAAAAAGTGCTTTTTTTTGTATAATAAAAACATAAGGGTTATTGATAGGGAGTATAAAATGTCAAAGAAATTGCATGTTTCAATTTATACAATAATTGATTTGATTTTAATGTCTTTATTTTTTATTTTGATTTTACCATTTTTGGTTGATGTATCTAGTGTTTTATTTGTTAATAAATCATTAAACTTATTTGCTTTTGCAAAAATTTTTCCGGTTTTATTTAATTATCTTAATTCTGATATTAATTTATGAATTATAGGAACATTTTGAATTATTTGTAGTTTTTATTTAATTTTTTGATTTTATTTTAATATTCATTTTATTAAAGTAATTTTTAATCATGATAAATGAATAACTAAATATACTTATTATTTAATTATTGAAACTTTAATGTTAGCAGGATTGTTATTAATGATGTTAGGTTCAAGTTTAAAAATGTTGGATAATTTCAAAAGTCTTGAAACACCGGGATATTTAATTATTATGACTTTGGTTCCCATCTTTGACTTTGTTACTAGCCCTTATTGATTAGCAATGCTTTTTATTAAAATGGGTACTTTTATTGCAATAGCGCTTTATTTAATTTGATTTATTGTCGCAACGATTCTAGTAATAATTTTATTAAAACGAGGTATTGCTCGTTTATTGAGAAATGAAAATCGCTGAGGTTATCAAGAAATAAATGAAATAGTACCATTAGTTAAATGTCACTTATGTCAAAATGGGTTCTTAGAAATTAAGCATGACGCAGATATGATGGTAGTAAAATGTAGTAATTATTCAGAATGTCAATATTTTATGCCGTTAACAAATTTTATTTTTAATTTTTTTCAAGAAAATGGTATTAAAATTTATCAATGAACACAATTATGTTGAAAATGTGAAAAACCAATTAATGTTTATGGTTATTTTCCTAGTTATCAATTAAGACAAGTTTTAAAAGACTTCAATTTTCATTTTGGTGGACCAGGATTATTTCCAACCCTTGATCAGTATTTAAAGCATAATTATCAAACAGTTGTTGATCGTTACAGTGAAAATCTTAATCAAACTTTTGTTGTTAATATTTGTACTTATTGTAATATTTCACAAGGTAAATATTTAACAATTGAAAATCCTAATGAAATATGGGCAGATATTAAAGATAATAAATTAGATGAAAAATATTTAGATAAGGTTGTTGATTTTAGTACTTGCCCTTTGAGTGAAAATGAAGTTGCAAATTGTCTTACTTTTTTAAAAGAAAATCCTTTAGTATCTTAATTTTACTCAATCTTTTATTCAGAAAAATTTGCTTTTTTACTTTGATAATGGTAATATTTATAAGTGATTTTTATTTTTGAAAATATAAAAAAATAAGATTAATAAATAAATTTAGTAAATTTAAAGTGAGGTGCCTATTATGGCTCAAGCTAACATTCATCCTAAATATTTTGTGACTGAAATTACTTGCATAACATGTAATAATCACTTTAAAAGTGGTTCAACAAAAGGTCCAGAGATTCGTGTTGATAGTTGTTATAAATGTCATCCTTTTTATACTGGAAAGCAAACATTTGTTGCAGCTAAGGGAAGAGTTGAACGCTTCTTAAATAAAGCAAGTAAGAAAACTGAAACTAAAATTGAAAAGAAAACTAAACCAAAAGTAGAACATCAAAGTTCTAAAGTAATTAGTTTAGATAATTTTAGAGTAGAAAAAAAATCAGAAAAAACTAATAATTCTGATAAGAAAGCAAAATAATTAAAAAGAAGTTAATTTAAAGTGGAAAATCGCTTCATAAAAAGTGTATTTTCCATTTTTTTAATAAATTATTTTTTATTTTATCAAAGGTATTTTTTTAAAAATTTCAGTTAAAATTACTTATATAAAAAACACTTTATTTTGACAATTGGAAAGTTAGGTGAATATATGAAAGAACAATTACTTGATTGAAATCTTAATCAAAATCTTAAATATAATGATTCTAATGATTATCAGTTAAAGTTAGAAATTAAAGGATTAACGATTAAAAATGGTGTTAAAAATTGGAATTTTGCCTGTACTTCTCCCGAAATTTTGGCATTATTTAGTAATGAAGAAGATAATTTAAATAATATTTTAAAAGCTATTGCTGGAATTGATAATATTTTTTCAGGAAATATTATTTTAAATAATCAAGATGCTACTTATAATATTTTGGGCTGAGAAAGACAAATTTCATATTTGCCTAATCAACAACAAAATTGGAATAAACTTTTTTCTTTAAAATATAATTTATTTAAAATTGCTAAGAAAAATAAATCTTATTTACAAGCAATTAGTAATCATAATATTAAAATTAAAACAACAATTGCTAATTTAAAAAATACTGGTTTAAATTTAAATACTGAAGAATTTAAAAATAAGATAATTACATTAATTAAAGAATTTATTAATGAAACACAAAAATCAAGAAATTCATTAATTAAAGAATATGAAACAACGACTAATCATTTTCATCAAGAATATGCAAAAGAAAATTTTAATTTTCCTGGTTCTAGTGAACTAGCAGCCATTTTAGTTAGAAAGTTTAATGCTGAAGAAGAAAATATTATTGTTAATAATGATTTAATATTTTATCAGTCTTTACAAGATCGAATTTCTAGTTTAGAAAGTTTAACTGGTGAATGTTTTTGTGGGTGCAAACCTCCCAAAATGCGAAAAAAAGAATTTCGATTAAAAGAAATTCCTTATATTATTGCTGAAATTAATAATTATTTAGACGAAAAGATTTTTGAAACAAGAAAAGCAATTCGGACAACATTAAAAAGTTGTAATAATCATAATCAAATTTTTAGTAATGAATTAAATCAAGCATTACTCTTTAAAACAATTAAAATTTCACGAGCAGAAATTGATCAAATTATTGATGCATGAGTTGATTTAGCAGAAACGCAACGAGTTCAATTTAATATGAAGCAAGATTTTATTGCAATGCAATTATTACCTGATGAAATGCAATTATTATTACAACGAATTCAAGAACAAATTAAAATTTATCATAATAAACTTTTAACAGATCAGAAATTTTCAAGTCAAGAAGTTTATGATCAAAAATTAAAAACATTAGAAGATAGTTTAATTGATGCTAACGATTTAATTAATGATAATATTTTAAAAATTTTTCAAACAATAAATGAAACAGAAGTTTTAACAAGAGGATTTACACAACTTTCTTTTTTAGAACGAAGATTTGCTAATATTGCTCAAAAACTAGTTGTTCCTACTAAAATTTTACTTTTAGAAAATCCTTTTCAATTGTTAGAGCAAGAAGATAAAAAGAAATTAGCAATGTGATTAAAAGTATTATCTTTAAAGTTAAGAATTGTTATTATTTTTTCATCAAAAGAAAATCAAGATATTAATTTATTAGCTTCTAAGATTTGTGTTATTGAAAATCAAGTTGTTATTCAGCAAGGTAAAACTAAAGAAATGGCATCGAAACCACTATCTTTAAACTTATTAAAAGAAATGAATAAACAACAAGTAAATGTTTTTAAAGGTCATTGAGAAAAACCAGAGTTATTTTTTTATGATCGAAAAATTGGTTCTTTTCCTAACTTGCTTGAAACTCCAATTGTTGCTTTAAAATTTAATGATGTAGCTTTTAGTTATAAAAAACCATTTTTTACTGCATTTCGTAAATTAATTACTATTAATGGTGAAGTTAAAAATATTACAAAGTTTAATGATAAGTATTCAATTTTAAGTTTTCAAGCTTTTGATAATACTTTATTTCAAGTTTTTGTTGATAATAATGCTTTTAAAATTGGAACAAAAGGTTGATTATCAATTGTTAAAAATACAATTTATATTTTTGATCCTAAAACAAACCATTTAATTGGTACTTGATAGAAAGAGTTAAATTTTAATGAAAGAAATGAAACAAGAAAAAATTTTTTTAAAAAATGCAAAAGAAATTTTTAATTTAATTAAAAAAAGCAATCCAATCATTATTCATCGTCATATTAATCCTGATGGTGATGCATTAGGTTCACAATGAGGGTTAAAAACAATTATTGAAGAAAATTTTCCTAATAAAAAGGTTTTAGTACCTGGTGATATGACTGAATATATGATTAAATTTTTTCCACCAGCAATGATAGTTAATAGTAAAGATTATCAAAATGCTTTAGTTATTATTACTGATACAGCAAATCGTGAAAGAATTAGTGGTCAATTTTGGCAAGAAGCAAAAAATATTATTAAAATTGATCATCATCCTGAAGTTGATAATTATGGTACGGTTAGTTTAGTTAATAGTTCTGCTTCTGCTGCTTGTCAAGTAGTTGCTAAATGAGCAAAAACTATGAAATTAAGATTATCAAAAGCTGCAGCGCAATATTTATTTTTTGGCTTAGTTACTGATTCAGGACGATTTTTATATCGTTCAGTTAATAATGAAACATTTGATGTTGCTAGTTATTTAAGTGCAACTAACTTTAGTCTTTTAGATTTATATGAAAAATTATATTTACAAGATGTAAAAACAGCACGAATTAAAGGTTATATTTTAAATAATTTTCAGATTAGTAAAAATGGTGTTGGTTATATTATTCTTACTAAAGAAGATGTTACAAAGTTAGAAACACAAATTAGTCAACAATTAAATCAAAAAACAAAAATAACAATTGATCGTGAAGATATTACTAGTCAAGTTAATTTAATGTCTAATTTGGCAACAATTAAAATTTGATTCATTGCCTGTCAAAATGATTCTGATGATGAATTCAAAATTAGTGTTCGTAGTTCACGCTGAGTAATTAATGAATTAGTTGCAAAATTTGGCGGTGGTGGTCATAAAAATGCCGCTGGAGCAAAAGTTAAAAGTTTAAAAATTGTTGAAAATTTATTACATGATTTAGATAATTTAGCAAGTTTAGCACCAAATATTAAATAATAAATAAAAAGAAAAGAGGATAATAATAATGTATAACCGCTATAATGATGGTTGAATTGAAGTAATAACAGGATGTATGTTTGCCGGGAAGACTGAAGAATTTATTCGCAGAATCATTCGTCTGCAATATGCTAAACGGAAAGTTTTAGTTTTTAAACCAAGTATTGATGTTCGTTATAGTGCTACTAAAGTTGTGACACATAAAGGAATATCAATTCAGGCAATTTTGATTGATGTTAATAAACCAGAAGAAATTTTGAAAATTTTGAAAGCAAAAGAAAATCAAGATGTTGTTGCTGTCGCAGTTGATGAAGTGCAATTTTTTAATAAAAAAATTGTTGAAATTTTAACAGAATTAGCGAATAATAATAAGCAAGTAATTGTTGCTGGCTTAGATCAAGACTTTCGTGCTGAACCTTTTCCGATTATGTCAGAAATTTTACCAAGAGCAGAGTTTGTAACAAAATTAGATGCAATTTGTGTGATATGCGGTGCTGCTGCAACAAGAACACAAAGAATTATTAATGGTAAAGAAGCGCGATATAATGATCCAATTATTGAAATTGGTGCACAAGAAAAATATGAAGCAAGATGTCGTAAACATCATAAAGTTTTAAAATAAAAGTTAGGTCCTTATTTAAATGGTTAATGAAAAAATATTACAACAATTAACATTACTTTATCAAAAATATCAAAAGATTGAAGAGCAATTGTTAGCTTTAGATGTTAAAAAACAACGAGAAAAATATACTGAATTAACTAAAGAGCAAAAAAGATTAGAACCAATTATTAATCAATTTTTAGTTTATCAAAAATTAATTAAAACAATTAATGAAGCAAAACATTATTTAGAAACTGAAAAAGATTCAGAAATGATTGAAATGTTAAAATCTGAAATTAAAAGTGATGAACAAAAGTTAGTTGATGTTGAAGAAAAATTAAAATTAATTTTAATTCCTAAAGATGTTAATGATAGTAAAAATGTTATTTTTGAAATTCGCGGAGCAGTTGGTGGTGAAGAAGCCAATATTTTTGCTGGTGATTTATACCGAATGTATTTAAAGTATTGTGAAAATCAAAATTGAAAAGTAGAAATGATTGAAGCTAAAGAGTCAACAAGTGGTGGTTTTACTTATATTAGTTTTATTATTAAAGGTAAACAAGTTTTTGCTAAATTAAAATTTGAAGCTGGTGCTCATCGTGTTCAAAGAGTACCAAAAACTGAATCACAAGGTCGCGTTCATACTTCAATTGCTACAGTTGCTGTTTTACCAGAAGTTAATGATATTGAAGTTAATATTAATCCAACTGATTTAAAAATTGATACTTATCGTTCTAGTGGTGCTGGTGGACAGCATGTTAATACAACTGATTCAGCTGTAAGAATTACTCATTTACCATCAGGAATTGTTGTTACTTCACAAGATGGTCGTAGTCAGCATGATAATAAAGATAAGGCAATGCAAGTATTGCGAGCAAAAATATATGAATTTCAATTGTCACAACAACAAGGTGAAATTGGTAGTTTAAGAAAAAGTGCTGTTGGTTCAGGAGAAAGATCTGAAAAAATTCGCACTTACAATTATCCACAAAATCGAGTTACTGATCATCGAATTGGTTTATCTTTAAATAAATTAGACCAAATTATGGAAGGTAATTTAGATGAAATTATTCTAGCATTAATAAGTGATGAACAAAGAAAGAAATTGGAAACCCTTGAAAATGATATTTCCAGTTTAATTTAAAAATTTCTTTATAATTTAAAGTAAGGAAATAGAGGAGGTGTTTTATGAATTTTATTTCTTTAAATCAACGTATTAATATGTTATTTTTCCTAACAGATGGTCTTATGTCTTCAAAACTAGCTGATGCATTATCTAATGTATTTTTTGCTGCTAAGAAAAAAAGTAAAAAGCCGGCTAAGAAAAAAGATGATGATTCTAACGGATCTTCTGATGACAACATGGGAAATGACGACGGTTCATTTAATAGCGGTCAATTTTAAAGTTATTAAATATGAAATATTATCAATTTTTAAGCCTTGCTAGAAAAATTAATCAAAACGATAACATTAATAAATTAATTTTAGCTAATTTATTAAAAAAGGATTTAACTTGAATTTATGCTAATTTAAATATGGTTAATACTGACAAAAATTTTTTACGAAAGTATTTATCTTTAGTAAAAAAATATGCTAGTGGTTTTCCTTTTGCTTATCTTTCAGGTCATGTTTTTTTCTATAATTACAAAATTTTTATTAATAAAAATGTCTTAATTCCGCGAAATGAAACAGAACTTTTGGTTTCTCGTACTTTATATTGAAGCCAAAAACTATTTAATCTTGTACCATTAAAAGTATTAGATTTAGGAACAGGCAGTGGATGTATTGCTATTAGTTTAGCCTTAAAAAATCCAGAATGAGAAGTTTTTGCTAGTGATATTAGTGATAAAGCGTTAAAAATTGCAAAATTAAATAAAGAGTTTTATCACTTAGATCGGCTTAATTTAGTAAAAAGCGATTTATTTAGTAATTTGGTGGACGAAAAATTTGATATTGTTATTAGTAATCCGCCTTATATTGATAAAAGTAAAAAAAATTATCAAGTTAATAATTTAAAATATGAACCAGAATTAGCTTTATTTGCCGATAATTTCGGCTTAGGATATTATCAAAGAATTCTAAAGTCAATTTTAAATTTTACGAATAAAGATTTTTTAATTTCTTTCGAAATTGGTTTTGATCAAAAGTCAGAATTAGAATCAATCTTAACTGAGAATTTTCAAAATTATTTTTATTGATTTGAAAAAGATTATAGTAATCATTGAAGATTTTTATTTATTAGTAGTCGCCAATTATAACATAAATTTGAATTTAAATATCATTATTTTTTTCATTAAAGTAATGATATTTTTTATTTTTAAAAAGGAAATTGCCCCATATTCTCTAAATTAGGATAATGGAGGGCAATACTTTAATGAGGCGAATTATTGAAATATTAAAAATGTTTCAAAATAATCCAAAATTTGTTTCACTAACTTATTTAGTAAAGAAGTTTTCTCTAACTATTAGAACTTTACAAAGGGACATTGCAAGAATTAATCGCTTATTAGCATCAGTTAGTAATTGTAAGATTATTAAAAGTAAAGATAAGCTAGTAATTGTTGGAAGTGAACCAAAAATTGCAATTGATAAATTGTTAAGAAAGATATTAAAAGTATCTGATTACAATCCTAGTGTAAAATGATATCAATTAATCTTCTATCAAATTTGAGAAGACCAACCTTTAACGAACAATAAATTATTTAATTTCACTAACGGTGTATTTTATGATTTAAAACAAGAAGTAAATTCAATTAATAATTGCCTTAATTATTATGATTTAAATCTTAAGTTAAAATTTAAAACAAAACAAGGTTGGGTTTTAGAAGGTTCAGAATCAGATTTAAGGTTACTTGCGACAAAAGTCTTAATTAGTGAAGTGAGCAGCCCATTACATCCTAACAATTATTTAGATACTAGTTTAGTACATCTACAAAATCAAGTAGCAACAATTTTACTTAATAATCAGTTTTACAATTCTTTCACAAAAGAAATACTATGATTTTTAGTTATTATAATTAAAAGAATAAAACTTAATCGATTATTAAATAGTTCATTACAACCTTTGCTTTTAGAAATGTTACTTAATGATCGTGTTATTACAAATAACTTTATTAAGTTATCTAGTATTTTGGAAGCACAATTTAGTTTGAAATTTGATTATTATGAAACAGTTTATTTAAAATCTGTAATGTTGCTCAATCAAAAAAACTTTAGTAATGATTTTTTAGCAAATTTAATTTTATCAATTAATAATTTTGTTAGTCGTTTATTAATTAAAGAATATCAGCTTTTATTAACTATTAAAGAATTCAAAATGACCCTTAGTGAATTTTTAAAAGAAAATCTTTTAAAGTTATTATTCAACTTCTATCAAGATTTCAAATTAGAAAATGTTAATAATCATTACTATCTATTAAATGCTTCTTATTGATATGGTTGAGAAATCCTTAATATAATTGTTTTTGTTTTAAAAAAATTTGATATTAATGTTAAATTTCGTTTCTTAGTTGATGACTACTTTTTAATGATCTTTAATAATTTTTACTTGGAAAGTAATAATAAAAACTGAGTAGTTTCTCTTTATTATCAATTTGATAATAAGTTTTCTCAGCAAAATAAAAAAGTAATTTTGTTTATTGAAAATAATTATAAGAATATTATTTCAAAATCCATAAATATAGATAATATTTATTATAAAAAGAATTTTTTAAATAAAAATTATGCAATTTTAGTTGATCATCAGTTTGATAATATTTTATTGCCAAGTCGAAAATTAGTTCTTATTAATAATAGTCAATCAAATCAGCAATTAAGACAAAATCTTGATTTTGTTTTAAAAAATATGTTGATTGATAAGATTCGTAGTTCGATTTTAGTTTTTCAATTCTTTTTTAGACAAAGATTTTCGGGCATAAAAAATTGTTTAGCCTATTTACAAGAAGCGTTAATTAGAAAATTTAAATTAAACTCAATTAATTTACAATTAAAAGATGGTTTTATTAATAGCAATTATTTGTTAAATAAAATTTTAATTATTCATAAACTAGTAACAAAAACTAATGTTGTCTTACCTATTATCTTAATTTATTTAAAACATCCATTAACATTTCATAAAAAGTTCCCAATTAATTTTATCTTCATTTCAATCAATAGCTCTGATACTTTATATAAATATCAAGGACTAGTTTCTTATATTGATATTGCAAAAACGAACTTTACTCCCCCAGTTCATAGTATTAAGAGCTTATATCAAATAATAAATAATAATATAAAAACCTAAAGTAAGCCTTGACTTTAGGTTTTTACTTTTAATTGATTACAGTCTGAAAAACCTATAAGAGTTTAATTTTTTTATTACAAATGATATAATTTTTTTCAGATTTTACTGTAATTATAGGAGTTTAAAATGGTTATGTTTGAACCAACACAATTAACAGAAATTATTAAAATCATTGAAAATGGTAATGTTATTGCTTTGCCAACTGATACTGTTTATGGTCTTGTTTGTAAATTTGATCAAATAACGGCAGTTAAAAAAATTTATCAAATTAAACAACGACCTGAAGCAAAACCATTACAAATTTTAGTAGCAGATTGAAAACAAGCTAAAAAATTGGCAGTAATTGATAATCAATTAATTAATGATTTAGAAAAAAAATTTGCTCCAGGGAAAGTTACAGTAATTGTTAAACCAATGGCAATAATAAGTCAAAATGAATATTGAAAACAATGAGATAATATTGCAATTAGAGTTAGCGCTTCGCCATTTATTCAAAAAATTATTAATATTGTTGGTCCATTAGCTGCAAGTAGTTGTAATCTTGCTGAAAAAGCACCAATTAATGAAGCAAGTAAAATTAATTTAGCAAATTTAGATTATATTGTTAATGGCAAAATAATTAATGGTAAAGCGTCTGCAGTTTATAACAGTTTGACAAAAGAGATTATTCGTAAATAAGGTTATGATTTTTAATTTTTTAATCTTTTGATTTTATAGTTGAATTATCTAAATAAAGGGCGTAAAATTTTTTATTAGTATAATTATAAAAACTTAATAAAAAGTCAAATAATTTAAAGGAGTAGTTTTATTAATGACAGATATCATAGATAAAAAGATGGCTAAAGAAAATGTTTTTATTATTAATCATCCGTTGATTTTAGATAAGTTAACAAGAATTAGAAATAAAAAAACAGAAAAAAAAGACTTTCAAGAAAATTTAACAGAAATTGTTAGTTTAATGGCTTATGAAGTTTTTAAAGATATTCCTTTAGATGATATTACAATTGAAACACCAATTGGAAAAACCAAAGGGAAAAATTTAACAAAAACAATTATTATTTGTCCGATTTTAAGAGCAGGGTTGGGTATGGTTAGTGGTCTTGAACATTTATTACCTAATGCAATTGTTAGTCATATTGGTTTATATCGTGATGAATCAACATTACAACCACAAGAATATTTTTTCAAATATCCTAATGTTGAAAATCATGAAGAAAATTTAGTTTATATTTTAGATCCAATGTTAGCTACTGGTGGTAGTACTTTAGCGGCAATTAATAAATTAAAAGCAGTTGGTGTTAAAAATATTACTTTTATTGGCATTGTTGGTGTTCAAGCAGCAATTAATAAAATTCATAAAGAACATAAAGATGTTAAAATTTATTTAGCTGCTTTAGATGAAAAGTTAAATGAAAATGGTTTTATTATTCCTGGATTAGGAGATGCTGGTGATCGAATTTTCGGCACAAAATAAAGCTTCTTGGTTGATTAAAGTTAAGAATAATAATAATTTACGAATTATTATTGTTATGATTGGTTATTGATTACTAATTAATCCAATTTTATTAAGTTTAATTAATTTATTTAATTATGATTGGAAAATTATTATTGGTTTTAATTTAGGTTTTTTTAGTAGTTTATTAGGTTTTTTTATTTTAGCAAAAACAAGTGATTGGTTTTTTAGTAAAGTCGCTTATAAACAAGCTTTAGCGTTTTTAATTTTTTTATTTCGTGTTTTATTATATGGTACGGTTATTGGCTTAGTAATTTACTTTAAATTTTCAAATTTATTTAGTTTAATTGCTGGCTTCTCATTATTATTAATTGCAGTTTTCACTAATGAATTTTTAGGATTAAAGAAAAGAAAAAATAATATGAAGGATACAGAACAATGTTAATTTCAGCAAGTTTAAAAAATTGAAATTATTGAGCGATTATGCCGCAATTAATAACAATTGCAATTACGACAATTATTATTGTTAGTA
The DNA here is from genome assembly GCF_023509825.1 of Spiroplasma attinicola. Lineage (GTDB taxonomy): Bacteria > Bacillota_I > Bacilli_A > Mycoplasmatales > VBWQ01 > Spiroplasma_D > Spiroplasma_D attinicola. The sequence continues at coordinate 427,572 of NZ_JAKQXY010000001.1, forward strand.
TTAGTTTCATTTATCAAAGAAAAGTTAAAAAAATGGCGGCTGATGATGATCCTCGTGGTATCGTTCTTGCTGTTGAATTAGTTATAACATATGTTGAAGGGATTGTTGTTGATGTTTTAGGAGCAAAATATAAAAATGTTACAGTTTATTTATTATATTTAATGCTTTATATTTTAATTGGTAACTGATTATCAATCATTGGAATTGATTCTCAAGCATCAGTTTATACAGTAACCTTATCATTATCTTTAGTAACTTTTATTGGAATTTATTATCTTGGAATTAAATTTCAAAAATTATTATTCTTTAAAAAGTTTCTTACTAATCCTTTGGAATTAATTACACAATTTGCACCATTGATTTCTTTATCTTTCCGTCTATTTGGTAATATTATTGGTGGTTCAATTATTATGTCGTTACTTTATTTGCTTACTGGAAATATTTGAGGAAAAATTCCTGTAGTTGGTCAAGTTAACTTTTTAATCGGTACTGTTGCACCGTTCTTGCATATGTATTTTGATTTATTTGCTGGCTCGATTCAAGCATTAATTTTCGGTATGTTAACTATGGTATACTGAAAATTACAAATGGAAGGAGATTCTAAACCAGAAAAAGAACTTAAAATACCGAAGAAGATTAAAAAAAGACAAGAACAAGAACAAAATATTGATGATATTACTCATCAAGAACGATTATTATTAGATCGTCTTTTAAAAAGAAAATAAGATAAAATAAATTAAATATCTTTTGCTATTTTAAATTTTTTAATAAAATGATATTAATAAAAAAATAAAGCAATCAAAAGGAGAATATAAATTATGAGCATTTTTGCTGATACTACTCATCTAAATGTTATGACAACATTTTTCAGTCACATTTGAAATCTTTTAGCAATGACTGGTAGCATTTCTGATGGATTAAAATTTTTAGGAGCCGGTGTTGCCACAATTACTTGTTTTGGAGCCGGAATTGGTCAAGGTTACGCTGCTGGAAAAGCCGTTGAAGCCATTGCTAGAAATCCAGAAGTTGAATCTAAGGTTCGAACAATGTTTATTATTGGTGCTGCCATCTCTGAATCTGGTGCGATTTATGGTTTGGTTATTTCTTTAATTTTAATTTTTGTTGCTTAGGTAAACAAAAATAAAAGAAATATTAAAGGTTGTGAAATTTATGAATTGAAATATATTAGCAGGCAAAGCAATTAATGGTGATGATATTATTAACCAATTATTTCCAAATATTCCAATGTTAATTGCCCATGTATTTGCAACACTAATTTTGTTGCTGGTACTTTGACGATGAGTTTATAAGCCATTTCGAACATTATTGCATAATCGTCATTTAAATATTAAAGGTAAGTTAGATGATGCAGCAGTTAAACAAGCACTAGCAAATCAAGATCGTAGTCACGCTTTAGAAATGCTAAATAGTGCTAAAGTTGAAGCTGATGTTATCGTTAATGATGCTAAAACTAAAGCTTATGATGAAAGAAAAGAAATTCTTGATCAAGCTCATGTTGAAGCAATGCGAATTACTAACCAATCAAAACATGATATTGCTAAGCAAAAAAAAGCAGCTGAAAAGGAAATTAAAGCTGAAATTGAGGCAGTTTCTTTGGAATTGGCAAAAGTAATTTTGAATTCTGAAATTGATGCAAAAAAACATCAAAAATTTATTGACGATTTTATTGATAAAATTTAAGTTAAAAGTTAAAGGTTGTGGAAATTATGATTGATGATACAATAGTTAGCCACTGAAGTAATGCTTTTTTTCAGTTAGCAGTTGAAGATAAAGAAGTTAAGCAATATCGTAGTGAAGCAGGAATTTTAATTGATTTATTCACTAAATATCCTGAATTCCTCGATGTTGTTAGTAGTTCTGTTTTACCATTTACGGAAAAGAGTACAATTATTAAAACAACATTTAGTAAGTTTTCTCGTTATATGGTTAATTTCTTTTTATTACTAGCACAAGAAGGTTATTTTCGTTATTCATTATTAATCTTAAAAGAATTTCGTAAACTATGTAATACTTATGAAGGTATTGAATATGGTGTTGCTTACTCAGTTGTTGAGTTATCACCAAAACAACTTAAAAAATTAGAACATAAAATTAGTGATATTGTTAATAACAATGTTGAACTAGTAAATAAAATTGATAAAAGTTTAATAGCTGGTGTTAGAGTCAAAGTTAAAAATCAAGTCTTTGATGGCTCAGTTAAAGGACAAATGGATCAATTTAAATCTAAATTATTAAAAAATAATCAAGAATAGAGGTAATAAGGTGCCCTTAAATATTGACGAAATTGCAAAAATTATTAAAGCCCAAATTAAAAATTATGGCGAAAAAATTGTTTCTAATGAAGAAGGAACTGTTCTGACAGTTGGAGATGGAATTGCTTTAATTAATGGTTTAGATAAAGCAATGAATGGTGAATTAGTTTTTTTTCCTAAATCTAATACTTACGGTATGGTACTAAATTTAGAAGAAAATGCTGTTGGTGTTGTTTTAATGGGCAGTGATGCTTCAGTAAAAGAAAATGATATTGTTGAAAGAACAGGTAATGTTGTTGAAACTGTTGTTGGTAATCCACTTTTGGGAAGAGTTGTTAATGCTCTAGGGCAACCGATTGATGGTAAGGGACCAATTAAAAGTAATAAAACTCGACCAGTTGAAAGAATTGCTTTAGGAGTTATGACAAGAAAGTCAGTTTCTGAGCCATTAAGTACTGGTTTATTAGCAATTGATGCGATGATTCCAATTGGTAAAGGTCAAAGAGAGTTAATTATTGGTGACCGTCAAACTGGAAAAACAACGATTGCGATTGATACAATTATTAATCAAAAGAATAAAAATGTTTATTGTGTTTATGTTGCTATTGGTCAAAAGACTTCAACAGTTGCTCAAATTGTTGAAAAATTAACGCAATTAGGGGCAATTCAATACACAACAATTGTTAGTGCAACAGCAAGTGAATTAGCACCATTACAGTACTTAGCACCATATACAGGTGTAACAATTGCTGAAGAATGAATGGAACAAGGCAAAGATGTTTTAATTATTTACGATGATTTAAGTAAACATGCTGTTGCCTATCGTTCAATTTCTTTACTTTTAAGAAGACCTCCGGGAAGAGAAGCTTATCCAGGTGATGTTTTTTATTTACATTCTCGTTTATTAGAACGAGCTGCTAAATTAAATGAAAAATATCATGGCGGAAGCATTACTGCTTTACCAATTGTTGAAACACAAGCGGGTGATATTTCAGCTTATATTCCAACAAATGTTATTTCAATTACTGATGGACAAATTTTCTTAATGAGTGAATTATTTAATTCAGGAGTAAGACCAGCTGTTGATGTTGGGTTGTCAGTTTCTCGAGTTGGTTCAGCCGCTCAAATTAAAGCAATTAAACAAGTATCAGGTAGTTTGAAATTAGAATTAGCACAGTTTCGTGAATTACAATCTTTTGCTCAATTTGGTTCAGACTTAGATGATGCTACTAAAACCGTAATTGAACATGGGAAACGAGTAATTGAATTATTAAAGCAAAAACAAAATAATCCTTTAAATCAAATTGATCAAGCAATTATTTTATTAGCAATTAAAAATAAAACTATTAAATGATTACCTGTGGAAATGATGGAAGAATTGAAAAAAGAATTAATTGCTTATTTTCCTAAAAATCAAAGAAAAGATTATCAAAAATTAGAAACTAATTTAGCTTTTGATGATGAACTAATGAAACACATTAGTCATGGTATTGATAAAGTTGTTATTAATTTAACTAAGAAAATTTCTAGTTATGATGCTAAAAGATATGGTAATTTAGAAGATTGAAAAGCACTAACTAGTTCTGTTAGAGACTAGAATCTTTTAGTTTACTAGTATTATTTATCTAAAAAATTAAGTTTAAGGAGGTAAAATTGATGGCACAAGGAATTGAACATATTCGTCAAAGATTTAAAGTTGTTGATGTTAGTCATAAAGTAACAAAAGCGACACAATTAGTTGCAACAGCAAAATTAAAACGAATTGGGAAAAGAATTGAACACATTCAGCCTTATTATTCTGAAATTTATGATGCATTTCATCAATTATTACCGAAATTAGAAAATTCGTTTTATCTTAGAAATGAACCAATTGTCGCAAAGAAAACATTATGAGTAGTTTTTACTTCTAATTTAGGTTTGTGTGGTGGTTTTAATACTAATATTAGTAAATTAGCTTTAGAACAAATGCATGAAGAAGATGAAATTATTGCCGTTGGTAGTAAAGGTGCCGCATTTTTTAAAAATCATCACAAAAAAGTAATTGAAGAATATAATAGTTTCGATATTAATGTTAATTATCCTGATTCTCAAGCATTAACTTTAAACCTAGTTTCTAAATTTAACAATAAAAGTATTGATAGTATTAAAGTTGCTTATACAAAATATATCAATACTGTAACATTTGAACCAACAGTAATTGATTTATTACCAATTATTACTAGTAATAAAAATGCTAAAAGTGAAAGTATGGTTCTAACTGATTTTGAACCAGATGTTAAAACTGTAATTGAGTCAGCAATTCCTTTATATGTTGGAGCAATTATTTATGGTGCTTTAATTGAATCACAAGTAGCAGAGCAAGCTTCAAGAAGATTAGCAATGGAAAATGCTTCAAATAATGCTAGTGATATGAAAAATAGTTTATTAATTAGTTATAACAGAGCAAGACAAGGAGCAATTACGCAAGAAATTTCAGAAATTATTGGTGGAGCAGAAGCACAACAATAAACTGATAAGAAGTAATAAGGAGAAAAAAATGGCAACAACAAAAACTAAAACAAGTAAACCTGAAAAAACCCAAGTAAAACAACCAGCAATTAAAAAAGAACCAGTGAAAAAATCACAAGTAAGTCATATTGGTAAAATTTTACAAATTGCTGGACCGGTAATTGATATTAGATTTAGTGATGGTCATTTACCCAATTTGTATAATGCGATTAAAATTACTAACGATAAACAAGAACTAATTGTTGAAGCTTCACAACATATTGGTGATGATGTTGTTCGTTGTATTTCAATGGGACCAACTGAAGGTTTAACGCGAGGTTTACCAGCAACTGATTTAGGACATCCGATTACTGTTCCTGTTGGAGAAGTAACATTAGGAAGAATTTTTAATGTTTTAGGTCAACCAATTGATGAAAAAGGTCCAGTTAAAGCTAGTGTTACTTTACCAATTCATCGTTTAGCTCCAACTTTTGAAGAATTACAAACTAAGTCTGAAATTTTAGAAACTGGAATTAAAGTTATTGATTTGTTAGTTCCTTATCCTAGAGGTGGGAAAATTGGTTTATTTGGTGGTGCTGGTGTTGGTAAAACAGTTTTAGTTCAAGAATTAATTAATAACGTTGCGATTGAACATGGTGGTATTTCTGTGTTCACTGGAGTTGGTGAAAGAACGAGAGAAGGAAATGATTTATACTACGAAATGATTGAAGCAGGAGTTATTGATAAAACTGCTTTAGTTTTTGGTCAAATGTCTGAACCGCCAGGTGCTAGAATGCGTGTTGCTTTAACAGGTTTAACAATTGCTGAATATTTCCGTGATGAAAAACAACAAGATGTTTTATTATTTATTGATAATATTTTCCGATTTACTCAAGCTGGTAGTGAAGTGTCTGCTTTATTAGGTCGAATGCCTTCTGCTGTTGGTTATCAACCAACATTGGCAACAGAAATGGGAGCATTACAAGAACGAATTGTTTCAACAAAAAAAGGTTCAATTACTTCAATTCAAGCTGTTTATGTTCCAGCCGATGATTTAACTGACCCTGCTCCAGCAACAACATTTGCTCACTTAGATTCTAAAACTGTTTTAGAACGAAATATTGCGGCTTTGGGAATTTATCCTGCTGTTGATCCATTGGCTTCTGCTTCAAGAATGTTAGATCCAGAAATTGTTGGTCAAGAACATTATGATGTTGCGAGAAAAGTACAACAAATATTACAACGATTTTCTGAATTAGAACCAATTATTGCGATTTTGGGAATGGATGAATTAAGTGAAGAAGACAAAAAGATAGTTTCTCGTGCAAGACGAATTCGTAATTTCTTTTCACAACCATTCCATGTTGCTGAAAAGTTTTCTGGAGTGAAAGGAATTTATGTTCCTGTTGCAACAACAATTGCTAGTTTTAAAGCAATTTTAAATGGTAGTTGTGATGATTTACCAGAACAAGCATTTTTATATGTTGGCTCAATTGATGAAGCAAGACAAAAGGCAAAAACATTAAAATAAATTATTAAAATTATAAGTTGGTGATTATATGGCTTTAAATTTAAAAATTATTACACCAGATGGAATATTTTTTAATGGTCCTGTTGATAGTGTTAATATTAAAACAACTGAAGGTTATATTACGCTTTTAGAATGACGAACACCATTGATTGCTAATATTGCCATTGCACCAATGATGTATCGTATTAATGGACACCCTCATTATTTAAGTATTGCTGGAGGGATTTTAATTAGTACCCTTCATGAAGTAAGAGTTATTAGTGATACAATTCAAAATCGGCCAGGTACTAAAGAACTTGAAAGAAATGATCCTGAAATCAAGAAACGATTAGGAACTGAAGATTAGTCGAGGTAATTATGGATAATAGTATTTTAAAATATATAATTGAAATTAGCGTTTATATATTTAGTTTTATTATTAGTGCAGTTGCAATTAAAGCAATTCCGTTTCATAAATTTTTAGATCATAGTAAAGTTAAAGAAGCTTGAATTTTGTATATTTTAACAGTATTAGTGTTTACTTTTTGTATTGGTGGTTTAATTACTAATTTTATTGGTTTAGATATTTGATTTCCTAGTAAATAGTTGAATATTTTTTAAAATTTATTCTTAATAAATATAATCTTTGATTTTTATTGATGTATAATAAAAATGGTATAGATTTATTAAAATTATTAAATTTTATTAATTTAATTATTTTTGTTTATGAGTTTAATTAATATAAATTATTCATACTATTGTGATACAAGAGTACAGAGCAAAAAGGGTTTATTATATTTATTTATGTATAAAATTTGGTCGTTAAACTTTAAATGAAAATAAAATATAAATGATAGTAGTTATAGCAATATGACTACTATTTTCATTTTTTGATAAAAAGTAATTAAAAGTAAAGTGAATTGTAATAATTTTAAAAAAAGAATTATAATAAATGAGAAAAGAGAGGTGTAGAAGAGTGAAGAAATTTTTACTTGCTTTATTAACAATAATTCCAATTTCTAGTGGTGTAATATCAATAGTAGTAGGTTCACAAGTAGTAAGAAATAATATTACTTATGTTAATAAAACTATTTATTTAGATAATAAGAAACAAAAATTAGTTGAAAACCAAGATTCTTTTGTAGTTAATGGTAATTATTATGATACAACTCATCGAATTTATATGAGTTCTAATAAAGATAAAACTCTGCCAGAACAAGATAACAGAGATGATTATATTATTGGAAAAGGTAAAAAAGATAAGTGATATAATAAATTATTTTCTGCTTTATCATTAGATATTACAAAATATGCTGCTAATAAAACTGAGTTTTTAAATAGATATAACTCAGTTAATATTAATTATTCATATATGGATAATTTTTGAAATGGTTTACAAGGTTGAACTAATTTATATCAAAAAAAACCATCAATTTTACCAGGAATTTATATTTTGAATTTAAAAGCAAATGACGAAAAAAATGAAGTATTTCAAGATACAGATAAAAAACATAAGGGTAATGAAAAGGTAAGATTCATTTTAAATAGTTCTTGAAATGGTAATATTTTAAATCTTAATTGAGAATTAGGTGTTTGATATCATTGAGCTCTAGGAAGTATTTTTAATCATGCTGCTTTAGCAAGCTTTACAAATGATCAATATACTTTTTTGAAAATGCCAAGAGATAATAATAAACTTAGTGCTGAAATCAAGAATAGTACAATTGTTAAATCTTCTAGTTTTACTTTAGCAAATGAGTCTAAAGTATCGGGTTTAAGCAGTGTAGATAGTGAGTTAAAAAATAAGTCAAAACAAAAAGATATAAATAATTCACTTTTTAAATTTATTCCAATGATTGTTCAAACTTATGTTGGTGGAAAAATTGTTCATGTCTCAAATGGAACTTGATTTTTTACTTTAGCAGTAGTTATGACATGATATTCAGATTCATGAGTTGCTTTGGATTCTAATTTAATATTAAGTTCAGGGCTTGATATTAATCGATCACTTAGTATAAATACTCTAGGTTCAATTTATAGTATGACTTATAAATCGATTTCTGGTGTTGATTATGGTAATTATGAACCACTTGATCCAAGATTTATTGGAATGAAATTATTTGGAACGATTATTGTTCCTTATATTTATCTTGCTTAAAATAAAAAATAATTAAAAAAGATATTTTTTTCTAAATTTTTTATAGTTTTGGAAAAATAATCGTTTATAATTGAATTGTTATTAACAATAATAAAATAATTGAAAAGAAAGGTGGGGTACGATGAATAAACTTTTTCACAAAAAAGTTGATAATTCACAAAACCAAGAAAATGAAAAAATCAATTTCAAATTGCGTTTTAGTAATTTTGGTAGCAAATTATTTGGTAAAACCCAAAATTTAGCTCGAGCAATTGTGTTTCCAATTGCGGTTTTACCTGTTGCCGGATTGTTACTTGGTATTGGTGGTGGTGTTGCTGGTATTCTTACTACTCAACATCCAGGTGCTGTTGGTGCAATTGGTTTTTTCAATGTTCTTAAAGCTGGTGGCGATATTATTTTTGCCAATTTAGGTGTTATTTTTGCCGTCTCAATTGCTTTTGGATTTGCTAAGCAAAGTAAAGGTGTTGCGGCATTATCTGGTTTTATTACATTTGCAGTTATGTCAGCATTGATTGCAGCATTATTTATTCCTCATAGTATTACTGGTACTGATGGTAAAGAACATTTAATTGCTCGTTTTGATCCTTGAAATTTAACTGACCATAAACCATTTGATGATAATGAAATCGCTAATTCTGGAATTTTTAAAAATGTTTTAGGAATTCCTAACACTCTTGATGCATCAGTATTAGGTGGAATGTTAGTTGGATGATTAGTAGCAGTTGTTCATAATCGTTTTTATAATGTTAAAATGCCAAAAGTTCTAGCATTCTTTGCTGGAGAACGTTTTGTTCCAATTCTTGCTGTATTTTTAGGAATTGGTATGGGTACTGTAATGTTTTTTGCTTGACCAGCATTAATTAAAGCATTCCAAGCAATCGGTACTGGTATGGGTAAAGGTATGAATTTAAATACTCTTAAAGATGGAGCATTAAATGGTGCTAATTTTAAACCAACTGCAGGAGGAGCATTTATTGCTATGTTCTTTGGAATTACTGAAAGATTATTAATTCCAACAGGTTTACATCATGTGCAATATACACCATTTTGATTTACTGATGTTGGTGGTCACTGAATGAATTCTGATGGTGCTGCTTTTAGTGGTGCTTATTCAATCTTCTTTGGTCAATTTGGTTCAGGGTTACTAGGTCATGCAGATCAAACACCGGGAACAATGTTTATGTCAGGTCGATTTGCTTTTATGCAATATGGTTATCCATTTGCTGCTTTAGCAATGTGAAAACTTTCACGACCAGAAAATCGTAAAATGGTTGCTGGAGTATTAGGTTCTGCAGCGTTAACTTCATTCTTAACAGGAATTACTGAACCAATTTTATTCTCATTCTTATTTGTTGCTCCTTGAGCTTATGTCTTTGATGCATTTATGGCGGGAATTAGTTTTATGATGGCATATTTATTTAATGTCGTTGTTGGACAAGGTTTTGCAGCCGGATTTATTGACTTTACATTCTTTGGAATTGTGCCGCATGTAATGGGAATGAAAACAGGATTCTATTGAATATTTGTTGCTGGTGCCTTAATGATGCCTAGTTATTACTTTGGATTCTACTACATTATTAAATGAAAGAAATATCAAACACTTGGCCGTGAAAATAGTCAAGAAGCTACTAATTTAGCAATGCAAGCAACAAAATCATCTTTAGAAAAGAATACTAAAGATGCTGTTGATAAAATTACTAATTTACTTAACGGTTTAGGTGGCAAAGATAATATTGTTGATGTCATTGCTGAAGGTCAAATTTTACAAGCAACATTAGTTGATGTAACTAAAATTTCAAAAGCAGCAATTCGTTTAAGTGATACAAAAACTATTAAAATTGAAGATAAAAAAGTGTTAATTACTTATCTTAATGGTGCTCAATCAGTAGTTAATCAATTACAAGCAAAAATTCAACAAGCGCCAGTATCTAATCAAAATAACCCAACTAATAAAAAAATGAAAACTGATCTTAATCGTTTAGAAGCAATTTTTGAAGGTTTGGGTGGTCGTGATAATATTACTGTCTTAGATAATTGTGCTACTCGTTTACGAGTTACTGTTATTGACCTAACAAAAGTTAATGATGATATTCTTAAATCAACAGGTGCAATTGCTGTTGTTAAAAAAGGAACTGCTGTCCAAGTAATTTATGGTCTTGATGTTCCGAATATTAAAAATGATTTAGCAGCAATTTGAAAAGTTTAATTAATCTGAAAAGGCTTTTAGTAATAAAAGCCTTTTTTTATTTTTCTTTTAATTAGAGTAATAAATTAAAGTTTGCAAAAAAAATAATTAAATATATAATTATGCTGAAAGGTTATTTTTTGTTTCTTTAATTTAGAACGAAGAAATAATCAATTAGGAAACAATTGATGGTGATTTAATTAATGTGAGATAGTAAAATTCTACGCAAAATTAGAAAACAAGTAAAAGAAATAATTGCTTTAGAATCAGAAATGAAACACTTATCAGATTCTCAACTAACAGTTAAAACTGAAGAATTTCGTCAAAGATTAATGAAAGATGAAACTTTAGATGATATATTAGTTGAGGCTTTTGCTGTTGCCCGAGAAGCATCACGAAGAGTAACAGGTTTACATCCTTACCCAGTACAATTAATTGGTGGTATTGTTTTACATAATGGTGATGTTGCCGAAATGAAAACAGGTGAAGGGAAAACTTTAACAGCTGTAATGCCAATTTACTTAAATGCTTTAAGTGGTAAAGGGGTTCATATTATTACCGTTAATGAATATTTAGCACAAAGAGATGCTGAGTCAAATCAACCAATTTTTGATTTTTTAGGAATTACAATCGGTGTTAATTTAAGAGAGTATACACCTTATTTAAAACGAGAAGCTTATAATAAAGATATTACTTATACAACTAATGCTGAATTAGGTTTTGATTACCTTCGTGATAATATGGTTCGTAGTTTTGCTGATAAAGTACAAAGACCATTAAACTTTGCCATTATTGATGAAGCTGATTCAGTTTTAATTGATGAAGCAAGAACACCATTAATTATTTCTGGTGGCGCAAAAAATCGAACACCATTATATCAAGCAACTGATGCCTTTGCTAAATCTTTAGTTCCAAATGATTATAAGATTGATTGAGAAAGTAAACAAATTGCTTTAACTGCATCTGGTGTTAGAAAAGCACAAAATTATTTTAAATTAAAAAATCTCTTTGACATTGAAAATTCAGAGTTATTTCATCATATTTCGAATGCTTTAAGAGCAAATTATATTTTTAAATTAGATGTTGAATATGTTGTTCGAGATGGCGAAATTGTTTTAGTTGATCAATTTACTGGTCGTTTAATGGCAGGAAGAGTTTATAGTGATGGTTTACATCAAGCAATTCAAGCAAAAGAAAAAGTAAATATTCAACAAGAAACAACAACTGTTGCCACAATTACTTATCAAAATTTCTTTCGATTATATAATAAATTAAGTGGTATGACAGGAACTGCAAAAACTGAAGAAGAAGAATTTGTTAAGATTTATAATATGCGAGTTATTTCAATTCCAACTAATAAGCCAATCATTCGAGAAGATAAACCTGATTTTGTTTTTGCTACTTTAAATGCCAAGTTTAAATCATTGCTTAAAGAAGTAAAAGAACGAAATGCTAAAGGTCAACCAATTTTAATTGGAACTGCTAATGTTGATGTTTCAGAACGAATATCTAATATGTTGCGATTAGAAGGTATTAGACACGAGATTTTAAATGCGAAAAACCATGCTCGTGAAGCTGAAATTATTGCTAAAGCAGGAGAGTTGCATGCTGTTACTTTGGCAACTAATATGGCAGGTCGTGGTACTGATATTAAATTAGCAAAAGGTGTTAGAGAATTAGGTGGTTTAGCTGTTTTAGGAACCGAAAGAAACGAAGCCAGAAGAATTGATAACCAATTAAGAGGAAGAGCAGGTCGACAAGGTGACCCTGGATTTTCACGATTTTATGTTTCAATTGAAGATGAATTAATTATGCGTTTTGGTGGCGAAAAATTAAAAAGAGCTTTTGCTAGTTTAGGTGAAGATTATATTAAATCAAAAATGCTAACAAGAGCAATTACAAGAGCGCAACAAAAAATTGAAGGTTTAAACTTTGATGCTCGAAAAAATTTATTAGATTATGATAATGTTATTGCACAACATCGAGAAGCAATGTATCGTCAAAGAGATAAAATTTTACAATCAACAAATGTTTTACCAATTTTAGAAACAATGCATAAAACAGTTGCTCGTGATTTATTAAGAATTTTTACTAAAATTCAAGGAAGAGAACAATATATTGATTATCAAGATTTAATTAAAGCAATTGAAAATAAAATTCTTAAACCAGAAACTTTAGAATTAAAAGTATTAAAAAAAATGGAATCTGAAGCAGTAATTAATTTAATTAGTGCCAAATCTTATGAATTTTATTTAGAAAAACGAGCAAACTTAAATGAAGTAATTGCTGAACAAATTGAATACTCAACTTTATTACAAGTTTTTGATAAATACTGAACAGAACATATTGATGCTTTAAGTAAATTAAGAGCAGGAATTCATTTACGAGGTTATGCTCAGCTAAATCCACTCCAAGCTTATATTGAAGAAGCTTCAAAAATGTTTAATCGTATGACAATCAATATTGCTCATCAAGTAATTATTATGTTACATAGTATTGATCCAAATCAAATGCAAGTTCGTGGCGAAAGAGAAATTTTAGATACAATTTTAGCTGCTAATCCTGAAACAAAGACAAAAATTGGTTAAAAATAACGAAAATTAAGGTTCATATTAGATTATGAACTTTTTATTTGCAATTTTTATGATACAATTGTTAATGCTAAAAAATTATTAACTAGTTAGGAGGTCAGAAAATGAAGCAAATTAAATATGATTTTGATGTTATTGTCATCGGTGCCGGTCATGCCGGTGTTGAAGCCGCTCTTGCCTCAGCACGAACTGGCCACAAAACTGCAATTATAACCCTAGATAAAAATAAAATCGCTTTAATGCCATGTAATCCTTCAATTGGTGGTTCAGCAAAAGGAATTGTTGTTCGCGAAATTGATGCTTTAGGTGGCGAAATGGCAAAAGCTGCTGATGCTACAGCACTGCAAATGAAATTATTAAATAATTCTCGTGGTCCTGCTGTCTGAGCAATGCGAGCACAATCAGATAAAATTGCTTATTCACAATATATGAAGAATGTGCTTGAAGAACAAGAAAATTTAACAATTATTGAAATAATGATTGAATCAATATTAGTTAATGCTAATAACGAAGTTTATGGTGTTAAAGCAGAATCAGGAAGAACTTTCTTCAGCAAAATTGTGATTTTAACAACAGGAACTTATATGAAATCTGTAACTTTAAGAGGTTTTGACAAAAAAAATGAAGGTCCAGATCAACAAAGAACAAGTAATGGTATTTCTGATCAATTAGCAAATCTTGGATTTCAATTAGTTCGTTTAAAAACAGGAACCCCACCAAGATTGCTTCGTAGTAGTATTGATTTTTCACAAACAAAAGTTGAATTGGGTAGTGATTTACCATTGGCATTTAGTCATCAAACAAAGAAATTTTTACCAATTACCGAACAATTACCTTGTTATTTAATTTATACTAATGATAAAACTCATGAAATTATTAATAATAATTTAGATAAATCACCAATGTATAATGGCACAATTACTGCTAATGGACCAAGATATTGTCCAAGTATTGAAGATAAGGTTGTTCGTTTTGCTGATAAACCAAGACATCAAATCTTTTTAGAACCAGAATCAAAACAATTATCAAGTATTTATGTGCAAGGATTATCAACTTCTTTAGCAATTGAACAACAAGATCAAATTTTAAGAACTTTACCAGGTTTAGAAAATTGTCAAGTATTAAAATGAGCTTATGCGATTGAATATGATGCAATTGATCCACGACAATTATGACCAAGTTTAGAAACGAAACTTATTAAAAACTTTTTTACTGCTGGTCAAATTAATGGTACAAGTGGTTATGAAGAAGCTGCTTGTCAGGGATTAATGGCAGCGATTAATGCTCATCTAAAATTAACTAATAGAGAACCATTAATTTTAAAACGTGATGAAGGATATATTGGCGTTTTAATTGATGATTTAACAACCAAAGGTAATGGTTATGAACCTTATCGGTTATTAACTTCATTAGCAGAACATCGTTTATTATTACGAAATGATAATGCTCAAACTCGTTTAATTAAATATGGTTATGATGCCAATTTAGTTACTGAAAATCAATGAAAGCAATTTCAGCAACAACAAGCATTAAGTAAAGTTATTGCCGAAAAATTACAAACAATTAAAATTACTAGAAATAGTGACTTTGGACAACTTTTAACAGAAAAATATCAATCATTTATTCCTGATAATAGTATTAGTTGTTATGAGTTATTAAAACGACCAGAAATTAAATTAGAATATTTTAAAACAGTAATTTCAGAAATTAATGATTTAGACTATCATCAATTATTAGAATTAGAAATTTCAATTAAGTTTGCTGGTTACATTAAACAACAAGAAAAAAATGCCCAACAAATGTTAAGTTGAGAAGCAAAACAAATTCCAAAAGATATTGATTATAATTTAGTTGAAAACATTACTTTGGCAGCAAAAGAAAAACTACAATTAATTAGACCTTTAACAATTGCTCACGCAACAAGAATTCCAGGGATTAGCCCCTCTGATATTCAAATGTTATTATTCTTTTTAAAAAATAAATACCCATACTTGAATGCTAATTAGATCTTTAATTAGCATTTTTTATTAAAAATCTAAAGAAAGAACCGATAAAGTTAAAGAAAAATTATGATAAAATTGTTAAAAAGGTTTTTTGTTATTGTGAGTAATGATTTTGTTTTAGACCAATTTGATGAATGTGAAATGACTTATTAAAAAAAGTTGTTTTTTAAAAACAACTTTAAATCTTTTGTACTACATTTAAATGCTAATGTAGATAGATTTTTTTAGAGTAAACTAATCAAATTTACAAAATGTAACTCCTTAAAAGGGCATTTAATGATTAGTATCATAATATAATTATATAATATAATTTACTTTAATCAATCAATTTTAAATAAAGGAATAATTTATGAATTCTAAATGAATAGTAGGTTTAAAAGATTTTCAATTAACTAAAGAAATTGAAGCAAATTTACAAAGATATTATCAATTAATTATTGAATATAATCAAAAGTTTAACTTAACAACAATTACTGAAGAAGATGAAGTTTATAATAAACATTTTTATGATGCTTTATTAATGACAAATGTGATTAAACTTAATGATCAAAGTCTTTGTGATGTTGGTTCTGGTCTTGGTGTACCTGGAATTGTTTTAAAAATTTGTTTTCCAAACTTAAAATTATCAATTGTTGAAGCTAATCAAAAGAAATGTCAATTTTTAAAAGTAGTTACTGATAATTTAAAATTACAAGATGTTCACATTATTAATCAAAGAGTGGAAGTATTTGCTCATGAATACCGAGAAATTTTTGATTTAGTTGTTGCAAGAGCAGTTGCACCATTAAATATTCTTAATGAAATTTGTTTGCCATTAGTAAGAATTTCTGGAAAGTTTATTGCTTATAAAGCTTTGAATGTTAATTCTGAATTAAATAATATCAATTCTGGTTTATCATTATTAGGTGCAACTTTAATTAATCAGAATTCTTATCAATTACCAAATAATTATGGAACAAGAAATTTATTAATTTTTCAAAAGCAAAAATTAACACCATTAAAATATCCTAGACCGTACCAACAAATCAAGAATAAACCTTTATAATTTAAATTTGCTAAAATTTAAAATGTAATGTATGATAGAAAATGATTAAGGTGAAAAAATATGAGTAAAATAATTGCCATTGCCAATCAAAAAGGTGGAGTTGGTAAAACAACTACCGCCACAAATTTAGCAGCCGGACTTGGCTTGGAAAATAAAAAGGTCTTACTAATTGATTTGGATGCTCAAGGAAGTGCGACAATTTCGATGGGATTTAATTTTAATAATCTTAATAAAGATATTTATGATGTTATTGTTAATGAAACAACGATTGAAGAAGTAATTAAACCTAATGTTTGCAAAGGTGTTGATTTAGTACCAGCAACAATTTCTTTAGCAGGTGCTGAAATTTTCCTTTTAGAACATTCAAAAACGAAAAAAAATGTTTTATTAGAAAAACTTGCTCCAGTTCGCAATAAGTATGATTATATTATTATTGATTGCCCACCAAGTTTAGGTTTAATTAATCGTAATGCTTTGTCTGCTTCTGATTCAGTAATTATTCCGTTACAAGCTGAATTTTATGCTTTGGGTGGATTAGTGCAATTATTATCAACAATTCGGTGAATTCAACAATTATTTAATCCGAATTTAAAAATTGAAGGCATTTTACTAACAATGGTTAATATTCATACTAATGCTTCGGTTGAAGTAATTAAAGAAATTAAGAAAAATTTCAAAGAAAGAGTTTATCGTAATTATATTCCGCGAAATATTACTTTAAGTGAAGCTCCGTCACACGGAAAAAATATTTTTGATTACCGACCAAAATGTCGTGGAGCCGTTGCTTATCGCAATTTAGTTAGTGAGGTTTTAAATAATGGCTAATAATAAGAAAAGTAGATTAGGAATTAAAGGATTAGAAACAATTTTTGGTGATGGTCTTAATGATTTAGTTGATAATATTGAAAAGTCACCTGAAGTTCAAGAAAGTTTATCGCAAGAAGTTGCTTTAAATAAAATTATTCCAAATCCTCATCAACCAAGAAAGCATTTTAATTCTCAAGAATTAGAAGAATTGAGTCAATCAATTAAGACTCATGGTTTAATTCAACCAGTTATTATTGCAAAAATTAAAGATAGTGAATTTTATCAATTAATTGCTGGTGAACGAAGAAAGAAAGCTTCAGAACTTGCAGGATTAAAAACAATTAAAGCAGTAATAATTGAAGCAACAGATCAACAAATTATGGAATTTGCTTTAATTGAAAATATTCAAAGAGTTGATTTAAATGCTTTTGAAGAAGCACAAGCTTATCGAACTTTAATTGATAAAATGAAATGAACTCATGAAGAGTTAGCGAAAAAAGTTAACAAATCAAGATCTCATGTTACTAATACAATGAGAATTTTAGATTTGCCAGCTGAAGTATTAAAAATGGTTAAAGATGATAAGTTAACCATGGGTCATGTGAAACCATTATTACAATTAACACCAAATAGTATTTTAATTGTTAATTTAGCTCATCGTGCTTTTGAAGAAAAATGAACTGTTCGTAAAGTTGAAGATATGATTAAAGCTCAGCAATTATTAAATTCAAAAAAGAAACCTAATTTAAAACCAAATGATATTTATTTAAATGATTTAGAAAATAATTTAAGTCGTAAGTTAAGTACGAAAGTAAAGATTAAAGATAAAAAAATGATTATTAGTTATCATAATAATCAAGATTTAAATCGTTTATTAGAATTATTGAAGTTGATTGATTAGTATTATAAGTGAGTTTCACTTATAATACTAATTTTTTTATTTATTTTAGATTTATTGTATTTTTGATTTCATAATTCTTGAATTGTATTACCCATGGTTTTAACTAAATCAACTACCAACGCATTACCCATACAAAAATATCTAAATCTTTCTGGCATATTAGTATTTGTTCAATTATCTGGAAAACCATTAATTCTTTCTGTTTCAATTGGAGTTAAAAATCTTATCTTTTTATTTAATGAATCATTTATTATATGTGAAGAGCGATTAATTGTACCTTCACTTGTTAACATTGTTCTTGCAGGTGCATCAATTCTATCAGGAAATGACATTTGTCCTTCTGAATAATAATATTTTTCTCCATTAGGTTTTTTTCTTTCAATTTGTTTTCTATCTTTTAATAACTTAATTTTTTCATATTGTTTATCATTTAAAAAATATTTTTTATCAACTTTAGTTTTAATGATAATATCTTTTAATAATTTTATTTTTTTATTATCAATATTTGGAATGCTTTTGGTTGTAAAAATTTTTGAATCAATCATACAACCGCTATTTTCGAAATCAAATTGAAAATTTTTAGATATATCTGATAAATTATCATATTTTTCTTTTATATCTATTGTTTTAATATCTTCTGGATTCAGTTTATTATTAATTGCAAAATTTTTTGCAAAAAATCCTTTTTCTTGCATTAGATTAATAGCTGTTGAAATATCATTATTTTTAATTTTTAAAAAATTAAGATTTTTTTTATAAGCAAATATAAAAGTTCGTCTTCTTTTTTGTAAAAAGCCATATTCTGCAGCATTGATTACTCTTCATTCAACATAATAACCATTATCATATAAATTTCTCAAAATTAATCCAAAATCTCGACCTTTTTGTAATTTAGGTGATTTTAATAAACGATCAACATTTTCTAATAAAATCATTTTTGGTTTTTTTTCCTTAATAATTCAACTAATTTCTCATCAAAGAACACCTTTTTCACCATTAATTCCAGCAGCTTGAGTTCTAGCTACTGAATAATCTTGACATGGGAATCCCCCGACTAATAAATCAATATTATTTGGAATATTAAATTTAGCACTTGCAATATCTTGATTAATATGATTTTTACTATAACCAAAATGTTCATTATAACAATTGAATGCATGTTGTTTTTGTTTATGAGGTTCTCATTGATTAGCTCAAATTGTTTTAAATGTAGCTTTTGAAGATTTTTCTAAACCTAATCGAAATCCTCCAACACCAGCGAATAGTTCTACTACTTTAATTTCTTTCATAAATCAATGAATACCTTTCTTTAAGACTATTTGTTTATTTTTTTTATTTATATTATAATATTAATAAATTCAGTATAAAAGATCAAGGGAAATTTAAATATAATTTAATTATAAATAATTTTATGGAAAGATCAAGGATATGGCATTAATGGAATTGGAAACAGAAGAACAAGTTATTAAAATGGCTGAATCTTTAAAAAATAAATCAGTAAATCAGATTATTAAAGAAATAAAATGAATTGATAATGATGTTAATTTAGAAAATAAGGGTTATGTAGGAAATATTATAGAAAGTTATTTTGGTATTAAAAGGAATAACTTTAGTAAACCAGATTTGCATCATTTGGGAATTGAAATAAAGTCTACGCCACTTAAAAAATTAAAAAATAAAGAAGATTTTTCGATAAAAGAACGGATGGTTTTAAATATTATTAATTTTAATCAAGAAAATTTAAATGATTTTTATCAATCTTCTTTCTTTAAAAAAAATAAAAAGATTTTAATGGTTTATTATTTATTTAATGATGAAATTTTAGATAAAGATTATTTTATTCATAATTTTATTTACCATGATTTATCAAAGATTCCTTTAAATGATTTAAATATTATTAAAAACGATTGGCAGATAATTGCAAATAAAATTAAAATGGGCAAAGCACATCAATTATCTGAAAGATTAACTAAGTATTTAGGAGCTTGTCCAAAAGGTAATACAAAAAATGATAGTTTAATTAATCAACCTTTTTCTGATATTAAAGCTATGAGGCGAGCTTATAGTTTTAAACCTCATTATTTGAAATATTTACTAATAAAAGACGAATATAAAGATAAATTACCAAGATTGAATATTATTGAAAATAAAAGTGTAATTAATTTTGTTTTTCAAAAAATTGTTCCCTTTATTAATTTAAATGTTAAAGAATTATGCAAAAAATTTAATATAAATTATAAAAGGAAAGATGTTAATTATGCACTTTTAAAAAGTATTTTTAATGTTAAAAATTTTAATTATATTGAAGAATTCTTAAAAGAAAATATTAAAATTCGCACTTATACGATTAAATCTAATAATACAATTCAAGAAGAATTTCCTTTTAATTTAGTAAATCCATATGAATTTGAAAATAATAATGAAATTTCTTTTTATGATTCTGAACTATATAACTATTTTATTAATACTAAATTTATTTTTATTGGCTTTAAAAAAGATGAAAATAATACTTATATTTCAAAAATATCATCTTTTGAATTTCCTGAAACAAATATTAATGATTTAAAATTATTATGAGAAGATACAAGAAAAAAATTTCAAGGCGATATTGTTATAAGTATAAAAAAAACTAAAAATGGAAAACTTAAAACAATTAATAATTTAATTTCTAAAAAAGATGGATATATTGGTCATATTAGACCAAAAGCACAAGATAGAAATAATCAATATTTAATACCTTGTGGCAAAAAAATTACTAGACAATGTTATTGATTAAATAAAGAGTTTGTTCAAAAATATTTTAAAGATTTAACCGAAGAATTAAATTAAAAATTTTTGGATAAATAGGGGGATAAAATGGAAAAAGAAAATTATATTTTTAAAGCAAGAGAAAATATAGAAAACATATTATTTAATAATAAGCCTATTCAAACTGGAATAACTGTTCAAGTTTTTCCAAATAAAACTTTTGATGTTTATGAAGTACCTTTAGAATTTTTAAAATTTAATCCATATAATGATCGGATAGCTTCATATATTAAAAGTTATGAATTTGAAAATAGTCATTTTGATATGGATTGACTTTCAGAAAAAGGACAAACAATTATTTCTGATTTTTTATGAGAATCAGATATTATAAATAATAAAAAAACTGAGGATGATATTAAGCAAAATAAACAGCATACTTTTGCGATTATTAATAAAAATGGTTTAGTAATTGATGGTAATCGCCGTCTTTGTATACTAAGAAAAATATGTTCTGAATTAAATTATCAATCTTCTAATATTGATTTTTTTAATAAATTAAAAACTATTGTTCTTGATGATTCTTTTTCTGAAATTGAAATTATGAGATTAGAAACAGCAATTCAAATGGGACAAGATGAAAAGTTAGATTATCAAGCAATTGAAAAGTATTTAAAAGTTAATAAATTATTACAAAAAGGCTTTAAAGAAGAAGAAATTGCTGCTTTAATGAAGAAAAAAGTAAAAGATATTGAAAATTACAAAAAAATATTTTCTTTAATGGAAAATTATTTAAATTATATTGAAGCACCTAATCAATTTCATTTTATTAGAAAATCTGAAGACCATTTTATTAATTTAAGCGCAACATTAGAAGCAATGAAAAGTAATAAATATCAAAGTGATTGAAAATATGATTTAACAGATGTATATGAATTTCAAAATATTGCATTTAATTATATTAGAATTGGATATGAAGGTAAGAAATTTCGAAAATTATTAGGAACACCGAATCCAAGAACTAAAGGAACAAAAAAGTCTTTATTTTCAAATGAAAAAAGTTGAAATGAATTTAGTAAAGTTATTAAAGATCTTAATGATCGAGCAGAAAAAATTATTACTCAAAGAAGTGATTTAATAGATAAAAAAGATATAGAAGAATGTTATAAAAAAGAAACTCATACAGATTTTGATAATTATTTAGAATTGGAAACTAATATTTTATCGATTACTAGTAAACGTTTTAAAGGCGAAGATTTGATGCATACAGCCTATGAGTATATTAACCAAATAAATGAAATTTTTGAAGAAACTAATATTACACCTAATTTTAAGAAAAATTTTAAAAAAATTAAGGAATTAATAGTAGAAATTGATGAAAAACTTTTACAGGGAGAAAATTAGGATGCTTACTATTAGTCAAAGTGATGGAAATTATATTGTTATTGGAAATATTAAAGTTTTATCTAAAAATGATGAAAAAAAATTATTTAGCTTTTTACAATTAGATTCAAATATTTTTCAAAATGTTAAAAGAACAGAAAATGAAATATCTTTTTCAGCTGAAAGTTTAAATAAATCTCTTAATCAACTTGAAAAATATCTTCAAAAGCAAAATATTAATGATTTTGAATTTGATAAAAATATTTCAAATTTTAAAAAGCAATTAAAAAATGATGAAAAAAAATTAAATGATTTAAGAAAAATTGGTAGTAATCTAAAAATAGGACAGAATATTTCAGAAGAATTTGAATTAGAATATAATGAATTTAAGAAATTTTGTGAAGTTAGTTTTCCACAAAATCATATTCCATATGAAAATCAAATTAAAAGTGCTTTTTTTCACTTAAAAATGGAAAAATCTTGTAATTTCTCTGCACCTGGTACAGGTAAAACAACAATAGTTTATACTTTATTTAGTTGATTAAAAAATAAAAGAAATGAAGTAGATGCAATATTTATTATTGGACCAGTTTCTTCTTTACTTTCTTGAAAACATGAATATCAAGAATGTTTTGGGCGAACTCCTAGTTCGACTGATTTTAATTTAAAAACTTTTAGAAGAGAGCTTAATATTGCTAATCCTCATAATACAAAAGATATAATTTATTTTTTAAATTATGAAAAAGTAAAATCTTGTAAAAAGGAATTAATTAATTTTTTTAAAAAATGAAAAATTTTATTAGTGTTAGATGAAGCACATAGAATTAAAAATCCGAAATCTCAGAGAACTAATTATTTGTCTGAAATTATAAATAATAATGAAGTAGATATTTCTTATCAAATAATTTTAACTGGAACTCCAATCCCTAATGGTTATGAAAATTTGTATTCTTATTTTGATTTAACAAAAAGAGATGAACTACCAATTCTTTCTAAAAGTTATGAAGAGCTTAAAAAAATCAAAAATGATGATGAAAATGAAATTGATGAAGTTTTTCAACAAGTTGCACCATTTTTTTATTCATTGCGAAAAAAAGATATGGGAAACTTTAAAGAGCCTGATTATATAAAAATTTATTGTCAAATGGAAAATTTTCAATCAAAATTATTTAATACTATCAGACAACGTTTATTTGAATATTGAATTCATGATGCTGATCAAAAAATAAATTTGGAATTTTATCGAAGTAAAATCATTAGATTATTACAAATTCAAACTGATATTAGAATGATTTTAAGGCCTGTTAATGATATTATTTTACAATTAAATGATTCCAATTCAGATGATTTTTTAGAAGAAGCAAATAATAAATTAAAAGAAACTTTAGAAAAAAAATCTTTTGATGCAGATATGAAGGAATTAAAATTAAGTATTAATACTTCAGAAATTAAAAATGCAATTGAAAAATATAATAAGGAAGGTAAGATTCCTGATAAATACATTGAATTATTATCTAAAGTAAAAGAGTTAATAAAACATAATGAAAAAGTTGTAATTTGATCTAGTTGAATTTATTGTATTAAAGAAATTTCAATTCTTTTAAATAAAGAGGGAATTGATTATGGTTTATTATATGGTGGCGTTTCATATGATAAACGTGAAGAATATATTGAAACTTTTAATAAAAATAGTCGTGAATTAATGGTTTTAGTGGCTAATCCAGCTTCTGTTGGAGAATCAATTTCTTTGCATAAAGTTTGTCAAAATGCTATTTATTTTGATATTAATTATAATGTTACTAATCATTTTCAATCAAAAGATAGAATTCATAGAGTTGGTATGCCAGAAGGTAAAGAGCAAGTGACATATTATTATTTATTATCTAAAGATTCTATGGAAGAAAATGTTCTTAATCATATTCAAAAAAAAGAACAAGCAATGAATAATTTTTTAGATAAGAATAATAATTTATTTAACTTTAAAGATAGTGACTTTAATAATTTTATGCCAAATATTGAAGATATAAAAGAAACATTAAAAGAAGAAAAGCAATAATAAAAATTTTATTATGTAAGATAACAGAGATATTTGAGACAAATTATTGCTAATATTTTATAGTTATTATAGAATTTATTATGAAAGACCTATAAAACGCGATTTGGTTTAAATCCGACGATCTAACCTGCATGTGTTGCGGGGCTATTATAGGCGAAAAGAGATGCAAACATCTCTTTTTTATTTTCGCTTTTTATGTTAGCATAGTATAAGTAAATATATTAAAGGAGTACAAATGTTAAAAGCAGGTATTGTTGGTTTACCTAATGTTGGTAAGTCAACACTTTTTAAAGCGCTTACTAATTCCCAAGTGCTAATTGAAAATTATCCTTTTGCGACAATTAAACCAAATATTGCAACTTGTATTGTTAATGATCCAAGAATTAATGATTTAGTTACAATTTTTCAACCAACAAAAGTAGTACCAACAGTTTTAGAGTTACATGATATTGCTGGTTTAGTAAAGGGAGCAAGTAAAGGTCAAGGTTTGGGTAATCAATTTTTAGCTAATATTAGAGAAGTTGATGCCATTTGCCAAGTAATTCGTTGCTTTGAAGATAATAACATTACTCATGTTGCCAATAAGATTGATTCTGTTGCTGACTTTGAAGTAATTGAATTAGAATTAATTTTTGCTGACCAAGAAGTAATTAAAAATCGTTTAGAACGAGTTGAAAAAAAAGCCAAGTCTATTAATGATAAAATACTTTTAGCAGAAATTGCTTTATTAAAGAAAATTAATCAATCATTAGATCAGGGAATTGCTGTTCGTGATCAAAAATTAGATGAAGCAGAAAAATTAATTATTAAACCATTTAACTTTTTAACAATTAAACCGTTAATTTTAATTGCTAATATTGCTGAAAGTGATTTAAATAAAAAAGAAAATCATTATCTTGAAACTTTAAAAGCTTATGCTAAGAAAAAAAATTTAGCAGTAATTGCTGTTTGTGCTAAAGTTGAGAGTGAAATTTCAGAATTTGATGAAGCAGAAAAAAAAGAATATTTAGCAATGTTGAATGTTCCAATGTCTGGTATTGATCAAATTGTCTTAGCGACTTATAAATTACTTAATTTAGCAACTTTTTTTACGGCAGGACCAAAAGAAGTTCACGCATGAACTTTTATTCAGGGAATGAAAGCACCAGAGTGTGCTGGAATTATTCATACTGATTTTATGAAAGGTTTTATTCGTGTTGAAGTTTATAATTATCAAGATTTAATTGCTTTTGGTAATGAAAAAAAAGTTAAAGATGGTGGTAAATTAAGAGTTGAAGGTAAAACTTATGAAATGCAAGATGGTGATATATGCTATTTCCGTTTCAATGTTTAATTAAATTAAAAAAAGATTTTTTTGTCAATTTTAATAATTGTTATAAAATATAGTAAATAATTTATTTTTTTCAAAAAAATAATATAAAGGAGTAATATGTAAATGTCGAACAAAAATAATCAAATTGAATATAATAAAGAGCGTGAAGCTTATGTTCCTCACGATACTAAGTTGAAAGATCCAGTCTTTAAAAAATTAAAACAAGGACGAATGATGCTATTTATTTCATCAATTGTTCATCTTGGAGCTTGTGCTGTTTTCTTAATCTTACTATTAGTAGGTTTAATTTCTGGTAAAGAATTAACAATTCTTGGATTAACTAAATATCAAACAATTTTAGCTTTATGTTATGTTGGTATTTCAGTTTTAATTGATATTTTAGCTTTTCTTTTACCAGCTAGAAAAGCAAAGAAAAAGAATTATTTCCGAATTATTGCTATTTTAACTTTAATTCTTTCAACTTTAATTCTTAGTGGCTCTTTTGTTTTTTGAGGAACACCAACTTTATTATTTTATTCAATAATTACTTTAATTGCTTGAGCATTCCAAGTAGTATCTGCAATATTTTTAATTTTAGTAGTTGAAGCACTTCCTAATTAAAAGGTGAAATGATGGAAAACCAAAAACTTTTTTTAAATTCTAAAGCAAGCGAAAATATTAAAAAACATCGCTTTGTTCCTTATCAAGATAAAATTAGAACAGCTTATTTTGCTTATTCTGGTTTATTTTGATTCTTTGGAATTTTAGTTTTTGCTTTTAGTCTTTTTATCATTGTTAATTTAGCAGTTAATAATAAATATCAAATTAGTGGCAGTATGAAAGACATTAATATTTTTTGTACACCAATTCTTAATATGGTTTTAGTTACTTTTTCTTGAATTTTATTATTTTTTGCACCACACAAAATTTATCATAATCCAAAAAGTAGTCTTATTATGCTTTATTTCAGTTTCTGATTTTTAGTAGTTAGTGTTCTTTTGAATAGTCAATTACAAATAACATATTCTAATCAGTATTTAGATACAGGATTTTATCATTGAATTAATCGTAGTGTCTTAATTGTTCTAGTTGTTTTAATGATATTTGCCATGTTTTTTTTGCAAATCTTTTTTTGAATTATGCGTCATAAATTTTCTTTTATGCCGAGTGATTATGAAATTTATCGACAAAGATCAATTGATAAGAAAGCTAAAAAAGCATTAAAAAAACAAAATAAATTAAAAAAGTAAAAATCTAAATCAACAAGTAATTCTTAATAAAATGATATATTTATTCTAAGATGGGAGAATAAATATGGAAAATAAAAGTAGAATTGCTTGATTTTCAATTTTTTATATTATTTTATTTTTATTTGGTATTTATAATTTAATATTTTTAGTTATAATTTGAGAGAACCATGAATTACTTAGATTGTATTCTCAAGGATTTAAGGTAATTGGTAATAATGGTGACAAAATATCAAGTGCTAGTTCTTTTGCGATTTATGGTCTAATAACAATTGGAACGGTTTTTGCTTTTTTTGGTATTTTAGGTGCAATTCTTAGTCAAACATTAGTTTCAATCGCAGATACACCAAGAAAAAAGTTAGTTGGTTTAATTGTTGGTTTTACATTAGTTATTGTTGGGTTTTATTTTGGTTTTATTTCTCAATTATTTTATTATCAATGAAATAATAGTGCAATAAAGATTGTTGAAAATTCAAGTGGAATAACTTATAATGCTAATCATTTTTATCAAAATTGACTTAATATTATTGAAATTTGATCAGTTTTTGCCATTTTCTTAATTTTATTAATTCTTTCGATTTTTTTAATTCTTAAATTACACCAAAAAAATCTTGATTGAACAAGACATAATAATGCTAATCAAAAAGAAGAATTAAATTTAGAAATTACTGCTCCCTTTCCAAGTAATAGTGAATTTGATCCAAATGAAACGCAAACTATTACTTTGAATCTTGATACTACTGATAAAATAATGGCACGAAAGAAAAAGAAACAAAGAATAAAAAAACTTAAAAAAAATAAATAAAGAATGGATGAAAAATGGAAATTCGTGTTAGATATGCTCCAAGCCCAACAGGGTATTTACATATTGGTGGAGCAAGAACCGCAATTTTTAATTACTTATTTGCCAAACATAATAATGGTAAATTTATCGTGCGAATTGAAGATACTGATATAGCAAGAAATGTTGCTGATGGTATTGCTTCACAATTAAATAATTTACGCTGATTAGGTTTAGAAATTGATGAAACAATTGATACTAAAGGTAGCAAATATGGCCCTTATCAACAAACTGAAAGATTAGATATTTATCGTCATTATGCTAATAAATTAATTGATGAAAATCATGCTTATCATTGTTTTTGTACGCCAAAAATTTTAGAAGCAATGAAAAAAGCGCAAGAAAAAGCAAAGGTTCCTGCCTTTAAATATGAT
The DNA here is from genome assembly GCF_023509825.1 of Spiroplasma attinicola. GTDB lineage: Bacteria > Bacillota_I > Bacilli_A > Mycoplasmatales > VBWQ01 > Spiroplasma_D > Spiroplasma_D attinicola. The sequence goes on from NZ_JAKQXY010000001.1 coordinate 455,490, forward strand.
GGTCGTTGTGCTAAATTATCACCTTCTGAAGTTAATAAAAAATTACAAAGTAAAGTTGCTTTTGCAATTCGGTTAAAATCACCAAAACATAGAACTTTTATTGTTAATGATATTGTTCGTGGTGAAGTAAGTTTTAATAGTAAAGATATTGGCGATTTTGTTATTATTAAAACTAATGGTATCGCAACATATAATTTTGCTGTTGTTATTGATGATTATTTAATGAAAATTAGTCATGTTTTTCGTGGTGCTGAGCACTTGTCAAATACACCAAGACAATTAATTGTTTATGATTATTTTAAATGAAGTGCACCAAAATTTGGTCATTTAACTTTAATTACTAATCAAGAAGGCAAAAAATTATCAAAACGAGATGGTAGTTTAATGCAATTTATTGAACAATACCGTAATGAAGGATATTTACCAGAAGCGCTATTCAATTTTATTAGTTTATTAGGGTGAAATCCTCATGAAGAACGGGAAATCTTTTCTAAAGCAGAATTAATTAAGATTTTTAATAGTGATTATTTTAGTAAGTCACCAGGAATGTTTGATATTAAAAAATTATTATGAGTTAATAATCATTATATTAAAGAACTTTCTGAAGCAAAATATTTAGATTTAGTTACTCCTTTTGTTAAAAAAGCGTATGATTGAAATAGTAGACCTGAAACTTGATGAAAAGAATTACTATTGATTTACCAAAAACAATTAATGTATGGTGCTGAAATTACTCAGCTAATTAAATTCTTTTTAGAAGATAAAACAACTTTAACAAAAGATAGTCAAGAATTTTTGAAAAATAATTCTACTTCATCACAACTTGTAATAAAAGTTTTTAGTCAAAAGATTAACCAACTTGATGATTGAAATGAAGAAAAGATTCATGATGTTATTAATCAAGTTAAAAGTGAAACAAAGATTTCTGGTAAATTATTATTTATGACAATTCGGATTGCTTGTTCTCGACAAACAAGTGGTCCAGAATTACCAAAGACAATTAAATTATTAGGGAAAAAGAATATTTTAACAAATATTAAAGATTTAAAATTTTAGGGGTTAATTATGAAGCAAAATGAAAGTTTAAATCAGCAAATTTTTATCCGTGACGCAATTCATAAGAATATTAATATTAACGAACCGGTGATTAAAGCACTAATTGATAGTAAAGAATTTCAAAGATTACGATGAATTAGTCAATTAGGTGGTGCACAAATTGCTTTTCCTAGTGCTACGCATACAAGATTTACTCATAGTTTAGGAGTTTATCATGTTTTAACTCGTGTTCTTAACCAAATTGGTAATAATGAATTAATTAGTGATAAAGAAAAGTTAATTATTAAAATTGCTGGCTTATTACATGATTTAGGACATGGTCCTTTTTCTCATAGTTTTGAAGGAGTTACTAATTTTAATAATGATAGTAAGTATCAGTTTAATCATGAATTTTATACTTGTGCTATTATTGGTGATGAAACGACTGAAGTTAATCAAATTTTAAAAAAATATCATATTAATGCTAATGACATTATTAATATTATAAAAAAAGATCACAAAAAATGTTCGAAATATCAAATTCAATTAATTTCATCACAACTTGATTGTGACCGAATTGATTATTTAATTCGTGATTGTTATTTTACTGGTGTTGATTATGGTTCAATTGATTTAGATTGAGTAATTAGTAATATGATTATTGATCAAAAACATGGAATTGTTTTTAATTATAAAGCACTCTGGGCAATTGAAAATTATTTAGTAACAAGATTTCATATGTATTTTCAAGTTTATTTCCATAAAAGCAGTATTTTTTTTGATTTAAAATTGCAAAAATTATTTAGTCAATTAAGAAAATTATTGCAAGAAAACTATCAATGAAAAATTAATATTGCGATAATTATTCCAATTTTAAAACAAGAAATGATTAGTGTTAATGAATATTTAAAGCTTAATGATGCAACAATTCTTAAACTAGTCCAAGATATTATTTTTTATGAAACTGATGAAACTTTAATTATTTGAGCAAAAGCAATTTTATTTAATCAAGAACAATATAAGTTAACTTTAGAAAATGAAAAATCTAGTACTTCAAATCAATCGCAAGTAATAAAAAATGTTATTTATGATGTGACAAAAGAACCAATTATGATTAAACTTAACAATAATAAAATCTTACCTTTAGAAAAAGTTTCGAAAATTTTAAACAGTTCAACAAAAGAACATATCCTTTATTATTCTTTAATAAAAAAATAGTTTTTGAATTCAAGGTAAAAGGTTGCCTTAATTTTAATATTATGTTAAAAGTTATTAAAATTAAGATTTTTTTATTTTTAATGAGGAATACCAATGAATATTTTTTCACCACTTAAAAAAGTTTTAACTTATCATGAAGAACAAATTTTAAATATGTCAGTAAATGATTTTTATCAAGAAATGACAAAATATAATTTTGATTATGATGAAAGTATTGTAATTTTAGGAATACTTTTAAATAAAGTTGCAATTGATGATGTTAAAATAAAATTGAATTTACAAGAAAACAACCTTCGTGAAAAAGTTATTATTGATTTTGCGATTTTTACTTATCTTTTTATTGGTGATAAATATAATGATCTTGATGAAATTAATAACCTTACTATTGAATTAGCAGAACAAGAACATAAATTATTTGTTGAAACTTTAAGAAAATTAATTAGTAATTATTATCGTAGAGTTGACTTAACTAGTGTTTTAGGAAATGATAACGATCGTGCCAATATGTTTGCCGTAAATGCTTTGTTAAATATTAAAAGAGGAATTGGTTTTGATAATTTTCATATTACTTTATTTATGGTTTATCAATCTTTAGAATTGAAGTTAAAACACTGTTTAAAAAAATACATTAGTAGTGAACCAACAGCTCAAAAAAAACAAATTAATTTTCATAATTTAATTCGTTTAATTAAATTAATTAGTATTAATCGGATTGATGATGAAGAATTGGTAATTATTTTAAAGGATTTACGAGAATATTTACGATATTTTGAAAAAATTAATCCTGGTGGTCAAGCAGCAAGGTATGAAGCAGGACCTAACAATAGTTATTTTAATGAAAATAGTTATTTAGTTATTAATGAAAAGGAATTATTAGATAACTTTGTTCATGCTTTGAGTTTGTTACAAAAATTATATTTAAAATTAATTAAAATATATGATAATAAAAATATTAAAAATGAGAATTTAGAGCATTTACAATTAGATAAAAGTTTAATTAATCTAATAGGTGCTAATGATTTTGATGATAATAATCAAATTGATAGTAAATTCCGAAATTTATTAGATCAAGAAATTTTTGGTGATTATCAAGAATTAATTAATTTAAGTTATCAAGAGTTAGTTAATTTACGTTTTTTCATTCGGATTGGTTTTATTCAATATGTTAATCAAATTATTAATCAATTTTTAACTAATAAAAATGATCAAGAACAAAATATTTTAATTAAAGATTAATTATCTCAAACAAAATGAAAAAAATTTATTAAAAGGAGAACAATAGTGCAGGAAAAAAAAGAGAATAGTTATATTACTGATCAATTAAAACAAATTCTTATTGTTGCTGTAAAAAAGACTGATTATCAAATTAATGAAGCAAGTATTAGTGTCGAATTTAATCAACAAAAAAATGATTTTGGCGATTATTGATCAAATCTTGCTTTACAATTAGCGAAGAAATATCAAAAAAAGCCTAACTTAATTGCTAAAGAAATTGTTGATAAAATCGTTAAAAAAGATTTAATTGAAAAGATTACAATTTTAGGACCAGGATTTATTAATTTTACAATTAAAATTGATGCTTTTTATCCAATTTTAAAAGCAGTTTTAAGTCAAAAAGAAAATTATGCGAAATTAAAACCAAATAATTTAAAATATAATGTTGAGTTTGTTAGTGCTAATCCAACAGGATTATTACATTTAGGGCATGCAAGAAATGCTGCAATCGGTTCAACACTTGCTAATATTTTAGAGCATCGTGGCTATCATGTTATTCGTGAATATTATATTAATGATGCGGGTAATCAAATTAATATTTTAGTTAATTCAATTTTTGTTCGTTATCAAAATCTTTGTGGAGCTAATATTTCATTACCAGAAGATAGTTATCATGGTGCTGAAATTATTTCAGCAGCACAAGCTTTCAAAGATAAATATCAATTAAAGTTTTATAAAAAGCAATTGGATGAAAAAAATCATAAAGTTTTTGCTGAATTTGGAATTAACTATATGTTACAAGAAATTAAAAATGATTTATCAAATTTTGATGTTGAAATGGAAATTTGATTTTCTGAAAGAAGTCTTTATCAAACAGGAGCAATTAAAAAAGTTTTAACAAAGTTAAAAGAAAATGGTAATAGTTATCAATCAGAAGGTGCTACTTGATTAAAAAGTACTAGTTTTGGTGATGATAAAGATCGAGTAATTATTAAATCTGATGGTTCTTATACTTATATGCTACCTGATTTAACTTATCACGATATTAAATATCATCGTAGTGATTTATTAATTAATATTTGAGGTGCTGACCATTCTGGTTATATTGCTCGAATTAAATCAGGAATGGCTGCTTTAAATGATGATCCTAATAAATTAATTATTGTTCCAACGCAATTAGTTCGTTTGATAAGAAATGGTGTTGAGCAAAAAATGTCAAAACGAGCAGGAACTTCAATTACAATGAAAGAATTATTAGCAATTGTTGGCAAAGATGTTTTGCGATATTATATGATTTCTCGTGCTTCTGAAAGTCATTTAGATATTGATATTGATATTGCAACAAAGAAAAATCAAGATAATCCAGTATTTTATTTACAATATGCTCATGCTCGAATTAATCAAATTTTTAGTCAAGCAGAAAAATTTAATGCTATAAAAACAATTAATTTATTAACAAATAAAAAAGAAAAAGAATTATTAATCTTAATTGATGAATATAATTTTGTTTTGAATCGGATTGTTACAACTTTACAACCGCATTTAATGGCAAATTATTTACAAAGATTAGCAAAATCTTTTCACTCTTATTATAATGAGTGTAAAATTATTAACATTGATAATCAGAAGTTAACTGATCAAAGATTAAGTTTAGTTTTAACAATTAAGTATTTATTATTTAATGGTTTAAAATTAATAGGTGTTAATGCGCCAGACAAAATGTAAAACGCAATAAATTTGAGGTGAAAAGGAATGGAAAATCGTACTAGGTTGCTTGAAGTAGCCTATCAATATTTAATGAAACATAAGAAAGCAAGTTTCAATGATATTTGAAAGTATGTTAAAAAAGAATTAAATATTTCTTCACAATATGAAGAAAAAGCAATTGGTAATCTTTATACAGGGATGATTTTAGATACTAAATTCTTCTTGAAAAGTGATAAATTATGATATCCAAGAAATGAGATTTCTTTAGAAGAAATTAAATCACAAGTAACATCAATTACTAGTGATGATACTGATGATGAATTTGATTTATCAGAAGAAATTACAGAAGAAACAGAAATCTTTTCAGAAAAAGAAGAAGATTCAGATGATGATGAAGATGAAATCTTTATTGCTGAAGATAATTATGGCGATGGAGACGTTGAAACTCTTGATTTAGATTTAAATAAAAGAATCTTACAAGAAGAAGATTTTTAAAATTAAAAGTTAGGTACAGAATTATGGATACTAAATATATTTTTATTACTGGTGGTGTTGTATCATCTTTAGGAAAAGGAATTATTGCTGCGTCAGTTGGCCGAATTTTAAAACAAAAAAAATTAAAAGTTTTTATGCAAAAAATTGATCCTTATATTAATATTGATCCAGGGACAATGAGTCCATATCAACATGGTGAAGTTTTTGTTACTAGTGATGGTGCTGAAACTGATTTAGATTTAGGACATTATGAACGATTTATTGATGAAAATTTAACTTCAGCATCAAATGTCACAGCTGGTCGAATTTACCAAACAGTGATTGAAAAAGAACGAAAAGGGCTTTATCATGGTACAACTGTTCAAGTAATTCCTCATGTTACTGATGAAATTAAAAATCGGATTTTTAAAGTAGCATTGTCTAGTCAAGCTGATATTGTTATTATTGAAATTGGTGGCACAGTTGGTGACATTGAATCTTTAGCTTTTATTGAAGCAATTAGACAAATTCGCTATGAAAAAGGCAAAGAAAATGTTGCGATTTTGCATACAACTTTAATTCCTTATTTAACTGTTGCTGGTGAATTTAAAACAAAACCAAGTCAGAATTCTGTTAAAGAATTATTGTCTTTAGGAATTCAACCTGATATTTTACTTTGTCGTAGTGATGCACAAGTTCCTGATACAATTTTAGATAAGTTATCATTATTTTGTAATGTTCAAAAAGAATATGTTTTATCAGTGCCTGATTGTAATAGTATTTATCAAGTTCCTTTAATTTTGGTTGATCAAAAAATTGATTTACTTTTAACTAATTTATTAGGTTTAAATAAAACACCAGTTAATATTAAAGAATGACAAAAAATTAATAATCAAATTGAAAATCTTAAAAAAGAAGTAAAGATTGCAATTACTGGTAAGTATGCTAATTTAAGTGATGCTTATTTATCAGTGATTGAATCATTAAAAATTGCTGGTTATAGTTCTAATGTTAAAGTGAAATATGATATTCTTGATGCTGAAAAATTAACTAATAAAAACATTAAAGAAATTTTGAGTAAATATCACGGGATTGTTGTTCCTGGTGGTTTTGGTGAAAGAGGTGTTGAAGGTAAAATTTTAGCAATTAATTTTGCCAGAACACATAAAATTCCATTTTTAGGTCTTTGCTTAGGAATGCAATTAGCATGTGTTGAGTTTGCTCGTAATGTTTGTGGTTTAACTAATGCTAATTCAACTGAATTTAATCGTGAGACAGAATATCCAATCTTTGACTTATCAAGAGGTAATTCTTTAATTGATGGTATTGGTGGTACTTTGCGTTTAGGTAATTTTCCTTCAGTACTAGAAAGTAATACTTTAGCAAGAAAACTTTATCAAAAAGATATTGTTGAAGAAAGACATCGTCATCGTTATGAATTTAATAATCGTTTTCGTCAACGATTAATTGATAATGGTTTAGTTGTTAGTGGTGTTTATCAAGAAAAAGATTTAGTTGAAATAATTGAATTACCAAACAAGGTTCATCCGTTTTTTATTGCTAGTCAATTTCATCCTGAATTTACTTCAAGACTTAATCATCCTAATCCTTTATTTTTAGGTTTTATTAAAGCCACAATTGAATAAATTGCTATTTAATATTTTTTAAAATGTGATAATATTTTATAAGTGTTTAGAATAAATAATAGAAAATAAGAAGGTGCAAGTTTGAAAAATTTTGTTAATGCTAAAGCTTTAGTTGATTACGCTAAAGCAGGTAAATATGCCGTTGCTCATTTTAATATTAATAATTTAGAATGAACAAAAAGTCTTTTAGAAGTGGCTCAAGAAACTAAAAGTGGTATTATTTTAGGTGCTTCAGAAGGAGCAATTAAATATATGGGTGGTTATAATGTTGTTGCCAATATGGTTAAATCTTTAATGGCAGATTTAAAAATTACTGTCCCAATTGTTTTACATTTAGATCATGGTCAATCATATCAAGCATGTCAATCAGCATTAGAAGCAGGATTTACTTCAGTTATGTTTGATGGTTCACACTTGAGTTTTCCAGAAAATTTAGAAACTACTAAAAAAGTTATTGCTTTAGCTAAAAAATATCATGCTTCAGTTGAAGCCGAAGCTGGTAGTGTTGGTGGCGAAGAAGATGGTGTTGTTGGTTTGGGTGAAGTTGCTGATCCACAAGAATGTCAAAGTTTAGCTAAATTAGGAATTGATATTTTAGCCGCAGGAATTAATAATGTTCATGGTCGTTACCCAGATGGTTGAAAAGGTTTAAACTTTGATGTTTTAAAACAAATCGCTGAAGCAAGTAACAAACCATTAGTATTACACGGTGGTTCAGGAATTCCCAAAGAACAAGTAGCAAAAGCAATCAGTTTAGGAATTGCTAAAGTTAATGTTAATACTGAATTACAAGAAGCATTTGCTGGAGCAATTAGAAACTATATTATTAATAATAAAGACCAAGAAAATAAAGGTTATGATCCAAGAAAATTAATGAAAGATGCAACTTTAGCAATTAAAACTAAAGCGATTGAGTTATTAAAAGAATTTGGTTCTTATGGTAAATCATAAGAAAGAAAAATAAATATGGGGAAAAAAATTATTAAGATATTTTGAATTATACTATTCATTGGTTTTATATGTGCTAGTATTATTTGATTTCCATTCCAGTGTATTTTTCAAGTTTTATTGGGTGATAAAAAAGAAAATTCAAAGAAAGCAACTAAAAATAAGTTTTGAAACAAAAAATAATTAACAAGATAAAATAACTAATATTTTTGATATTAGTTATTTTTTTTAAATTTTGTTAAAATTGAAACAATAAGAATTATTTTTTAATAGCAAGATTAAAATAATAACTCTTGATAGTGAGGAGTGATTTTATGGAAAAGAAAATTAGAGTAGCAATTGCTAACGATCATACTGCTTTTGAGTTTCGTAAACCAATTATTGAATATTTAAAAAAGCAAGGTTATCAAGTTTTGGATTTGGGAACTGTTAATTCTAAACCAGTTGATTATCCTGATTATGGTTTTAAAATTGGTAAAGCAATTTCAGATCAAAAAGCCGATGTTGGAATTGCAATTTGTGGAACCGGAATCGGAATTAATATTGCAGCTAATAGAGTTCCTGGAATTAGATGTGCATTAGCTTATGAAGAAGAAACAGCACGGTTAGCTCGCTCACACAATAATGCCAATGTTCTTGCTTTAGGAGCAAGAATTATTGCTGCTGAAAAAGGTGTTGAATTAGTAAAGGTATTTTTAAATACACCAACGAGTACTGAAGAACGACATCAATTTAGAATTAAAAAATTAAATTAATACAAAATCAAGAAAAAGTAAGAATGCGAGCAAGTCTTTATGAAAAAATCAGATGAAATAAAACCAATTTTAAATTATCAAACTAAGGTTGATCAAGCATTTAATAAAGGGTTAGATCCAAAGTTAACTGATATTGTTAGAAATGAAATCAAACGCCAACAAAATCATATTGAATTAATTGCTTCAGAAAACTATGTTTCACAAGCAGTATTAAAGTTAGCAGGTAGTGTTTTAACTAATAAATATGCTGAAGGATATCCTCATGCTCGTTATTATAATGGTTGTGAAAATGTTGATATTGCCGAAGAATTAGCAATAACAAGATTAAAAGCGTTATTTGCTTGTGGTCATAAACCAGGCGAAAAATTTAAAGATAGTAATGGTAAAGAATGAACTTGTAAACAAGCTAATGCTCATGCCAATGTCCAACCACATTCAGGAAGTCAGGCGAATGCTGAAGCTTATGCAGCAGTTTTAAATCCGTTAGATGCAATTTTGGGTATGGCTTTAGATGCTGGAGGACACTTAACTCATGGTTATCCTGTTAATTTTTCTGGGAAAACTTATCATGGTTTAGCTTATGGTGTTAATGAAAAAAATGAACAATTAGATTATGAAGCGATTTTAAAATTAGCAAAATCATATCAACCAAAAATTATTGTCGCTGGAGCTTCTGCTTATTCAAGAACAATTGATTTTGCCAAGTTTCGTGAAATTGCTGAATCATGTAATGCTTATTTAATGGTTGATATGGCTCATATTGCTGGTTTAATTGCAGCAAAACAACATCCAACACCAGTTTGCCATGCTGATTTAATTACGACAACAACTCATAAAACTTTAAGAGGACCACGAGGCGGAGCAATTTTAACTACTGCAGCATTAGCAAAAAAGGTAGATAGTGCTGTTTTTCCTGGTAATCAAGGTGGACCATTAGAACATATTATTGCGGCAAAAGCCCAAGCATTTTATGAAGCATTAACTCCTGAATTTGTTGAATATCAAAAACAAGTTATTAAAAATGCCAAAGCGTTTGCCAAAGAATTTAGTAATGCTGGTTTTTATGTTGTTGCAGGTGGAACTGATACTCATTTATTAACAATTAATGTTTTAAAAATTAATGGTTTAAATGGTCAAAAAGCGGTTGATATTTTAGAAAAAATTAATATTGTTGCTAATAAAAATGCTGTACCATTTGATAAATTATCACCGAAAATTTCTAGTGGTGTTCGTTTTGGTTCGCCAGCAATGACAACACGAGGTTTTAAAGAAAAAGAGTTTCAGCAGTTAGCAAAAATTATTATTAAAGCATGAAAATTACCAAAAGGAATTGAAGATTCTGGTTTGATTGCTTTGAAAGATGAAGTTGATCAATTATTAGCACAGTTTCCGATTTATCCGAATATCGTATTTTAAATAATAGCAATTTCAAATAATATTTAAAAATCTGCAATTAATTTTGCATTTTTTGTATTTGTTTTTGGATAATGGATTCTTGTTTTCATTTTTTAAAGTGTTAAAATAAAAATATAATAAAGAACGAAAAAATTTAGAAGAAAAAATTAGCACTGGAATCATTGCATTTAATGATATTTTTACTTTAGGTCATTTACCTTATACTATTCTTAGTGCTTCTTTGTCAGCAATTGAAGGTACATTAAGTGCAACATCTTGAGCTTTTCCAGCAGATGTAGCCTTAATTGGAGTTATAGCAGGAATATTAGGTTGAATTAGTTTTTATAAATAGGAAAATGATATGTCTTATTCTTGAATTTATGTAGTATGTATTTTACTTTCTTTAAATGTTGGATTTTTAGCTGGTTTAGGTTCATACTTACCTCCTTATATTGGATTATCACGATTTAAAAATGCTATGATTATTTTTGCTAAAGAACCAGAATTTGATAATTTTTCTTTTATGCTTAAAAAATTTAAATATCATTATTTAACTGCTTATTTTATAATTGGTGGAATGTCTTATATGAGCTATGGTGTGTTATTATGAGGTTCTTGACTTTTATTTCAAGAAAAAATCCTTATACCTGAGGTAATTATTCTTTTATTTTCTTTTATTGGCTATTATTTCAGATTAAGAAGATTATGAAGAAACATTAAAAAATTGGGTATACAAACTAATGAAGAAGTTCTTACTAGTTTTCAAATTCATAGAGAAAGAATTAATATTGAAGAAGTGAAATCTTTTCAATTGTTTAAATATTATTTTAATGATAAATCTAAAAGTAAAATTTCTAGATATAATTTACCTTTACAACATAATCAAAAAAGAATTGCTAAAATGACTAAGCAATTAGCAAAAAAAAGAAATCATCTTAGTCAGGAAAAATATAATTTTAAAATATTAATCCTTTATATTAATTATCTAAAAAGACATGCTACTTTTTACAAATGACTTGAAAATGATTCTAATAATTATATTGATAATCAATATGTTGTAATTGAAAAAGAAAAATATGAAAATGTAAAAATTTTGAAAAAAGTATTAATTAATAATTTCTTTGCTTTTGTTAATCAAGCAGAGCAAGAATTTAATTAAAAATAAAGTCTAAGCAACTTAATTAAATATTTATTAAACTAAAAACATAAATCAATCTCACAAATAGCTAAAGACCTTAAAAAACGAAAGCACAATTTCAAGAGAAATTAAAAGAAATATTCAAATTATTTATCATCGAAAATGTGGTGACTATGAAATAGATTTAATTAATTCAAAACAAGGAAGTAAAAATTCGTTACTAACACTAGTTAATTGCAAAACTCGTTATGGTTGCTATAAAAGTAACATCAAAATATATGAGTCATATTAATGAAAAATTACTTGAACTAATTAATAAAAATGAAATTAAAATTAAAACAATTATCAAAGATAATAAGCCAGAATTTAATGATCTAATTAAAGTCACTAAAGACTTAAACATTAAAGTTTATCGATATAATCTTTATGCTTCTTGTGAAAAAGAAACAAATGAAAATTTTAATGATTTAATAAGAAGAATATTTTCAAAAGGAAGTAATTTTGTAGATTTTATTTATTTTTAATTATAAAAGTGGCACAATAATTTTAAAGAAGGGGGCCTAAAAATGATTAAAACTAGAATTTCTTTACAATCAATATTGTTAGCTTCATATTTACTTTTAATTTTTGCAATGATATTTAATGTTACTTTTGATTTGATTGATTGACAGAAAAATGAAATTTTACCAGCAAGCATTTGTTTGATTATTTTTATTATTTGTTTTATTAGTGGTATTTTCAATGTTTTTTATTGCAAAAAAATTAATAAAAAATTAGTTTGAACTTTTATGTTTTATTTATTTTTACCTTTTTCAGTTCCATTAATAATTTTAGAAACAAAATATAAAGTCAAAATTAATAATGAAAATGATTTTCAACAAGTAAAGCAATCAGATTTTATTTGAAAATTTCTTATTATTACAACCATATTACAAGTAGTTAGTTTATTTTTAATTATTAGTGGAGTAATAATATTTTTTCAATTTAATGCTAGCGATTTAAATTTAATCGGTTGATTTTTTTTAATTATTGTTATTTTAATGTTAATTGGGTTAGCATCCTCATGAGCTTATTTTTTAACTAATAAGAAAGTTTTTAAAATTATGATGATTTTTAATTTACAATTTGGTTGGCCGTTATTTTTTCTTAATTTTATTATCACAAATAATAATCGAGAAAATAAAAATAATATTGAATTGAAGAGACTGGAAAACTAAGAAATATATTAAGAAAAGTAGAAAAATAATAATTTTTTTAATTAAAAAAGGAATGAACTTAATCAAATCTTGATTAAACCATTCCTTTTAATTTTGTTTCATGACTAAATATTATGGAATTCAATATATTTAGACAAATTAGTTTTTATTCATTTGTCGTTTCATTCACGATATTTGTTTCTTTTTCTTTTGATTTTTTATTCTTTGAAATTTTACTTTTTAATTTATTAACTTTAATTTTAATTGTTTGGTAGTAAGTAAAGATTGCCGCAGTAATTAAAGTAAAAAATGCACCTAAGGTTGTACCAATTGTTAAGAAAACAAAAATATTATTTTCAATATTATTTATTAGTTGATATAAAGCGAAACCAAGATTTAAAACAATTATAAGTGGGATTATGATTAAGCAAAGAATTCTAAAACCATATTTATCTCATTTAAATCATGATTTTTCATTATTAAATTTTCGTAAATCAGGATAAATTTTTCATAATCAACAAACACCGATTAATTCAAAGATTCCAATAATCATTTGTAAAATTCCAGCAGATCAAGTAGCAACACCATCAATCAAAGCAGCACTATTATTAAAGATAAACAAAATATCAACTAAAAGACTAATAATAATTACTCCAATAATTATTTTTGATCGTTTTATTTTTCATTCTATTGCAACAGGATTAACAATTGCTTCTAATAATGCAATTAATGAGGAAATTCCGGCAAAAAATACTGAAAGAAAAAAGAAGATTGCCAAACTATGACTAAGCACCAGTAGTCCGATATTATTATTACCAGCAATAATGGCAAAGATTTGTGGGAAAACTTGAAATATTAATGTTGGACCTGGTTGAAATATTTTTTCAATTGGTTGATTTAAGTTTTTAGCAATTGCTCCGATGCCAGTAAAAACAGTACAAGATGTAATTAAAGCAACAATAATTGTACCACCAGCAATTATTAATGTTTTATTAACATTATCTTGATTTTTTGGAGCATAACTAGCAAAAATAATCATTGCTCCAGTACTAGTAGTTAACATAAAAAAAGCAGAACCAAAGGCATCAGTTCAAATGCTTGGGTTTAAAAGACTATTACTATGAAAACTGAACATTTTTTTTAAACCACTTCCAGCACCATCTAAAGTCATAGTATAAATCATCATAATTATCATTAATATAAATAAACCAGGAACAAGAATTTTGTTAGCAATATCAAGTCCTTTTGTGACGCCACCTAAAACAATCAGCCCTGTTAATAATCAAACTGCTAATAAACTAAGTAAAACTCAAATGCTAACATTTCCTAATTGTGAAAATCCTTGCGGATTAGCATTAGTTTGACCAATTAAAACTTTTAAAAAATAATCTTCTTTAGTTAGACCTGGCAGAAATGCCATAATTAAAGCTAACAGTGATCAAGCAACTAGAACACTATAGAAAATGCTTGTTAATCAAGACATTGCTGATTGTAAAAAACCAAAGAATTTCCCTGGTTTATTAGCTAATTCTTCAAAAATCATCACATGATTTTTACGATATTTTGTTCCAAGATTAAATTCTATTAATAATAAAGGAACGCCACAAACTAATAAGGCAATTAAAAATGGTATCAAAAAGATACCACCATATTGATTCATTTTTGTTGGGAATCCTCAAATTCCACCAAGACCAATAGCCGTACCCAGAGCTGACATGATAAATCCTCATGCTGAAATTGTTTTCTTATTTTTCATGACATACTCCTGGTATTTAATTATATATAAATTTATATATCAGCAAATTTTATAAGATTATTATGATAATTACAAGTTTTTTTATTTTTTATTTGAAGATTTTAATTTAAATGATTTTTTTTATCTTTTTGAAAGAATTTTTTAATATCTTGGAAATAAGTAAAGATTGCTGCAGCGATTAAAGTAACAAATGCACCCAAAGTTGTTCCAATTGTTAAGAAAACAAAGGTATTGGCTTTAATATTATTTACTAATTGATATATAGCAAAACCAAGATTCAATGCAATAATTACAGGAATAATAATTAAACAAAAAAATCTAAAACCATATTTATCTCATTTAAATCAAGATCTTTCATTATTGAATTTTCGTAAATCAGGATAAATTTTTCAAATTCATGAAACACCAATTAATTCAAAGATTCCAGTAATCATTAATCAAATTCCTGCTGCTCAAGCAGCTAATCCATCAATTAATGCTGAGCTATTATTAAAAATAAATAAGATATCAACTAAAAGACTAACGATAATGATGCCAATAATTAATCTTGAACGCTTTGCTTTTCATTCAATTACTAAAGGATTAACAATTGTTTCTAACATTGCGTATACTGAAGAGATTCCGGCAAAGAAAACTGATAAAAAGAAAAAGATTGCTAAGATATGGCTAAGTACTAATAATCCCATATTATTATTACCAGCAATAATGGCAAAGATTTGTGGAAAAACTTGAAAGATTAAAGTAGGTCCTGGTTGAAAAACGTCGTTAATTTCTTTTCCTTGATGATGAGCAATAACACCAATTCCAGCAAAAACCGTACAAGCGGTAATTAAAGCAACAACTGTTGTACCACCGGCAATGATTAAACTTTTATTAGTATTGTCTTGTTTCTTTGGCGAATAACTGGCAAAAATAATCATCGTTCCAATACCAGTTGTTAACATAAAGAAAGCAGAGCCAAAGGCATCAGTTCAAATACTTGGACTTAAAAGTTTATCGCTATGAAAACTAAACATTGTTTTTAACCCTGTTCCAGCGCCATCTAAAGTCAAAGTATAAATCATCATAATTATCATTAAAACAAATAAACTAGGAGTAAGAATTTTGTTAGCAAGATTAAGTCCTTTTGCGACACCACCTAAAACAATGATTCCTGCTATTAATCAAACTGCTACTAAACTAAGCAAAACTCAAACACTAATATTTCCTAATTGTGAAAAACTTTTCGGATTGGGATTAGTTTCGCCAATTAAAACTTTTAAAAAATAATCTTCTTTAGTTAGACCTGGCAGAAATGCCATAATTAAAGCTAACAGTGATCAAGCAACTAGAACACTATAAAAAATACTCATTAATCAAATCATTGCTGATTGTAAAAAACCAAAGAATTTCCCTGGTTTATTAGCTATTTCTTCAAAAACCATAACATGATTTTTGCGATATTTTGCTCCAAGGTTAAATTCAATTAATAATAACGGCACAGCACAGACAATTAAAGCAATTAAGAATGGTATTAAAAAAGTACCACCATATTGGTTCATTTTAGTTGGAAATCCTCAAATTCCACCAAGACCAATGGAAGTACCCAAAGTTGACATGATAAAGCCTCATGCTGAAATTGTTTTCTTATTTTTCATTAAGATACTCCGGACTTATTTATATATTTTATATATTACCAAATTGTATAGAATTATTATTATAATTACAAGATTTTATTACTATTTTGAGTTTTAGTTAAATCATTTTTGGTAACAAAAACCAATTTTATTGGTGAAATGTACTATAATTTAATTAGAAAGTTAAATTAATAATTAAATATTAATGGTGAGTTATGTTTAAACTAGTTGCTCCTTATCAACCAACTGGTGATCAACCAGCAGCAATTAAGCAAATTGTTAAAGGAATTAAAAATAATATTAAAAATCAAGTTTTACTTGGTGCCACAGGAACAGGTAAAACTTTTACTATGGCTAATGTCATTCAACAAGTGCAAAAACCAACCTTAATTTTGGTTCATAATAAAACTTTGGCAATGCAACTGTATGGTGAATTAAAAACTTTTTTTCCAGAAAATCGTGTTGAATATTTTGTTTCTTATTTTGACTTTTATCAACCAGAAGCTTATTTGCCAAAAACCGATACTTATATTGATAAAAATTCAAAAATTAATCAAGAAATTGAAATGTTACGATTGAGTACTTTAAATGCTTTGTCAACAGAAAAAGATGTAATTGTTATTGCTTCTGTCGCAGCAATTTATGGTGCTCAAGATCCAAAAGAATACCAAAAGTCTTTTTTTGAATTACGAAAAAATACTAAAATTAATCGTCAAGAATTATTAAATCGTTTAGTTGTAATTGGTTATCAACGCAATGATTTAGAATTAGTACCAGGAAGTTTTAGTGCTAAAGGTGATGTCATTAAAATTGCACCATCATGAACTGACCAGTATTTTTTGCGGATTAGTTTATTTGATGATGAAATTGAAGAGATTGCTAAAGTTGATATTTTAAATAGTAATGTTTTAGAACGCTTTCCATTTTTAACTATTTTCCCAGCTGAAGATTATGTTAGTACTAGAGAACGAGTTAATTTTGCTGTTGGTGAAATTGAAAAAGAATTAGAAAAAACATTAGCAAAAATGAGAAAAAATAATTATTTATTAGAAGCACAAAGATTAGAACAAAGAACAAATAATGATTTAGAAAGTTTAAGAGAATTTGGTTTTTGTAATGGGATTGAAAATTATTCTCGTTATTTAGAAAAAAGAGCAGCAGGTTCATCGCCTTATACTTTGTTTGATTTTTTTCCACAAGATTATTTAACAATTGTTGATGAGTCACATATGACTTTACCACAAGTTCGAGGGATGTATAATAATGATCGTAGTCGTAAAGAAACTTTAGTAAAATTTGGTTTTCGTTTACCAAGTGCTTTAGATAATCGACCATTAAACTTTCAAGAATTTTCTCAAAAGTTAAATTATGTTGTTTATACTTCAGCAACTCCAGGTGATTATGAATTAGATTTAATTAAGAAAGAACCAAAAGAATTTAATCAAACAATTCAGCAAGTAATTAGACCAACTGGTTTATTGGATCCAACAGTTGAAATTAAACCATCAGTGAATCAAATTAATGATATTATTAAGCAAATTAAATTACGCTCAGCAAATCAAGAACGAGTATTTATTACTACTTTAACAATTAGAATGGCTGAAGAATTAACAGCATATTTACAAGAACAAAAAGTTAAAGTTGCTTATTTACATAATGAATTAAAAACTTTGGAAAGAACAAAAGTTTTATTGGATTTACGCCGTGGTGTTTATGATGCGATTGTAGGTATTAATTTATTACGAGAAGGATTAGATGTTCCTGAAGTTTCTTTAATTTGCGTTTTAGATGCTGATAAAAGTGGGTTTTTAAGAAATACGAGATCATTAGTACAAACAATTGGTCGCGCTGCAAGAAATGTTAATGGTCATGTTATTCTTTATGCTGATGAAATTAGTTTAGCAATGAAAGCAGCAATTGATGAAACAAATAGAAGACGAAAAATTCAAATTGCTTATAATGAAAAACATCATATTACTCCTACTAATGTTAAAAAACCATTAAGTGAAATTATTAGTACCAAAGAATTAGATTCTGATTTACAAAAATTACGAACAGCAAAAGGTAAAGCAAAAGTTACTGCTAAAGAAAAGATTATTGCTGAAATTCGACTTGAAATGTTGCAAGCAGCAAAGGAATTAAATTTTGAAAAAGCGGCAGCATTACGAGATTTAATTTTAAATATTGAAGCAGATGATGGTCCAAAAACATCAAAACCAGAAAAGAAAGGTAAAAAATAATGGCAAGTTATGGTTATTATCAAAGTCCAATTGGTTTAATTAAAATTACTGCTGATGAAGCAAGTGTGCTTAGTTTAGAGTTTATTGAAACAAAAGTTAATCAAGAAACCTTAAATTCAAATAATCTTGTTATTAATAATTGTCTGGAGCAATTAGATCAATATTTTAAGCAAGATTTAACTACTTTTGATTTACCATTAGCACCAAAAGGAACAAAGTTTCAAGAGTTAGTATGAAAAGAAACCCTTAAAATTCCTTATAATCAAGCCATTACGTATCAAGAGTTAGCACAAAAAATTAACCACCCAAAAGCATGTCGCGCAGTTGGTTCTGCCTTGGGTAAAAATCCGTTAGCAATTTTTATTCCTTGTCATCGTGTTGTTTCTCGTAATAAGAAAATAATTAATTACTCATCAGGAAAAGAACGAAAAATCTTTTTACAAACATTAGAATCATTACAACAAAAAAAATAAAAGAAAGATATTTTTCTTTTATTTTTTTATTTGAAAATTCATTTTTGAGCAATATAATTAGTTTAAACCAAACTTATCATTTTGTAGAAAGGGGTTGAAAAATGATATGGAAAATTTTAATATTGATTTAAAAAAAATTAGCGAATATGTTGTCAATATAATTTATGATGTCAATAATTTTGATATTAATAATACTGAAGAGCAAAAAGTTTCACCTTTGAAATTACAAAATATTCTTTATTTTCTTTATGCTTATGCTTTATCAACATGAAATAAAACATTATGATCTAATAATTTTGAAAAATGAGTAATTGGTCCAGTGATACCAGAACTTTATTATGATTATTCAAAGAATGGTGTTACTTTATATAATCGAGAAAAACATTTTGTAAAATTTCCTGAAATTCCAAATTGAGAAAGAACAAACTTAGAAGCATTAGTAATGGATTTAAATGAAAAGTATAATGATGTTGAATTAGCAAGACTTGCATATGATGATGTTTGAAGAAACACAAAAGCAAATGCAATTATTAAAGCAGAAGATATTGTAAATTATTATTCTGAAAATAATACATTTTTTGATGATTTATATGACTCATCATTAGAAGCAAAAGTTAAGTTTTTTTCTTAAAAATGAAAAAACGCCAAGGACCAGTCGTTGGTACAACAATTCATATTGGTAAACCTTTTGAAAGTTATGATGGCATTATTTTAAAAAATCGATTTATGGGTGTATTTTCAGTTGAAAACGATAATCTAATATTAATACCAATGTCTACTTTTCATAACAAAGAAAAAAGAGATAAAAAATTAAAAATGTTAGTTAATTTTGAATATTCACAAAAGCACGGTAATAATCGTGATGGTTATCTTAAATGTAATCAATTTTATTTTTTAAATAAAAAAGAATACGATAATTTTAAAGAATTATATGTATCTCGTACTATGAATCAAAAACGTTTTGATGAATTACAAGAACATGTAGAAAATTTACAAAAGAATAAAGTGAAATTTTTGAAGAAAAGAATTGTTTTTGAAGATTCATTTACTTTCCAACAAAAAGACTCAGATTCTGAAAGTGTTTTTACTAGTGATGAATTAGTGAAAATCAAAAAAGATGAGCAAAAATTTATGGAGCGATTTAAAAAAGCTGAAGCAGCTTTAAAAAAATCACAGCAATTAGGACAAGAAGTAGATGAAGATGATAATGAATTTGATGATTATGAACGCTAAATAAAATAAATATTTATTTTATTTAAAATTGAATTTCGGTCATATAATTAGCTTAAACCAAACTTATCATTTTGTAGAAAGGGGTCGAAAATGATATGGAAAATTTTAATATTGATTTAAAAAAATTTAGCGAATATGTTGTCAATATAATTTATGATGTCAATAATTTTGATATTAATAATACTGAAGAGCAAAAAGTTTCACCTTTGAAATTACAAAATATTCTTTATTTTCTTTATGCTTATGCTTTATCAACATGAAATAAAACATTATGATCTAATAATTTTGAAAAATGAGTAATTGGCCCGGTGATACCAGAACTTTATTATGATTATTCAAAAAATGGTGTTCGTTTATTTAATCTTGAAGAACATTTTGTAAAAATTCCTGAAATTCCAAATTGAGATCGCTTTGATTTAGAAGCATTAGTAATAGATTTAAGTAAAAAATATAATGACATTGAATTAGCAAAATTAGCTCATGACGATGTTTGAAAAAATACAGATATAAGTTCAATCATGAAAGCTGAAGATATTGCAAAATATTATTCAGAATATGAAACATTTATCGATGAAATTGTAAATGATCCAACAATAGAAAATAATATTAGTATTTTTTCTGAAAAATGTCTAAAGATACGAAATATAAAATTGGTGGAGTAATTCACATTGGTTTACCTTTTAAAAAATCGATTTATGTGTATCTTTGCAATTGATAATATAATTTAGTTGAGCAAAAACTTTTGGAAAAAATAAAAAAGCTGAAGCATTTTAAAAAACTCACAAGAAGTAGACGAAGAATATAATAAGTTTGATGACTATGAACGCTAAATAAAATAAATATTAAAAAATTCTCTTTGATTAAAGAGAATTTTTAATTGTCATAAGACTAAAATTATATATATTATTTATTGTTTTTCATATACTGCACTAAAGTTTTAACTAGAACAGCTTGACCACGGTCATTGCCATAAGCAGTTCCAGCAATGTCTAAATGTAAGAATGGTTTGTCTTCACAGAATTCTTGAATGAAAGCAGCAGCACTTGATGAACCACCATAACTATCTTTAGTAACATTACTTAAATCAGCAATTGCGGAACTTTTAATACCAACAATGTTATCTTCATGAATTGGCATTCTTCAAATTTCTTCATTTGCTTGGTCAGCAGCAGTTTGAAAATTATTAAATAATTGATCGTTATTACTAAAGGCACCAGTCATATAATTACCAAGAGCAATTAAGATTGCTCCTGTTAAAGTTGATAATTCAATAATTTTTGTTGCTTTACCTTTTCTTATTGCATAAGTAATACCATCTGCTAAAACTAATCTTCCTTCAGCATCGGTATTATTAATTTCAACAGTTTTACCATTCATTGATTTAACAATACTTTCAACTAATGTTCCATGACCACCAATTTTATTTTCTGTTAAACAAGCAACAGCAATAAAGTTAGTTTTTAATCCTAATTTAGCAGCAGCAAGAGCACTATTGCAAACAATTGCTGCCCCTGACATATCAAATTTCATCCCTTTCATATATTGACTTGGTTTTAAAGAGTAACCACCAGTATCAAAAGTGATTCCTTTTCCAACTAATCCTAAGATTTCATTTTTATTTTTGGGGTCACCATTATAAGTTAGAACAACAACTCTTGGTTCGTAATGAGAAGCGGCATTAACTGCTAATAATAAATTCATATCTAAGTCTTGAATTGCTTTTTTATCTAAAATTGTTACTTTTAAATTTGCAATTCCTTTCGCTTTTTCACTAATATGATTAGCAAAAATTTCTGGATATAAAATATTAGGCGGCATATCTTGTAAATCACGAGCAAAGTTTAAAAATTCACTTTGAGTCTTAATTTGTTCTTCTGATGTGTATTCAGGTAATTTATTAGTTGTTAATAAATTGTATTTAATTGTTACTTTTTCAGGACTTTTGCTTTTTAAAGTATAAGCTTTATGATTTGCATAAAGAATTGCTTCATAAATTGTTTGTATTGCTTCTGAGTCATTAATTTTTTCATTAGTAAATGATTTAATTTCAATATCAACATCATCTTGAATTTCTTGATTTCTAATAATATTAATAAATAATTTTCTTAAACCAGTTCTTGTTAATTGATTTTTTTCACCTAAATAAACGAAATAAGTTTTTTCTTGATTAATTAAAGTAATTTTATTATTAACTTTAACAATTAAATCGTTTTTTAAATTACTTTTTGTAATACCAACTAAATTTAATTGATAAAGTTTTTTTTGATTAATTTGAACAGGACTATCCATATATTTGTTCTCTCTTTCGATAACTCTAAATATTTAATAAATAATTATGTCTTTTATTATAATATATTTTTGTCAATTCTAATAGATGGTATGATATATATTGTGATTAATTCTTTATATGGAGGTTAAAAGTGACACGAAGTCAATTAACTAAAGAACAACAACAAAAATATTGTTGAGATTTTTCTCATTTATTTAAAAATGATGATGCATGAAAACAAGAATTAAATAATTGTGACAAAATTGTTGCTAAAATGGTGCAATTAAAAGGTAAATTGAAAGATTTAAAAAACTTTAAAACTTATTTAGGATTGAGTAAAGAACTTTCATTAACTTTTATGAAATTAGGCCAATATTTACATTATAGTGATTTAGACCAAACAAATTTAACTTATCAAAATTTAAATAATTTATTTGCGATTAAAACTAGCAATCTTGGACAACAATTATCTTGAATCGAACCAGAGATTAAAACAATTGGTGCTAAGAAAATTCAACAGTGAGTTAAAGATAATGCTGATTTGGCAAATTACCAACATAGTATGAAAGTGTTTTTTCAATTTGAAAAGTATATTTTAAGTGAGCACGATGAAACTTTATTAAGTAAAGTTAGTAAATCTCGTGGCGCAGTTGGCGATTTATATGATTCATTAGTTTTTGCTGATAAACAAAAGATGATGATTGATTATCAAAAGAAAAATCAAGAATTAACTCAAACTTTATATTTAAATATTTTGGAAACTACTGATCCAATTAAAGATCAAAAATTGCGAATTGAAACAAATAAAAAATTTTATCAAGATATTAAGAGTAAGAAACATTCTTTAGCGCAAGTTTATCAAGGAATTATTGAATCATCAATTGAAGAAATAAAAATCCGTAATGTTGATAATGATAAAAATTTGACACCATTAACTTATAGTTTACTTGGTGATAATGTTAGTTTGAAAGTTTATCAAAATTTAATTGCTGTTGGTAAAAAATATTCATATTTAGTTCGTGAATTTTATAAAATTAAAAAACAATTTTTTAAATTAAAAAAACTTTATCCAACTGATACAAGTTTAAAAATGGCTTCTTTACCAGAACAAAAATATGATGTTGAAACAGGAATTCAAATTATTAAATCAGTTTTAAGTGTTTTAGGACCAGAATATTTAGCACAATTAGATTTAGCATTATTACCGGGAAGAATTGATTATTTTGAAGATACTAACAAAACAACTGGTGCTTATTCAACTGGTGGTGATGGTGTTGAACCAATTATTTTAATGAATTGAGATGATACAATTAATTCAATTAATACACTTGGTCATGAATTAGGGCATTCAGTTCACACTTTGTTATCAGAAAAATATCAACCTTATCCAAATAATAATTATCCAATTATTCTAGCTGAAGTTGCATCAACAGTTAATGAACATTTAATTTTTGATTATTTATATAATAAGGCAACAAGTAAGGAAGAAAAAATTTATTTATTACAAACTCATATTGAAACAATTATTGGTACTTTCTTTCGTCAAATTCAATTTGCTAAATTTGAATGAGAAGCACATAAATTAGTTGAACAAGAGCAACCATTAAATGCTGATATTTTAGCTGATTTATATACTAATATTTCTAATGAATATGGTCAAGATGTTTTAGATGTTATTGATGAAAAAGAAAAACATTATAGTTGACCACGAGTATCACATTTTTTTCATTCACCATTTTATGTTTATAAATATGCGACATCAATTACAGTCTCTTATAAACTTTATGAAGATGTTAAGCAAGGTAATAAAGATAACTTATTAAACTTCTTAAAATCTGGTGGAAATGATTATCCATTAGCAATTTTAAAGAAGGCAGGTGTTGACTTAGAGACAATAAATGTATATAATCCTTTAGTCAATAATTTAGAAAGTTTACTTAATCAATTAAAAGATTTAATTAAAACAAAGTAACTTGAGGAGAAAATATATGGACATAAAATTTGATTTTGAAGACATTAATTTAATTGCTAATAAATGTTTAGTTAGTTCAAGAAGAGAATGTAATCCTAGTGTGCAATTAAATGGTTTTAAATTTAAAATTCCCGTTGTTCCTGCTAATATGAGTGCTGTTGTTGATGAAAAACTTTGTTTTTGATTAGCAAAAAATAATTATTTTTATGTTATGCATCGTTTTAATATTGATCAAATTGCTTTTGTTAAAATGATGAAGCAAGCTAATTTATTTGTTTCAATTAGTGTTGGTGTTAAAAAAGAACATAAAGACTTATTATTAGAATTAAAAAAATTAGACTTAATTCCTGATTTTATTACAATTGATATTGCTCATGGTCATAGTTTAGTTATGGAAGATATGTTGAAGTTTATTAAAACAACTTTTAAGAATACTAAAATTAAACCATTTGTTATTGCTGGTAATATTATGAGTGCAGAAGCTGTTAAAGATTTAGAAGCATGAGGTGCTGATGCTTTAAAAGTTGGTGTTGGACCAGGGAAAGTTTGTATTACGAAATTAAAAACTGGTTTTGGAACTGGTGGTTGACAATTAAATGCTTTGCAAGATTTAAGCAAAGTTGCTAAAAAACCATTAATTGCTGATGGTGGTATTCGTTGTAATGGTGATATTGCTAAAGCAATTTGTTTTGGTGCCGATATGGTAATGGCGGGAAGTATTTTATCTGGTCATGATGAATCACCAGGAAAATTAGTAGTTAATAATGGCAAAAAATATAAAGAATATTATGGATCAGCTAGTGTTTTCAATAAAGTTGAAGCCAAAAATATTGAAGGAAAAAAGATTCTGGTTTCTTATAAAGGGCCAATTGCTCATACTTATCAAGAAATGGAAGAAGATTTACAGTCAGCAATTTCTTATGCTGGAGGTAAAGAATTAATGGCTTTAAGAAAATGTCAGTATGTTATTGTTAAGGGTACAATTAACAATGGTGATGATCGTTAAAACTTTGATTAACTCGTAAGGATATGTTTTATCTTAATTAGTTAAGATAAGAAATTAAAAAACTTGGTTAAAATATTTAAAATAACCAAGTTTTTTATTTATGAATAATCTTTAAATTATCAAGTTTCTTGTACTATATCGTATAACATTTCTCCTACTTTTGCATGAACAAGTTCAGTTGGGTGAACAAAATCAAAAAAGAAGTGATTATTAATAGTTTCAAAGTTAACTCCTTGATTATATTTTGGTGTGATTTTACCGTTTAGAAGAGCATTTAAATCAAGATTATAATCAGTAGCACCTTGTTCAATATTTACACCTTGTTGTGCAAAATCAATTAATAATTGATTAAATTGCTTGTAAACATCAAAAACTTTAATATAATGCGGATACTCTACTTTCAAATTAGCAATCATATTTAATCATAATTGATTATAATGAGCAGTTAAATTTGATGCTAGTATTGCTTTAGTACTACCACGATATCGAGGAATTTTTCCTAAGTCTGGTGTATTCATTACTAAAATATGTTTATTACCATTTATAATTAATTTTTTCAAAGCACTTTGCTGATCACTAAGAAGGTTTTGTATTATTGATTCTTGTTCAGTACTTGATGAAGTTTCTAAGATTTCTGACATAAAATCATTGCTTCCAATTTGAAAAAAAGTTAAATCATCATCTTCAATTTTATGTTGTTGTAATAAAGCATCAACTTGTTTATTAATGGTAAAGTTATTAAAAAACATTCCTTGAAGGTCTGTTGTTGGCAGTTCGGATGCGTGTGCACCACCAAGAGCATAATTATTACCAATATGATTATATGTTTTAGAATAAAAATCAAAATTTCAGCCGGCATCTAAATTTAATTCTAGTTTATCTGCTAAAATTTCAACTGCGACTTTGCCATTAGAAAATGAGTGATTTTGATAAAATGGATCATCCATAGTAAAGCCATGTCCAATTATTGTTTTTAAAATTTCACTACCAGCACCAACTACTGCGCCATTATCTGATAAACTATCACCGACAACATATAATTGATGATAATTAACAGAATTATCAATAATTGTTTTATTAGGTGTTTGATTAATTAAACTAAGATTTAATAAAATAATTGAACTTGCTAATTCAAGACCAGCAAAAATTAATAAAAGTTTTCTCATAATATTTTGTGCCTTTCATAAGGGTAAACTTATTTTATATTATTTTTGATAAAATGATATTGCTTTTTTTAAGCTGATAGTTGTAATGTAATAAAATTTAAAGTTATCTGATTTAATAATTATATGATATTATAAAATTAACATATAATATATGAATTTGAAAAGTGAAAGGAGAAAAGAATGGCAATTGAAAAAGATTCTGGAGCTAAAACTGTAAACAAAACAACAACAAAAAAATCTCCAGAAGTAATTGCAATTACTGCTTGTCCAACTGGAATTGCTCATACTTATATGGCAAAAGAAAAAATTCTTGAAGCCGCCAAAGAATTAAAGATGACATGTAAAGTTGAAACTCAAGGTCGTAGTGGTAATGAAGATGTTTTGACTGCTGAAGATATTGCTAATGCTAAGGTAATTATTTTTGCTAATGATAAAGCTTTAACAGGTTTAGATCGTTTTAATGGTAAAGAAGTTATTCAAGTAGGAACAAAAGAAGCGATTTTAGACAGTAAAAAGTTAATTAATGATTATTTAAATAAGACTGGGAAATTAACAACAATTAATCAAGCTGCTAAAGAAGGAGAAGCAGTTGATTTTTCATTTGATAACTTCAAACATGTAACACGAAACTTATTAGGTGGTGTTTCACGAATGTTACCTTTTGTTGTTGCTGGTGGAATTATTTTAGGAATTGGATTCTTAATTGATAGTGGTAATTCAGGTGGTAACTTTGGTGTTACTAGAGGTGCTGCTGCTTGATTTTCTGGTTTAGGAAAAGTTATTTTCTCAATGATGATTCCAATTTTAGGAGCTTATATTTGTTATTCAATCGTTGGCCCACAAGGGTTATTACCGGGAATGGTTTGTGGATTGGTCGCTAATGCTCCCGCAATGTTATATAAAGATGATGGTGGTGCTGGCTGAGAAAATACTTGAGGACGAATTTTTCCTGATAGTATTAAGAATTTTAACTCCGGTTTTTTTGGCGCTATTATTGGTGCTTATTTAGTAGCCTTTGTTGTTTATGGTTTAACAAAAGTTTTGAAAAAAACACCAAAATCATTACGAGGTGTTAAAGATATTGTTTTTGTACCAGTTGTTACTGCATTAGCAGCTGGAGTAATTATGTTTGCAATTAATATTCCTTTAGGTTATCTAAATTATGGTTTAGGTTTAGGATTAAAATATTTATCAGAATATAATTTAAGTGCTCTTGCTGGATTAATTATTGGAATTATGATGGCTGTTGATATGGGTGGTCCAATTAATAAGGCTGCTTATGTTTTTGGAACAGTAACAATTGATGCTAGTCAAACTGCTTATGAATCAATTCGTTCAAGTAATGGTGGAACAACTTTTATGGCTGCTGCAATGGTAGCAGGAATGGTACCACCTTTAGCAATTGCGTTATCAACAAGAATTTTTAAAAAATATTGATCTGCAAAAGATATTGATGGTGGAAATACGAACTGATTCTTAGCTGCTTGCTTTATTACTGAAGGAGCAATTCCTTATGCAGCAGAAGATCCAAAACGAGTAATTCCTGCTTCTGTTGTTGGTAGTGGTGTTACAGGTGCGATCCTAGCTGGTTTTGGTATTACCTTAAGTGCTCCGCACGGGGGGGTATTTGTCTTTCCATTATTAAATATTCAAGATAATGGTTCAAACTGATTTAAAATGCCAACCCAAGGCGGCTCAATTGGTGTTGCTATTGCAATTACAATTGTTGCTTTAGTTGTTGGTGCTTTGATTAGTGCTTCTATTCTTGGTTTTTGAAGAATGAGTGCAATTAAAAAAGGTAAATTAATTTTAAAATAAGGAAATAACACAATGATTTATACATTAACTTTAAATCCGGCAATTGATCAAATGATTAGTACTAAGAACTTTACCTTAGATGCTACTAATAAAGCAATTGAACAGTATCAAATTCTTGGTGGCAAAGGAATTAATGTTTCGATAATGCTAAAACATTTAGGTTTTAATAATACTGCTTTAGGTTTTATGGGTAAAGATTATCATCATCAATTTGAGACTTATTTAGCAAAAGAGAAAGTTAATAATGATTTTCATATTGTCCCAGGACAAGTAAGAATTAATTTAAAAATTAAAGATTTAAATAATAATCAAGAAACAGAGTTAAATTGTTTAGGGTTTAATGTTAATAAAAATGATGAAAAAGCAATTCTCACTTTATTAAAAAAACATTTAAAAAAAGATGATTTTTTAATGATTGCTGGCTCAATTGCTTCTGGAGCAAATAATTGTTTATATCAAAGTATTGCTGAATTTTGTTTTAAACAAAAAATTGCTTTTGCAATTGACACAACAAAAGTTAATTTAATTCCAACTCTACAATACCGACCATTATTAATTAAACCTAATTTAGCTGAATTAAATGAAATTTTTAATACTAATTATCATTTTGATAATCAAAAAGCAGTGATTGAACTAGGACAAAAATTATTAGCACAAGGTGCTCAAAATGTTTTGATTAGCAATGGTAAAGAAGGTAGTATTTTAGTTACTGCAACTAAAGGAAATTATTTTGCTAATGCTGCTAGTGGTAATCTAATCAATTCTGTTGGAGCAGGTGATTCAATGGTAGCAGGTTTTCTTGCAACATATCTTGAAACTACCGATCCAAAAATAAGTTTACAAATTGCGACAGCAGCAGGTGCTGCAACTGCTTTTAGTCAAGGAATTGGTGATTTATCACTCGTTAATAAACTGAAAAATCAAATTAAAGTTGTAATAATTAATTAAAAATGTTATCTCAACCGAGATAACATTTTTTTAATATTAAATTTTGTTTTTTAATAAACCATTCGCACTTCAGAACCAGTTATAGCTGCAATTTCACCATAATAATTATTTGGAGTATCGTCAATATAACCTCGATATTCTAAATCCAACATAAGTTGTCTTTCGTTGTTCTCTCATTTAAATCAAACTGTAGAGCGAGCAGTAAGATATATTCTCATAGTTGATGATAATTTTATATCTTGTTTTTCATATCAAGATTCTTGGCCTGGTAAAATACTACCAATTTTTCAAGTATCTTTTGTAAGTAAGAAAGTTTGACCATTATATCCTCGATAGGCAACCTTTAAACCAGGAACTTCAAATCCTTCAAAGAGTGATGTTAACTCTGGAAATTCATGGACTCCTGAAATAGCAGTTACATTAATACCGTAAATTCCAAAAGCAGCATACTCGTGTGGTTTGACAGTTTTTCTAACAGACTGTTCTTGAAATCTTCATATGTAATCATAATCGGTTTGATTAGCATTGATAGTTTCTTGTTTGTTTTGCTCTGATGAAGTTGCTGATGTTGCTATGTTTCCAACTGTCATACCTGCAAGGATAATTAATCCAATTGTCATTAAGAATTTTTTCATAATTTATATTCTCCTTTTTAATTAAGTATATACATCCTCCTTTCTTATTGATTAGTATAGTATCATGTTTTATTTTTAAAGTAAAAATCCAATGATATATTTTTTTATACCATTAGATTTATGATTACAACTTTAAGTTTTTCTAAATTGATTTTAATAAAATAAAACTAGAGAACCAGTATCAATACTAACACGGGCATAGTCTGGCGCTCAATAAGAACCAAATGCAATTTTATATGCTAAACGCATCATTAAGTTACCAGATTGATCATATCATAATGTTGAAGCAGTATAAAGATCTGCTCCTCTTTCTCCAATTCATTCTGAATATTGGTGATATCAATCTTCTGAACCAAGGTTACGATTAGTTTTTCATTTATCACCATTAATTTTAAGAATATCATTGAATCTATATTCAATTTTTAAATCAGGGACATCAATTACATTATATTTATGTAATTGAGTAAGATCTTTAATGCCAATAGCAGTTAAATTAATATTATCAATTGCACAGTAAATATATTCGTTTCATGCTATTTCTGTGTGAATACTTTGTTCTTTAAAATGTCACTCAGTAGGATTAATTTGTGCAGTTGCATTAATTTCTTGTTTATTTTGTGCTGATGAAGTTGTTGATATTGCTATGTTTCCAATTGTCATGCTTGCAAGACTAGTTAATCCAATTGTTGTTAAGATTTTTTTCATTATTTATACCCCCTTCTTTTGTTAATTAGTATAATATCATAGTTTTTTTTGATCTGTATTTTTTTGATTTTTAATTTTTGATATTAAAAAATGGACCTTCATTTTTGAAAGCCCATCTGGGGGGGGTGTTTAGTTACCACACCACTTTCTCCCCCCAGAATTTAAGTCAGTAATAAAAAGTCCAACTTAACTTCTTTAAACTACTATAACATATTCTTATTTTTTAATCTAGATAATATCAATGTTATTTTTAGATTAAAAATAAGAATTAAAGATAAAATAAAAATTATCTAATATCATATTTGTATCGATATTTAAGAGTTAAAAAATTAATATAAAAACCCCTTTATATTAAAGGGGTTTTTCAATAGATTTTAAGAAAAATCTAAGTTACTTAATAAATGACCTTGATAGGTATGTCTTACCGCTAAGACATAATATAAATATATTTATTAATATTCTATTTTAATTATTTACTTAAAAATTATTTTCTTTTTAGATCACGAGCAAGAATTGGTTTTAGGAATTGGCCAGTATAAGATTTTTCATTAGTAATTACTTGTTCTGGGGTTCCTGTAGCAATAATTTTTCCACCATATTTACCACCTTCTGGGCCTAAATCAATAATATAATCAGCAACTTTAATTACTTCTAAATTATGTTCAATAACAATAACAGTATCACCATTATTAGCGATTTGGTTTAAAACTTTAATTAGTTTTTTAATGTCATCAATATGTAAACCAGTTGTTGGTTCATCAAGAATATACATTGTTTTACCAGTAGCTCTTTTTTGTAAATGAGCAGCTAATTTAATTCTTTGTGCTTCGCCACCTGATAATTCTGTTGCTTGTTGACCAAGTTTAATATAGCCCAAACCTACTTCTTCTAAGACTGTTAGTTTCTTATTAATTTTTGGATGATTAGTAAAGAATACTAAAGCAGCTTCAACTGGCATTTCTAGAACATCATAAATATTTTTTCCTTTATATTTAACTTGTAAAGTTTCACTATTATATCGTTTACCATCACAAATTTCACAGGCAACATAAACATCAGGTAAAAAATGCATTGAAATTTTAATGACACCATCACCGTTACATCTTTCGCAGCGCCCGCCAGGAACATTAAATGAAAACCGACTTTTACTATAACCACGAACTTTAGCTTCAGGACTGCTAGCAAATAAATCACGAATGTCATCAAAAACTGAGGTATAAGTTGCTGGATTACTTCTTGGTGTTCGACCGATTGGATCTTGAGAAATAGCAATAATTTTATCAACATTTTCGTAACCTTTGATTGTGCTACTTGTTTTTTGTTTTTTAGTTAAAATTTTATGAAGATCATTATATAAAACTGAGTTAACTAAAGTTGATTTACCACTTCCTGAAACTCCTGTAACACAAATAAACTTTCCTAAAGGAAATTTAACTGTTAAATTATTTAAGTTGTTAGCAGTAACATTTTGTATTTCTAAAACTTGACCATTGCCACCACGACGAGTTTTTGGTAGTTCAATAAATTTTTTGCCAACTAAGTATTGTCCAGTAATTGATTTTGGATTTTCCATTATTTGTTCTGGAGTTCCTTCAGCGACAATTTTCCCACCATGAATTCCTGCTTTTGGTCCGACATCAATTAATCAATCAGATGCTAACATTGTATCTTCATCGTGTTCAACTACTAATAAAGTTGTTCCTAAATCACGCATTGTTTTTAAGGTTGCAATTAATTTATTATTATCTCTTTGATGTAGTCCAATTGATGGTTCATCTAAAACATATAGAACACCTGTTAATTGGGCACCAATTTGGGTTGCCAAACGAATTCGTTGTGATTCACCACCTGAAAGGGTTTGAGCACTTCTTGCCAAATTTAAATAATTCAAGCCAACATTAATTAAGAAATTCAATCGTTTATTTATTTCATCTAATACTAAACGAGCAATTTCTTTTTGATTTTCTGATAACTCAAGATGACTAATTGCTTCTAAATTTTCTTCAATATCTAAATTAGTTAACTGACTAATATTTAATAATGTATTTTTACCTTTTAAAATTGTGCTAAGTTTGACACTTAAAACATCTTGGTTCAATCTTGAGCCCTTACAAGTAACACAAATTTTTTGTTCCATAAATTTACGATAATATTCACGAGCAAAATCACTAGTTGTTTCTAAATAACGGCGTTCAATTGCGGTAGCAATTCCTTCAATATAATCATGATTAGGATATTTACGGCCGTTAGCAGAAGTTAAAGTGTAGCTAATTGGTTCTTGGCTCCCACGCATAATAACTTGAATTTGTTCTTTACTCAAAGTATTTAGTGGTTGATTTAAATCAATTAAATAATGATGACATAAAACTTGTAATTTTTGTCACTCTAAATTAGTAGTATTAACAAGATTTTTAAAATATTCAATGCCACCTTGATTAATTGATAATTTCATATCAGGCATAATTAGATTTTCATCAACTTCTAAACGCATACCAATTCCCTTACATTCAGGGCAAGCGCCAGCAGGAGCATTAAAAGAAAATAAGCGTGGTTCTAAATCAGGTAAGGCAAAACCGCAAACTTTACAAGCGTACTTTTGTGAAAACAATCAAGTTTCATCGGGCTCACTAACTGTCACTTTTGCTAAACCATTACTTTGATTTAAAGCAACTTCTAAAGCATCATGAATTCTAGAAATTGTTTCATCATCAGTATGATAAACAATTCGATCAATAACAATATCAATATCGTGTCTTGTATTTTTATTTAGTTCAATTTCTTCATCTAAGTTATAAATTTTGTTATCAATTTTTACTCGTAAGAAATTTTCTTTTTTTAATTGTGCCAATAAGTCTTGATGAGTTCCCTTTTTGCTTGTGACAATTGGTGCTAAAATTTCCATTCTTGTATTTGGTTTTAAAGTTTGAATTTGTTTAATCATTTCTTTCAAAGTTTGATGACTAATAATTCCATGACCATTTTTACAATAAGGGGTTCCAACCCGAGCATATAATAATCTTAAGTAGTCATAAATTTCTGTTACTGTGCCAACGGTTGATCTTGGGGTTGTGCTAGTTGTTTTTTGATCAATTGAGATTGCTGGTGCCAAACCATCAATTGAATCAACATCAGGTTTTTCACTATTACCCAAAAATTGTCTAGCATAAGCAGACAACGATTCGACATATCTTCTTCTTCCTTCAGCATAAATGGTATTAAAAGCTAATGAAGATTTACCACTTCCTGAAACTCCTGTAATTACAACAAGTTTATTTTTCGGAATGTTGATATTAATATTTTTTAGATTATGTTCTCGGGCACCTTTAACGATTATATAATTTTGTTTTTCTTCCATAACTTGGCTCCTATATATGTTTAATTATACTAGAAATTCGTATTCTAACATTATTATTTTCTTTTATTACAAGTAAAATAAATAGTTTGCTAATTATATATTAAGAATAAGTTTTTACAAGATTTTAATTTACATAATAAATAAAATTCTTGTACTGTATAAAAGTTTAGTAGTAAAATTACCATAATTAAGAAATTTAATACATAATATTTTTTCATTTATTAGGTTAAAATTAAGGAGAAATTTATGAAGAATGAAGATTATACAAATGAGTATGATGTAGAGAAAAAATTCATAGAGGTTATAACTACAAATTGATATAGGTTTAATAGTTTATCTTCTTATGAAGAATTATTATTAAATTTTAGAGAAAAAATTAATTTAATTAATAAAGATGTTTTAAATAATACATTTTTGACAGATAGTGAATTTAATGAAATAGTTGTTTATCTTGAAAAGCAATCTATTTTTGAAGCATCTCAATTATTAAGAAATGCAAGAATAGATATAATTAAAAGAAATGGTCATACACTTTATTTAAAATTAGTTGATGTTAATGATATTGAAAAAAATAATTTTGAAGTTGCACATCAAATTTCTGTTGCAGGAAAATATTCTGGAAGATTTGATGTTACTCTTTTAATTAATGGAATTCCTTTTGTTCAAATAGAACTTAAAAAACCCGGAGTAGAGATTAATCAAGCATTTAATCAAGTCTTAAGATATAAAAGAGATAACAATTATATGGGTCTTTTTAACTTTGTTCAGTTATTTGTTATTTCAAATGAACAAAATACCAAGTATTTTGCTAATAATGATTTAGATGTTATGAAAATGAAAAGCAACTCATTTTTTTGATTAAATAAAAATAATAAATTGATGAATTCCCTCTATGAATTTGAAGAAAATTTTCTTTTTTGCCCATTTTTATTTAAAGTAGTTTTTGAATATATGATAGATAGTAAGCAAGATAAAAAATTATATGTTATGCGACCATATCAAATTT
The DNA here is from genome assembly GCF_023509825.1 of Spiroplasma attinicola. Lineage (GTDB taxonomy): Bacteria > Bacillota_I > Bacilli_A > Mycoplasmatales > VBWQ01 > Spiroplasma_D > Spiroplasma_D attinicola. The sequence continues at coordinate 490,415 of NZ_JAKQXY010000001.1, forward strand.
ATGCTTTTGAAGCATTAAAAAAAATATGCTTAAAAGATGAAAAAAATGGATATTGTTTTCATTCTACAGGTTCAGGTAAAACTTTAACTTCGTTTAAATTTGCTTTTGAAATGAGTCAAAAAAAAGAAATTGATAAAGTATTTTTTCTAGTAGATAGAAAAGATCTTGATGATAAAACTATTGATGATTTTAATTCTTATATGTCTTCTTCAATTGATGATTTTACTAATATTAAAAAATCTAATTTTTTAATTAAAGATATAAAAAATAGTAGCAAGAAACTTATTATCTCAACAATTAATAAATTAGCTTATATATTAAAGGGTAAAGTTAATGAATTAAAGGAATATAAAAATAAAAAAATAATTTTTATATTTGATGAATGTCATAGATCACAAGCAGGTCAAATGCGAAAACTTATTCAAGATTATTTTACTAATGCCCTTTATTATGGATTTACAGGTACACCTATTTTTAATGAAGAAGATGCTAAAAATGAAAATGCAAAACTTACTTCTTTATATTTTAATAAACCAGTTCACACTTATACTTTAAAAGAAGCTATAGGTGATAGAAATGTTTTGCCTCTGTGTATTGATTATATAAAAACTGTAAAAATAAGAGATGAAACTGTTTTATTGGATAAAACTGTACAAGGAATTAACTATGAAGAAGCTTTACTTGATGATAAAAGGTGTAATCTTGTAATTGAAGATGTATTAAAACATTTTGAACAAAAAACAGTCGGGCGAAGATATAATGCAATATTTGCTTGTCAATCAATTTCTTTATTAATTAAATATTATGATTTGCTAGTAAGTAATAAAAATAATCTAAAAATTGCTGCTATTTATTCATATAATCCTAATGAAGAAGTTAAAGAAAATGATAATTTAGATATTGCTAAAGATAAAATGGTTGAAATCATTGAAGAATATAATAGAAGAATTGAAAATAACTCAAATTTTAACCTTACTATATATAATCAATATGAAAGAGATGTAATAAATAACTTTAGAAATAAAAATTTAGATATTTTACTTGTTGTTGATAAATGTCTTACTGGAATGGATTTTAAAAGATGTAATACGCTTTATTTAGATAAATCAATGAAAATGCATGGTTTAATACAGGCTATTTCCAGAACAATTAGAGTGTATGATGATCAAAAAATATGTGGAAATATTATTTGTTACCAAACTTCTAAAAAAACTATGGATACAGCATTAGCACATTTTAATAATGATCAAGATGTTTATAATGATGTAACATTGGAACCATTAAAAATCTTAATAGAAAAATTAAATGATGCTTATGAAAATAGTTTAGAATGCCATAGAAAAATTAGTTCATCAAAGTCTGAAATAAATAAGGTTGAGTTTGTGAAAGCGTTTCGAGAATTAATGCATTTTTATAATAAAATTAAGAATTATGTGGATTTTAATATAAATAATACAAAAATGAAAATGAAATCATATTTTAATATGCAAAGTTCATATAAAGATATTTATATTGAAATTAAACCAGATTTAAAAAGAGAATCAATTTTAAATGATATTGATTTTGAAATAAATTTATTAAGTAGAGTAAATGTTAATTTTGATTATTTAGTAGAATTATTAAAGAATTATCAAAATGAACATAAAAATAAAAAAGGTACTAAGAATTCAATTTCTAAGATTAATAAATTAATTTTAGAAATTAATGATAAATCTAAACAAAAACTTATAAGAAAATTTGTTGATTCTTTTATGAATGAAAACGAAGAAGGGTTGTATTCAGATCCAATAAATAAATATGAACAATTTATAAATTATGAAAGAAATCAAGAAATTACAAAAATTAGTAAAAAATATAATATTGATAGAAAAAAGTTAGAAAAGATAATTGGGAATTATTCTTTTTATCAAGATGATGTTGAACTTAATAGAAAAATTATGTATTTAAATAAAGACAATAAAAACATGGGTTATAAAGAAATTTTAAATATGTCTAAAAATTTACCTATTGATATTAAAACTTTTTTTAATAAATACGATGCTATAATTATGTATTAAAGATATTTGGAAGTTGGAGAAATTTGTATAATGAATCAAGAAATTAAGCAAAGAAATGAATTGCATGCGAAACTTTGAAATATGGCAGATTCACTTAGAAGCACTAGTGGAATGGAAGCTAATGAATTTAAGGATTATATTTTAGGTTTGATTTTTTATAGATATATTAGTGAACATCAAGTTAATGAATTTAATGAGAAGCTTCATATTAGTGTTAAAGATTTTTATAAAGAAGATCCAAGAGAATGCAGAAATGCTGCTATTGAAAGTTTAGCATTGGGTTATTTTATTGAACCTGAATATTTATTTGAAAATCTTGTTATTGATATAGTGCAAGGAAAATTTGAAATAAAAAAAATAGCTGATGCTTTTAAGAATTATTCAGATTCAACAAAAGGAAAAGAAAGCGAAGAAGAACTTTCAAATTTATTTAATGATGTTAATTTAGCTTCAGAAAAATTAGGAAAAACATATAAAGATAAAGGAGAATTAATTGCTAAATTAATTAAGTCAATAAATAATATTGACTTTAAATTTTTAGATAGTCAAATAGATGTTCTTGGTGACGCATATGAATATTTAATTGGACAATTTGCTGCTAGTGGTGGGAAAAAAGCTGGCGAATTTTATACACCTCAACAAGTTTCTAAATTACTTAGTTTAATTGTTACTGAAAATCTTGAAAAAGTTAAATTTATTAGTGATCCTACTTGTGGTTCTGGTTCATTATTAATTCAAGTTGCTAATAAATTAAAAGAAAAAAATATTGATTTTGCAAAAATTTATGGTCAAGAATTAAAAACTAATACTTGTAATTTAGCAAAAATGAATTTATTAGTTCACAGTATTGATTTTAATAAATTTTCTATTTATCAAGGTGATACTCTTAAGCATCCTAGTGAAGATCAAAAAGAATATGGGAAGATGGATATTGTTGTTGCTAATCCGCCTTTTAGTGCTATTTGAGAACCAAATGTAATGATGGAAAAAGATGAACGATTTTCAGGTGCTGGCAGACTTGCACCAAAATCTTATGCTGATTATGCTTTTGTTGAACATATGATACATAATTTAAGTCAAACTGGATGCATGGCAGTTGTTTTACCTCATGGTCCATTATTTAGAGGTGGCGCAGAAGAAGTAATTAGAAAATATTTAGTTGAAACAAGAAATTATTTAGATACTGTAATTGGTTTACCTGAAAATTTATTTTACGGTACAACAATAGCAGCATGTATATGTGTTTTTAAGAAAAATAAGGTTAATAATGATGTTTATTTTATTAATGCAAGCAATGATTTTGATAAGGGTAAAAAACAAAATTTCTTAAGAGATGAACATATTAAAAAAATAGTTGATGCATACTCATCAAAGAAAGAGATAGAAAAATATGCTCATTTAGCGACATTAGAAGAACTTAAAAAGAATCAATTCAATTTAAATATTTCTCGATATGTAGATATATTTGAAGAAGAAATTGATAAAAAACAAGTTAAAGAAGAAATTAAACAATTATCAGGTGAAATTTCAAATTTATTAAAAGAATTTAATGAATTGGTTCCTAAAGTAGAAGAAGCAATTCAAAAAGCACTAAACTTTGAAGAAGATGAAAAAGTCTAATGCTTATTTTCTTTTATTAATAGTTTTATAAAATTAGTTATTAGATTATCGTAATAATTTATAAGTTCATTTAATTTAATAATAAATTTATATATATTAGAATAATTAAAATTTACTATTTTTAATACTGTGTTTTCAATTAAAGATTTATTAATTGATTGTTGCGCAGAGCCACTTTTTATTAATTTAAAATAACTGATAGCATTTCTAATTTCAAAAAATAATTTTTGATTTGATTCGATTTTGGCTATTGATTGGTTAAAAGCTGTTACTTCACTTGCGAAGGAAACTTTAGATATTCTTGGTTCAATTATTGAAAATAATATATCATATTTTTTTGCTAATGCACTTTTAGTTAAACCTAGTTGTGTAATCTTTTTGTCAGATTTTTTTGAAATAATAGTATTAGTTAATTTTCCTGAATTAATTCAGGGAATTTCTCCGTCTCACAATAATTTATTTGATGTACTAGGCGTTCCTCCTATAATAATTTTTGCAATATTTTTGAATTTAATTAAATTGCCTTTAAGCAAATTGTAGTGTTTTTCAAAAAGTAAGATGGTTTTTTGAAGAGTTAAATTTAGTAATTTATTCATATTTTCTAATGGTTCAATAATAGCAATTAAGTTCTTCATATCAATTTGAACATTTTCTAAAGTGTCTATTCTAATACAATTTGAATACTTTAGAAAAAGCGTTTCATTTTGTTCAATAATATCTATTATTTGTTTTTGAACTTTTAAAGAAACAAATTTATTATTTATTACTCAATTAAAACTAGAAAGTCTTAACGAAGGAACTGTAGAACCTACTGAATATTTTTTAAAATTATTTGAATATTTAATTAGAAAATAATATAAATATTTATTTAATAATTTATTTGTATTGTTAGATTTTATTGCATAAGTTCTTTGGTGCAAATCAAACTTACCATTAAAATATTTTGGAGTAAAATCTCCTTCGCCAGGAACAATTATATACTCTCCATCAAATAAAAATTTATCACTTTTTTTAGCTTCTTTTGATCTATCAAAAAATATAAATTTACCTGTAGAATTTGAATCAACAGTATTTGATTTTCCATTTTTAATACTTATAACACCCATTATTGAACTCTCCTTTTGTATTATTTAATTTTACCTTATATAACTTTATTGGAGGTAAAAAAATGAAAGAATATATAAATTATTTAAAAAGAAATAAATATTCTAAAAATACAATTATTACATATAAAAGTATTTTAGAAATTTATAAAGATGATTTAAGAGATATTAGGTTGATTAAAAAAAGATTAACTTATTATTTTAAAAGTCCTAATACGGTTTGAACACACTATAATGTAATTTCTTCTTATTTAAAATGATCTAAAGATAAAAGATTAGAATTGTTAAAAGAAATGAAATTACCTAGAATTCCAAAGAAATTTATGGTTGTCTTTAATAAAAAGTATTTGTTATCAAAAACTGAAATTAAAGATATTGATAATTTGGAAAAAATTAATAAAAAAATGATAATTAGGTTTCTATTTGAAACGGGTTTAAGAGCTTGTGAATTAAAACAAATTGTTTCAATAAATAAGAAAACAATAACAATAATTGGCAAAGGAAATAAAATTAGAGAAGTATTTCATAATTATGAAACAACAAGCAAAATTAAAACAAGAAATGTTACAACTAAAACAATTAGATTATGAACTAAAGAAATTTTAGGAAAAAAATATACGCCTCATTCAATAAGAAGATCTCATGCAACTCATTTACTTTTAAAAGGAGCAAATCCTAAAATGGTAATGATGCAATTAGGTCATGAAAAAGTTGAAACAACATTTAGATATTTACAATTGTCAATTGATCAAAATAAAAAAATATACGACAAGTTCTATTAAAAAGAACTTGTTTTTTTGTTCAATAATGGGTGTTTTCAAACTTAAAGATATTGCAACTATAAATATGTGCAAAAGAGTTTTTTCAAAAGAAACTTCTAAAAATGGAGATATACCATTTTATAAAATTGGAACATTAGGAAACAAACCTGATTCGTTTATCAAGAAAGAACTTTTTTTATATTTAAAAAGTAAATATAGATATCCAGAATTGGGTGATTCATTAATTAGTTGTAGTGGAACAATAGGTAAAGTTATAGAATTTAATGGTAAAGAAGCTTATTTTCAAGATAGTAATATAGTTTGATTAACTACATCAAAATTAATAAAAAAATATACATATTATTGGTTATCAAAAAAACCTTTTAAAGGCACTCAATGAGGTACAATAAAAAGACTTTATAATTCAGATATAGAAAATACTTTGATTTTTGTACCATCATTAAAAGTTCAAAAACAAATAATAGATATTATTGAACAAAATGAACTCCTTTTTCTAAAGTATTCAAATTGTATTAGAATAGACACTTTAGAAAATGTTCAAACTGACATGAAAAACTTAATAGAAATAGTTAAACCACTAGAAATACTTAAAAATAATTTAATTAATCAATCAAATTGTTTTTCAAAATATTTAAAACTAATATCAAAACAATATAATATTTTAGAAAAAATGAATAAAAATTGTATTTTTGTTAAAGGTGAGTCAGTTTCTAATTCTTTAGAAGGAAAAACATTATTTTTAAATGTATCTGCAGCAAATAATAACCCCAATAAATATTGTGATAACGAACCAAATATTTTTCCTAAAGATATAACACTTTCACTAGATGGTAATATTGGTCTTGTTAATAACAATTTATTAGGCTTTAATGGATATTTATATAAAATTGAATCAAAAACTATACCTAACTGACAAATATATTATTCACTTAAACATAAAATTAATCAAAATATTATTAAATTAAATGAAACTGGCATTACTATTAAACATAGTAATAATTCAAAAAAAGACTTATTAATTTTAGATTTTAAACAAAAAATAATTTTTGAAAATATTTTTATTTTAGAAATAAATTTAAAACAACAAATAAATTTAATTAATAAACAAATCAAAAAAATGAGTGAAATATTGACTAAATAGAAAAAATTATTATTTTATTAAAAGATTTATTATGGATTTTTTAATTTCTTTAATTTTATTTTTTAAAATTAAGAATTTTATATAAAATTCATTAATGTATTCATCATTTGCAGTTTTTTTAATCATTTTTAAATTTAAAATATCATCAATTGTAATATTTTTTTGTACAGCTCCTGTAGCATGTTTTATTAGAAAGTTATTTTGTTTTATTATTGCAATTTTAATATTTAAAGGAATATTACTTCTTAAAACTAAGGTTCTTTGATTTGAAACTCAATTATTTTCATATACTATAGAAGCAGTTCCAATTGTCCCAGATAAACCTGTAATAACATCTCCAATGTTAATTAAGTTATTCTTTGTTATATTTGTTTTCTCAAATTTAAATTTATTATTAATATTTTTAACAGTAAAAATTTTATATACTCCATGTAAATTTTTATCAGAATATTTGTATGTATAACCAGCAGATTTTCAATTTATATTTTCTTTAATAAAATTATTAATTTCAAAAGATCTAAAGAAAAAAGATTTTTCAATAAATTTTATTATATTCAAAATTTTATTTTCATATAATTCAAAAGGCTTAACTATTTCTATTAAGTTTTTCATGTCAGTTTGAACATTTTCTAAAGTGTCTATTCTAATACAATTTGAATACTTTAGAAAAAGCGTTTCATTTTGTTCAATAATGTCAATTATCTTTTGTTGTAGTTCTATAGTGGGAATAAAAATATTTAATTCTGAAACAGTTGAGGGATTAAATTGAGGTTGACCACTACCTTCAATGAGTTTTTTTAATTGATTTTTGTATTTATTAGTTTTAGTTCAATAATAGAAATATTTATTATTTAATTTTGAATCATCAAAATTATATCTAACTAAAAAACCTGCAAATACACATTCTTGATAAGAATCATGAATATAAGTTTCTCCAGCATTTGCTCCAGTTCTTGAAATTAATATATCGTTCTTCTTTAATAAAGGTCCAGAATTTACAAATGTGGGAAAAAATTTATTCTTCAAATCTGTTTGTCGAACATACTTATACTTTCCTGTTCTAAGAGCAGGTAAAGAAGCACCATATTCAGGTTTATTTTTGTATAAATCTTTAAGTTTATTAATAATCATTATTAAACCTCTCTTTGTTTAATTTTACTTAATTTTTATATAAAATTAAATAATTTAAAAAAATAAATTATTAAATTAAAAATCATATAATGAAAGAAATATAAGAAAAAATGATTTTTTATTTTTTTTATAATGATTATTAATAAACTTAGTAATATTTGTAGTTATACAGAAGGCTATGTTAATCCAGAAATCACAAATGAGAATTACTTTTCAGAAAATGGTATGCCTTGATTAAAAGTTGCTGATTTAGTACATGGTGAGAATATTTATTTTACAAAATATCACTTATCACCATTAGGCGAATCTTTAGCTAAAAATGAAAATCAAATATTTAAAAAAGGAACAATTGTTTGATCAAAATCCGGTTCAATTGGTCTTACATCTATTTTACAAATTAATGTAATGGCTAATAGAGGTATTTTAAATATTAAACCAAATAACAAATATGTAAAAAATAAATATCTTTTTTATTTTTTATACAAAAATAAAAACATCTTTTCAAGTAAAGGAACTGGTATTGTATTAAAGCATTTTTATGGACCTAATTTAATGAACGAAGAAATAAATTTGCCTAATATTAAAATGCAAAATCAAATAATTGACATTATTGAACAAAATGAAACGCTTTTTCTAAAGTATTCAAATTGTATTAGAATAGACACTTTAGAAAATGTTCAAATTGATATGAAGAACTTAATTGCTATTATTGAACCATTAGAAAACATTGAAATTAATATAATGAGGATTAAAAATAAATTAATTAAATTACTAATTAATCTTTATAATTATTCAAATAATAAACACCAAGTTGTTTTTAATTCAGTAATTAAAATATTATCAAATAAATATAAAGAACAAAGAAATTATTTTGCCACAAATGCTGTTGGTGAATTGGAAATTGATTATCAAAAAATAATTAATCTCTCTGGAAAAATTCCTTCTAGAGCAAATGTCTCTCCATTACAAGATTCATTTATTTTTTCTAAACTTGTCGGAGAAAATAAAATTTTTTATTTTAAAGAAAAACCAAAAGAAGTGTTTTCAACTGGTTTCTTTAACTTTAAAACTGAATATCATGATCATATTTTAGGATTCATGTTATCTGATGATTTTAAATTACAAAAAGAATATCTTTCAACCGGAACTACAATGCAAGGAATTAATAATTCATCATTAGAATTAATTAAACTAAAAAAATCAAATTTAAAATCAAATGTTATTACAACTACATTATACGATTTAGAAAATAATTTAGTTAAAATTAAAGCATTAAAAACTAAATTAGTTGAACTTTTAATTAAGTAAAAGATTGTTATTGTTTTTACTTGATAAATCAATAAAAATTAAAGGAAAAAATTTGCTTTTTGCTCTTCCCATATATATAGTATCTATGCTATACTTACTAGGCATGGTTGTTTTGTGTCTTTTTTGATACACCAATATTAGTTGTAGTAAAAAAATAACCCTGTATTGTTCTTTTATTTCATTGATATTTTGAAAGAAAATTATCAATAATTTGTTCTAATAGGAGGAAACAATCAATGGCAATCATTGAAGATCGCGTAAAAATTCGTTTAGTAGGATATGATCAAGAAGCACTTGATGATATTGTTAAAAAATTTACTAATACGTTAAAAGAAGAAAACGTTGAAATGTCAGGACCGATTCCGTTACCAACTCATCGTGAGTTGTATACAATTCTTCGTTCACCACATAAACACAAAGATTCTCGTGAACAATTTGAAAGAAGAATTCACAAGAGAATTATTACTGCAAAGTTATCTCAAAAAGCTTTAAATGCTTTAAGTGGTATTAAACTTCCAAGTAGTGTTAGTGTGTCATTAGTACTTGAATCAAAAAATCAAGCAACTGTAAGACAACAATCAAAAAAGCAAAAAAATATTAAAAGAAACAAAGCAAAAAAATAATATTTTAAAAGTCTAAAGGAGAAAGAGATGAAAGGAATCTTAGGAAAAAAACTAGGGATGTCACAAGTGTTCTTAAGCAATGGACAACTAGTTCCTGTTACAGTAATTGAAGTTCAACCAAATCTTGTTAGTCAAACTAAAACTGCTGAAAAAGAAAAATACAATAGTTTACAACTTTCAGCATTTGATTTACGTTTGAACTTAAGTAATAAAGCTGTAGCTGGTCATTTTAAAAAAGTTGATAGTCAACCTAAGCGCTTCGTAAGAGAAATTCGTGGAATGGAAGGTTTTAATGTTGGAGATACTCTTAATGTTGGAGATGTTTTCAAACCCGGAGAATTCGTTGATGTAACAGGAATTTCAAAAGGGAAAGGTTTTCAAGGACGAGTTAAACGTTATAACCAATCTCGTGGACCAATGGGACATGGGTCTGGATTACACAGACAAATGGGTTCAACTGGTTCAATTGCAGCTAATCGTGTTTTTAAAGCACAACCAATGCCAGGGCAAATGGGACATGTAAAAAGAACGATTAGTAATTTAGAAATTATTAAAGTTGATAGTGATTATTTATTAGTTAAAGGGTCAATTCCAGGACCAAAAAAAGGATTTGTTGTAATTAAATCAGCAATTAAAAATTCAAAAACAAAAGAAGCAGCTAACTTACACCAATGAGTAAATCCTAGTCAAACTGTTGAAAGTAAGGCAAATGGAGGCAATGATGGACAAAACTAATTTAAAAATTAATGTTGTAGATCATACTGGTAAAAAAGTTAGTGAATTAACATTAAACGAAAAAATTTGAGGTATCAAACCTAACGAAAAAGTTCAGTTTGATAGTTTATTAAGTTATAATGCTGCTCAAAGACAAGGAACCCACAAAGTTAAAACTCGTGCTGAAGTATCGGGTGGTGGTAGAAAACCTTGAAAACAAAAAGGAACTGGAAATGCAAGACAAGGATCAATTAGATCACCACAATGAAAAGGTGGAGGGATTGTATTTGGTCCAACAACTGAAAGAAACTATACGATTAAGTTAAATAAAAAAGTTCGTAGTTTGGCTTTAAAATCAGCTTTGGCTGCGAAATTACAAAATGATAATATCGTAGTTATTGATCAGTTAACATTTGAAAAACCATCAACAAGTACAATGTTAAAAACATTGACAAAACTAAAATTAGCTAATAATAAAACTTTAATTATTAGTGATTTAGAAAATCAAAAAACAGTAATTAAATCAGCAAGAAATTTAGAAAGAACAGAAGTTATTAGTAGCAATAATGTTAATATTTATGCTTTATTAAATGCAAATAAAGTTTTATTAACATTAGCAGCAGTTAAAAATATTGAGGAGGCTTTAGGATAATGCATTTAAGTGAAGTAATTAAAGGTCCAGTCTTAACAGAAAAGACCTATGCACAAATGGCAAATGGTATTTATACATTTTCTGTTAATCGTAAAGCTAATAAAACTCATATTAGAAAAGCTTTTGAACAAATTTTTGAAGTTAAGGTTGAAAAAGTTAACATTGTTAACAATAAACCGAAAACTAAAACTGTTGGTAGATTCGTTGGTAAAACTTCTGCAGTTAAAAAAGCAGTTATTAAATTAGCTGCTGGCGAACAATTAAGTCTATTTAGCGATGAACAAAGCAAATAGTAAGGTTTAGAAGGAGTAAGAAATGGCAATTAAAACAAAAAACCCCATCACAAATGGTCAAAGAAATATGACAGTACTTGACTATAAAAGTGTTATTACTACTAATAAACCAGAAAAATCATTAGTAGAAAAATTAGTTCGCAAATCTGGAAGAAATAACCAAGGAAAAATTACTGTTAGACATCAAGGTAATGGTCATAAAAGAAAATATCGTGTTGTTGATTTCAAAAGAAATAAAGATGATATTATTGGCATCATTAAAACGATTGAATATGATCCAAACCGTAATGCTAATATTTGTTTAGTTAATTACTTAGATGGTGAAAAGCGTTATATTTTAGCACCAAAAGGAATTAAAGTAGGAGACAAAATTATTAGTAGTTCTGGTAACAATGATAAAGTAAAAGTTGATATTCTTGTTGGTAACTGTTTACCATTGAATAAAATTCCACAAGGAACATTTATTCATAATGTTGAACTAAAACCAGGCAAGGGTGGACAATTAGCAAGAAGTGCTGGAACAAGCTTACAAATCTTAGGAAGAGATGAAGAAGGTAAATATACCTTACTAAAAATGGCTTCTGGAGAAGTAAGAAAAGTATTAAGTATCTGTCGTGCCACAATTGGTGTTGTTGGTAATGAAGATTTTAATTTAGTAAACATTGGTAAAGCTGGAAGAAACCGTTGAAAAGGTATTAGACCGACTGTTCGTGGTAGTGTTATGAATCCTAACGATCACCCACATGGTGGTGGTGAAGGAAAAGCACCAATCGGAAGAAAAACTCCAGTAACTCCTTGAGGTAAACCTGCCTTAGGATTAAAAACTCGTGATAAGAAAAAAGCATCAAATAAGTTCATTGTTAGAACTAGACATGCTGCCAAGAAAAGATAAAGGAGAAAATAAATTATGGCAAGATCATTAAAAAAAGGTCCCTTTGCAGATCAATCTTTAGTTAAAAAAGTTGAAGAATTAAATAAAGCAAAGAAAAAACAAATTATTAAAACTTGATCACGTCGTTCAACAATTTTCCCTGAATTTGTTGGTCACACTTTTGGAGTTTATAACGGTAAAACTCATTTACCAGTTTATGTTACAGAAGATATGGTTGGTCATAAGTTAGGTGAATTTTCACCAACAAGAAAATTTGGTGGTCATGGTAATGACAAGAAAAAGAAATAGGAGTTAAGTAATGGAAGCAAAAGCAAAATTAACTAAGTTAAGAATGAGTCCAAGAAAAGTTCGTTTAGTAACTGACTTAATTCGTAATCAACATGTTGTTAGAGCCATCACAATTTTAGCTCATGAACCAAAAAGAGCAGCCAAACCAATTAGAGATTTATTAAATTCAGCAATTGCCAATGCGACAAATAACCACGGTATGGAAGCCGATAAATTAAAAATTAAAACAATTTATGTTAATGAAGATCCAACATTAAAAAGATACAGACCACGAGCACATGGTCGTGCTTATCAAATTTTAAAACGATCAAGCAATGTAACAATTGTTCTTAGTGATGAAAAGTAGGAGGTAAAGAAAATGGGTCATAAAGTTAGTCCAAATGCTTTAAGATATGGTATTAATAAAGATTGACAATCTCGTTGATATGCTGTTAATGATCAAGAAATGGCAAAATGAATCATCGAAGATGACAAAATTCGTGTTGCTTTACTTAAAAGTTTAAAAAATTCTGGTGTTTCAAAAATTGAAATTGAAAGAACAAAGCAACAAATTACCTTATTCATTCACTGTGTTCGTGTCGGATCAGTTTTAGGACAAGGTGCATCAAACCTTGAAGTATTAACAAAATTAGTTCAAAAAACAATTAACAATCGTAAGATTGGCATCAAAATTAATGTTGTTGAAGTTGTTAACCCCGACTTAGACGCACAAATTTTAGCAAATACAATTGCACAACAAATTGAAAATCGTTTATCACATCGTGCTGTGCAAAAATTAGCAATTCGCCGTGCTTTAAGAGCAGGAGCAAAAGGAATTAAAACTAAGGTTTCAGGAAGACTTGGTGGTGCTGATATGGCAAGAACTGAAGGATATTCTGAAGGTAGTGTTCCTTTAGCAACTTTAAGAAGTAATATTGATTTTGCTAAAGCTGAAGCAAATACTGTTTCAGGTAAAATTGGTATTAAAGTTTGAGTTTATAAAGGTGAAATTTTACCAGGTGAAAAATTAAGACAACCAACACATTTCAAACCAAGACATAATCGTAATCAAAACCATCATCATCAAACACCAAATCATCATCGTAGGGAGGCTAAGTAAAAATGGCAATTCCGAAAAGATATAAATATCCTGCTGTTCATCGTTTAAGTTATGAAGGTAAGGCAAAAGGATGTAAAACTGTTGATTTTGGTACGATTGGATTAAGAGCTGAAGAGGGTAGTTATATTACTGAAAGACAAATTGAAGCAGCTAGAATTGCGATGACAAGATATATGAAGCGTGGCGGAAAAGTTTGAATTAGAATTTTCCCACATTTACCAATTACTAGAAAACCAGCTGAAGTAAGAATGGGTTCTGGTAAAGGGTCAATTGATCATTGAGTGGCAGTAGTTAAAAAAGGAACTGTTATGTTTGAAGTTGATTATCCAAATTTAGACATGGCAAAAGAAGCTTTGCGTTTAGCAATGCATAAGTTACCAATTAAATGTAAAATTGTTACTCGTGCTGATAATGCATCAGTATTAGGAATAAAAAACATTAAAAAAGAATTAGGTGAAAGCAATGGACATGCAAGTAATTAAATCTAAATCAACACTTGAATTACAAGTACACGAAGAAGAACTTCGTGCCCAATTATTTGCTTTAAGAATTCAAAAAGCAATTGGTAAGTTAGATACTCCACACAAGATCAATGAACTACGCAAAGATATCGCAAGAATTAAAACTGAAATCTCAAATCGCGCTTTAAATGGTGAAGTGATTAAACCATTAAATTTTCAAAAAATGGAACTACCAGAAGAAAAAAAAGCAAAAAAAACACAAAACAAAAAAACAGATAAAAAAGAAACAAAAGAAACTAGTAAAAAAGATGTAAAAAAAGCATCAACTAAAGCTAGTACAAAAACAAACAAAGTAAAACCAACAGCAACAAAGACAACAAAATCTAAATCTTCATCAAAGGAGGACAATAACAATGACAAATAGTAATACTCTTATCAAAAGACGCAAAACTTTTATTGGAACAGTTGTTTCTGATAAAAATGACAAAACAATAACTGTTAGCGTTGAAACATCTAAAACTCACCCGATGTATAACAAACGTTTTAAGTCAACTAAAAAATACCATGCTCATGATGCAAACAACCAAGCCCAAGTTGGTGATGTTGTTGAAATCATTGAAACTCGTCCATTATCAGCTTTAAAGCGTTTTCGTTTATTAAAGGTTGTAAAACCAAAAGAACAACCAGAATCAACGAAAGCTAAAGCAAAGGCAAAGAAAGATTAATCATGTTACAAAATTTATCATGAATTAATATTGCTGATAATACGGGTATTAAAGAAGCAATGGTAATTAGAGTTTTAGGTGGAAGTAATAAGAAGACTGCTAATATTGGCGATATTGTTGTTTGTTCTGCTAAAGTAGTAACACCAAGTTCAGCGATTAAAAAAGGACAAATTGTGAAAGCAGTAATTGTTCGAACAAAATTTGGTGTTAAAAGAAATGATGGCAGTTGTGTAAAATTTGATGATAATGCAGCAGTAGTAATTAAAGATGATAAAACACCAAGAGGAACTAGAGTATTTGGTGTTTTAGCAAGAGAAGTTAGAGATCAAGGTTTCAACCGAATTGCTTCTCTAGCAGAAGAAATAGTTTAAAGGAAAAGAATTAATATGGCATTAATGAAAAAAGCTAAAGCAATTAAAATTCTTGATAGTAAATTAAAAAAAGGCGATAAAGTAAAAGTTATTGCTGGAAAACATAAAGGAACTGTTGCACCAATTATTAAAGTATTACGTGACAAAAATCGTGTTGTCCTTGAAGGTATTACAATGAAAAAACATCAAAAACCATCACAAGAAGAAAAAGAAGGAGGAATTATTGATGTTCCTGCTCCAATTCACATTTCTAATGTAATGATTATTGATGGTAAAAATGCGAAAGCAAAAAAAGTTTCAAGATTAGGTTATGTATTTAAAGATGATAAGAAAATTCGGGTTTATCGCAAATCTGGATCTGAAGTTAATTAAGGAGGACAATAGTTAAATATGAATCGTTTACAAGAAAAATATAACAAAACAATTGTTCACCAATTGCAAAAAGACTTAAAATACTCATCAATTATGCAAGTACCTAAAATTGAAAAAATTGTTATTAATATTGGTGTTGGTGATGCTGTTGCGACACCAAAGGCTTTAGATAAAGCCGTAGCAGAATTAACAAAAATTACTGGACAAAAGCCAGTAGTTACAAAAGCAAAAAAATCAATTGCCGGATTTAAACTTCGTGAAGGTATGGCAATTGGTTGTAAAGTAACCCTAAGGGGTGAAAAAATGATGGACTTTTTTGATAAATTAATTTCAATCGGATTACCAAGAGTAAGAGATTTCCAAGGTTTATCAAGAAATTCCTTTGACAAAAATGGTAATTATACTTTTGGAATTAAAGAACAAATTATTTTCCCTGAAATCAACTATGAAGATGTTGATAAAATCAGAGGATTAGAAGTAACAATTATTACTTCAACAACAGAAAAAGAAGCAGCAATAAGATTATTAGAAGCATTTGGTTTTCCCTTTAAGAGAAGACCAAACCAAGTAAAACAGGAGGCATAAGATGGCAAAAACAGCTTTAAAAGAAAAACAAAGAAAACAAGCTAAGTATAGTACTAGAACTTATACTCGTTGTCAAAGATGTGGTCGCCCACATGCAGTAATTCGTAAATTTATGATTTGTCGTCTATGCTTTAGAGATTTAGCTTATAAAGGGCAAATTCCTGGCTTAAAAAAGGCTTCATGATAAGAAGAGGAGGTATGTTAAATGACAAATGATCCAATTAGCAATTTGCTAACAGTAATTCGTAATGCAATTAAATCATCTGATAAAAGCAAACATCGTTCTGTTAGTGTTCCATCATCAAAACAATTAGTGAAAATTGCTGAAATTTTATATAAAAATAATTATATTGAAAAATATCGTGTTAATGAACATGAACCAAAGAAATTTACCTTAGAAATTCTATTAGGTAATACTGCAAAGAATAACATTCTTGGTTTAAAACGTATCTCAAGCCCGGGATTAAAAGTATATGCTCAAGCTAAAACTTTACCAAGTGTTTTAAATGGTTATGGAATTGCAATTATTTCAACTTCAAAAGGAATTATGACAAACAAGCAAGCAAAGAAACTTGGCCTTGGTGGCGAAGTTCTAGCTTATGTTTGATAGAATTAGGGAGTAAAGAAATATGTCAAGAATCGGTAATCGAGTTTTAACAATTCCAACAGGCGTTCAAGTTAAATTAACTGAAAATAATCTTTTAAATATTGCTGGAAGTAAAGGGACTTTATCTAAAACCCTACCAAAAGAAATTAAAATTATCATTGATCAAGAAAAAAACACTATTAGCACAACAAGACCAAACGATATTAAAAAAAATAAACAATTACACGGAACTGTTAATTCTTTAATTAATGGGATGTTAATTGGAGTTTCTAAAGGCTTTATTAAAGAATTAGAAATTAATGGTGTTGGTTATCGTGCTAATGCTCAAGGTGATATTGTAAATCTTAGTTTAGGATATTCACACCCAATTAAATATCAAATTCCAGAAGGAATTACAGTTGTTACTCCAAAACCAACTTTAATTCAAATTAGTGGTTTTGATAAACAATTAGTTGGACAAGTTGCTGCCCAAATTCGTCAATTCAGAAGTCCTGAACCTTATAAAGGTAAAGGAATTAAATATCAAGATGAAGTTATTCGTCGTAAAGAAGGAAAATCAGCTGGTAAAGGTAAATAACCTTTAACAGAATAAGGAGAAAAAAATATGTTTGATAGAAAAAAAGCTCGTAAAATTCGTCATTTGCGAATTCGAAAGAAAATTGTTGGTTCTAAAACAAAACCGCGTTTAAATATTTTTAGATCAAATACTAGTCTTTATGGCCAAATCATTGACGATAGTACTGGACATACAATTATTGGGTTATCTTCTTTGAGTTTTAAAGATTTAAAATCAAAGAAAAACATTGAAGCAGCAACAAAATTAGGCGAAGAAATCGCCAAATTAGCAAAAGAAAAAAGTATTAAAAAAGTTGTCTTTGATCGTGGTGGAAATTTATATCATGGTAAGATTAAAGCATTTGCTGAAGCTGCCAGAAAAAGCGGATTAGAGTTTTAAAAGGAGATTAAAAAAATGAGTTCAGAAAAAGAATTAACTAATAAGGGTCATAACCCGACAACTTTGTCAAAAGAAAAAATGACAAAACATCCTGAAGTTACTCAAAGTAACAATAAAAAACCATTCCGCGGACAAGATAATAAAAAACCAAATCATCAAAGACCACAAAGATCAAAACAAGATTTTCGTAAACCAAAAGAACAAAGTGAATTTTTAGAAAAAGTTATTTGAATTAGAAGAATTAATAAAGTAACTACAGGTGGAAGAAGACTAAGATTTTCAGCAGCCGTAGTTATTGGTAATAAAAAAGGAACAGTAGGACTTGGTGTTGCTAAAGCAAACGAAGTTAACGATGCAATTAAAAAAGGTATTGCTGCTGCTCATAAAAATCTAAAACAAGTAGCAATTAATGAAAATTCTTCAATTTATCACCATGGAATTGGACATTATGGTGCTAGCAATATTATTTTAAAACCAGCTAAAGAAGGGATTGGAGTAAAAGCAGGAGGAAGCGCAAGAGATGTTATTGAACTTGCAGGAATTCAAAATATTTATTCTAAATCATTAGGCTCAAATAATAAAATTAATTTAGCTAGAGCAACAATTCAAGGTTTAAGTTCCCTTAAATCAGAAGACTTTTTTAAGAATAAAGTTATTAAAAAAAGAACTCCAGCAGTTAATGCTGAAAGTAAAAGATAGAAAAGGAGAGTAAAAAAAATGGAATTAAAATTACATGAATTAACATCTTCTCCTTTAGCTAGAAAAAAACCAAAACGAAAAGGAAGAGGTACTAGTTCAGGTCTTGGTAAGACTGCCGGTAAGGGAACAAAAGGGCAAAATGCTCGTACTGGTGGTGGAGTAAGACCAGGATTTGAAGGAGGACAAACTCCTTTATACCGTAGAATTTCAAAACGAGGTTTTACAAATCCAACAACTATTACTTATAGTATTATTAATTTAGATCAAATTAATAAAATCAAAGAAACTGATATAACACCAAAGTTGTTATATCAATTAAAAATTATTAAAGATAAAAAACATCAAATTAAAGTTCTTGGTAAAGGGACTTTATCAACAGCTAAAAATATTCAAGCACATAAATTTTCAGATGCTGCTAAAGCAGCAATTGAAAAAATTGGAGGAAAAGCTGAGGTGATTTAGGTGTTTAAAACCGCTCGCGAAATAACAAAACAGTATAAAGAAGTTATTATTCGAATTTTATTTACTATTTTTGTTTTAGTAATCTTTCGAGTAGGAGCCTTTATTACTGCTCCAGGAGTTCATTTAAATACTGATTTAAATAACAGTAATAACAGTGGATTAGAGTTTTTTAACTTGATTTCAATGTTAGGTGGTGGAGCGATTAATCGTTTTTCACTTTTGGCTCTTGGAGTTTCACCTTATATTACTGCATCAATCATTGTGCAGTTATTATCATCTGATGTTGTGCCAACTTTAACAAGATGGGCAAAATCAGGAGAAAAAGGGAAAAGAAAATTAGAATTAATGAATCGAATTCTAACAGTACCATTTGCAATTATGCAAGCATTTGCAACGATTCTTGGATTACAATCACAAGGAATCATTAATGTTGATTGAACATCAGGTTCTGGAGTTGGTCCAGCAATGTTTTATTATTTTTTAATACCAATAGTGCTGTTAGCAGGAACTATGTTATCATTATGAATGGCAGACCAAATTACTAATCGTGGAATTGGAAATGGCATTTCATTAATTATTTTTGCAGGAATTGCTGCAAATTTACCATTCAATTTATCTGCTACTTTTAAATATTGAGTAGCACCTGATTCAAATAATGCTGTCATATTTCAAGGTGCATTACAATTTGCCTTATATTTATTGGCTTTCTTGTTTATCATTTTGATTGTCGTATTTTTCAATGAATCTGAAAGACATATCCCAATTCAACAATCAGGGAGCGGACTGACACTAAAAGGTGATAAGTCGTCTTATTTACCTTTAAAGATTAACTCAGCTGGAGTTATTCCAGTTATTTTCTCATCAGCATTGATTACAGCGCCGATGACAATTGCTCAAATTGTTCAAAGTAGTAATCCTAATAATGGTTTTGCTAAGTTTACGCAGAATTATTTATCGTTACAGTCGTGACCAGGGATTAGTATCTTTGCGATTTTAACAATTTTATTTACTTTCTTGTATGCTCAAGTTCAAATTAATCCTGAACAAATGACACAAAACTTCCAAAAATCGGGAACATATATTCCCGGAATTAAACCAGGAAAAGAGACTGAAGTATATATTAAAAGAATGTTAAATCGTTTAAGTACAATTGGAGCAACATTCTTAACTTTTGTTGCTGTCTTACCATTCTTGATTTCCAAGATTGCTAATTTGCCATCATCATTAGCGATTGGTGGTACAGGTGTTATTATTATGGTTGGAG
The DNA here is from genome assembly GCF_023509825.1 of Spiroplasma attinicola. GTDB lineage: Bacteria > Bacillota_I > Bacilli_A > Mycoplasmatales > VBWQ01 > Spiroplasma_D > Spiroplasma_D attinicola. Next base: position 510,619 of record NZ_JAKQXY010000001.1, read on the forward strand.
TGGCTTTAGATACAGCAAAACAAATTAAAGGACGAATTACTCAACATTCATTCTTAAACTATAAAGACGAAAAAGTTTCACAAGAACATTTATGATCATAAGTTCAAAGGAAAGAGAAATATGAATTTAATTATTATGGGTCCACCAGGTGCCGGTAAAGGAACACAGTCAGAATTTTTAGTAAGACATTATCATTTACTGCATCTTTCAACCGGTGATTTATTAAGAGCAGAAATTCAACAAAAAACTGAACTAGGTTTAAAAGCACAAAGTTATTCTGATCAAGGTAAATATGTTCCTGATGATTTAATGAATCAAGTTGTTGCAAGTAAACTAACTAAAATTAAAACTAATTTTATTTTAGATGGTTATCCAAGAACAAGTGATCAAGTAAAGTTCTTAGAAACAGTATTAAAAAAAATCAAACAAAAAATTGATTTTGTAATTTATTTAGAAGTGAGCAAAGAAGCAGTTATTAAGCGCTTACAAACAAGGTTAATTTGTCCAGTTTGTAAAACAACTTATAATACAATTAGCTCACCACCAAAAGTTGATAATATTTGCGATAACGATCAAACAGCATTAATTCAAAGAACTGATGACAGTGATCAAGCAAAAATTATTACTCGTTTAAAAACATATCAACAATCAACCCAACCTTTAGTTGCTTACTTTAAAAAACAAGGCAATTTGAAACTAATTGATGCTAATCAAGACCAAGCAAGTGTTCACGAACAATTAAAAAAAGTAATTGGAACACCAAAAGGAACAAACAATGATTAGTATTAAAAGTGCTAGTGAAATTGCTAATATGAAAAAAGCAGGCAAAGTTGTTGCATTAATTCATCAAGAATTAGCAAAAATGATTAAGGTTGGAACAACAGGGAAAATGCTTGATTTGAAAGCAAGAGAAATTATTAAAAAAAATCAAGCTAAACCATCATTTCTTAATTATCATGGTTTTCCAGCAGTAATTTGTGTTTCAGTTAATGAACAATTGATTCATGGAATTCCCAATGAAAAGCCCTTTAAACTTAATGATCTTGTTAAAATTGATGCTGGGGCATCTGTTAATGGTTATCATTGCGATGCCGCCTTTACAATGGCAGTTGGTAAAGCAACTCCAGCACAAGAAAAGATTATTAATGTTACTAAAGCGGCATTAATGAAAGCGATTAAAATTGTTAAACCAGGCACTAGAATTGGTGATATTGGGGCAACAGTTCAGGCTTATGTTGAAAGCCAAGGCTTTTATTTACCAACATCATATACTGGTCATGGTATTGGTAAATTCTTACACGAAGACCCAGCAATTCCTAATGTTGGCATTGCCAACACAGGAGTTAAATTAAGAGCGGGTATGGCCATTTGTATTGAACCAATGGTCCAAACTTCAACTGATAAAGTTAAAGTTTTAAATGATCAGTGAACTGTAGTAGCGTTAGATAATAAACCAACCGCTCATTTTGAACACACTTTACTTGTGACTGATGATGGTTGTGAAATCTTAACTGCTATTTAAAAAATGATTAAATTATGTTATAATTTGAAGAGGTAATTAATGGCCAAAAAGAAACAACAAACAAAAAAAAATAATAGTAATAAAACTACTAATAATTTTGAAAAAAGTAAACCAAATACTATTATGCTTGAAGCACAAGTAGTAGAAGTTTTACCAAATGCAAAATTTAAAGTTTTATTAAAAGAGTTTAATACTGTTATTGATGCAACTCCGTCTGGCAAAATTCGTTTAAATCATATTAGAATTTTGAAGGGAGATTTTGTTAGTGTCGAGTTATCAACTTATGATTTAACTAAAGGTCGCATTACTTTTCGTTATAAAGGAAAAAAATCATCAAATTCTAATCAAGAAAATAATTAGGAGTTAAAAAATTATGAAAGTACAATCATCAGTAAAGAAAATTTGTGATAAATGTCAAACAATTAAACGCAAAAATCGTAATATGATTATTTGTGAAAATCCTAAACATAAACAACGCCAAGGATAAATATGGAGGAATTACATGTCAAATATTAATATAACAAGTAGAAGAATTGGACAAATCAATATTCCAGGGAATTTACATTCTGATATTGGTTTAACAAGAATTTATGGAATTGGCCGTAGTAGTGCCATTAAAATTTTATCTGGTTTAAACATTAATCCAACTACTAAAATTGCTGAATTAACAGAAAAACAAATTAGTGCTATTAGTGCAGAAATTGAAAAAAACTACAAAACTGAGGGAGAATTACGCCGAGATGTTTCATTAAATATTAAGCGTTTAATGGAAATTGGTTGCTATCGTGGAATTAGACACAGAAAAGGATTACCTGTAAATGGTCAATCAACTAAAACTAATGCCAGAACTCGTAAAGGTAGAAGAAAAACTGTAGCTAATAAGAAGAAAGCAGCATAGGAGGAACATATTAAAATGGTTAATAAATCAACAACAAAAAAGAAAATTAAAATTAATCCTAATTTCCTTAAAGCTAAAGCTTATATTAAAGCAACTTTTAATAATACTATTGTAACTATTACTGATATTAATGGTAATGTTATTGCTTGATCAAGTGCTGGAGCAGTAGGATTTAAAGGAACAAGAAAATCAACACCTCATGCTGCACAAAAAGCAACTGAAGCAGCAGGTAAAATTGCTATGGAACATGGTGTAAAAATTTTATCAATTTATGTTAATGGAACAGGACCAGGAAGAGAACCTGCAATTCGTAGTTTACAAGCATTAAATTTTGAATTACATGAGTTAAGTGATGTAACACCATTACCTCATAATGGTTGTCGCCCACCAAAGAAACCAAGAAAATAGTAGGTGATATTGAAATGAATCAATTTTTAAGACCAAAATTTCTTTTAAATCAAGAAAATAACCATGATAATTACATGGAATTTAATGTTAATCAATTAGAGCGAGGGTTTGCGACAACTTTAGGTAATGCTTTAAGAAGAACACTTTTATCTTCAATTCCAGGAGTTGCAATTTATGCAATTAAAATTAATGGTGTAACTCATGAATTCACAACAATTAAAGGTGTAGTTGAAAATGTTTCAGAAATAATTTTGAATGTTAAAAATATTGTTTTAACTTCATATAATAATACTTTTTCAGAAAACAAAATTGAAAATTTAACATTAACTGTTAAAGGCGAACAAATTGTGACAGCAGCAAGTATTGTTTGTCCAACAGGAGTTGAAGTTGTTAATAAAGATTTAGTTATTTTTCGAACAACTAATCGTAATGTTGAATTAGAAATTGAATTTTTTGTTAAAAAATCTCGTGGTTATGCTAGTTTTGAAGAAAATAAAAAATTAGTTGGTAATGGTATGGGAATTATTGCGATTGATGCTAACTTCTCACCAGTAACAAAAGTAACTTATATGGTTGAACCAATCACAAAAACAATTAAAGGTGTTGATTATGAAAAATTACTATTAGCAATTGAAACTAATGGTGCAATTAGTCCATCAACAGCGATTGCTACAGCAGCTAAAATTTTCTTTAGTCATCTAGAATTATTTGTTAATTTAGATGACGAAGTAAGAAGTTTTGAAGTAATTGCGACTTCTGATAATAAAGAAAATGATAACTTGAATTTATTATTAGAAGATTTAGATTTATCTGCTCGCTCATATAATTGCTTAAAACGAGAAGGTTGCAAGACTTTATCTGATTTCTATCACAAGAAATTAATTGAACTAAAAGATATGGAAAATTTAGGAGATAAATCATTAGAAGATATTATTATTTCTGTTTTAACTGTTTTCCAAATCAACAAAGAATCTATTGAAAAGATTATTAAAAGTTTTAAAAAGAACTTTGATAAATGAAAAGAAAAGTCATTAGAAAATATTGTTGATGAATATAAAGAAGAAGGCAAATAAAGGAGGTAAAAATGTCATATATTAATGATTTAGGTAATACTAGTACAAAAGAATATGGTAAATTGCGAGATTTATCTAGTCAGTTAATTTTACATGGTAAATTAGTTGTTACTGAACATACTGGTAAAAAGTTACAAACTTTTGTTGAACCATTAGTAACTTTAGCTAAACGTGGAGATTTACATTCACGAAGATTAGCAATTGCTAAGCTAAGAAAAATTACTAACAAAGATAGTGATAAAGACATTGTTATTGATACTTTATTTACGACAATTGCTGATCGCTATAAAGATCGTAACGGTGGTTATACTCGTTTAATTAAAATTAATCCCAGAATTGGTGATAATGCAAAAATGGTAATTATTACATTTGTATAAGGATTTAAAGAGATGCTTTTAAAAGCATCTTTTTTTATATTAAATATAGATAAAGCAAAAAAAAAGTGATATATTAAGATAGTTAAATTAGCATTCAGTTATATTCCTTTTTAGTCACCTAGTATTTTTGTCTAAAATTAAACTGATTAGCAAAATAAAAGATGAAAGAGAAAACTATGAAAAAATATTATGGTTATGTTGATAGTGTTAAAGCAGAATTTGGCGAACGAGTTTTTAGTAGTAGAAAAAGAGTAATTAAATTTATTGCGATTTGCTTTGTCCCTTTTTTATATGCTTTTGTTTGTATTTGAGCCTTTTGAAATCCAATTCCCAAAATTGGATCAGCACCAATGGCAATTATTAGTAATGATATGCCAATTGATACAATTGCTGGGGCGACTGTAACTGGTGATTTTGCATTTGGAGAAGCTTATAGTTATTATACTGATGATAAAAATAATCAAACAATTATTGATGATAGCTTTAATTGAGATGCAACTCCTCCTAGTAATTTAGTTTTTGTGACAACAGCAAGTACAGAAATTCCTGTTGCTAATATGTTACTTCATAAAAAGATGTCATTAGTAGACAATCTAGTTAACGCTTGAAAATCAGGTAGTGTTGAAAATATTTCTTATAATAGCAGTAAAGATAAATTTAAGGTCAAAGTAAATGATAATATGACTTTAACAAATCTAAAATATTTAACTGGTGATGAAGCAGCAGCAGTAGCAACAACAAATTCTGATGGTACTTGAAATGTTAAGGACCAAAAAAAATATTGAGTTCAAGCACAAATGCCAAAAAATTTATCAAAAGATTTTATTGGTTATCTTGATGCTACTTTACAAAATTTTAATCGGACAATAGGTGGTAGCAGTGTTACAGTACAAAAATCAGCAAGTGATTTTTTAACTGATTTAAAGCAAAACAATATTCAATTTTGATCAACTTATAAACATAATTTCTTATTTGGTCAATTTATGTATATTTTTAATGAGTTTAAAAGTAGTTTATTAGTTGATATGGGACCACAAGTGATAATGCAACTAGTTTCATTAATTATGCAAGATACACTTAACAACGCAAAAGCAGCAGTAGCATTTACTGCTCCTGAAACTGTTGATGAAATTTTAACTGGGATTGCTGATCATGGTTCAACAACAACGCATTCAGCTAATTTTCAAGTTACAAAAGGTACTGAGTATGTTATTCGTAATCAAGAAATGCTAGCAGCAATTAAAGCGCAACACTCTACTTGAACTCTACCACCAATGAGTATTGAAGGAACAACAGGGACAAGTATTACTAGTGATTGAGGAACTGATGGATTTTTAAGTCTCCTTGCGAAGTTATGAAATCTTTTAATGAATGGTTCATCCGGTGATTTGATTGCTTTAACTTTATCAGCACAATTAACGCAAAAAATTAATGATAGTTTGCCACCTAATTTGGGAACGATTACGATTGATGCTGCTGGTGTCAAGAAATTATTTTCTACCGCTGGTAATATTGCTGGTTTCTTAGAACAATCTGCTACTTTGATTCCAGAAACTGATGCTAACTTTGCTATTACTGCAACTGGAGCTTTTGCCGGAACACCTTTTAATATTAAAGATTATAAAAGTTTTATGGCGCTTGCAGCACCAATATTGCGTCAACAATTTGGTTTAGTTAGTATTTTATCTAGTACTAGTTCAACAAGTCCAGCAGATATAAGTGCTTATGTAATACCATTTGGTAGTACAAGTAAGCCACAAAAAGGAACATTTGTTTACAATTTAGAATCTGATTTTAATACTATTATGTCATTAGTCTTTAATGACAGTAATAGTCAAAATAAGAGTGAACCTAGTACTTTAGCTGAAAATGGTTTTTTTCCTAATTTAGCAGGAATTGTCAAGACAAATATTATTGGTAGTCAATATAATCCATATGGAATTGGTTTAGGGCAGTTCTTCTTATGTATTGGTATCTGAGTTGGTACCTTAATGCAAACCTTTATTTATGATCGAGCAAAACGAGTTAAAAAAGCAACTCCATGGGCTTGATACTTATCAAAAACAACCTTAATGCTCGCTACGGCATGGATTCAAACAACAGTTTTAATGATTGCGATTTATGCTTTAGGTTGATCAGCAATTGGTGCTAGTTTCGGATTAATGTACTTATGAATGATGTTTACTGCAACCGTCTTTGTTTTTATTCAACAAGCCTTGTGGTACAGTGTTCAAGATGAAACAATTGGTAAGTTTTTAGTTATTGTATTATTAATTATTAGCTTATCTTCGGGTTGAGGAACTTTCCCTACCTTTATGCAATCACCATTCTTTAATGTTTTAAGTTATATTACGCCATATACCTATTCAATTCATGGTCAAGGTGCAATTATTTATAGCATTGCTACAGGTAATGGTACAAGTGCTGATAGTTTATATATTATGCAACAATTTGGTTTTTTAATTATTTGAATTGCTTTATTCTTAGGTTTTGGAATGCTTGCTGCTTATCGCAGAAATCGTGATATGCTTTATGGAACTCATCGTAGCAAAAGGTTAGCAGAAATTTTATTAGAACAAGAAATGAATCAGTATGTTGATCATAAAACAAAAAAAGTAAAGTGAAATAAATTGCCAAAAGAAGAAATGGCAGATATTCGTAAAAAAGTTAAACATCGTTATCCTGAAGAAGGACAGTTTCAATGATATAAAAGATGAAAAGCAAAAAATCATCCAGAAAAACCATTAACTGCTTCTGAAAGTGATGATGAAACAATGGCTAGAAGTGATTAATAAATTAATTTAATGGTGCTAAATTTAGTACCATTTTTTATTTATTTTAAAGGATAAAAAAGCCCAACAGCTAGGGTTGGGAATGCGAAGGCTTACTCCTTCTTGAATAATTTAATTATATCTTAAAAATATTATTTTTATCTTAATTTTTAATTTTCTTTATTATCAATCAAGAATTGGGAGTATACTTAACTATAAGTAGGTATTAAGATAAAAGAGATTAGGGACAAATAAAATAATTGATAAAAAGGTATAAAAAAGCCCAACAGCTAGGGTTGGGAATCGGAAGGCTTACTCCTTCTTGAATAATAATATTATAGCATTACTTTTAATAATATCTATTAAAATAATAAAATTTTTAAAAATATTTTTAATAAATTCTTAATTAAGAAATGGGGTAATTAATTTATGAAAAATATTGTAAAATTTAAATGATATTGAAAAAAGTTTCGAAAAGGTTGTGGAATTAAAGTTGGATTAAAAGGTGATTTTGATAAAAATGGTCAACAAAAGTATCGGCCAGGAATTATTACTAAAGTTTATCCAACTCATGTTAAAGTTCAATTAATGAGTAGTCAAGCAAGTGAATATGATGCTTTTTCAATTAAGATTAATAATAAGATTCAATATATTAGACCAATTTATTTTCGAACAGTTGATATTAATGATGTAAAGTTTATGTGAAAAGATGAAAAAGGTGAGATTATTGAAATTGATAAAAAGAGTGATTTTTTTAAAAAAGTTAGAACTATGGAGTATCAAGAATCACTTGAACAAGATGAAGGAGATCTAGATATGAAAGATGAAATGATTAAAAATCAATCATTAGAAATTAAACAATTAAAAGATGATAAAAAGATAGAACGAAAAATAATTGAAAAATTAACTTTAGAAATTAAACAATTGAAAAGTAATCAAATTATTTTAGAAAATGAAAATGAAATCATTAAAAATCAACTAAAAGAACAAAATTTATCAGAATATGAAAATGAATAAATATAGTTATAAAAATAAATTGACATTTAAGGTTGGACGTTTGAAATTTTGCTCCTTCTTAAAGAATATTATAGTAAGAATATTTTAATGTTAAAAAATAATTAAAGAAAGAAAGGTAAATTATTATGAATAATATTGAAAATCCAAAATGAGATTTAAAAAAAATGCGAAAAGGGCGAGGGATTTGAGTAGCATTAAAAGATAATCTTGATGAAAATGGTAAGCAAAGATTTCAACCAGCAATTATTATTAAAGTTTATCCAAATCATCATCTTCTAGTTCAAATAATGACTACAATTTCAAATAAATCTGATTATTTTTCAATTAAGATTAATAATAAAATTCAATATGTTAGACCGATTTATGAACGAACAGTTGACGAAACTGAAATTATCAATGTTTGAAAAGATGTTAACGGTAAAGTAATTAAACTTGATAAAAAAAGTAGATTTTTTCGTAAAGTTGCTATGATGAAATATCAAGAAGCTCTTAAAGATGACTAGTTTAGATATGAAATATCAAAATTAGCCATAAAAAACCCCAACAGCTAAGGTTGGGAATGGGAAGGCTTGCTCCTTCTTAATAAAAATATTCTAGCATGTTCATTTTGAAAAGTCTATTTAAAATAAGAAAAAAATATAATGTTACTTATTTATTTTTTAAGAAATGATATGAAAATATCATTTTTTGTTTTATTTATTGAATTACTTATTTATAAAAAATATAAATTAATATTAAATAAATTATGTTATAATTTTATATGCACTAAGTGTATCAATGTAGATTTAGTCTTTTATGGAGATGAAATAATTTATGTCACAAAATAATATTTCCTTAAAATTAAATAATGTTAGTTATCGTTATAAACCTGATTATCCAAATGCAATTGATGATGTTTCGTTTAGTATTAATCAAGGTGAGTATGTCACAATTATTGGCCATAATGGTTCTGGTAAATCAACTTTATCAAAAATCATTATGGGTGTTTTACATAACCAAAAAGGTGATATTGAAATTTTTGATCAAAAAGTAACTAATAAAAATATTAAAAAAATTCGTAAACATTTAGGAATTGTTTTTCAAAATCCTGATAATCAATTTATTGGTGCAACTGTTCGTGATGATATTGCTTTTGGATTAGAAAATCATTTAGTAGATCCGAAAAAAATGCCAGCAATTGTTGAAAAAGCAGCTCGAACTGTTGGTATGGAAAAATATTTAGATCACGAACCATTATGATTATCTGGTGGTCAAAAACAAAGAGTGGCAATTGCTTCAGTTTTAGCATTACAACCAGATATTATTATTTTTGATGAAGCAACTAGTATGTTAGATCCAAAAGGTAAAAGTGAAGTTAAAGAAATTATTTTGCAATTAAAAGCAGAAAGAAAAAAAACAATTATTTCAATTACGCATGATATGGATGAAATTTTAAATGCTGATAAAGTAATTGTTATGAATCGTGGTAAACTTGTTCGTTTTGATACACCAGATGAAATTTTAAAAGATTGAGAATATTTACAAAGTATTCGTTTAGATATTCCTTTTGTTTTGAAACTTGTTTTAGGGTTACAAGAACGAGGAGTTAAAGTTGCAAAAACTTTAGATGAAAAGGAGTTAATAGCAAACTTATGCCGATTAAATTCAAAGAAGTAAGTTATATTTACTCACCAAAAACTCCATATCAATATCAAGCTTTAACAGACATTACTCTTACTCTTCCTGATCAAAAAATTATTGCGATTATTGGTGAAACTGGTAGCGGTAAATCAACTTTGGTTCAACATATTAATGGATTACTAATTCCGACAAAGGGTGAAGTTCTGATTGATGATTTTTTAATTAAAGCTAAAAAGAAAAAAATTAAAAATATTAAAGGAATTCGTAAACAAGTTGGATTAGTTTTTCAATTTCCTGAGTATCAATTATTTGAAGAAACAATTGAAAAAGATATTATGTTTGGTCCTGTTAATTTTGGTGAAAAAAAGGCTAAAGCAAAAGAAATTGCGAAAAAATATCTTAAAATGGTTGGATTGGATGAAAGTTATTTAAATCGTTCACCTTTTGATTTGTCTGGTGGTCAGAAAAGAAGAGTAGCAATAGCTGGAATTTTGGCTTTAGAAGGGAAAACTTTAATTCTTGATGAACCAACAGCTGGTTTAGATCCCGATGGTGAAAAAGAATTATTAAAATTATTTGCTAGTTTAAATCTAAACGAAAATAAAACAATTATTTTAGTAACTCATAATATGAACCATGTGTTAGAAATTGCTGATGAAGTCGTAGTACTTCATGAAACTAAGATTCTTACTCAAGGCGATCCAGTCTCAATCTTTAAAAATCAAGGATTAATTGCCAGAACTGGAATTGAGCCACCAAAGATTTATGATTTTATTTATCATTTAACAGCTGCAGGCTTTGATACAAGTAAAATTAATGCTCGTAGTACGGAAGAATTAATTGATCAATTAGCAACAATTTTAAAAAATAGTGAAATAAAGAAAAAAGAAAACAGAGAAGATAAAAATGAAAGTTAGTTTTGGTCGATACTTACCATTAAATTCAATTATTCATAAAGTTGATCCTCGCATTAAATTGGTAGTTTTAATTTCTTTAATTGTTTCAATTTTCTTTAATACTGGTTTTACAGGTTATTGTTTTATTGCTGTTTTTATCTTAATCCTTTTTTTTAGTGCTAAATTACCAGCTTCTTTATTAGGTCGATTGTTGGTACCAATGTTATTCATTGTCGTCATTTTATTTATTCTTAATTGTTTTATTATTAAAGCAGATCAAAGTGATTCAGAAGCAATTAAGAAAATTGGTCAACTTTGACACTGAAAGTTTCTTACTGTTTCTTTTAAAGGAATTTACAGTAGTATTTATATTGGAATTCGAATTTATTTAATGATTATTACGACAACAATTTTAACAACAACGACGCAACCATTAGATTTAACTTTAGCATTGGAAGATTTAATGATGCCCTTAAAATTAATTAAATTTCCAGTTCATATTATTTCAATGATTATTTCTATTGCTTTACGATCAATTCCAACTTTATTTGATGAAGCAGGTAGAATTTTGAAAGCACAAGCTTCAAGAGGAGTTGATTTGAAAAATGGTCATTTTCGAGAAAAAATTAAGGCTTTGGTATCATTAATTATTCCTTTATTAGTTTCTGCCTTTCAAAAAGCCGAAGATTTAGCTTATGCGATGGATTCTCGTGGTTATGACCCTCAAGGAAAAAGAACAAGATTTCGTCAATTTAAAATTAATTATAAAGATATTTTATTTTTTATTTTAGGTGTTGGTCTTTTAGCTTTTATTATTACTTATCATAAAATTCCATCATTTATGCCTGCGATTCCAATTGATCATTATGTTTTATAGGAGTTAAAATGTCTAATAAAAAGCAACAAGTCAAACAAGCAAATAATCAGCAAAAAGCAACAACATATTGTGTTTGAGTTACTTATGATGGCAGTAGTTTCTTTGGTTGAGCAAAGCAAGATAATTTAAGAACAATTGAGGGCGTAATTACTAAAACTTTATCAAGAACTTTTAATCAAGATATTACAATTCATGGTACTAGTAGAACTGATAAAGGTGTTCATGCTTATGATCAAGTATTTACTTTTTCGTTACCATTTATGATTGAAGTTGAAAAGTTAAAAATAATATTAGATCAACATTTTAAAGGTGCGATTAAAATTAAAAAAGTTAAAATCGTAGCTAATGATTATAATTTACGCGATCATGTTAAAAATAAAGAATATCGTTATTATATTAATTGTGATAATTTTGATCCTTTTAAAATTAATTATCAGTATCAATATAGTCAAAAATTATCAACTTGAAAGTTAAAAAAAGTTGCTAAGTTATTTATTGGTGAACATTATTTTTATAATTTTAGTGGTTTAAAACCAACTGATAAAAATGATCCAATGCGAACAATTAAAAAAATTAAAATTTATCGAAAAAAGAAAACTGTAATTATTGCGATTAAAGCTAAAGGTTTTGTTCGTTATCAAGTACGATATTTAGTGGCAGCAATGTTAGATTATCATCATGATAAAATTACTTTATCAGAGATTAATGATTATTTATCACCAAAACAAACAGAAAAATATCGTTATCCAAAAGCACTTGCTTCAGGATTATACTTGTATAAAACAGTTCTTAATAGTTAATTTATAACTAAAAAAGTAAAAATTGCTAATTCTAATAGCTATGTATCAAATGCATTCATATTTTATATAAATAATCTTGATAATCAAATAAACAATATCACAGCAGTTGTTAATAATTTAAATATTAAAGAAAATGATTATATGAATCAAAAAATAATATTTAATAGTAAACTAAATGAACTATCAAATAATCAAAAATTTACCGAAACATTTAAATCTAATCTGAAATAATTATGATGATATTTTTAAAAATAAGGAGTATTAATGATGGATGATATAAAAAAAGAAATTAAAATAATTCAAATAAATCCAAAATTAAGATTATTTTTATTTATTATTTTTAATTGATTAGCATTCTTTTTACCAATTGCAATTATTATTTGCTTAATATTAATCCCATATTTAAATAAAAACTCTTATATATTTATTATTTTTATAATAAGTATATTTTTTTATGCAATATTTTATCACTTTAACTTTATAAAATATGGAATTAAATATCTACCAAAAGATTTATGCGAACATTATGTTAAAAAAAACACAAATCAGATTAAAAAAATCAACAATTTTGAAATTAATAGCATTAATAACTTATTTAATATAACACCAATTTGTACTGAAATATATTTCAAACAAAAGCAAAAATTTATTGAATTATCATGACTTGAAGAAAGCAATAATCGTTTAGTTGTTAACGGAAAAATTAATGATTTATATTTTTCTTGAGGAATAGTTACTAAAATGAAAAAAAATAATTTTAATTTTTTTTTATTAGCTATCCTTTATTTTAATCCAATTATTGGAATTTTTATTGGCTTAATACCAAATATACTTAACACAAAAATTTCTTTTGTACCAGCATCATTATTATGAAGACCAAAGATTAAGAAATATAGAAAATTAGGTGGTTTGGATTTATTTCCTTATAATGTTGCAAAATTAAATTCAGAAAACTACTTGATTTTTGCTGCTAAACTGCAAAAACAAAATGATTCATTCACCTTAATTCCTACTGATAACCAATATCAATGACCAACAAAAATTTCTGAAACACAAAAACGAGAACTACAAGATTTAATTAAAGAAATGTCATATTTACCAAGTATTTATATTAATCAAGATAATATTTCAATTATGATGAAAAAATATCATTACAATGACAAAGATAATAATGAATTACAAACATGAGAACTTTTAAAACAAGAAAATTCTAATAATGAGATTCAGTTTAATTACCTAAATAATGCTATTAAAATCTATCATATTTTTAATGAAACTATTTAATTAAATTTTAAGATTAAAGTAATTAGTGCTAAAATTTATGTAATAGGTCGGGGGAAAATTAGAGTGAAAAAACGAGGACATTATTGATTAATCATTGGTGGAACATTACTTTTGTCAGGAACAATTGTTGGAACTTTAACTGCAACGATATTAACTTCTGATAAAGCTCATTATTGAAATATCAATCCTTATCAAAAGTATGATTTTAATAAAGTTAAAAATACATTATTAAAAGCAGAAATAGCACCTGAATTAGTAAATCAATATTTAGAATTAACTAAAAAAATTACTGGTGTCACAAAAACCAATGAAATTATTAAAGCGTCAGAACTATTAGATTTAGATAATAAAATCATCAACTCAATTTCTCAAAGAATAATTTGAAACAATGAAAATACCTATCAAGTGCAAAGTAAAATTGATCTTGTTAAACCAATCTTAATGCAATTTTACGAATACTATGATTATATTTATGTTAAACAAAATAACTTGCAAAATGATACTTTAAATAATATGCAATTAAAAAGTTCTAATACTGATTTATATAAATGAAGTATTGGTGCAACTATTAGTGATTATAGTTTAATTAAAAACTATTTAACAAGTGCCCAAGAAGCCTGAATTAGTAAAATGAGTATGAGTTACATTCTTAAAACTTTCCTAAATAAAAAAATAGTTTTATATAACTCATTAATTGATGAAACTAATGATGAAATTGCTAATATTAATCAAGAAATTAAAACATTATTAGGAAACAAAAATCAATTACTAATCACGAAAATTGATGCTGAAAATCACAAAATATTATTAAGTAACATGCTATCTTCAATCAATTCATGAGAAACAAAGCTTGATATATGATTCAATTTAGCTATAATAGCATCTGCTGCTCAAATAGGTATGGAATGATTTCCGCCAGTAGCTTGAGCATTGGTCGCAGTGACCTTAAGTTTAAGTTGAAAATATTCAAATGTTGAAAAGCAAGCTAATAAAGATTTAAATTTACAAACTAATAATATTCAAGAATGAATTGATAAAAAAAGTAAAATTAGAGATATAGTAGAGGTAGTGTTTAAAGCCATAGTACAATTACTTGAAAAAACTCTTATTCACGCAATAGAAGTCGCAGCTGAAATGATAGGATATATAGTGGCTTTTGTTGGAATGACATTTTTAACACTAGATTTTGGAATTCAAAATATTATGTTTGCAGACTTAAAATCAAAAATTGCTAATCCTGATAGTGATATATCAAATACTATTAACTCTTATATTAATGAACTTGATTATCAAATGAATGATATTTCGATAACTATTAATAACTTAAATGATAAAGAAAATGATTATATGAATCAAAAAATAATATTTAATAGTAAATTAAATGAACTAGCAAATCAAAATCAATTTTTTAAAGAATTTGATACTATGAATACTCAAACCTTTACTGAAACAAAGTTTTTCACTACTAATCAAATTGAAAATTGACAAAAAGCAATTCAAGAAAAATATGGATATCTGACAGAAAATTCAGTTACTACCGATGATTTTATTGTAGCATTTAGTAATGAAAGAAATAACTTTAATAATAAATATTTTAATGTTCAAAATCAAGAAAAAGAATTTATTAATAATTACAATAATAATGATAAAGAATATTTCATTAAAAATTTACTATCATATATTGATAATCCATTAAAAAATAATTCAACATATTTTAATGATTTAAATCTAAATTGAAATAACTATGAAGATATTTTGAAAAAGTAAAGAGGGCAAGATGGGTAATAATGATGGAAAAAATGAAATTAAAGTTAAACAAGTAAACCCAAAACTACGATTATTTTTATTAATTTTTTCTTATTGACTATGAACTTTTTTACTAATTTTTGTTGTATCAAGATTTAAACCTTTAATTCTTGAAATTCCTTTTTTCCAAAAACATATGTATCTGGCTTGAATTTTATTAGGTCTTTTTTTTCTTTTAACATTTTTTAATTTATATATAAGTATTAAAATTGGAGTTAAATATTTACCAAAAGATTTACAAGAATATTATCTTCAAAAAAATAATCAAGACATTCAAAAAATAAAAAGTCTTGAAATTACTAATGTCACACAATTATTTAATGTTAAGCCAATGTGTCAGGAAATTTATTCAAAAGATCCAAAAACTAGTATAAAAAAATTTATTGAATTATCATGAATTGAAAAAAGTAATAATCGTTTAGTTGTTAACGGAAAAATTAATGATTTAGATTTTTCTTGAGGTATAGTGACTAAAATGAAAAAAAAGAATTTTAAAGGCTTATTTCTTACTATTTTATATTTTGGTCCAATCCTAGGACTAGTTTTTATATTGCAAATAAGAATCCTTCTTAACTCAGTAGATTTGTTTAAAATAAGTAAAAAAGAAAAAAGATATACTAATTATAAAAAACTAGGTTGCTTTGATTTAGTTGCTAAAAATATTGGTGAAATAAATTCTGAAAACTATTTAATTTTTGCAGCTAAGCTCAAAAAATCAATTGATTCAATCATCTTGATTCCTACTAATAATCAATATGATTGACCGGCAAATCTTTCTGAAGCACAAAAACAAGAACTACAAGATTTAATTAAAGAAATGTCATATTTACCAACTATTTATATTACTCAAGATAATATCTCAATTATTATGAAAAAATATTATTACAATGCCAAAGATAATAATGAATTACAAACATGAGAACTTTTAAAACAAGAAAACTCTAATAATGAGATTCAGTTTAATTACCTAAATAATGCTATTAAAATCTATCATATTTTTAATGAAACTATTTAATTAAATTTTAAGATTAAAGTAATTAGTGCTAAAATTTATCTAATAAGTTGAGGGAAAAATTAAAAATGAAAAAACGAGGACATTATTGAGTAATCATTGGTGGATCATTATTTTTGTCAGGAACAATTGTTGGAACTTTAACTGCAACCATATTAACTTCTGATAAAGATCATTATTGATAATTCATTAAAAAATAATTCAACATACTTTAATGATTTAAATTTAACCTGAAATAATTATGATGATATTTTTAAAAATAAGGAGTTTAATAATGCGTAATAATAATTTAAAAAGTGAGATTAAAGTCAAGCAAATAAATCCTAATTTTAGATTATTTTTATTCATTATTTTTAACTGATATATTACCATAATACCTTTTGTTCTTCCTATTTGTATGATAATCTTGATCTCAAAAGAAAAAAACTATAATTTAATTTGAGCAATGATATTTCTCTTTGTTTCACTTTCGCCTATTTTATTTCATAGACTTTTTATTATGGGTATAGGAATTAAATACTTACAAGAAAATTGGTTTTCATATTATGTTCAAAAAAATAATGAGCAACTTCAAAAAATAAAAAATCTTGAAATTATTGATATTACCCAGTTATTTAATGTACTACCAATTTGTGATGAAATATATCAAAAAAATAAAAGATTTGAATATAGAACAAAACGAGAATTTAAAAAACTATCACAAATTGAAGTTAGTGCTAATCGTTTAGTTGTTAATGGAAGAATTAATGATTTAGATTTTTCTTGAGGAATAGTTACAGAAATGAAAAAGACTAATTTTAAAGTTTTCTTACTTGCTATTTTATACTTTGGTCCAATTTTAGGAATTTTTCTTGGATTATTCCCACAAATGTTTGTCAATGCTATTTATGCTCAACCAAGATGAGTTCGATATAGACTTGATTATCATAGAAAATTAGGAGGAATTGACTTATTTCCTTATAATGTTGGTAGAGTAAACTCTGAAAATTATTTAATTTTTGCTGCTAAACTTCAAAAACGAAATAATTCAATGACTTTAATTCCTAACGATAATAAATATCAATGACCAATAAATGTTTCTGAAAATCAAAAACAAGAACTTGAAACTTTAATTCAAGCAATGTCATTTTTACCAAGCATTTATATTTATCAAGATACAATATCAATCATGATGAAAAAATATCATTATAATGCCAAAGATAATAATGAATTACAAACATGAGAACTTTTAAAACAAGAAAATTCTAATAATGAAATTCAATTTAATTACCTAAATAATGCTATTAAAATCTATCATATTTTTAATAAAAGCAATTTTGAAGCTGAAAAGACTTTGTTTAATATCAATAAAAATTAACATTTTAATTAATGATTTGAAAAATAATATGAAATAATTATGATGATATTTTGAAAAAGTAAAGAGGGCAAGATGGGTAATAATGATGGAAAAAATGAACTTGAAGTTAAACAAATAAGTCCTAAACTTAGATTATTCTTATTAATTTTTTGCAATTGATTTTGATTTTTACTACTAATTTTTATTGGTGGAGGTTGAGCTTCTTGAAGTCTTAAAATTTCTTTTTTTCAAAATCATATGTACATAATTTGAATTTCACTAGGTTGTTTTATTCTTTTAACATTTTTTAATTTATATATAAGTAGACGAATTGGCATTAAATACTTATCAAAAGATTTGTATCAATATTATTTCAAAAAAAATAATAATCAATTAGAAAAAATAAATAATCTTAAAATTACTAATATTACCGAACTATTTAATGTAATGCCAATTTGTCAGGAAATTTATTCAAAAGATCCAAAAATTAATATAGAAAAATTTATTGAATTATCTTGAATTGAAAAAAGTAATAATCGTTTAGTTGTTAATGGGAAAATTAATGATTTAGATTTTTCTTGAGGTATAGTCACTAAAATGAAAAAAAACAATTTTAAAGGTTTCTTACTTGCTATTTTATATTTTGGTCCAATTATCGGAATTTTTGCTGGAATGTTGATGTCAACTACTCTTAATGCAGTAAATCTTTCTGAAATGAATCAAAAAGATGAATATACTAAATATAAAAAACTAGGAGCTTTTGATTTAATTGCTAAAAATATTGGTGAAATAAATTCTGAAAACTATTTAATTTTTGCAGCTAAGCTCAAAAAATCAATTGATTCAATCATTTTGATTCCTACTAATAATCAATATGATTGACCGGCAAATCTTTCTGAAGCACAAAAACAAGAACTACAAGATTTAATTAAAGAAATGTCATATTTACCAAGTATTTATATTAATCAAGACAATATTTCAATTATGATGAAAAAATATCATTATAATGCCAAAGATAATAATGAATTGCAAACATGAGAACTTTTAAAACAAGAAGATTCTAATAATGAAATTCAATTTAATTACCTAAATAATGCTATTAAAATCTATTATATTTTTAATGAAACTATTCTTGGCACAGAATAATTGATTAATATTTAAAATAAAAAGTAGTAAGTATCTTTTTAAACTCTTACTACTTTATGATTAGATTATAATTTTAAAATAATTTGTACTTTTCATTTTTTATAATATTTACTTTTTTAGGTGATGATATTAATGGTGCTGGTGTTGGTAATAATTCTTGTTTGTTAGTTTTTAAAAGATTTAATTTTTTAGCAAATAGTTTATTCATAACAAAGTTAACAATAATAGCAATGATACTTGTAAGAATAATTGTAAATGCAGTATCAGACATTCAATGCATTCTTTCCATAACTAAAGCAAAATTCATTGAAAGAAAATGAATTATTCAAATGATAAAGAAAGTCTTAATTCATCAGTTAGCCTTACCTTTATTATTTTTTTTATAAAAAATATATAGTAATGATCCAACACCACAAGTTGCATTCATATGACCACTTGGGAAAGCTAGTTGTCAAGGATTTTTATAATGTGGCATATTAGGATCATATCTTAATGGCAAGGAAGATTTTCATCATGGATATTGTAGTTCTGGAGGAATGTTGTTATTAAAACCACCCGGTTCACCAAGAGACGGAGCACCGTAACCTAAACCAATTCCAGAATGAGGAGTTTCTAAATATTTCTGAACTAATTCAGGGTGTTTTTTTCCAAATGCTTCAAATAAATCACCAAAGATGGTATTAAAATAATAAACTCGATTCATTGTTCCTTTTAAAATTAGGACAATAATATAACCAAAGACAAAAAATGTTAATACTTTTGCAGATTTAAATCATAAATGTTCTGTTAGTAGGCGATTGGTTTTAGCTAATTTATAACGAACATAATAGAAACCAAAACCTAAAATTATTGTTTGATAGATGATTGCGACAATTCCACCTGTTACCCGATATTTAATGCTATCTAGTAAAGTAGTATCAATCTTTGGTCCAAAAGTACCATTTCTAAGTGCAATTCAAGTTACTCTTGAAATACTAAAAGCAAGAAAGCCAATAATTGCAGCAAGATAATATATATTAACAATTCAATAATTTTCTTTTCATCATAATTTTTTTTGTGCAATTTTTTTTAAAAATATTGATTCAAATAAAAGTGCAATATAAATCATCATCACGGCAATTAATTCAGTATTTCCTGAATAACCATAACCGCGACTTCAATATTTACCAAATTCAGTAGATAATCCTTTTGAAATTACTTCAGCAATTTTAAAATCAATTGAATATCAACTAGTAGCAATTAAAAGACCAATATTAGCAAGAACAATAATTAATATTGGAATAAAAAAGAATCAAAAATTTGTTTTCTTTTTAGTGAAAAAATCTTTTTGTTTTTTTAAATTTGCTTCTTGATTGTTAATTATTTTTATTTTATTTTTTATTTTATTAGTAATTTTAAATTTGATAGTGTTCACTTGTAGCCTCAATAGTTTAAAGTTTACTTTAAATTAATACTAACATAAATTTTTTAAAAAAGATTAAAATCATTTTAACTTGAACAAGAATTTGAAAAAAACCTTTTTTGGTAATAATTTTTAATGTATAATATATTAGGTTTTAAAAATGGCGGTTGTGGCGTAGCGGTCTATCGCATCGGTTTGTGGAACCGACATTCGTGGGTTCAAATCCCATCAGCCGCCCCATTAATTTAATAACTTTTTATTTAAGGTTTTAATTTTTATTAAAATCTTTTTTTTATTTTCTTTTAAAATAGGTACCACTTTAATTTCGTTAATTTATACAAATATTAGATAATAATTTATTGCTTTTTTATTTTAGTTTAATAATAAATTTGATATTTTTTTAAAATTAATTGAGAAAGGGGTTTGATAGTGGCCATTGAAACTGAAATTAGAAAGAAGCGGTTAAGACTTGGATGAACGCAAGTGCGTTTAGGCGAAATTGTTGGTGTAAGGCAAGCAACAATTAGTAGAATTGAAAGTAATGCTAAAAGAACTTCATGGGGACTATTAGAAAAGATTTTGATTGCTTTAAATGTTGATATTAAAGATATTAATACGATTACTAATAATTTTATTTTAAAAGAAAGTGATATTGACTTATTTTTAAAATTATTATTAGCTCATTCAGAAATTAAAACAAATATTTTATATAATCCAATTCATTCGGCACGAGTTATTATTGATGCTTATAGTAAGGGTCAGTTGAATTTTACTAATAGATAGAAGAAAACTTATTGTTTTAAAAAGTTATAATAATTATGTATACTTTATATCAATTTTATAATAAGATAAAGTAATTATTATAATAGGTGTTGAAAATGAAAAAATTATTAAAACTTTTTGGTATTAGTTTATTTTTTTTAAATAGTGCAATTGTTCTTGTTGCTTGTCGACCTGCTAGTTTGGGTGAAGTTTGAATCCTTACTGATGGTGGTGATTTATTTGATAAAGCATTTAATCAGCAAGTACTTGAAGGTAGCAAAGATTTTGTTGCCGAATTTAATGAAAATCGTGAATTAATTAGTCAACTGTCTGGTTTTGAAAATTGAGCCAATCAAAAAATGCGTTTAAAATCAATTGCTTCTAAAGATGGTGATTTAACAACATTACAAAATAATTATAATATTGCTAGTTATGCTGGTGCTAAAACAATCATTTGTATTGGTTTTCATCATATTAGTGCTTTAACACCAAAATTGCAGCAAGTTTATCAAAAATTAGGTGTCCGATTTATTTTAGTTGACGCAGAACTTAGTAGTCCAATTAATGTTGCTGGTTTAACTTATGCATCAGATCAATCAGGTTTTTTATCTGGTCTGGCTGGAGCAATTTGATTAGTTGCTAATTATGAAAAATATGAAACTAATGGTGGTTTAAAAATGTCAACTTTTGGTGGTTTGCCATCTGATGTGATTGTTAGAACAATGATGGGCTATTATTGAGGTGTTGAATATTTTAATCAATATAAAGATACTGATAGTAATATTTTATTAATGGTTAATGCGATTCGTACTAATCTTGGAAAATCATTATTAAGCCAAACAGATTTGACAAATCAAAATATTATTTTTGATAAATTACAAAATAGTTTTTCTAATGGTTTTAATTCAGGTTCATTAGATGCTAAAAATATTACTAATCAATTGATTAATGAAAATAAAAATGATATAGTTCTACCGGTTGCTGGATCACAAACAACTGATTTAATTTCAGCAATTGAAAATTCACAAAATAATAGTTCAGCTAAAATTATTGGTGTTGATGTTGATCAAAGTTTGCAATATGATTATGCTAAAAATTATTTTGTTACTTCAGCTTTAAAAAAAATTCGCTCTTCAATTAATTGAATGTTGTGAAATTCTTTTAACTTAACAAAAGATGAAACAAATAATGAAATTAGTAGTCAGTCTGGTGATGAGTATTTTAATGGTACAGGAGAATACTTGCCACTTAGTGGTGAAAAATCTACTGGGATTTCTAATAATGAACCAATTGAAGAAATTTATCAAACATTAGTTGATAATAAGTACTGAGATTTAGCAACAAAAGTTTCTGCTGCATATGTTGATCTTAATAATGATTTAGCAAGTAGCACTGATGCAAAGAAATGAAATAATGCTTGACAAAATTTGATTGATAAAGATAATCTTAAATATCGTCCTAAGTTTGAAGATGGTGAATAAATTAACTTTATTAGTTAAGTTTAGGAGTAAGAATGAAAACAATAAAATTAATTTTAAATAAATATTAAAAAAGGGAAAGTTTTTTGCTTTCTCTTTTTTATTTTTGTATTAAAATGTATTAAATTATGACATGAAAGGATGCAATTAATGAAAAAAATAATTAAAGTTTTAATAGCCATTGCTTTTTCTAGCGTAACGACTAGTTCAATTATTGCTTGTACTAATCCGTTTATTAATGGTAATGTTATTAGAATTTCAATTGTTACTGATGGTCATCCAGTTAAAGATAAATCTTTTAATGAATCATCTTATCTTGGTGTAATAAAATTTCAGAAAGAATTTCAACAATGAACTAATCGTCCTGATGAGTTAAAAAATAAACAAGTAATTATTACTCCAATTGTTCCGTTAACGATTGATGAAAATACTTTTATCCAAAGTTATGGACAAGCAGTAGTATTAAATAGTGCGGTAACAATTGCTTCTGGTTTTGTCCAAAATTCTGCTTTAGTTCGCGCCCAAAATTCGACTTTAAAAAATCTTATGCGTTACATTTATGTTGATGGTGATACACCTGAAGTAGAATCTGCTAATAAAAACTTAGCAGGATTATTATATAATGCAGAGCAATCTGGTTTAATGGCAGCAATTGCTGGCGCTGTTTGATTAATTGCACATACTGATGAATATGGTGGTTTTGATGATTTAAAAATGGCAACTTATGGTGGACTTAATATTCCGACAGTAACAAGTTATATGTATGGTTTTTATTGAGGATTAGATTTAGTTAATAATAGTACCGGAGATTTTAATCAAACTTTAAAAAATTGAGTTCAGAAATTAAATCCTAATTATGATGTTAGTGCTGCATTACCAAAAATTAATTTTCTTGCTTTAAAAAATCAATTTAGTGGTAATTTTAATCAGGCTTCTCCGGCATCGAAAGCAATTAATAGTTCTTTAGTTAATAATGGTGCTGATATTATTTTTCCAGTTGCAGGTCCGCAAATTTCTGATACTTTGGCTGCTTTGGCAAATAAAGGTAATGGTAAAGTGATTGGTGTTGATACTGATCAACAATTACAATATCATGAAGCAGCTGATCGTTTTATTACTTCAGCTTTAAAAAATGTTGCAACATCAGTTGATTATATGTTATGACGAGCAATTGGTTATGATGAAACGACAGAACATAATCCAATTAGTTCAGAAGAAATTGAGACAACTTTTAAAGAACCAGCAGAATATCGTGGTGGCTCAGATTTTGTTGGAATTGCAAAAAATCAAGCAATTGAATTAATATATGATGATATTATTAATAGTAATAATTTAATTGCTCCTGATGGTTTTTTAGATCAAATTTCGCAAGGATGACAAAAAGTTTTAGCTGAAAATACTAATGATTTATGAAGTTCCGGTCAAAAGATAAATCCATTTACTTTAAATTAATCTTAATTGCTTAAGATAAAAAAGAAAGAAAGGGTTAGCAAAATGGTAAATAAAGTTGAAAAAAATCAAGAATATGCAGTAGAAATGCAAGAAATTACTAAAGTATTTTTAAATACGATTATTGCTAATGATAATATTTCTTTAAAAGTTAAAAAAGGTGAAATTCATGCTTTAGTTGGTGAAAATGGTGCTGGCAAGTCAACTTTAATGTCAATTTTATTTGGTTTATATCAGCCAACTAAAGGTTTAATTAAAATTAATGGTAAAGAAGTAATCATTGCTAATTCAATTAAAGCAGGACAATTGGGAATTGGTATGGTTCATCAACATTTTAAATTAGTTGATAATTTTACAATGTTGCAAAATATTATTTTGGGTCATGAAGCAGTTATTAAATGACAATGATTGAATTTTAAAAAAGCTAAAAAGGTAATTAGTGATCTTTCTGAGAAATATAAATTAAATGTTGACCTTAATTTAAAAGTTGAAAATGCTAGCGTTGGTATGCAACAAAGAGTAGAAATTTTAAAAGTATTATATCGTGGAGCAGATATTATTGTTTTAGATGAGCCAACAGCAGTTTTAACACCGCAAGAAATTACTAGTTTATTAACCATTATTAAAGAATTAAAAGCAGCTGGGAAAACGATTATTTTTATTAGTCATAAATTAGATGAAGTAAAAGCAATTGCTGATAGTATTACTGTAATTAGAAATGGTAAAGTAATTGATAGTTTTCCAACAAAAAAACAAAGTGCTAAAGCAATTGCTGCTTTAATGGTTGGTCATGAAATTGTACCAATCAAAAATCAAGGCAAAGTTAGTTTGGGACCAGTTGTTTTGAAAATTGAAAATTTACATGTTAGAAAAATGAATAGTATTAATCAGTTACCAGCGTTAAATTTTTGAAATAAATTTAAGTTTATCCTTAAAAAAGGATTTCAAAGTGTTAAAGATGTTTCTGATGATATTAGAGAGCAAGTTTTAGGTTTAGAAAATTTCAATCTTGAAATTAAAGCAGGAGAAATTGTAGCAATTGCTGGTGTTGAAGGTAATGGTCAAAGTGAATTAATTTATAGTTTAACTGGTTTAATGAAAGTAGCAAAAGGTAAAGTTTTCTTTAATAATAATGAAGTAACTAATTTTAATGCGAAAAAATTATATCAGCGTGGTTTAAGTCATGTTCCTGAAGATCGACATAAATATGGTTTAGTTTTAGACTATACAGTTATTGATAATATGGTTTTACAAAATATTGATCAATATCCCTTTTCAAAAGTTGGGTTATTAAGAAGAAAAGCAATTCAATATTATGCGCAAAAGATTCTTAAAAATTATGATGTTCGTGGTAGCAAAAGTGGTTTTGCTTTAGCACGAGGGCTTTCTGGTGGTAATCAACAAAAAGCTGTTGTTGGTCGGGAATTAATCCGGCAACATCAAATTTTAATTATTGCTCAACCAACTCGTGGTTTAGATATTGGAGCAATTGAGTATATTCATAAACGAATTTTAGAAGAAAAAACTAAAGGTAATGCTGTGCTATTAATTTCTTATGAATTATCGGAAGTGATGACATTAGCAGATCGGATTGTTGTTTTACATTCAGGTCAAGTTACTGGTGATGTATTAGCAAAAAGTGTCAAAAAAGCAGAAATAGGTTCAATGATGGCTGGTCAAGTTTGAAATAAAATTGATAAAGAAACACAAAATGTTAAAAAAACAAAGTAGGAGAAGATAATGAAAGAAAAATTTCAACAAAAAACTTGATTTTGAAAACGCCGAACTAGACTTTATTTAGAATCAGAAGACTTAAAAGGTGGTCTTAATAAGATTAAAGGTTCAGTTTTTGCTGTTATTTTAGGTTTGTTAATTGGTGTAATTGTTATTTTAGCAACTGGTAATAACCCTATAACTTATTTTCATTACTTATTATTTTTTGCTTTTAGTAGTTATGGTTATAATAACTGAGATACAACATTAGTGTGATGAACAATTTTTATTGTTGCTGGTTTAGCATTATTAGTATCTTTTAAATCAGGGATGTTTAACATTGGAGTTACTGGCCAAATGTTAGCTGCTGGTGCTGTAGTTATTGCCATTGGTGTTAGATATGATTTAAGACAACCACTTGCAATTTTTGTTGCTTTTATTGCTGGAATTTTAGCAGCAATGTTAGTTGCAATTGTGACAATTGCTTTAAAAGTTTTGTTTAATATTCATGAAGTAGTGACATCAATCTTGTTAAATTGAACAATTTGATATTTAATTAAATGAATTTTTACAACAAGTGGTGATTTATATAATGATGGCAGTGGTACTTCTGCTCCAATTCATGAAAGTATGAATTTGGCAATTGGTGGTTATAAATTTATTTTGCCACTTATTATTGCCTTGCTTTTAGTTATTTTTGTTTGATTTATTTTTAAGAAGACAACTTTAGGGTATAAAGTAAAAACAGTTGGATTAAATCCTTTTGCTGCTGATTATGCTGGAATTTCTCGTAAAAAATATGCTTTTACTGCTTTTGTTATTTCCGGTGCTTTAGCAGGAGTAATGGCTGTTATTTATTATGTTGGTATGAATCCTTCTTTAAATTTTGCTAGTGATGATTTGCCAACAATTGGGTTTGATGGAATTTCGGTTGCTTTGGTTGGACAAATTAATGCTTTTGGAATTGTTGGTGCTGCTTTACTTTGAGGTGTAATTAAAAGTGGTGGTCCAATTGGTAGTGTTGGATTGAACATACCCGCTTCACTTAGTGATGTTATTTTTGGAGTAATTATTTATTCTGCTGCTTGTGCTGTTTTGTTAGCAAAATTTGAACCATTTAAAGCCTCAATTCGCTTTTTAAATGTTAATTTTACTAAAGCAAGAACGCAATATTATCAACATTTAAGTAATATTTTTCAAGGATGAAGAAATATTTTTCAAGTAAGAAGAAAAAATAATAAAGCAGTTCGAGATTTGAAAAAAATAATTAGAAATACGACAGATAAACAAACAAAAGCAATTAAAAAACAAGAATTATATGATTTACTAATTACTAAAAAAGAAAATGTTCAAGTTGCTAAAGTACAAGTTCAACAAGAACGAAAAGCTTTAAAGAATTTTTATCGCCAAGAATATCAAAAAATTTGAACAACTGGGACAATTGGTATTAATCATCAAGCGATAAATGCAAAAAAAATTTTATATGGTCAAAGTTTAGATAATTATATTACGGCAAAAATGATTTATGAGGAAAATATTCATAAAATAAAGGCAAGTTATCGTAGTAATTGAATTGAATTAAAACAACACCGTGAAACAGAAACTAATATTTTTAATCAACAATTTCTTGCTCTAATTAATAATGAGAATCAACAATTAGCAACAATTGAAAAAACAAGAAAAGAACAATTATTAAATTATAAACAAACAAAAAAAGCTAAAAATTCTAATGATCCTAATGGTTTTATTGGAACTAATATTAACGAAAATCAAACATCACAAGTAACTAAAGCAAATAAGAAAGATGAGGAAAATAATTAAATGGATGTTTTAAAAATAATTTTAGAAAATTCTAGTTTAATATTCGTTGTCTTAATTTTTGGTGCTTTATCAGGTTTAGTTTCGGAAAGATCAGGAGTCATTAATATTGGTATTGAAGGAATGATGATTATTGGTGCGTTAGTTTTTGCTAACTTTGCTAAATGAGTTGGTGGTAGTTTAGGAAATTGATCACAAATTCTTGCTTTACTATGTGCGGGATTGGTTGGTGTTTTATTTGCTAGTCTTCATGCTTTTGCTTCAATTACCTTGAAAGCAGATCAAATTATTTCTGGTGTTGCAATTAATGTTTTAGCAGCAGCAATTGCAATATTTGTTGTACAATTACCAGTTAATAATGGTTTGATTGCCTTTAATACAATTTATCATTTACCAAAAGTTGGTAAAAGTGAATTTTTTAATCTTTACTTATTATTAGCAGTTTTAGCAATTGTTATTATTGGTTTAGCGCTTAAATTTACTAAATGAGGATTACGACATATTGCAACAGGTGAAAATCCTAATGCTGCTGATGCAGCTGGAATTAATGTTATTAAAAGAAGATATTCTGCTGTATTATTATCAGGTTTTTTAGCAGCAATTGCTGGTGGTGTTTTTACAATTTATGCTAGTGGCACTTTCCGTGGCAATGTTAGTGGTAATGGTTTTCTTGCTTTAGCAATATTAATTTTTGGTCAATGACGAGTTTCATTAGTAACAATTGGTGCGGCATTATTTGCTATTCTTGAAACAACAGCAGGAAGAATTAGTTATCAAAATGGTGTTTCAAATTGGGTTGTGACAAATAAAGAATTGTTTAATACTTTACCTTTTGTTGTTTCTTTATTAGTATTAATATTTACTTCAAAATGAAGCAAAGCACCAAAAGCATTGGGAGTTGCTTTTAATAAGGCAAAAAGGTAAAATTAATTTTATTTTAAAGATGATAAAGGAGCAATAAAATATGGAAAAAGGAAATTTTACTCCAACCGTTCATATTAAAGCTAATAAAAATCAAGTTGCACCAATTGTTCTTATGCCTGGTGATCCATTACGAGCAAAATTTATTGCTGAAAACTTTTTACAAAATGTTGTTGAAATTAATCATGTTCGTAATATGTTAATGTTTACTGGTACTTATAAAGGTAAACGAATTACAATTGCTGGTAGTGGTATGGGAATGCCATCAATTGGCATTTATTCTTATGAACTATTTAAATTTTATGATGTTGCTTGTATTGTTCGTATTGGTTCAATGGGTGCTTATCAAGAACATGTTAAAGTTTATGACATTATTAATGTTAATAAGGCTTATAGTGAATCAACTTATGCTAAATTTGCTGCTGATATTAATGATGATACAATTGCTAGTTCAAAAGATATTACTGAAGTTATTACTCAAGTAGCAAAAAAGTTAGATCAAACTGAAAAATTTCAACATGATAAAATTAATTTGAAAACTGGATTGATTCATTCTAGTGATGTTTTTTATCGTGCTAATGGTGATGAATGAAAAACCAATCAAAAAATTAGAGAAACTTTAGGTGTTGAAATGGAATCTTTTGCTTTATTTGCTAATGCTAAGTATTTGAAAAAAAGTGCTGGTTGCATTTTAACTGTTTCTGATTCTTTTACAACAAGTGAATCAATTGATGCCAATATGAGAGAAACAAACTTTAAAAAAATGATGATTTTAGCTTTAGAATCAGCAATTAGTTATTATCAAGAAAGAAAAATTAATGACAATTTTAGCAATAGAAACTAGTTGTGATGAAACTAGTGTTGCTGTGATTCAAAATCAAAAAGTTTTAAGCAATATTGTTTCTTCTCAAATTAGTCTTCATAAAAAATATGGTGGTGTTGTTCCAGAATTAGCTGCCAGAGCTCATAGTGAAAATATTGATTATGTTTTAAGTTTAGCGATTAAAGAAGCCAAAATTAAACTTGAAGTAATTGATTATGTTGCTTATACTAGTACTCCAGGTTTAATTAGTTGTTTACATGTTGGTAAAGTAGTAGCACAAACAATTGCCAGTTATTTAAAAAAGCCTTTAGTTCCTTGTAATCATTTATTTGGTCATATTTATGCTAGTTTAATTGAAAACCAATGACAATTTCCAGTTTTAGGTTTATTAGTTAGTGGTGGTCATACACAACTACTTTATTTGCCAACGGAACATTTACAATTTCAAATTTTAGGTCAAACGCTTGATGATGCGGTTGGTGAGTGTTTTGATAAAGTAGCACGAATGTTAGGATTGTCTTATCCTGGTGGACCTGAAATTGATCAATTAGCAAAAAAAGGTCAAGATACTTATTCTTTGCCTTTACCAAAAAATGATCAAACATTAGATTTTAGTTTTAGTGGTTTAAAGTCAGCGGCAGCAAAAGTTATTGCTCAAGAAGGTAAAAAGTTAAATATTGCTAACTTTAGTTGTTCGTTAGAAAAAACTATTGTTAAAATTTTAATTATTAAATTAGAATTAGCAATTAAACAATATCATCCAAAAACTGTTGTCTTAGCAGGAGGAGTTAGTGCTAATAGTGGTTTACGAAATAATTTTTTTGCTTTAAAGGAAAAATATCCTAAAATTAATTTTATTGCTCCAAGTTTGGAATATTGCACTGATAATGCAGCAATGATTGGTATGTTAGCAAGTTATCAAATTAAAGAAAAAAAAGAGGATTAAAATATGGTTATTGGAATTATTGGAGAATCGGGTGCTGGTAAATCAACAGCAACAAGTTTTTTTCAAACTAAGGGTGCATTTGTTATTTCTGCTGATTTAATTGTTAAATATGTTTATAATTTGCCAGAAACAAAAGAAAAAATTGTCAAAAAATTTGGTGAAAATTTTTTAAATCAAAATGATGATACTGTTAATCTTTTAGCGTTAAGAAAATATGCTTTTGAAAATTATGAATTTTTAGTTAAATTAGAAGAAATAATTTGACCAGAAATGAAAAAAATTATTGTTCGAGAAGTAAATCAACATAAAAAAGAACGATTAGTTATTCTTGATTGTGCTGTTTTATTTAATGCTAATTTAGATTATTTAGTTGATAAAGTATTATTGCTTAAATCTAATCATGAGTTACAAATTAAAAGAATTAAAGATCGTGATCATGTTAGTGATAGTGATGCTGATAGCTTGTTAAATTTACAAAAAAATCATTTAATTTTAGATAAAAAAGTTGATTATATTGTTAACAATAATAATTCATTAGAAAATTTTATTGATGATTTAAAAAAAATATATCAAGAATTAATTAATAAGTAAAATTATTTCAAAAAAAAATTTACTTAACTTACTTTTATCGTTATAATATTATTTGTTAATATAAATAATATTGGAGTAGTACTCAAGTGGTTAAGAGGCTTGTTTGCTAAACAAGTAGGACATTGAAAAATGTTGCAAGAGTTCGAATCTCTTCTGCTCCGCCAGTTTAAAAAAAGCCATTTGGCTTTTTATTTTTTTTATTTTAGGGAAATTTGCTAGTATAATTTAGGTAAATACTTGAATTAAAAGATAATACCAAAAAAGTTTTAAGAAGTTTTTGGATATCAAGGAGTAAGAATGCAAAAGAAAATTAACCTTTTTTTATCAATCACGTTATATTTACTTTTAATTGGAGCACTTATTTATTTATTAATTGATCAACTTATGCCTTATTCTTGAATAATATTTCTAATTATTCTTATTTCAACAATTTTAACAACAATAATTATTTATATTACTAATCGTTTATTTGAAGTTAAATTAGCTTGAATTATGGTTGTAGTCTGTTTTCCATTATTAGGAATTTTTTTATATTGAGTTTTTGGCCGACCATATCGTTATCGTAAAAGACAAAAAACGCACTTAAAATTATTTAAATATTTTTATAAGCAAGAAGATTGAAGTTTTACTAATAAAATTATTAATAAAGAAGATCGTGATATTAGACCAGAAGATTTACCACTTTTAATTTATACTACTAAAATTGCTTCTCGACCATTTTATCAAAATACTAATGTTGAAGTTTTATTTAATGGTCCTAAAAAATATCAGCATTTAATTGCTGACTTAAAAACTGCTAAAAAATATATTTTTATGAATTACTATATTATTAGTGATGGTGAATTATTAGAAATTATTTTAACAATTTTTGAAGAAAAAATTAAAGAGGGCGTTAAAATTTATTTACTTTATGATCATGTTGGTTCATACTTTACTTTATCTACGAATATGATTCAACAAATTAAAAAAATTGGTGTTAATTTTCGTCAATTTGCTCCGATTCGTTTACCTTTTTTAACTGGAAGTTATAATTTTCGTAATCATCGTAAAGATGTTGTTATTGATGGAAAAATTGGTTATGCAGGAGGGATTAATTTAGCAGATAGTTATATTCATTTATCTAACAAAGGTTTTTGACGTGATACTCAAGTTCGTTTAGTTGGTGATGCTGTTAAGTCTCTAGAATTAATTTTTCGTCAAGATTGACAATTTGCTACAGGATTAATCTTAGATGTGCCACCTAATAAGGTTAAAATAACAATTAAAAGTAATGCGATTGTTCAAATTGTTGATGATGGACCATTAACAAAAGAAACAATTCAAAAAGATTTATTTATTAAATATATTAGTATGGCAAAAACTCGTGTTTGAATTAGCACACCTTATTTAATTCCAACAGGTGATTTAATTACTGCTTTAAAAAATAGTGCTTATTCTGGAGTTGATGTTCGTTTATCTTTACCAGGAATTTTAGATCGTTATTTATTATTAGATATTTGTCGTACTTATTATGATGAGTTATTAGAAGCTGGTGTTAAAATTTATGAATATTCACATGTTTTAAGTCATTCAAAAATGGGAATCTTTGATGACAATTTTACTATCGTTGGTTCAACTAATTTAGATTATCGTAGTCTTTACTCTGATCATCAAACTTTAGTTTCAATTTATGATCAAAAAACTAATAATATTTTAGCAGAACAATTTCTTAATGATTTTAAATTTTCTACTGCAATTAAAACTAATCCTTTAAATAAGAGAAGTAAAACTTATCATTATTTGTTTTTATCATTATTAAAGTTTTTAACACCATTATTTTAGTATAATTATACTAGGTGAAAATTATGAAAAACAAAATTAAAAAAATTAAAGAAAAATTAAAAAAAGAAAAAAAAGAAGATATTAATTTTTTTATTTCCGAAGAAGATAAAGCAAAAAAACCAGAACAAGAAACTAAAAAACCACAATATACAAAATTAGAAAAGAAATATCGTAAAAGTCGTAATATTTTATTTAATTTTCGTAGAAGAAATACAATTCAAATTATTAAATATTTAGAAAATAAAAATATTTTTAATGGTTTTTTTTATACTGATGTTCATAATATTACTTTAATTTTAGAACAAGGTATTAAACCAACAAGTGAAATTAAATTATTACCAAAACAACAGTATGTTGTTTGAACATATTTGGAGCATGCTACTTATTTAGAATTGGAATTAGGTAATACTACAAGACATTATTTTTGAAAATGATGTAGTGAGCAAAATGTTCAATTGAATAATATTGCAATTATTTCAATTAATCTTAATAAATTATTTGAAACAACTTACGATGAATGAGGATTAAATTTGGAAACTAATCGGATTCAAATTTATGAAAAAATTCCAATTGAAGCGATTGATTGAATTTTAATTAAAGATCGTCGCATTTTTCGTTTAGCAAAAACTCATATTACGGGGAAAAATTTAAAAGTTAAAATTTTTCAAGGTAATGCTGGAGAAATTGTTACTTAAGTAAAAAGAAATTAAAGAAAGGTTAAGAAAGCAGGCTAATGGTTAATAATTGAACAATTTTTTTATTTATTATTTTTTCAATTCTTTTATTTGTTATGATTTATTTATTTGTACGAATTAATAATCGTAATATTGATTATTATAATGTGATTCATAGCGACATATTAAGTTTAGTGCCATTAAAAATTGATTTAAAAAAAGAAACTGTTATTTTAGCAGAAGGCTTAGAAGTGTTAAATAATAAAAAATATCTTTCACTTTTTGTCTTTAAATCAATGATTAGTCGCAAAGCTAAATTTGATTTAGAAATTCTTTTCCAAGATTTATTAGTTAATGAATTACCTTTTTTATCAAGTAATCATTTAATTTATTTTCAATTAGCTGATCGAACAATTGCTTATGATTTAACTTTAAATTATTATGATGCAAAGAATAAAATTTTATATGGTCAAATTCAAGGTAATACTCGTTATAATCGTTCGGCAGTTCCTGAACAAATTGCTAATAATCCAAGTCAATTAACAGTACCAAAGAATGATTTTGTTGCGACAATTTTAAATTTTTTCTATAGTAATCAAAAAAGAATTGATAAAATAAATAACTTGTATGAATATATTTTTTTAATTAAACTTAAAAATTATCTTAATTTGGAATCAATTTTAACAATTAGTAATGTTGAAGTAATGGAATTGTTATTAACTTATTATATTAAAAATTTATTAGGTAATAGTAATACTTTAATTTGTAAATATTATGATGGTCAATTTTTAGTTTATTCAAAAAATCGTAAAATTAATTTAACTCGTTTTCAAAAGAAACTTGATTATAGTATTAAAAATAATTTGGTTGATAAAAGTAGTTATTTACAAATTCAAACAGAAATGATTGTTGTTTATGCACCAATTAAATCAAAAGAATCTAATATTGCTACTTTATATAATAAAATTATTGATGTTAATATTTTAACTTCTAATTTTGGTAATGCTTTAATTCCAATTAAATTAAGAGTTAATGAGAATAAAGAAAAAGGTCGACTTGATCATTATCAATTATTACACTCAAAAGAAATTCAAAAACTTTTAAAAGTTAATCTTAGTTCTGTTTTTAAAACTAATGATGCAACGGAGCCAAAATATTATTATACTCGTTTAGGTTTAATTTCTAATAGTTATTATGATGACTATTTTAATTTAATTCGTAATATTCAAGATGCTGGTTTATGATGAAAAGTTTATGAACCATTATTCTTACAAGCATTAGAAGATTTTGAAAAATTAAAAATTAAGAAAGATTTAATTATTCCATTATTTTTATTGGAATTAGAAAATAAAACAGTATTAACACAAATTCTTAGTATTTTTAATAAAAAAAAGCATTTATTTGAAGATTGTAGTTTAATATTTGATTTTCAAGATAACTGTACAATAACAATTAATAATTGACCGAAATATGAAAATATTATTAGAATTTTACGGGAAAATAATATTAAAATTGCTATTAGTCATGATTTAAAAAATATTAATAATTTTAAATTAATTAGTCATTTTAAACCTGATTTAGTAATTTTAACGGCAAAATTATTACAAAATGTTAGTTTTAATTTTCAAAAATATATTAAAGTTATTACATGTTTAAATTACTTAAACATTTTGGGAATAACAGAAATTATGGCATTAGGTGTTAATACTGTACCAGAAGTTATTTTATTAAAATCATTAAATATTAAATATGTATCTGGTGATTTATTTGAAGGTGGTCAAGTTGATAAGGTAATTGATTCATTAAATTATTCAAGTTATTGAAGTTGAAAACGAAGTCATAATAAGAAAGGAACCATCTAATGGCCAAAAATTTTAATCAAAATATCACTTTAAGAAGTGTTGATTTTGCAAAATGATATACTAATGTCATTAAAGAAGCAGATTTGTGTGATTATGGTGATGATAATGGTTCAACGAAAGGAACAATTGTTTTTCGCCCTTATGGTTATGCAATATGAGAAGCAATACAAAAAATATTAGATCAACAATTTAAAAATCATAGTGTTGAAAATGTTATGTTTCCATTATTAATTACTGAAAAAACTTTTGCTTTAGAAAAAGATCATATTAAAGGTTTTGCACCAGAATGTGCAATTGTTACTCAAGTTGGTAATAAAAAATTGACCGAACCTTTTATTATTCGTCCAACTTCTGAAGTTTTATTTTGTAAACATTTTCAAAGAATTGTTAAAAGTTATAAGAATTTACCAATTTTATATAATCAATGATGTAATGTGATTCGCTGAGAAAAGACAACTCGGCCATTTTTAAGAAATAGCGAATTTTTATGACAAGAAGGTCATACTGTTCATGCTACAAGTCAAAAAGCTTTAGCTTTCACTGAAACAATGATTAAATTATATGCCGAATTTGTTGAGCAATTTTTAGCAATTAAAGTAATTTTAGGTAAGAAAACAGTTCATGAACGCTTTGCTGGAGCTTTAGAAACTTATACAATTGAAACAATGATGCAGGATGGTCAGGCATTACAAGCAGGCACAAGTCATTATTTTGGTTCAAAATTTGCTGAAATTTTTAATATTAAGTTTACTAATGAACTTAATCAACAAGAATATATTCATCAAACATCATTTGGTGCTTCAACAAGGTTAATTGGTGCTTTAATTATGGCTCATAGTGATGATTTAGGTTTAGTTTTACCAGCCTCAATTGCTCCAGTTAAAATAATAATATTAAATTTGTTTCCAAAAGATGAAAAAGTAACTAATTTAGTTAATAAATTACACAAAGTTTTCATTAAACAATATCACGTTCAAGTCGATGATAGTGAAAAAAGCGCTAGTTATAAAAAATCTGCTGCAACAATTAAAGGAATTCCTTTAATTATTGAAGTTGGACAAAATGAAGTTATAAAATCAACAATTAAAGTTACTTTACGACATAATTTAAAAGAAAATTTTCTTAAAATTAATAGTGAAAAACAAATATTAAAAGCAGTTTCTGACTTATTAACAACTAGTAATACTGATTTATTACAAAATTCAGCAAATAATTTTGCAAAAAATTTACAAGAAGTTACTGATTTTAAGAAATATCAAAATTTAGTTAAAACTCATAAAGGTTATTTTATTGCTCCTTTTTGTGGTGATTATCAATGTGAAGCAGAAATTAAAGCATTAACCAGTACAACATCTCGTTGTGTACCGTTAACACCTTATAAAAAAAATGGCATTTGCTTTAAATGTCATAAGCCTAATTCACCTTGAACATATTTTGCTCGAGCATATTAAATAAATAAAAAAGGATTTTTTCCCTCAGACATTTAATTATTTATGAGGTGAAAAGATGTCAAACGCTTTAACAATTGATGAAAAGTTTTTAATTAATATCTTTAAAAGATATTTACAAGCAAAATTACTTTTACATCAAGAATCAACAACTGATTTTAACCAATTACAAGAAAAGAAATTTGAATATGGTGAAATTGATCGTCATTTTAATCAACTTGTAAATTATCATCATCATTTACAAGTTGTAGAAACAATTTTGGCATTAATGCCAAAGAAAGAATATGTTTGTTTAGTAAAAGATTTTTTAACTAATGATAATCAAGATTGATGGAAACAATATTATTCAGAAAATTATTATCAAAAATTACGACAAAATGCGATTAAACGCTTTTTATATTTGTTTTTAGTTTAATTTTTTAGTATAATAATACTTACTTTAAGTGTAATTTATATTTATATTTATTACTTTTAGTAGTTAATTTTAGGCAAATTAAAGTGCTAAGTTGTTATACTCATTTTAATTTTATATAATATCTTTGGAGTGAAAATAATGGATATTTTTAAAACAATTCAGAAAATTATTAAAACAAATTACCCACAAATTAAAGAAAATATTACTTTAGATACTGTTTTAGGAGATATTGAATATTTAGATTCTTTAGAGTTAGCAACAATTGCTGTTGAATTAGAAGATAAATATCAAATTAGATTTCCTGATGAAGACTTAGAAGAACTTAAAAATAAAACTGTTAAAGAAATTGTCAAAGAAATTGAAAAATTAATTGCCAATAAAAAAAATTAGGATTTTTCCAATGACTGAAAATAAAAAACAATACCAACAAATTATTGAAAAGTTACAAGCAAAAGATTATCGTTTAACAGATATTCGTAAAGCAGTAATAGAAATTTTAGTTACAAAAAAACATATTAGTATTAATGATATTATTTCTGAATTAAAAAAAATTAATAGTGCCGTAAATATTATGAGTATTTACAATACAATTGATTTGTTAATGGAAGAACATATTATTCATGCTAATGTTTTTGATAATAAACAAATTTTTTATGAATTATCAGATAATATTATTCATGTTGTGTGCAATATTTGTTATCAAATTATTCATTTTGACAATCAAACAATTATTAATGCTAATTTTTTAGATGAAAAAAAGTTAAATTCTTTTTTACTAAATGAACGAAACTTTCTTTTTTCTCATTATAAATTAGAAGTTCACGGGATTTGTGATAATTGTCAATCACAAATGAAAAAAAGTTAAATAATATTGTAATCTAAATTAGATTTCAGTAAAATTAAACAGTAAAAATTTAATTACCTTTAAATAAAAGGGGGGGTTTAGTTTTAATGGCTAGAACGTCGGCCTTCAGATCCGAAAGTGTGGGTTCGAGTCCTACAACCCCCGCCATAAAAAAAATCACAAAATGTGATTTTTTTTGTTTTATAAATCTTTAGTTTCATCAAGAGCAAATATTACTAAAGCAAAAGCATTCAATCCTGTATGAGCAGCAATAACATTTGCTAATTTGACATTTTTAGTTTTTTTAAACGAATAACTTTTAATATATTTCATTGTTTCATCAACCAATTCTTTATCAGCATAACCATCAATAACATAAAGTGTTGTATCAGTTTTATGAAGTTTTTGAAATTTAATAATTTCATTAAGCGCTTTATATACAGCTTTCTTTCAAGTTCTTGTTGTATCAAACTTATCAATTGTTCCATCAAAAGTAAGAATTGGTTTTATTTTTAACATTTTAGCTAAACCAGCAGCTGATTTACTAACTCTGCCACCTCGCGCTAAATAAGTAATGTCATTAGGTAAAATAAAAGCTTGATAGTTTTCACTAATTTTTTTTAATGCTGTTAAAATTGTTGTTACATCAGCATCTTTTTCTTGTGCCATATTGTAAGCTTTTTTAACTATTGCTCAATTAATTATTGAAACACCATTTGAATCAAAAACATGAACTTTATCTTTAAACTTTGGTTCTTTGGCCAAAACACAAGCTGTATTATATTGTCCTGATAAACCTTTTGATAATGGGATAAAAATAATCTTTTCAAATTTTTTTAGCATTGCTTCTCAAACCATCGTCATTTTACCTAACGGTGTTTGTGATGTTTTTGCTAATTGCTTTTTTGTTGTAATTCTTTCAACAAAATCTTGTTCATTAAAAGTTCGTGGATCATCTTCAACTGTTTCTTCATCATCAAAAGTAATTAGTAATGGACAAAAGCCTAAATCTTTCATTTCTGTAAAATCTTTTTTTGTTAAACCTGATGATGAATCAGCAACAATTCCAATTTTCTTTTTCATTAATTTTTTTATCCTTCCATGATTTTCCTTAAGAAAGAAGTTATTTTTTAAACTTTAATAAATATTATTTTACATTATAACATATTAACTTAATTAAAATTTTGATTTATTTGTCTTAATTAGTGTTAAAATAAGACAAGATTAGTTAAGAAAATTTTCTTTTTAAGAATTCAAAATAAAATTCTTTTGAAATCAAATGAGTGGATGTGAATTATGAATCAAGATATTATTTTTGCTTTAGAAATTATTTTATTTGTTATAGGAACAATATTAGTTATTGTTGGTTTATTGCAAGGAAAAAAGAATCATAATGGTTTAGGTGCTTTAAGTGGTGGTAATCAAGAATTATTTGCTAGTACTAAAGAGCGAGGTTGATCACGACTATTTTCAATTATGACTTTAGTTTTAGGAATATTGTTATTTATTATCGCAATTATTATTAGAATTTTACTTAATACATTATTATAATTAATATTAGTATCTTAATTATTTTTAATAAGATGCTATTACTTTTGAGATAATTTATGAACTCAAAATCAATGATTGATTTAAAAAATAGAAAAGAGGCAAAAGCAATGGCAAGTAGTGAAAAAAGAATTTCAAAATTATTTTTTGAAAGTGAACAACAATTACAAAGTTATAAAAATAGTAACAATAAGGATGGGGGAGTTGATGTTTTTATTACTCCTGAAAGAATTCTTATTAATAAAAAAGTTCATAATTCAGTTAATACAATTGAATTAAGTCAAATATTATTTGATGAAATTATTAAGTTTTATTATGAACAAAAAAAATTAGCTTAAAATAAGAAACAAAAAATTAGAAGTTCAAAGCAATTATAATTATTCAATTTAATTATTTACTTAATTACTATTTTAGTTTATATTTTTAATTTAACAATAAAAAACATTACAATTTAAGTAAAATGCACTCGAAAAGTAGTGACAGAAATAAAAGATATCTGAAACTATTGATTGCGGTGCATTTGGAATTTAAGGTGCTAATTTTATATTTTTTATTTTAAACTAAAATTTTTATTATAATTTATTAAAAGAAAAGATTTGGAGTTGTTAATAAAATATGAAACAGCAAATCCTTGATGTTTTAAAGAATTCTTTAAAACCTTTATCAGTTGTTGAATTAACTAGTAAATTAAAAATTAGTAATCACAATCAACAAGAAGAAATGTTATCTGATTTAGAAGATTTAAAAAATAGCGATATTATTCTTGAAAACGATCAAAAACAATATTACCTTGAAAAAAATTATCATAATTTTTTAATTGGAACAATTCAAATTACTATGCGTGGTAGTGGCTTTATTAAACCTTTAAATAGTGAAAAAGAATATCGTGTTAGTCCAAATCATACTAATTCTGCTTTAAATGAAGATGAAGTGTTATTTACCATTCTTACTGGTGATGAAGCAGTAGTTAGTCATGTTTTAAAACGCAATACCACGACTTTAGTTGGCACTGTAATTGTTGATCAAATAACAAAAGAAAAAACTTTGAGTATTCAAAATAGTAAAATGCATCGTTATAAAGTTAAAATTCTTAATGAAGAACAAGCAATTGAAAATAATATTGTTGTAGTTAAAATTAATAATTTTCAAGATAATGCTTTTACAGTTACAATTGAAAAAATTCTTGGAAATTTAAATGATCCAGGAGTTGATATTTTATCAGTAATTTATGAAATAGGCATTAAAGCACAATTTGATCCTGAAACATTAATGGCTGCTAATGAAATTAGTCAAACAGTTTTAGAATCAGAGAAAGCAAATCGAGTAGATTTAAGAAAAGAACTTTTAGTAACAATTGATGGTAAAGATGCCAAAGATTTTGATGATGCAATTTGTGTTTATCGATTAAAAAATGGTAATTATCGTTTAATTGTTGCTATTGCTGATGTTAGTCATTATGTTCAACCAAAAAATGCTTTAGATGATGAAGCTTTTATTCGTGGTACATCTGTTTATTTAGCTGATCGAGTAATTCCAATGTTACCAACGCAATTATCAAATGGAATTTGTTCTTTGAATGAACAAGTAGAACGATTAGCGATGGTTTGTGATATGGAAATTAATCATCAA
The DNA here is from genome assembly GCF_023509825.1 of Spiroplasma attinicola. Lineage (GTDB taxonomy): Bacteria > Bacillota_I > Bacilli_A > Mycoplasmatales > VBWQ01 > Spiroplasma_D > Spiroplasma_D attinicola. The sequence continues at coordinate 551,606 of NZ_JAKQXY010000001.1, forward strand.
GGTGATACTGTTAAAAGTGAAATTTATCAAGCATTAATAAAATCAGTTCGCAGAATGAATTATGATGAAGTTAATGAGGCATATCATAATCAAGCACCAGAATTTACTAAAACTCATCCAAAAGTATGAAAAATGTTACAAGATGCAAAAGAGTTATATCAAATTTTAGCAAATTATAAGATTAATACAGGAGTAATTGATTTTAATATTGATGAAGCAAAAGTTGTTGTTAATGAACAAGGTGAAGTAACTGATATTAAAGTTAGAACTCGTGATATTTCTGAAAAATTAATTGAAAGTTTTATGATTCGTGCCAATGAAGTTGTAGCTAAAACAATTTATGATAAAAATTTACCTTTTATTTATCGGATTCATGAATCACCAAGAAAGAAAAAGTTGTCACAAATGACAACAATTTTAAAGTTAATGGGTGTTCAAGGCAATTATCATTGAGAAAAGTTGCACTCAAAAGATTTACAAATTTTATTAAATTCAATTAAAGACTTACCAAATTTCCAAATTTTATCAACTTTGTTATTGAGAAGTATGGAAAAAGCACGATATAGTAATGATAATATTGGTCACTTTGGTTTAGCTAGTGATTGTTATACTCATTTCACTTCGCCAATTCGTCGTTATCCTGATTTAGTTGTTCACCGTTTATTAAGACAATATTTGATTACAAAAGAAATTAATGGTAAAGTTATTGCTAGAAATCAAAATTTTACTGCTTTAGCAGCAGAACAATCAAGTAACATGGAAGTTAAAGCAATGGAATGTGAACGAACTGTTGAACAAATGAAAAAAGCAGAATATATGACAAAATTTATTAATCAGAAATTTACTGGTATTATTTCATCAATTACTGGTTTTGGTCTTTTTATTGAATTACCAAATACAATTGAAGGATTAATTAAATTATCAGATATGAATGATGATTTTTATATTTTTAATGAAAAAGCAATGATTTTATTTGGTGAAAGAAAACGAAAGCAATATCGTTTAGGTCAAGAAGTTAATATTATTGTTAAAAATGCTAATAAAGAAACAAGAACGATTGATTTTCTTTTAGCTGATAGTAAGCAAGAAAATAATAAAGTATTGCAAAATAAAAAACGTGATCGTAAAGTGAAATTTTATTATAGTAAACGAGCAAGAAAATAGAAAATTATCAGAGGATAAAAATGAACCTTAATAAGGAAAATAATTTTCGGATTATCAAACAATCATCAGTTACAATTCCATGTTATTTTTTTGGTTTTTTTAAGTCACCAGGGTTAGAAAAATATCCTAATTTACCATGAGTTAATGATGATTATCAATTAATTAAAACTAAAAATTTAAATGATGCTGATTGTCTTAAAATTGCTAATAATTTATTTTTAGTTGGTCAAAAATTCAATTTATTTAATGATATTGATTATTTTATTATGATGCCATTAAAAACTACTTCAGTTAGTAGTTTAGAAAAAATTGTTTTACAATTAATAAAATTAATTGCTGAAAAATTAGAATTAAAAATTCAATTAATTAATGATGCATTTCTTGTTAAAGATTATTTAAAATTTTGAGAAAATCATTTAAATTTAAAACAAAGAAAAACAGAAATTAATAATAAAATTCAGTTTAAAAAAAGTTATCAACACTTTTTTAATCATAAGAAAATTATTATGATTGATGATGTTGTTTCAACTGGGATTTCACTAGCAGAAATTGCGATTAATTTACAAAAGTTTAATCAAAATTTAACAATTACTGCTTTAGCTTATGGTTCGGTTTATCAATGAGAAAAAATTTATCGCTAATTAATAATCGGTTATACTTAAATTATTACAGCATAATAATTTTATTTTTTGGAGCATAAAATGAAAGTTATTAGTAAAAATCGTAAAGCATTTTTTAATTACGAAGTTTTAGATCGTTATGAAGCAGGGATTGTTTTAACTGGTGCTGAAATTAAAGCAATTAGAAATGCTGATGTTAATATTCAAGATAGTTATGTTAGTTTTGTCAAAAATCAAGCATATATTATTAATATGAATATTACGAATTATCAATTTAGTAATTCATATCAAGATGATCCATTAAGGAAAAGAAAATTGTTATTGCATAAAAACGAAATTTTAAGATTACAACATGAACAAAAAACAAAAAGTGTTGTAATTATCGTTTTAAATTTGTATTTAAACCAAAAACAAAAGGCAAAATTAGAGATTGCTACTGCTCGACCAAAGAAATTATATGATAAAAGACAAACACTTAAGGCTCGACAATTAAAAAGAGAAATTAAAGATAAATATTAATAAAAACTAACTTAAAAATTAAGTTAGTTTTTTTGATTCAGATAAAGATTTATTATAAAAATTTAAAATGTCTTGATAAACTTCAGTTTTAATTGGTTCATTTAAAATTTCATGTCTAGCGTTGCGATAAAGTTTAATATTGACATTGGTGTGATGTTTTTTAAAAAGTTTATAAACTTTTTTTACACCTTTACCAAAATTACCAACTGGGTCATCTTGACCTGAAATAAGTAAAATTGGTAAGTCTTTTGGTGCTTTTTGAATATTTTTTTTATTATTAATAAATAATAAGCCAGTAAACATATCTTTAAAAGCACTGGTTGAAAAAACTTGACCAGATAATGGATCATCTTGAAATGCTTTTTGTACTTTTTTATCGGTGCTTAATCATTCAGTTCCAGTTTTACCTTCATCTTTAAATCGTTTACCAAATTTAGCATATGATAAATTATAAATTTTTTGATCTTTTGCTTTTGATCCAAGTTTCTTTTGATTATGTTTTGCGATTTTAATTGAAAGTTTTAATAGTAATTTTTTATGAAATGCTGTACCGCAAATTACTGCTGCTTTAATATTGGCACCATATTTAATAAGATAATGTCGCACCATAAAAGAACCCATTGAATGGCCAAAGATAACGATTGGTTGATTAGGATAAGCTTTTTTAATATAAGATGTTACTTCATATAAATCATCAATAATTTTTTCTCAACCATCTTCTTCTGCAAAAAAACCTAAATCTTCCTTACTTTGTGCTGTTTTACCATGACCACGATGATCATCAGCAATAACTATATAATCATTTTCTACTAAATAGTTAGCAAAATCATCATATCTTTTTGCATGTTCAGCGCTACCATGAACTAATTGAACAACTCCTTTAACATTTTTTAAATTTTTTGGTTTTCATTGATACATATGTAATTTAATGCCATCTCGTAAAGTTTGGTCTCATTCTTGAACTGTCATAACTATTCCTTTAATTGAGTTTATAATTGTTAATATTATTGTAGCACTATATTTTTTATTTATGTTTAGCCAAGTTCGTTACATAATTTTAAAAAATAAGTGTATTATTAAATTAAGGCTATTTCGTTTTATAGTCTCATTTCACTCCTTACGGGTAAAGGTTTGCCGATTTTCGGCTGATACAGCGTCTATAAGGCTGTATTTTTTTATAATTTAATTGATAAACTTTCTGAAGATAAAGTAGAAATAAAAAATATTAAATCTTTTAAGAAGAGTGTAAATATGCAAAAAGAAACATTATAAATTTTTATGATTTTTTTCTTATTAATTATTTACTAATCTTGCTAAAATCAAGCAAATATAGTATAATAATTGTGGGGATGTTTTGGTTTCGACAGAAGAAAACGGTAAGTAATGGCAGTGGTCTTGTAAACCATAAGACTTCGGGGTTCAAATAACCGGAAACAAAAACAAAACTGTAGTTCCTGCAGACATTAAAGCTAAATTAGGTTCATTCAACTTTGGTTTCATGAATTCTAATAACTTAGTTACTTTATCTGCTTAAAGATATATTCAAACTACCATTAATTAAATAATTGTTTGTTGTTATTAATTAATGAAACATAAAACAAACTAGAAAAAACTGATGTTAATAAAGTTTTTTTTAAAAACCTAATTAACTAGTTAATATTGCTTTCGTGTAATTAGACAATATTAATGAGACAGATAATTATACTAAACTGTAGAAGTTATTTGTTAGTTCTCTTTTGGACACGGGTTCAATTCCCGTCATCTCCACCATTTTTAGCACTTATTATTGTGCTTTTTTATTTTCTGTATTGTATTTATTGCATATCATTGATATTATAAAAATGCTTAATTAAAGATGATAAAAAAAATTTGGAGTTGTCGCCAAGTTGGTTTAAGGCCCTAGTCTGCAAAACTAGTATTCGTCGGTTCAAATCCGTCCAACTCCTCCATTATTAAATATGATGAATTCTTAGAAATTAACTTGTAAAATTTTCTTTAAATAAGTATAATTTACTAGGTTTGTTATTTTATTATTAGTAAGTTGTGCGCCTATAGTTTAATGGATAGATCATTTGACTACGGATCAAAAGGTGTGGGTTCGACTCCTGCTAGGCGCGCCAAACCTCGGGAAGTAGTCTAGCTTGGTAGGGCGCTCGGTTTGGGACCGAGAGATCGCAGGTTCAAATCCTGTCTTCCCGACCATATTTAATAATTTACATGGGTTCGTAGTTCACCTGGGAGAACACCTGACTTGCACTCAGGAGGTAGTCGGTTCGAGTCCGATCGAATCCACCATTTAAATTAAATAACAAATTTCTATTTGGCGGGGTAGTTCAGTTGGTTTAGAACATTCGGTTCATACCCGAAAGGTCATGGGTTCAAGTCCCTTCTCCGCTACCATTGATTATGGACCCTTAGTTTAGTTGGTTAAAGCCCCCGGCTCATAACCGGGTGATCATTGGTTCGAATCCAATAGGGTCCACCAATTATTAAATGGGAACTTACCCAAGTGGCTGAAGGGACCAGTCTTGAAAACTGGGAGGCGTTTTGCGACGCGCGGGGGTTCGAATCCCTCAGTTCCCGCCATTTAAATAAATTTCATATTATATTTCGGAGTGGAGAAATGGTATCTCGTCGGGCTCATAACCCGAAGATTGTTAGTTCGAATCTAGCCTCCGAAACCATGGTCTTGTGGTGCAGTTTGGTTAGCACACCCGCCTGTCACGCGGGAGGTCGCGGGTTCAAGTCCCGTCAAGACCGCCATTTTTTTAAATAAATAAAAAAGTTAATTAATAAATAATTTAATTAACTTTTTTATTTTTATTAGGAGAATTTTTTAAATAATTTCTTTTAGTAATTGCTAAAAGTTTACAATCATAAATTTGATTATCTTTAATGAAATTATCATGTAAAATACCTTCAAAAATCATCTTGCAACTAATCATAGTTTTTTCTGAAGCAATATTTTCAGTAACACAAACCCCCTGAATTCGGATAATATCTAAATTATTAAAAATATAATTAATTATTGTTTGTAATGATTCTTTCATATAACCTTTATTTTGGAATTTTGGATTAAGTGCATAGCCAATTTCAATTGTTTTATTTTCTTGATAATATCGCATAACTCCACAAGTACCAATCATTATATTTTGGTCTTTTAATTCAATTGCTCACATAAATTTATTTGGTTGTTGATATTGTTTAATTGTATCTTTGATAAATCTTTTACTATCACGAATTGATTGATGTGGTTGTCAAAAAACATATTTACTCAATGCTTGATCTTGAGCATAGTCAAAAACATTTTTAGCATCTTTGCGTTTAATGGTTCTTAGAATTAATCGTGATGTTTCTAGTTGTGGAATTTTTGTTTTACTCATAAATATTCCTTTATTTTGAGATATTAAATTTAGATAATAATTTAATTGTATTACAATTTCTTGTTTATTAATTTTCAGTTTCGATTGTTTTTGTTTTTTATTCTAAATTTATTTTAATTTTTTGTTTAAGAGTTTGTAATTCTTTAGTAAGTTCAATGATTTTTTTAAATATATTCTTCATAATTCAACTCCGCTATCTTTTTATAATATTTTATTATAAGTAAATTCCCATTATATTTTTCTTACTTTTATAGTATATTACTTTTATGAAGATTTGTTTTTTATAATAAAAATTTATTTTGTCATTTTAATAATTTATGTTATTATTTTATCGTCAAGGTTGAGTAGCTCAGTAGGTAGAGCATACGACTGAAGATCGTAGTGTCGGCGGTTCGATTCCGCCCTTAACCACCATTATTAAAAATATATTTTAAGGCATTTAGATGCCTTTTTCTTTTGAAATTACTCTTTTTTAAATCTGGAAGTCTTATTTTTCTTAGATAAATATGTTATAAAGTAAATGGTTATTTATTTAAATTAATTAAAACTTAAGATAAATAAAGAAAAAACGGATTTCATCAATATAGAAAAGAAGGTTTACTAATGCGTCAAAAAATTATTATTGGAAATTGAAAAATGCATAAGACAATGAAAGAAACAACTGACTTTTTAACTGAATTTGAGAAAAAGATAAATAATAAAACTTTTAATTGTCAATTTGGTATTGCTTCAAGTTTCACTAATTTAATTGCTTTAAAAAATAAGCAAGTAAAAAATTTAATTGTTGCGGCTCAAAATTGTCATGATCAATTGCAAGGTGCGTTTACTGGTGAAGTTTCAATTAACATGTTGGAAGAATTAAATGTTAGTCATGTTATTATTGGTCATTCGGAACGTCGTCAATATTTCAATGAAACAAATGAAAGTATTAATCGTAAATTAAAAACAATTTTTAATAACTCTAAAATGATTCCAATTTTATGTTGTGGTGAAACTTTAGTTCAATATGAAAGAAAAACTACTGATCAAGTAATAGAAACACAAATTAAATTAGCATTAAGAGATATTTCTGGTGAAAATGTAGCTAAATTAATTATTGCTTATGAACCAATTTGAGCAATTGGAACAGGTAAAACTGCTTCTGTTGCTGAAGCACAAAATATTTGTGCTTTGATTAGAACAATAATTGCTAAGTTATATCAAAAAGAAATTGCTAATAAAGTAAGAATTCAATATGGTGGGTCAGTAAAACCTGAAAATATTAAAACATTTTTAGCACAACCTGATATTGATGGTGCTTTAGTTGGTAGCGCTTCATTACAAGTAACTGACTTTATTAATTTATTGCATTAATTTTTTTATTTTTGATAAAAATTTATTTATTCTAAAAGTAGAAAGAGGGACAATAAAATGCCTCAATTAGAAGAAAAAAATTGATGGAAATATTTAAAAACAAAAGCTAATAGTTATCTTTTTCCTAAAACAAAAATTATTAAAACGAAAAAGAGAATTAATAGTAAGATTTTGGCTTTATTAGATGAAAAAGCTGAAATTGTTAATCAATTATCAAATCATGGCTTAATTGTTTTAGATCGAACAATTTTAAATAGTTGTGATAATAAAATTATTTCTGAACAAGGTATCATTAGTAGTGACTTTTTTAAAGCCAAAATTATTGATGTTAATAATAAAATTATTAAAGGTGTTTATTTTCATTTAGTAAAAATAATTTCAGGTATTATTGTTATTAATCCTGAGCATCAAATAACTTTAGAAGCTGATGAAGAGTTCAATAAAAGATTATCTATTAATAAATTAGCTGCGAAATTATTTAATTTGTTTTTTAATCATTATGATAAGTTACAAACAAATCTTATTTCAAAAATTAAAATTATTATTAATGAATCTCAATTTCAACTAAGATTTAAAAAAATTAATGTTACAAAGGATTTAATTTTTCAAGTTCGTAATTCAATTAATAATTTTTTAAGTAATAAGAAACTTGATTATCAAAATTATCAATTTCTAGAAAATAATTTAACTAAAGTAGAAATTAAAAATATTTTTAAACTTGAAAAACTTGAAATTACAAGTTTTGAAATTAATGGTTCTAATTTTATTGTTACTTTCTTGGTTGGTAAAGCAAACATTGATCAGTTTTTTTTGAATGCTAAAAAAGAATTATTAACATCAATTAAAGTAATTAATAAAAAAATTAAAGTGATTAATAATGATGAATTAATTTCACAATTTTATTTGAATGATGAAATAAATACTTATGAAGATTTAGGAAAATTAAATCAAGATTATTTGCAGTTAAAAAGCAATTTTACTAAATTTAAAAATCAAAATTTGCAAATAGTAAAAAATCTTGTTGATCAGTCTGCTGGAACTCATTATTCAGAAAGAGTTGCTGATTATGATATTGTTCATATCAGCTTTAATAATTTTTTAATTGACAAAGAATTATTAGAATTAAAAGCAAAAGAACAATTGACAGAAGGTAAGAATAAAATTTTATTTTTATCAAATAATAATCTTGATGATTCTTTACTTGTTTGAAAAATTAGTACTGATTTAATTAATAAAATTAATTTAAAGTCATTAATTGAACAATTTTCATCTTCATCATTTATTAAAATTAATAATCATAATGATGATACTGTTTTTATTGAAGCTAATAATTATCAAGTGATTAATGATTTTATTCAAAATATTATTAAATACTTAAAAGATAATACTAATAATCAAACAATTTAAATAACTTAATTGAAAGGTTCGTATTAAACAATGAAAAAACAACCAATTTTATTAGCAATTTTAGATGGTTTTGGAATTGCAAAACCTAGTTCAAGTAATGCAATTAGTCAAGCTAAAACTCCAAATTTGGACTATTTTATCAAAAATTACCCTCATACAGAATTAAAAGCTTCTGGTTTAGCAGTTGGTTTACCAGAAGGACAAATGGGTAATTCTGAAGTAGGTCACTTACATATTGGAGCAGGTAGAACAATTTATCAATCTTTAACGTTAATTAATCGGGCAATTGCCGACAAAACATTTTTTAAAAATCAAGTAATTACTAAAGCAATTGCTGCTGCTAAAGCAAAAAATAGTAAACTTCATATTATTGGACTATTAAGTGATGGTGGTGTTCATGCTCATATTAATCACATTTTGGCATTATTAGATTTTTGTGCGCAAGAAAAATTTTCTAATGTTTATCTTCATGTAATTTTAGATGGTCGAGATACTAAAAGTAATGTTGCCAAAATTTATTTACAACAATTAATTAATAAAATCAATCAGTTAAAAATTGGTCAAATTGCTTCAATTTCTGGTCGTTATTATGCCATGGATCGTGATAAACGATGAGATCGCTTACAATTAGCCTATGATGCAATGGTTTTTCACCAAGGAGCATCTTTTTCTGATCCGTTAACTTATATTGATCAAGAATATAAAAATAATCATAGTGATGAATTCATTATCCCTGCATATAATAAAACTTTATCTAATAGTAAAATTAGTGATAATGATAGTGTAATTTTTGCTAACTTTCGTCCTGATCGAGCAATTCAATTAGCATCAGCTTTATCTAATAGTCATTATCAATTTTGAGACAATAATAAAGCAGTACCATTAAAGAATATTTATTTTGTTTCAATGATGCATTATGCTAATAGTGTTAAAACACAGGGAATTATTTTTCCACCTAATGATGTTAATAATGGTTTGGGAGAATGATTGAGTAAAAATCATTATACACAATTAAGAATTGCTGAAACTGAAAAAATTGCCCATGTTACTTTCTTTTTTGATGGAGGTAAAGATTATTTTAAAAATGGTTTAGCAACGCAAGGAGAAATTACTTTACCAGGTGCTAGTATTGATTTAATTCCTTCACAAAAAGTAGACACTTATGATTTAAAACCAGAAATGAGTGCACCACTAATTACTAATAAATTAATTAGTGAAATTGCAAAAGATAAATATGATGTAATTATTTTAAACTTTGCTAATGCTGATATGGTTGGTCATACTGGTAATTTAAAAGCAGCAATTAAAGCAATTGATACTATTGATGAATGTTTAGGAAAAATTTATCAATCATTAAAAAAAGTTGATGGCACTTTGATTATTACTGCCGATCATGGTAATGCTGAAGTAATGATTGATGAACAGGGTGAAATTAACAAAAAACATACATCACAACTTGTACCATTAATTATTTGTAAAAAAGGATTAAAGTTAAAATCAGAAGGTAGTTTAGCTAATATTACTCCAACAATTTTAGACCTTTTAAAATTAAAACCAGCAAAAGAAATCACAGCGGAATCTTTATTGGAATAATAATAAAATAATTTAAAGGTGTTATTGTTATTAATTACAAATTTTGTATAATATTATTTATAAATTTGGAAAAAAATTATTAAAAATAAAGGAAGGTAATAAAATACAATGTCAAAAATTATTAATGTTCGAGCTTTGCAAGTGATTGATTCTCGTGGTAATCCAACAATTCAAACAGAAATTTGAACTGAATTTGGTGGTTATGGAATCGCGCTTGTTCCTTCTGGTGCTTCAACTGGTTCAAGAGAAGCAATTGAATTACGAGATAAAAATGCAAAGATTTATCAAGGAAAGAGTGTTTTAAAAGCTATTGAACATGTTAATACAACAATTGCTAAAGCAATTATTGGTCAAGAAGTTTCAGAACAAAAATATTTAGATCAATTAATGATTAAATTAGATGGAACTGAAAATAAATCAAAATTAGGAGCTAATGCAATTTTAAGTGCTTCTTTAGCAATTGCTAAAGCAGCAGCAGATGAACTTGATTTACCATTATATCGTTATTTAGGTGGTGCTAATGCATGTCAATTGCCAGTGCCAATGTTTAATGTTATTAATGGTGGTGCTCATGCTGATAATAATATTGATTTTCAAGAATTTTTAATTATGCCAGTTGGAGCAAAAGATTTTAATCATGCAATTCAAATGGCAGCTGAAACATTTCATAATTTAAAAGATATTTTAAAAGCGAAAGGTTTAGTAACTGCTGTTGGTGATGAAGGTGGATTTGCCCCTGATTTAAATAGTACTGAAGCAGCTTTAGACTTAATTATTGAAGCGATTAAAAAAGCTGGTTATCAACCAAAAACTGATATAATGATTGCTATGGATTGTGCTGCTAGTGAAATTTATCATAATGGTAAATATATTTTAGGAGCTAAAAGAGATAAAGATGCTAAAACTAAAAAAGTATGATCATCAGAAGAAATGGTTGATTATTTAGTTTCTTTAACAAAGAAATATCCAATTATTTCAATTGAAGACGGTTTAGCAGAAGGTGACAAAAAAGGATTTAAATTATTAGTTGAAAAAATTAATAATAAAATTCAAATTGTTGGTGATGATTTATTTGTTACAAATCCAAAAATTATTGCTGAAGGTATTAAAGAAGGACTTGCTAATTCTGTTTTAATTAAATTAAACCAAATTGGAACTTTAACTGAAACTATTGAAGCAATTCAAATGTGTCAAAAAGCTGGATGAACTGCTGTTGTTTCTCATCGTTCAGGTGAAACTGAAGATACTACAATTGCTGATTTAACTGTTGCGTTTAATACAGGTCAAATTAAAACTGGTTCAATGTCAAGAACTGATCGAATTGCTAAATATAATCGTTTATTAACAATTAATGCTGATTTAGCAAATCAAGCAGAATTTTTAGGGCCTAAAGTTTTTTATAACTTAAAAAATATTTAAAACACAAAATGGGGTTTGTTATGAGCGAAATAAGTAAAAAAAGAAAAATTGCAATTTTAACTTCTGGTGGTGATGCTCCAGGAATGAATAATGTTATTCATGCTGTTTATAAAACAGTGAAAGCAATGAATTCAGAAAAACAAACAAATAAAAATCTTACTCCGGAAGAGAAAAAACCATGAGAATTATTGTTAATTAAAGGTGGTTATCAAGGGATTTTAAAAAAAGAAATTTTTGAAATTGATGATCATTGAAAACAATTAATTACTAATAGTACTAAAATTGGTGGAACAATCCTTGGTAGTGCTCGTTTTAAAGCTTTTGAAGAAGAAGAAACGAGAAAAAAAGCCAAAAGGATTTTAGATGAATTTGGAGTTGGTGTTTTAATTGCTGTTGGTGGCGATGGTACTTTTGCTGGTTTACAAAAATTAAGTGAATTGGGAATTCAATGTATTGGGATTCCAGGAACGATTGATAATGATGTTGTTTCAACTGATGTGACAATTGGTTTTGATACAGCATTAAATACAGTTGTTGAGGCAATTGACCGAATTCGTGATACATCAAATTCTCATTCAAGAATTTCAATTGTTGAAGTTATGGGTCGTCATTGTGGTGATTTAGCAATTCATGCAGCAGTTAATGCTGATTTAGTTGCAACACCGGGCAATCCAAAAATTCCAGAACATGAATTAATTAATATTGTTAAAGATTTACATCATAAACAAAGTTTAAGTTCAATTGTTGTTTTAGTAACAGAGAATTTATATGATGTTAAAAAATTAGCAAAAAATATTGAACAAGAATTAAAAGTAGAAACAAGAGCAACAGTATTAGGACAAATTCAACGAGGTGGCGCACCAAGCGCATCTGATCGTTATCTTGCAACTATGATGGGAATCTTTGCTGTTGAACAAGCTGATAAAAAAGGAGATTCTAGTGTTATTATTGCTTTACAAGGCAATAAGTTAACTGTTCTACCAATTCATGTTGCTTTAAGTATGCAAAGAAGTGATCGTTCTGCTGCTGTTAGTAAGATTTTACGATTATCAGGAATTTTTTATAAAAAATAATTATTAAAAAATTGAACATCTGTTCTACAATTCATAGAACATACTGTTCAATTTTTATTTTTTTTAAATATAGTTTATAATTTTATTACATAAATAATTTTAAAGATAGGGGTATTTAAAATGAAAAAAATTTTATCATTAACAGGTTTATTAACAACAGCCGTAGTATTACCAAATTTTGGAGTTTATTCTCATAATCAAGTTAAAACAAAAGAACAAATTACTGATATTTTAGATCAAAGTAATGACTATAGTTATATTGAAAAAACACTTTTAGCAAGCGAAAATCGCTCTTTTCAACATTCATTTTTTACACCAACTGGTTATTTTTTAGAAAAAGACAAAGAATATCAGATTAAAATTAATAAAGATGCAAAAGCAAATGATTTATTATATTTAACAATTGGTCAATATCGTAGTTATCAAGGTTTAAATGATGGTAAGGATGTTGGATTTGAAACTGTTAAAATTGTTGGTGATAATATAACTATTACACCTAAAAATTCGGGAATGTTATATTTGAAGGATTATCGTTTTACTAATAAAGTTAAAATTTTAACTATTACTAATGATCCGATAAAAGTTCCAATATTTATTGTTAATGAAACTAATCAAGCAGATTTTTTTAATGAAATTATGAACACAAAATCTTTTTTTGTTGAAGTTATCTCAAAACATGTTTTTGGAACATTCCAAACTCAAATGTTTAAAAATCAAGTGATACCTGCTGTAGGAGTTAATATTAATGAAAATATTTTAGCTTGAGATCAAATTTGAAAATATACAAATGAAGCTTATGGCTTAAATGAAAAATATTCAGGTGTAGCAAAAAAATATCCGCAATTTATTCATATTGCTAATCCTGATGATAGTGGTAGTAGTTATGCTTATACAAATAATTATTATCTTGCTTTTCATAATCATTTTAATGCTGGAAGAGATCTTTTTACTAGAAAATCTAATAATCAATGAGGATTATGACATGAAATTGGTCATACTTATCAAACACCACAATATAAATGAAGTGGTGATTTAACAGAAGTTACAGTTAATATTAGTGCTTTGTATGCGCAAGAGAAAATGTTTGGTGCAATTGGTGGCAATGTTGATGGAACAAGTAATATCACAAAGGTAAAAGCATTTTTAAATTCTAATGATACGAATAAAGATTATAATAAGCAATCAGATTTATTTGTTAAATTAACAATGTTTTGACAGTTAAAAATGGCTTTTGGTGATAATTTTTATCCAACATTATCACAACTATATCGTACTGATTATTTAAGTGTTTCAAATATGCAGCAAGATTTTGTTAAAATCACATCAAAAGTTACTAATCGTAATTTAATTCCATTTTTTCAAAAATGAGGTTTTAACATAACAGATGATACTAGAAAGGCAGTTGAACAATTGCCAACATTAAAAAATAATATTTGAGAAAATGTTATTAATGGAACTCATCAACCTATTATTGAATGACAATTACCAAAATATCAAGTATCAACTATTAAATCTGAAATTAAAGCAAAACAGGTAGTTGCTTTTGGAACGACAATTAATGAAAATAATTTTACTAATTTTTTTGATATTTCAGAAAATAAAAATATAATGTGAAATGATATCCGTTTTAATTGAATGAATTATTTCATGCAAGATGGTAAATATTATGTTCAAATCAAATTTGTTGTTAAAGACGAAGGTTTATTAAGTAATAATTATTTATATTTTGCTCAAGTTTCTTTTGACGACACAATTAGTTTAATTGGTTATGCTTATTATCAACGAGGAATCATTGGTCTAGATAAAGAAAATCACAAGTTTTATTTTGCTGGATCAGGAACTGGACTTGATGTAACACAAAAACCAAATGTTTATTATACAATAACTATTAGAAATCAAACTGGTGAAGTTATTAAATCAGTATCTTTAACAGGTGCTGATAATGTTGCTAACATTATTGGAAAAAATGATTTGCTAAAGATTGCATATCAAGAAGGTTATACACTTGAAATTAAAACTTTAATTGTAAATAAAAATCGCTTGTTTGACTCAATAAGTAATACTTGAGTAACTAATAATACATATTATACAAAGTATCAGATTTCTAATAATCATTTAATTAAAATTTAATAAATATTCTTTGCATAAAAATGTACCTCCATAAGTAGTTTCAGATAACTTTTTATTTTCGTGTCTACTTTTTGAGGTGCATTCTAGTATCTTTCTAAGTTTTTATTTTTTAAATTTTTTCATTTATTATTAATAATGTTAAAATGATATTAAATTATAATAATTAACAAAAAGAAAGATTTGAAATTATGGAAGTAAAAATTTTAGATGAAAAAAATAAAATTAATAATATTAAACTTAATCAAGCAATTACTGGTTATGATTTACTGCAGAAATATTATCCAAGTAAAGATAAGAATCAAATTGTTGCTTTTTTCTTAAATGATAAAGTTCATGATTTATTCGCTAAAATTAATAATGATGCAACAGTTCAATTTATTTTTCAAAAAGATTTAGAAGGCTGAAAAGCATTAAATTATGGTTGCGCTTTAGTTTTAGCTTATGTAATGAAAAAATTGTATCCAGAAGCAATACTTGCCGTTGCTAATAATTATGAAGATGGCTTTTATTTAGACTTTGATTATCAACAACAATTAAAACAAGAAGATTTTTTAAAATTAAGTGAGGAAATGACTAAAGTTTTAAATACAAATTTTCCAATTTCACTTTTTTGTCAAGATTTAAAAACGACATTAGAAACTTATCAAGATAATCCTTATGTTCAAGAATATGCAAAACTTAATCAAATTAATGATCAAATATGTTCTTATTTAGTTAATAATAAAGTAAAAATGATTGCTTCAGGTGTTGCTGTTGGCACTAGTCAATTGATTAAACATTTTAAATTAACAAGTATTACAGGTGCTTATTGATTGGGTAGTGATAAAAATAAACAATTACAAAGAGTTACTGGAATTGCTGATTGAACAAAAGAAGCATTGGAAACGAAAATAAACCAAATTGTTGCAAGAAAAAACAGAGATCATCGTTTTTTGGGTAAAAAATTAGGCATTTTTATGTTTAATGATGAAGTTGGTAAAGGCTTACCTTTATTTTTACCAAATGGAATGATAATTAAAAAAACAATTCAAGAATATTTACGTCAACAAGAATTTAAATGAGATTATCAAGAAGTTGCTACTCCTGTTTTAGGTTCAGTTGATTTATATAAAAAAAGTGGTCATTGAGATCATTATCGTGAAAATATGTTTAGTCCAATTGCAAAAGATAATGAGATGTTAGTTTTACGACCAATGACTTGTCCTCATCATTGTATGATTTATCAAGCTACTGCTCGTTCTTATCGTGATTTACCAATTCGTTTAAGTGAACATGCTTTATTATATCGTTATGAAGCTAGTGGTGCTTTGACAGGTTTAGAACGAGTAAGATCAATGGAATTAACTGATTCTCATATTTTTGCACGACCTGATCAAATGAAAGAAGAATTTAAACGATGCTTTCATTTAATTGCTGAAGTATTAAGAACATTCAAAATTAAATATGATTATTTATCTTTATCATTAAGAGATTCAAAAGATACTGAAAAATATTATCAAGATGATGAAATGTGAAATACATCAGAAAATGCTTTACGAGAAGTCTTGAATGAATTAAAGCTAAAGTATAAAGAAATGATTGGTGAAGCAGCATTTTATGGTCCAAAATTTGATGTGCAAATTAAAACAGCACTAGGTCATGAAGTAACAATTTCAACAATTCAATTTGATTTCTTATTACCAAAGCGTTTTAATTTAACTTATATTGATAATCAAAATCAAGAACGACATCCTGTTATTATTCATCGTGGAATTATTGGAACTTATGAACGATTTATTGCAACTTTATTAGAACAAACACAAGGTGTTTTTCCATTATGATTAGCACCAAAACAATTAGTAATTTTACCAATTAATAATAGTGAAGAAATTATGGCATATAGTACTGTTGTTTGTGATGCTTTTAAAGCAAAAAATATTCGGGCAATAATTAGTAGTACTGAAACGTTAGGTAAAAGAATTAAGCTTGCGCATGAAGAAAAAATTCCTTATATTGTTGTCATTGGTAATAAAGAATTAAAAACTAAAAAAATTACCTATCATACTTATCAAGACCAAAAACATGATCTTAGTGTGACGAAAGAAGTTTTAGTAAGAAAATTATTAAAAGAAATTAATAATAAAAGTTAGTATTAAATTAATAAGACTGATTTAGATCAGTCTATTTTTTTAATAAATTTTGAAAAAATATTAAAATGCTATTTATATAATAGAATAATTTTTGTACAATTATATTAATTACAGGGATTAGTGTTTAAAGTTGTTAAATAATTAATAAGAAATGTAGGAGTTTAGATGTCTTATTATGAAGCAATGACAATATTAATTAGTATCTGCTCATTTGGAACAACGACTTTCTTTGCATATTTAGTTTATAAATTAACTAAACAGGCAAATGAAATTGCTGTAGAGTCTCTTAAGTTACAAGAAAAGATTTTAGTTTCACAAGTTGATAATGTACATAAAAGTATTACAAAAGAATATTCTCCTGAAAATCATGATATTACTAATGAGTTTGATCAATCTAATGAAAAAAATGAATCAAATTTAAACTCATATAATAATAGTATGAATAAAATAAAAGCAAGCGAGTATAAAAATTGAAAAATAAATAATAATAAATTAAAGAAAAATTTTTTAATTCAAAAATAATAATATTATTTAGAGTCAAAACCTGAATTTTAGTATAATATTAATAATAAAACATTTTAAGGAGATTAAATATGATGGTAACAAAAAAGCAAGATTTGCTTAATGAATTTAAAAAATCATATATTCTTAAAAAAGCAAATAAAATGGCACAAGATTATCAATTTATAAAAGGTTTTATCTTAAAACAAATGACACATTATAATTATTTATTATTTAAATTTTTAAGTAAAAATAAAGAAAAAATTGATAATTTTATTGAAAAGATAAAAATTAATAAGAAAATGGATAAAGATAATTCTTTTTTAAAGGATTTAAGTTTTATTATTGCAATTCCAAATTTAATAAGAAAATATAATAATGAAATTGAAGTTGATTTTGTTTTTTTGGAAAATAATTTTTTTAAAATTGAAACAAATAAAGAAAAAAGTCAGTTACAAGCTAGTTTAAAAGAATTGGAAAAAGAACTTAGTACAATTGATATATCTGACTTATATAAATTTGGTAATTTTATTTTGAATTTTTTAACTAATTATGAATTAAGAGAAAAAATATGTATCAAATTATTAAACTTAGAATTAGAAGATAATAGTAATAAGTTTGAAGAAGCAATTAATCAACAATTTGTTCAAAATCAAAAAAGGATTAATACTTGAAATAGTATTCAAAGTATTTGAGTTTAATTTTTGGAAATTGATACTTTAGGAAACATAGTGCAGATAAATGTATTATGTTTTTTATTAATTCTAAATAATTTTTAAAATTTAAAGTTAAAGCAGTTTTATATTTTATACTAAATAGTATATAATTTATTTTAGAATATTTTTATATTATGTATAAAGAAAATGGAGAAAATATATGTCTAAAAATAATGTAGAAAAACCCGATGTTACAAAATATAATAAAAGAACAAAAATAATTACAACAATTGGTCCAGCAACCAATTCGGCTGCTGCAATTCAACAGTTATTTATTAATGGTATGACAACAGTTCGTTTGAACTTTTCTCATGGTGATCATGAAGAACAAGGCGCAAGAATTGTTTGAGCAAAACAAGTAATGGAAAAAATTGGTAAACCGATTTCAGTTATGTTGGATACTAAAGGTCCAGAAATTAGAGTTGGGAAAATGCTTGATGATAAACAGTTAATTGTTAAAGATAGTGTTGTTACTGTTTATACTAAAATTACTGATTATCAAAAGAAAATTTGTGGCCCTAGTGAAATGACTGTATCTTATGATATGTCAAAAGATTTAAAGCCAGGGAATGTTATTTTAGTTGATGATGGTAAATTACAATTAGATGTTATTTCAGTTAAACCTGGAGTAGTTGAAACTAAGGCTTTTAATCAACATTTATTGAAAACTAATAAAAGAATTAATTTACCTGGAATTAAATTTTCTTTACCATTTTTATCAGAAAAAGATATTAATGATATTACTTTTGGTGTTAAACAAGGAATTGATTATATTGCAGCTTCATTTGTTAATACTGCAGCTGATGTTAAACAAATTCGTAATTTATTGAAAAAATTAAAAGCAGAAAATATTGAAATTATTTCAAAAATTGAATCACAAGTTGGTATTGATAATATTGATGAAATCATTGCTGCTTCTGATGGAATTATGGTTGCTCGTGGTGATTTAGGTTTAGAAATTCCTTACTATGATGTACCATACTGAGAAAAAATTTTAATTAGAAAATGCCGTAAAGCTGGTAAGTTAGTAATTGTTGCAACGCAAATGTTAGAATCAATGACAGATAATCCATCACCAACAAGAGCAGAAGTTACTGATGTTTATTTTGCTACCGAATTAGGTGCTGATGCAACAATGCTATCAGGTGAATCTGCTAATGGTACTTACCCACTTATTGCTACTTCTACTATGGCAACAATTAATCGTCGTGCTGAAATGGAATTTTATTCAAAATTATATTACGAAAAACAATTTCAAGATGCTATGAATTCAACAACTGGGCCAAGAGCAGCAATTGTTAAAAAGTTAGCACAAAAGTGTAAAACAGGTGATTATGAATATGCTGTTGTTTTATCAAAAACTGGTGAATTGTTAAAAGCACTTTCAAAGTTTCGTCCTAATACAGTAATTCTTGGTGTTTCAAGTAATGAAAAATTATATACAGCGTTTGGTTGTTATCATTCAATCTTTATGACTAAGGTTGATGATTATGAAAAATTTATTAAATCAGATGAAGAAATTTCTTATATTGCTCAGTCATACGGAGCAAAAATTGGTAGCAAGATTCTTTTCATGCGAAGTGAAGAAATTAGAGAAATTACAATTAAGTAAATGCGATAAAATTAGGGCTAATTCTAGTAATTAGTCCTTGTTTTTTTAAATAAAAGTTGCTATAATGCTTATTAGCATAAAGAAAGTAGTTTTCACTCACCTGATAGTTAAGTTACTATAGGTTAAATGCTTTAAAGTTATTTTTAAATAACTAAAGAAGATTTAATGGTGAGTGTGCATTTATGCACACTTTTATTAATGCTTATTAATTGGAGGTTATATGGCAAATAAAAAGCAAGATGATTTATGAAATGAAAAAATTCCTTTTCAAGAATTTTTAGTAATTTCAAATGATGGTAAAAATTTAGGTGTAATGAAAAAGTCAGATGCCTTGGCAAAAGCACAAAGTATGAATCTTGATCTTGTATGTATTTCACCCAATTCAAAACCACCCGTTTGCAAAATTGTTAATTTTGACCATTACCGTTATCAACAAGAACAAAAAGAAAAGATACAACGCAAAACGCAAAGAGCTAATATTATTAAAGAAAAAGAAGTTCGCTTAACAGTTAATATCGGTGATCATGATTTAAAAGTTAAAGCTAAAAAAGCAAGAGATTTTTTATTAAAAGGTGACAAAGTAAAAGTATCTTTAAAATATCGTGGTCGCGAAAATGAATATCGTGAACTTGGTTTTGAAAAATTACAAATGTTTTATAATGAAGTAAGTGATATTGCTATTAGCGATAAAGATTTAAATAATTTATCAAAATATAAAACAGAAGGAAATTTCTTTAATATTTATTTAACATTAAAAACAAAAGAAGATTAATGCTGGAGGTAAAACAGATGCCAAAAATGAAAACAAAAAAAGCGTTGAAAAAAAGAATTAAAGTAACTGGAACAGGGAAATGAATGCGTGGAAGTGCTTTTGTTTCACACTTAGCACCACACAAAACAACAAAACAAAAACGTCAATCTCGAGGATGAACAACAGTTTCTAAATCTGATTACACTCGACTAAAAGATTTAATTTAAAACAAGGAGTAAGAAAATATGGCAAGAGTTAAAGGTGGATATACCACAAATCACCGTCGTAAAAAAGTTTTAAAACAAGCTAAAGGATATTACGGATCAAAAAGTACCTTATATCGTACAGCTAATGAACAAGTAATGAATTCTTTAGCTTATGCTTACCGTGATCGAAAAAATCGTAAGCGTGATTTTCGTAAATTATGAATTACAAGAATTAATGCTGCAGTTAGAGCTGAAGGATTATCATATTCTAAATTTATTGATGGATTAAAAAAAGCTGGAATTGAATTAAATCGTAAGACATTATCAGAGTTAGCAATTAATCATCCAGAAGAATTTAAAAAGATTGTTACAGTAGCTAAATCAGCGTAATTTAATAAAGATTAAAATCTTGTTATTAATTGAAATAACAAGATTTTTATTTTGCTTTAATTAAAAAATGATAAAATAAATTAAAGATTAGAAAGTAGTGGATTTATAGGATGTTAAGTAAAGAACAATTGATGACAATTATTAAATTACAAGTAGAATTAGATCAAAAGATTTCAATAACAAGATTACTTCAAGACAATCAAGAAATTTTAAATGCTAAATTTTTAGCTTTAATGATTGAAATTGCTGAGTTTGCTAATGAACAACGATGTTTTAAATATTGAAGTTCAAAACCATCATCAGAAAAAAAGATTTTATTAGAAGAATATATTGATGGACTTCATTTTATTATTAGTATTGCTAATGATTGTGGACTATCATCAAAAATTTCTGATTTAAAAATTAATTTTCAACATTATCAAACTTTAACTTTAGCTTTTTTAGATTTATTTGCAACAACTTTAAAATTACAACAAGAAAAAGATTTAGCAACAATTGAAAAATGATTTAATATTTATTATACAATTGCGCAAAAATGTGATTTTACTAAAGATGATATTTTTAATGCCTATTTAGCAAAAAATAAAATTAATCATTTACGTCAAGAACAAAATTATTAAAATGAATTTTTAGGAGCGCAAATGGAAGTTAAAACAATTTTTTATCAAAATCAAAATTGAGAGTATATTGTTAATTATCGTCAACAAAAACACCTTTATTTAAAATTAAAAGAGCAGCAAATAATTGTGAGCGCTCCTTTTTTTGTTAAGCCTGAAGTGATTGAAGATTTTGTTAAAAGTAATTTACCAAAATTAATTAAACAATTAAGAAATAATGAATTAATAGTTACTCGCTTTGCTTTTACTCCCGAAGCTTTTATTTATTTTTTAGATAAAAAATTACCAATAGTTCTTAATTATCAAAACAAAACTAAGTTTTTTATTAGTGATGATAGTTTTTTTATTTATACTCCTTTATTATTAAGTAATAAAAATCAGCAAATAGTTTTATTACAAAAAATAAATCAATTTTTAAAAACTATTGCTCGACCAATATTTTTAGAACGATTAAGATATTGACAAAGAATTCTTCAAATTAATGCTAATGATTTTGATTTACGAATAATGAAAACAAAATGAGGAGTATGCTTTCATCAAGCAGGAAAGATTGTTTTAAATGTTAAATTAATTCATTTTAGTTATCAAGTAATTGATTATGTTATCATTCATGAATTGATTCATTTAATTTATCCACATCATCAAGCAGAATTTTGAAATTTAGTTGCTTTATATTGTCCTAACTATCGTGATATTAAAAAAATTTTAAAAAATAGTAAGGTTGAAATTTAATTATGAAAGAAATTACTGCAGTTAATAATCCTTTAATTCAATATTTAAGAACTTTACAAAAAAGTAAAAATCGTTATCAAAACCATCAGTTTTTAGTTGAAGGTTGACATTTGGTAGAAAAAGCTTTAGAAGCAGAAGTAGTATTAACAGTTTTTATTTTGAATAATCAACTAGATAATTATCAAAACAAATTACCAAAAAATATAAAAATTATTTTAGTTAATCAAGCAATTATTAAAAAAATTAGTCAAGAAGTAACACCACAAGGAATTATTGCTTTATGTAAGTTTAAAGTTGTTACCGAAAAAAGCCCTAATAATGTTTTATTATTAGACAAAATTCAAGATCCAAGTAATCTTGGAGCAATTTTACGAAGTTGTAGTGCTTTTGGAATTAATAAAATTTTTCTATCTAATGATAGTGTTGACCTTTATAATCATAAAGTTATTAGTGCTAGTCAAGGTGCAATTTTTAATGTTAGTGTCGAATATTGTGATTTAATATCTTTAATTATAAAATTGAAAAAAGAAAATTATTATTTATATGGTACTTTTTTACATGAAACAAACAAACCAAAAACTTTAGAGACAATTAAATTTCAAGCAAAAAATGCTATTTTATTTGGTAATGAAGGAAAAGGAATTAATCAAGATTTAAGGAACTTAGTTGATGAAAATATTTTAATTAAAACAACTAATAATGTTGAATCATTAAATTTAGCAACTAGTGTTGCAATTACGATATATTCTTTATTTATTACTAATAAATTATCATAATGTATTAAAATAAGAGTAAAGATAAATGATTGGTGAAAAAATGAATCAACTAGATAAAATTAAAGAAAATTTAAATAAAATTTCAATCAAAGCAAAATCTGATATTAAAGCAATTTCTGAAACAAATAACTTACATTTTTTAAAATCAAAATATTTTGGTAAAAAATCATCATTTAATGAAATTTTAAAATCATTAAATAGTTTTGATCAACAAGCAAAATCTGAAGTTGGTAAATTAGTTAATGAATTTAAAAGCGAAATTATGACTTTAATTAATGAAAAAATTTTAAAAATTGAAGCAAAAGTTCTTGAAGAACAATTAAAGCAAAATCAAGTTGATTTAACTTTACCAGGGACAGATTTAGCAATTGGTTATCGTAATCCATTATTTTTAATTATTGATAAAATTACAACAATTTTCAAGGATTTAGGATATCAAATTATTAGTGGTACTGAAGTTGATAATGAAGAATATAATTTTAATCGTTTAAATTTACCAAAAAACCATCCAGCACGAGCAATGCAAGATACTTTTTATTTAGATAATAGTAGTGATGAAAAAAATAAGTTTTTATTACGAACTCATTGTACTAATATGACAGCACGAATTTTATCAGCAACAAATGGTAAAGTTATTAATCCGTTAGCCTATATTAGTTTAGGCAATGTTTATCGCAAAGATGATGATGATGCAACTCATTCTCATCAATTTATGCAAGTTGATGCTTTTTTAGTAGCAAAAAATATTTCTTTTGCAAATTTAAAATGAACTTTAAATTATTTTTGTCAACAGTTATTTGGTGCTAAAAGTAAGATTCGTTTACGACCTAGTTATTTTCCATTTACTGAACCATCTGCTGAAGTTGATGTTAGTTGTCCTTTATGTTTTACTCGTGGATGTAGTTTATGTAAATATACTGGTTGAATTGAAATTTTAGGTTCAGGAATGATTCATCCAAATGTATTTCAGGCATGTGGAATTGAAGATGAAACAATTAATGGTTTTGCTTTTGGTGTTGGGATTGAAAGAATTGCCATGATTAAGTATAGTATTGATGATATTCGTTTGTTTTACAATAATGATTTGCGTTTTTTAAAACAATTTTAAGTAGGAAATTAGGAGTAGAAAATGATAGTTTCAAAAAAAATTCTTAGTCAATGAGTAAATATTAAAAAAATTAAAGATCAAGAAATTGCGACTGCTTTAAACAATCTTGGATTTGAGGTTGAAAAAATTACTAATTTAACTACTAGTAATACTAATTTAATTGTTGGCGAAATTATAAAAATAGTCAAACATCCCAAAAGTGAAAAATTAAATCTTTGTACTGTTAATATTGGTCACAAAAGATTGGAAATTATTTGTGGTGCTAGTAATGTTAAAGTAGGAATTAAAGTTGTTGTTGCACAAATTAATAGTGTCTTAGCTAATGGTTTAGCAATTGCTAAAAGAGAAATTCAAGGAATAATGTCAAATGGAATGCTTTGTTCTTTAGAAGAACTTGGTGTAAATCGTGAAGTATTAGATAAAACTGAATTAGCAGGAATTGTTCATTTGCCAGAAAAAGCATTAGTTGGTAGTTTAAATCCGTTAAATTATTTAGACTTAGATGAAACAATTTTTGAAATTCAGTTAACTTTAAATCGTAGTGATTGTTTAGCGATGTATTATTTGGCACAAGAATTAAGTCATTATTTTAATTTACCTTTAAAAAAAGTTTCATTTGCTAAGATTAAAAATCTTAAGTTAGTAAAATCAAATAATACAAAAGATTTTATTAATGCTTTTGCTTCATTAAATCTTAATTTATTAAGTCAGAATCGCCTAGTTACTGCACCAATGATTAAAAGAATGTTACAATTAGCAAATATTAAACCAAGTAATTTTATTAATGACTTACTTAATTTAGTAATGTTAGAATTAGGGCAACCGATTATTTGTTTTAACGGTCATGAAATAACTGATCCAAGTATTATTGAAGCAAAAAATGATAATTTAAAAGCTGGTTTAAAATATTTTAAACACGATATTTTATTTGCTAATAAGAAAATTCCTTTTAGTAATTTAGGAAATTTAACTTTACCAAATTTTGTTGCTAATGATAAAACAAACTCATTAATGTTATTTTCTGTTAATTTTGATAATTATTTAGTTCAAGAACAAATTAAGCGCAATAATTTTAATGTTGATAGTTGTTTTTTACAAAGATTAAGTAAACCAATTTTACCAGCTAATTATTTATTTGTTTTTCAACGCTTAATTTTTTGATTAAATCAATTTTCTGTTAGTTTTGAAGTTGTTAGTTTTACTAATTATGTTCATTATCAAAATAAAAATAATACTATTACAATTAATTGACAAAAAATTAATCAAATTTTAGGAACAAATTTTTCAAGTACTGAAATTATTAATGCTTTAAAAGTTGTTGGTTGCCAAATTAAGCCATTACGATTAACAAATATTAAAGTTAAAATTCCAAGTCATCGTTCTGATTTGGCTAATATTAATGATCTTACTGAAGAAGTTGCCCGAATTATTGGTTATCAAGCAATTCCAGAAATCAAACCAGAATTTACAATTATGCCAATTAAAGAAAATAAGTTAACACAATTGTTGAGTAGTTTAAGAAATTATTTACTAGATTATGGTTTTCATCAGGTGAAAACTTATAATTTAACTAGTACTTCATCTTTAAATGACTTTAATTTTTTTAATTATCATAAACCAATTACTTTACTGGCACCAATGAGTGTTTCAAGAAAAGTAATGCGTTATAGTTTAATACCTAGTTTATTAGAAATTTGTCGTCTTAATGCTAGTTATAAGCAAGATGCTTTGAAAGTTTTTACTGATGAAGTAATTTACACGCAAGATTCTGATGAATATGATCATCATTTTGCTTTTGTTGTTAACAATAACTTTTTCTCTGACAAAATTAAAACAGAAAATGGTTATTTATTAGTAAAAGGTTTTTTAGAAGCTTGATTAAATCATCAAGTTGGTCAAAAATTTACCCAACAATTAACTTATCAAAGTTTTAAAATGCGAGCAACTCATCCATTTTTAAGTGCTAATATTAGTTACAATAATTTGCACTTTGCTATTATTGCTGCTTTACATCCTGAAATTGCTAACGCAATGGATTTAAGTCAAGAAGTATTTTTAGTTGAAATAAATTGTAGTAAGTTATTAAAAATCATTGCTAACTTTAAAACTGGACAAGAAATTAAGTTTAAAAATTGATCAAAATATAATCCTTTAAGTCGTGATTTATCAATTATTATTAGTGATCAATATAGTTATGCTGCCATATCAAATGCAATTTGAGCGACAAAAATTAAAAATTTACAAAATTTAAGTTTAATTGATCGTTATTCAGATGATAAATTAAAAAAAGAAAAGCA
The DNA here is from genome assembly GCF_023509825.1 of Spiroplasma attinicola. GTDB lineage: Bacteria > Bacillota_I > Bacilli_A > Mycoplasmatales > VBWQ01 > Spiroplasma_D > Spiroplasma_D attinicola. Next base: position 578,102 of record NZ_JAKQXY010000001.1, read on the forward strand.
ACATTCATTAACTTTTAACTTAGAATTTAATAGTAAAGACGAACAATTAGATGAAGATAAAGTTAGTGAAGAAATAAAACAGATTCAAAAAGTTTTAATAACAAGATTTAAAGCAGTTATTAGATAATACTTTTATGAAACAAGTGATAATCTTGTTTTTTAAAATTAAAATTGTAAAATAATATTATTAAAACTAAAAAATATAAAAGAGTAAAATTAAATGGTAAAAAAAGAGACTTAATGGTTGCTGGAAATTAAGCAAGTTTAATTTGAAGGTAGTTTATATTTAATTAACAAATTAGAATCAAGCAATTAAGAGCATTTATTATTTGAGTTAATAAATGAATTAGGATGGTACCGCGGTTAAAAACGTTCCTAAATTAAGTTTTAGGAACATTTTTTATTAAAGGAGTAAAGTGTAGAATATGGATAATATGGAAACAAAATATAATCATCAAAAAATTGAAACTGGAATGTATCAAAAATGATTAAATAAAAAATTATTTGTTGCTAATCCAAAAAGTAAGAAGCCAAAGTTTTGTATTGTTTTGCCACCACCAAATATTACGGGACAATTACATTTGGGTCATGCTTGAGATGGAACAATTCAAGATGCTTTAATTCGTTATAAACGATTAAAGGGTTATGAAGCTTTATTTATTCCCGGAATTGATCATGCTGGAATTGCGACACAAGTTAAAGTTTTAGCAGAGATTAAAGCGAAGAAGCCTGCTCTTTTAGCAAATTTAGACCGAGAAACTTTTCTTAAATATGCCTGAAGTTGAAAAGACCAATATACAAAAATAATTCATGACCAATGAGCAAAAATGGGTTTATCATTGGATTATAGTCGTGAAAAATTTACTTTAGATCAAGATGTTAATGAAACGGTAAAAAAGGTTTTTGTTGATTTATATCAAAAAGGTTTAATTTATCAAGGAACAAAAATTGTTAATTGAGATCCATCATTGAGAACTGCAATTTCTAATATTGAAGTTGAATATCAAGAAGTTAATGGGAAATTATATTACTTGAAATATTATTTAAAAGATAAATCAAGTTATTTAACTGTAGCAACAACAAGACCAGAAACAATCTTTGCTGATCAAGCTTTAGTTGTTAATCCAAAGGATAAAAGATATAAGAAGTATCTTAATCAAGAAGTAATTAATCCTGTTAATAATAGTTTAATTAAAGTAATTGCTGATGATTATGTTGATATGACTTTTGCAACAGGAATTATGAAATGTACTCCTGCTCATGATTTTAATGATTATCAAATTGGTTTAAAGCATAATTTGGCAATGCCAATTTGTTTCGATGAATCAGGAAAAGTTAATCAATTGGGCACAAAGTACGCAGGTCAAGATCGTTTTATTTGTCGAAAGAATTTAATTGCTGATTTAAAAAAAGTTAAATTGGTTGTTAAAGTTGAAGATTATCAACATCAAGTTGGTTTTTCACAAAGAACTAATGTTGTCGTTGAACCTTATTTATCACAACAATGATTTCTTAAAATGGCACCAATGGCTGAAAAAATTATTGAAACTCAAAATCATCAACAAGTTAAGACTAATTTTTTTCCAGAATTTTTTGAAGAACAATTATTAAAATGAGTTAATAATATTCAAGATTGATGTATTTCTCGTCAATTAACTTGAGGTCATCAAATTCCTGTTTGATATCATAAAGAAACTAAAGAAAAATATATTGGTGTTGATGCACCAAAAAATGCCAAAGATTATTGACAAGAAACTGATGTTTTAGATACTTGATTTTCTAGTGCTTTATGACCTTTAGTAACTTTAAATTGACCAGATAAAAAAGCACAAGAATTTAAAAGTTATTATCCAAGTAATGTTTTAGTAACTGCTTATGATATCTTATTCTTCTGGGTTGTAAGAATGATGGCAATGGGATTAGAACTTACTAATCAACAACCATTTACTAATGTTTTAATTCATGGTTTAATTCGTGATGAACAAGGTAGAAAAATGTCAAAATCATTAAATAATGGTATTGATCCAATTAAAGTAATTGCAGAATATGGTGCTGATGCTTTACGTTATTTTTTAGTAAGTAATTCAGCGCCGGGACAAGATTTAAGATTTAGTAAAATTAAGATTGAATCAGCATGAAATTTAATTAATAAATTATGAAATGCTGCACGATATGTTTTATTGAATGTTCCAAAAGATTTTATGACTACTTCAGAATCGTTACAATATAGTTATATTGACCAATGAATTTTACAAGAATTAGATCAATTAATTATTAAAGTAGAAAAGAACATGGATAATTATGATTTCTTTACTGTTAATCATGATTTAGCAAATTTTATTTGAAACCAATATTGTTCTTGATATATTGAATTAAGTAAAGTTAATTTACAAGATGAGCAATTAAAAAAAGCATCATTATTTACTTTGGTTTATGTTTTAGAACAAATTTTAATTATGTTACATCCATTTTTACCATTTGTTACCGAAGCAATTTATCAAAAACGACATTCAGAAAGTATTTTATTAGCTAATTATCCAAAAGCAACCAATACTAAATTTAATCCAATTGTTAAGCAATTTATTAATAGTTTGACTGAAGTAATAATTGCTGTTAGAGAAGTTCGTAATCATTTTAGTTTAGCTTTTAAAACAAAATTGGAATTGCATATTAATACTAATGAAAGTTTCTTTACTAAAGAACAAGAACAACTTAATAAATATTTATTAAAATTAACTAATAGTGAAATTACTAGTATTAGTTTTGGTTCTTTTTCAAATGATAAGAAAATTAGTAAAGTAATTACTAATGCAATTGTTGAAATTAAAACTGAATTAACAGTTAACAAAAACCAAGAACTAGAAAAGTATCAAAAACAATTAGTGCAAATTAAAGAAGATATTGCTCGATGTGAAAAATTATTAAATAATCAACAATTTCTTGCTAAAGCTTTACCAGAAAAAGTGAAGTTACAACAAGAACGTTTAGGACATTATCAAACACAATTAGCGTTAATTCTTACGAAAATTAAAGAATTAAGTTAAAATTGCTTTGAGGTGAAAAATGGTCATTTTTTATGGTTTAGATAATTTTTTAATTAATCAAGCAGTTAATGATTATTTGAAAAAACAAAATTTACTAGATCAAGAAGCAATAATTACTACTTATTATTTAGCACAAGATAATTTAGAAGTAATAATTGCAAATGTTTTGCAACAAATTAGTAGTAGTGATTTATTTAATCAAAAAAAAGTTCTGATTATTAATGATTATGATTTATTATTAAATAATAATTTGAAATTATGAACAATGTTTAATCAACAAATTAATAATTTTCTTAATCAAGATATAATTATTATTTTGAAATTTTTAACAAATAATTTAAGTCAAACTATTTGAAATTCTCAAGCAAATGTTTTCTTAATTAAGAGTTATCAAAAAGAACAATTAAGAAAATGAGTGATTGAAAAAGCCAAGACATATCAAATTAATCTTAGTCAAGAACTAATAGCAATTTTTATTAATAAATTTCCTAATTCACTTAATATCATTAATAATGAGTTAAAAGCAATTGCTAATTTAAATCGGGAAATTGATCAAGAAATTATTGAAAAATTTGCTAGTAAATATTTTGTAAAAAATCCTTATCAATTAATTAATTTTTGATTAATGAAAGATTATCAAACTTTTTGATGACAATATCGTAATTTTTGAGAAAAAATTAATTATGATAAAGGAAGTTTATTTAATATTTTGATTTATCAACTAGAATTAATGAGAAATATTAAATTATTATTAACAAAAAATTATTCTTATCAACAGATAATGACTAAATTAAATATTTCACAAATCCAAATCAATAGTTTGCTGAAATTACAATTAGAATTAAAAACAATTAATTTACTTCTTGTTAAAGGTCATGAAGTAGATTTTCAAATAAAAACGGGAAAAATAGCAAAAAATCTTGCATTTGATTTATTTTTTTGTAGAAATTAAGTTATAATATTATCGTTATTATAAAGAGGTGAAAGAATGAGTAAAAATAATGATTTATTAAATAATAATAACGAGCAAAAAGAAAAGGAAACTAAAGAAACAAAATTGAATCAATCTAACTCAGATAAATCAGAAGTAGCAAAAGAAGTTAAAACTGTAAGTAAAAATAATGATTTTGCTAATGATGATGGTATTATTGATTTAAATTTATATAGCCATATTGCTAGTACTCTTTTTAATAGCTTAAGTAATCCAATTGTTAGAAATGAAATTAAAGTTAATGAAAATATTTTAAAATATACTGAATTACAAATTTCAAATTTGTTTTTTTTAGAATCAGCTTTAAGTAAAGAATTAGTTGGAAAAAAATTAGCAAAAGAATTTTTACAATTAACAGCTAATATTACTGATCTTGCTTTAACAGTTAATAAAAGTCAAAAAAAGACCGCAATTGAAATTTTAGAAGATAGTAATTTATTAGTTGTAACTATTATTAATAGTTGTAAAGGTGTTGAAAGAGAATTATTAGAACGTTTTCAAACTGTTAATAGTGAATCATTTAAAAATATTAATAATCAAATTTCTGCATTAAATAATTTTAATACTGAAACTGAAGTTCAATCAACTCAATTACATCAAGAATCAGAAAATGATTTTAATCAAAATAATCAAGAGCAAAATGACTTAAATCAACAACAGCCAGTAAATCCTAATATGAAAAACTTAAATAATGTTGATATGGCTAACTTATCAAAATTAGGTGTATTGCCACAACATCCTGGAACAAATCCTAATTTTTATCCTTATTTAAGTAAACCAAAAGCTGTTCCAATTTTAAAAAAAGTTTTATCAGGAATGTTACTAACTTCAGTTTTATTTATTGTTGTTACAATTATTATTTCTACTTTTGTTAAAGGCGATTTAACTTTAATTGCTGGAACAGATGGTGTAGAAGCAACAAAAATTCACTTTGTTTTAAGTAAAGCAAATAGTTGATTAATTCCAGTAATGACAATAGTTTTATACATTGGCTTTGCTTATAGTTTTATTAAGACACCACGATCTCAACGAGATAAATATCATCTTTCTTATTTTATGTTAGGATTGTTGTTATTCTGATTAATTGTTACAGTTGCTAATTCTTTTTATCAAACAAGTGATAGTTATTATCATAGTTACTTTAAAACAAGACTTGAAAAAGATCAAACTTTAAATCCAGACATTGTTAAAGATATGAAAAACTTACCTAACTTTATTGTTTTCCGTATTTTCTCAATTATTACTTCAGCAGTTTCTATTTTACCTTTATTCATTATAGTTGTATTAATGTTAATTAATCCAAGACTTGATAGAAATAAAGTAATGCGTGCTAATAGTGAATATCAAAATGCAATTAGTGCTGCTTTAAGTGGTAAAAAATATGATATGGATCAATCTTTATTTGATAAAAGTGATGAACCAAAAACAAAAAAGAAATCTCGCAGAAAAGCAGAATTTAGTGGTAGATTTTAAAAAATTGTTTAATAAATAAATAATAAAAAAGTAGTTCTCTTATTGAACTACTTTTTTGCTTTTTCTTTAATTTTATTAAGTTTATTAGTCATTTTTGATTTTTTATTAGCTGCTTTATTAGGATGAAAAATTCCTTTACTTGCAGCTTTATCAACTAAACTAGAATATTCATTTACTAATTCTTGAGAATTTTTATCTTTGTTATTAATTGCTGCAACAGTTTTATTATAAGAAGTTTTTACTTTACTTTTAAAACTTTTATTAATTTGATGATCTTTTTCATTAGTTTTAATTCTTTTAATTTGTGATTTAATATTTGCCATTATTGCTCCTTAATTGGTTTTCAAGTTTTATTTAGACTATTTAAAACAAAAATTATTATAACAAATAACTTTTAATAATGTAAGATAGTTTTTTCTTTTTGTTCTTTTTATTTTAATTATTAAAAATTCCACGAACTATGTGCTGTTTTAAAATAAAAAAAGATATATGATAAATTCATAAACTTAAAGGGGGTTTATTTATGAAAAGATTTTTAATCGCATTAACTGGCTTAGTCGGTATTAGTGCTGTATCAGTAGCACCAATTGTAAGTCAAAATCATCAAAAAGTTGATACCATTCAACAATTCGCTACGGCAAAAGAATGAAATATTAATAATGCTATTGTTAAACAATATGTAGATGCTAATGGTTGATTATATTTTGCAATTGATAATATTAATTTATCATCAATCGGAATTAATAGTATTAATGCTTTGCATACATATAATACAATTGAAATTCCTGGCATAAAAGTAAAATTTGATGATTATACAGCATTGACAGGAGATTCATGAAAAGCTAATAGAAATCTTGGTTCAGAAGATTGATATCGTATGTTTAAAAAAACTGTTGGTTGAACTACTATGACTTTAGAAAGTGCTGCAAGTATTTGATATAGTAATTCTGGTGACTTAATGATGCGCTTAGCATATCATGGATCAATTCTTAATTATATTCCACCAAGAGTTACAGATGGAGGAACGATTGCTTTTGAAAGTGGTTCTGTAGTTAAATTTTATTAAAAAGAAAAATATCAGATAAGTTATTTATCTGATATTTTTTATTGCTTTATTTTTGTAATTTTCATAAAATTTTTCTTATGTTATAATTTTACCAAAATGTGAAAGGAAGGTAACGATAACAATAAATTTGATTTAATAAATTATTTAGTAAAAAATACTTGGAGGAAACTATGAACTTTATTAAAAAGAATTCGAAACATATTTTAATGGGATTAACACTGTCTTTTTTTGTTTTAATGTTAGGTTTAGGACTTGGATTATCAGCTTTTGGGATGGGAATGGAAAGTCAACGATTTATTACTAGTGTTGATAAGGTAATTGATAAGTATATTCCAAAAGGTAAAGTTGTCCTTAATGGCAAAGGTCAATATTTTGATACAACTTATGTCCTTTTACGAAAGGCATATGAAGATGATGTTCAATCAACATTAACACTTGAAAAACAAAATGATGAAGAGGTTATGAACTTTTGAAAACTTTATGCTGATACTAAATTTGATCAACAATGAAAATCAAAAATTGATAATAAAGAAGATATTGATATTAATGAGTTTTCACATGCTGTAGTACAATTTGATATTGAAATTGCTAAACAATTTCATAATTATGCTTTTACTCATTCGGGACTTGGATGAATTCGTCAAAAAAAAGTATTATCACAATTATGAGGTTCAAATTTTGCTAATACTGCACTTTATCAAGAAGCACAACAAGATGAAATAATTCTTGATCAAGCAGAATATAAAGCAGGAACATATATTGTGAACAATAAAGTTGCATTTATCAATAAACAATTGCAACAAGTTACTGTTGTACTAGAAATTCCTGATATGTTTAAAGATAGTGATTCTGTTAGAAATACATTAATGAAAAATGAAAATGACACACAGGTACCTGTTCAAATTTCAGTTGATGATTTATATCATCCAAACTACACAAAAATGTTTCAACAAACTCGCATTGGTGCAATCTTTTTAATCATTCTTACACCTATTTTTGGAATCGTATTTATTGCTTCTAGTTTAGTTGGATATTCTGTCCTTTTAAAAATGAATTGAAGTAGAAACTTACTTAATAAAATGAGAATAAATAAAGCAAGAGTATAGGTTTTACCTATACTTTTTTGTTTTTAAGTTTAAAAAATATCGAAAAATTAAAAAATTATTGATAAATAAAGTTTAAAGTTTTATACTAAATTTGGATTGTAAGAAGAGGCAAAATTTGAAAAAAATAAAATAAGGGGAAAAATTATGCCAAAAAATACTTATGAATCTATGAATCTTTATCAAATTAATAATCAAGAAACAGTGATTTTATTAAAAGTTGAAGAAGATAAAAAATTATTTTCAGTTTGAGTGGGAAATTCTGAAATTGATAAAAATACTCATGAGGAACCGTTAATTTTAAAGATTAATAATAAAGATATTTTTTTCTATAAAAGTGGCATTAAGGAAATTAATCAAAAAGATTTAATTCTTGATGAAATTAATCAAGAATATCAATTAACTAATCTTCAAAAACAAGAAACATTGTATACTTTTGCTGAAAAAATTGATCAAACTAATTTAAGCCAAAAGATTATTTTATTGGAATTGAAAAATGAGTATTTAACTAAAGAAAGTTGATCTTTAAAGCAAGACAATATTATGTTAGATATAAAAAATCAGTATTTAACTAAAGAAAATTACTCTTTAAAGCAAGATAATATTATCTTAGATATAAAAAATGGTGACTTAAATTTAAAAAATAGTGATTTAAAATTAGAAGCTGAGGAAATTTTAGATCAAAAAGAGCCTTGAAAAAGAGAAGTAAAAAAATTAAAACAACAAATTATTGAATTACAAAATGAAAATAAAATCCAAAAATTACATATTAATGAGTTATCTAATGCTAAAGATAGTTTATGCAAAGTAGTTGGAACATCATTTGATGTTCATGAAATCGTAACAAACAAAACTAAAGAATTACTTGATGTAAAAGGAAGACCAAAAGAACAATACAAAAGTTTTGTTAAGCAAATTGCATTTGTAACACAAACATTCCTTGACAAATTGGAAAAACCTAAAAATTTCAATTATGAAAATGAACAATCTAAGTTAATAAAGAAGTTTTATGATGATGAAATTGCATCTGCAATGGAAAAATGAAAATCTTTCGATAAAACACCTAAACAAATCAAACAGGAAGTTTTAAAAAATAAAAAACGATTAGACAAAATTACAGAAGAATATGAATTTTAAAGTGGAGTAATATACTACCACTTTTCTTATTTTAGAAAGAAAATTAAAAAAGAGTAATTTGTTTTTTGTTGATTTTTCCAGTATAATTATTATGTTAACATAGGAAATGTTAAATATTGGTGATGCTATGAGTTATTATTTTAAAAGTAAATATCAGTTTTCAGACCACGGACTATTAAGAATTAAAAATCGTTTAAAAGTAAAAAAAATGAGCGATTTAGAATTAAAAAGTTATTGTGAAGAATTAATTGATACAAGCCATGAAATAGATGAAACAAAAACTTACAAATATGTTAAAGTTAATAAAACAGATTTATACTTTATTATTAAGAAAATTGATAACCTTATTATAACTTTGACACCAATGAAACCAGAAAAATTATTATCAAACTTAGAAAAAGATTTATAATTTTAATTAAAAAATAACAAAAAAATCAAAAGGTGAAATAAATAATGAATTTAAAAAGTTCATGATGAATGTTACTTTTAATGGCAGTTGTTTTAATCATTTTTATTGTTTCTTCAATTGGATCAAGGAAACGAAAAAGAGAAGAAAAACAAAAACGCCAAAAAGAAGTAAAAGATATAATTAAATCTTATATGCGTGACGAGTTAGATTTACGTCATAAAACAATTGAATTTGATCAAGTAATTGCTCGTAGCAATAAAGAATATCGTTATCGTGATGTTTTTGATGTTGTCGTTAAACTTTATGACTCAAAGAAAAATGATTTATACGCAACAAAAGCATTTGAGGTTGAAGGATTTGCCAAACAAATTTCAAAGAAACAATTTGAAACAATTTGAAAGGTTAATGGTGAATTAGATTTAGAGGAAACTCTAAAAAGAATTAATTTAGCTAAGAATCGTAAAGCAATCAAAATTAAAAAGCGTGATCCAGAAACGAAAAAAATGCTTGCACAAGAAAAAGCAGATTTAAAAGCAAGTTTAGAAGCAGAAAAACAATTGGCAAAAGATAAAAAGAAACAAGTAAAAAATTATCAAAAACCAAAATTACCACCTTCTGAAAAATTTTCTGGTTTTAAAGATTAACAATTTCACTATAAATTTCTAAATTCAGATATCTTTATCTGAATTTTTTTATTACTTGCATATTTTTTTCTTTCATATATATTAAAAACAGATAAAATTATTTTTCAGTTTGGAGTATTTAATGAAAATTTATAAAGATGATTATAAACATTTTCGTGAGTGTCAAAAGTTAACTTGATTCTTGAATGAAAAACATTATCAGTTGGCAAAAAAATTAATTGAAGAAAAAAAAATTCTTAATTTCGTTGAATTAACTAATACTAAAACTAGTAGTAAAGTTGATGAACCAGTTACTAAAATTAGTGATTTAGAAGCTTTAATTGCTAGTAATCAAGAATTTGGTCAAGATATTGAAGATGATGATTTTTATCCTGGTGAAATGATTGCTGATGGTTTAGAAACTGGTAAATATGCTCAAAGGTATTTTCAACAAAACTATCAATCTTATAATTTTGAAACTAACCCAGTTATTGATCAAGATATAATTTTTCAAAATCAAAAGTATCAAGTTTTTTTTGAACCAAGATTTCAATATCAAGATTGTGTAACAAAATGTGATATTTTAAAACGAAATGGTAATGATTGAGATTTAATTGAAGTTAAAGCTGTCACTTGAGTTAAAGAAGAACATATGTGAGATTTATTATATCAATATGATATCTTAACAAAATGTGGTTTAAGAATTACTAATGTTTATATTATGTATTTAAACAATAATTATTTATTGCAAGAAAAAATTGATTTAATGGCATTATTTATTGCCAATGGTTCAACTTGACAAAAATCGCCAACAACAAAAAAAAGTTTTAGTTTATATGATTCAATTCAAAATGAACTTGCTGAACATAATTTAGCACAAGAATATCAGAAAATTAGTGAAATTTTAGCAATTAGCGAGCCTAATAAAGTTTATGATTTTTTAACTAATAAATATTGTCATGAAGATCAAAAACAATTTTGTTTTCATATTTTTGATTATTTTGACCCTTTTAACACAATTTTTCAATTATATCGTTTAAGAAAAACTAAAAAAGCATTATGATTTTATCAAGAAGATTTATTATCATTACAAGATAAAAGATTATTACCTTTTATTGTTGATAATAAATTACATTATCGGCAATATCAAGTGGCAAATTTTGGTGAACAAGTGATTGATTTATCGGCGCTTACTGCCTTACAAGATGAATTAAATAATTATCAATATCCTGTTTATATGTATGATTTTGAAACAATGAAATCAGCAATTCCAAAATTCAATCATACTAAGCCTTATCAACAAATTGTCTTTCAATATTCCGTTCATGTGTTACTTAACAAAGATTTTGATTTTAAAACTAATGCTAATATTAAACATTATCAGTTTTTAGCTGATGGTTTAGAAGACCCACGAATTGAATTAGTAAAAAATTTAGTTCATGATTTGACTAGAATTCATGGTTTAGGAACTTATGTTGCTTATAATAAAAGTTTTGAAAAAGGAATTTTAAAAAATTTAATGTTTGAATTTAAAGAATATTTTCATGATTTAAAAGCAATTAGTCATTTAACAATTGATTTACAAGATTTTTTTAAAGGATTTAAGGTTTATAAATCAGATTTTGCTGGTTCTTTATCAATTAAAAAAACTTTACCCGCTTTTGCTCCTGATTTTTCTTATCAAGATTTAGCAATTAGAAAAGGTGATATGGCTTCAGAAGTTTTTCGAAGAAGAGTTGAAAATAATATTTCCTTGCAAAATTGAAAAAGTAATTTTTATCAAAATATGCTTAACTATTGTACTCGCGATACTTTGGCTATGGTAATATTATTTTGACATATTAAAAGATTAGTTGAAGCGGAAACAAAGCGACGCTTTAAAGAAAGTTCATTAGAAACAGCATCATGATAAAGAAAATTAACATTTTATTTATGGGAACTAATAATTTTGCTCAAGAAGTTTTAAGTACTTTACTAACAATGCCAGAAATTAATCTTGTTGGAGTTGTTTGTCAACCAGATCGCAAGATTGGTCGAAAGCAAACTATTGTTTTTTCATCAGTTAAAGAATTAGCATTAGCGAAAAAAATAACATTATTTCAACCGGAAAAAATTATTCAAGAGTATGATAATTTACAAAGGTTAACAATTGATATGATTATTACTTGTGCTTATGGTCAATTTTTACCAGAAAAGATTTTGCTGTTGGCAAAAATTTTACCACTAAATATTCATGCTTCTTTACTACCAAAACTTCGTGGTGGCGCGCCAATTCAATGAGCAGTTATTAATAATTTTTCTGAAACTGGAATTACTTTAATGAAAATGGTTCAAAAGATGGATGCAGGTGCAATTTTTAGTCAAGGTAAAGTTAAAATTGATAATAATGAAACTTATAGTTCTTTACAGTTAAAATTAATTGCTTTGGCACAAAAAATGATTAAAAGTGATTTATTAGCAATTGCTAATGGCAAAATTAAAAGTCAAGAACAAAATGAAAGCGAAGTAACCTTTGGTTTTAATATTACTCGAAAAGATGAATTAATTAATTGAAAGCAAGCTGCTAAATTAGTTTCTTGCCAAGTTCGTGGTTTGTATGATCAACCAATTGCTTACAGTACAATTGCTGGTTTTATTTATAAAATTCATCAAGTAACAATTAGTAATCAAGCATCAAAAAAATCTCCTGGAACAATTACTTTAATTAATAAATTAGGAATTTTTGTTGCAACAACTGATTTTGATATAGTTATTACGAAGATTCAGCCTGCTGGTAAAACGGTTATTAATACTAATAACTATTTTGGTTCTAAAATTAATCCAATAAAAGTTGATTTAGTTTTTAAATAATTAGGTGAATTAATGTATCGTTTTAAATCAATTAAGTATTTAGCAACAACAGGATTAATTACTGCTTTATTAATTGTTATTGCTTATACTTCTTGTTGATTTTTTAATTGAATAGTTATTAGTTTTTTTGGTGGTACATCAACTTTACAATTATTTGATGCTTTCTTTCTTGCTTTTTGTGCTTTATTTTCAGGTCCAATGATGTTATTTGCTGGGCCAACTGCTGGAATAATTTTTGATTTAATTAGTGGTGTCAAAATGATTATTATTCCTGCAACAATTTTAATTAGAATTTTAATGTTTTTTATTGTTAAATTACTAACAATCAAAAAATGATGATGAAGTTCTTTTTATAGTTTTTTCTTAGCAAGTTTAATTTTACTTTTTGGTTATCCACTATATTATTTAATTATTTATCAAGATTGAGCGATTGTTATTAATGAATTAATTACTGATACAATTCAAGCTGGGTTTGCTTATCTTATTGCTCTTTTAATTTATTATTCGTTGTTTAATCGGCAAAATAAAACTAATAATGCTTTTTGAAATGATCAGCAATTTGATTATTTGAGAAAACAAAAATAAAAGAACTTCTTAATTTAGAAGTTCTTGTTAATTATTTTTTAGTTGAATGATTATCTTCATTATTACAATTGTTACAATTCATACAGTTTGGATGTTTTCCTGCTTGAGTACAACTGCAGGTGCAGCCATAACAAGGTTTCTTGCAATTTCCTGCCATAAAACCCTTTCCTTTCGTTCTGATTTAAACTACTTGTAATTTCTAATTCTAACTCTTTATTTTATTTTTGCAATAGGTAATTAGTATTGGGTTATTAAATATCTTATGTTATGATTTATGATAATAAGATAGTATTTATAATACTAATTAAAAATGAATTTTTACTTAATTGATGGAGAAAATCAATGGCAATTGATAAAAAACATATTAGAAATTTTTCCATTATTGCTCATATTGATCATGGAAAATCAACTTTAGCTGATCGAATTTTAGAATTAACTAAAGCTGTTAGTGCTAGGGAAATGAAAGATCAACTATTAGATTCAATGGAACTAGAACGAGAACGTGGAATTACAATTAAATTAAACAGTGTGCAATTACACTATCAAGCATTAGATGGCGAAGAATATTTATTGCATTTAATTGATACTCCAGGTCATGTTGATTTTACTTATGAAGTTTCTCGTAGTTTAGCTGCTTGTGAAGGTGTAATTTTAGTAATTGATGCTGCTCAAGGAATTGAAGCACAAACTTTAGCAAATGCTTATTTAGCATTGGATAATGATTTAACAATTGTACCAGTAATTAATAAAATTGATTTACCTAATGCTGATCCTGAAAGAGTATTACAAGAAGTAAATGAAATTTTAGGTTTAGAAATGAAGCATGTGCCATTAATTTCAGCTAAAAATGGTACAAATATTCGTGCTGTTTTAGAAGCAGTAATTAAAAATATTCCTTACCCAATTGATGCTGATGATCATAAACCATTAACTTGTTTAATTTTTGATTCATTTTATGATAAATTTCGCGGTATTATTGTTTTTATTCGTGTTAAAAGTGGAACAATTAAAATTGGTGACAAAATTAAAATGATGGCGTCGAATAGTGTTTATGAAGTAACTGAATTAGGTGTTAGAACACCAAAGGAAATTAAGAAACAAGAATTAGTAGCAGGTGAAGTTGGTTGATTAGCAGCTTCAATTAAAGTAATTAGTGATGTTCATGTTGGTGATACTATTACTCATGTTAAAAATCCGGCCTTAAAACCGTTACCAGGTTATAAACCATTAAAACCAATGGTTTATTGTGGTTTTTATCCAATTGACACTAATAAGTATCAAGATTTAAAAGAAGGTTTATTAAAGATGCAACTTTCAGATGCTGCTTTAATTTTTGAACCTGAAACTTCACAAGCTTTAGGATTTGGTTTTCGGATTGGTTTTTTAGGTTTATTACATATGGATGTTATTAAAGAAAGATTAGAACGAGAATATAACTTAAGTTTAATTTCTACAGCACCATCAGTAATTTATCATTTATTGTTAAATGATGGTCAGACTGTTCAAATTGATAACCCTGCAAAATGGCCAGAAGTGCAAAAAATTAAAAAAATTGAAGAACCATTTATTGAAGTAATTATTACTTGCCCTGATGAATATATTGGTGCAATTATGCAATTATGTCAAAACAAACGTGGTATTTATCAAGATTTAAAATATTTAGATCACTTACGAAGAAATTTGATTTACCATATGCCATTAAACGAAATTGTTTTAGATTTTTTTGATAAATTAAAGTCTGTTTCTAGAGGTTATGCTTCATTAGATTATCAATTAATTGATTATCAACAAAGTAAATTAGTTAAACTTGATATTTTAATTGCTGGAACAATTGTTGATGCTTTATCATTTATTGTTCATAGTGACTTTGCTTATCAAAGGGGAAGAGCATTATGTGAAAAATTAAAAACAATTATCCCAAGACAAAATTTTGAAGTTGCAATTCAAGCAGCAATTAATAATAAAATATTAGCTCGTGAAACAGTTAAAGCTGTAAGAAAAGATGTTATTGCTAAATGTTATGGTGGTGATATTACTAGAAAAAGAAAATTATTAGAAAAGCAAAAAGCAGGTAAGAAAAAAATGAAAGCAATTGGAAATGTTGAATTACCACAAGAAGCTTTTTTGGCAGTTCTAGAAATTGATGAATAAATGATGAAAAATAATTATGAAATTTTTAAAAGAAAGAAGGAAAACTTATGAAATTAACTGATCAATTTGAATTTATTAAGGGTAAACCAGCAAGAAATAGAATTGTTATGCCACCAATGGATACATTAATGGCAAATGATGGTTTTGCAAATGAATTTCATATTCAACATTATGGTGCAAGAAGTTATGGTGGTACTGGAACAATTATTATTGAATCAACTGCTGTAGCAGAAAATGGCAGAATTAGAGCAAAAGATTTAGGTTTATGAAAAGATGAACACATTGAGCCATTTAAAAGGATTGTTAAAGCTATTAAAATGGGTGGTGCTTTAGCAGGTGTGCAATTAAATCATGCTGGAGCAAAAGCAGAATTAGATATACCAACTGTTGGTGTGACAAAATATTATGATTATTTAGATCAAACAAAATTTAGTTTATTAACAATTGAACAATTAGCAACAATAAAAACTAGTTTTGTTAATGCAGCTAAAAGAGCAAAGATAGCAGGTTTTGATTTTATTGAATTACATGCCGCACACGGTTATTTATTAAGTGAAATCTTGTCAAAAAATATTAATCAAGTAACAAATGATCAAGATATTTTAAAACGAGCAAAAATAATTATTGAAATTGTTGATGAAATTAGCAAAGAAGTTAAAATTCCAATTGGCATTAGATTATCAATTTCTGATCATAGTAAGGGTGGAATGGAAGTTGAAGATTTTATTTCATTATTGAAAGCACTAGAAAATAAAGTAATTTATTTCCATATTTCAAGTGGTGAAGTAATTAATCGACCAGATATTGCAAAAGTAATTAAAGAAGCAGGAACAAAATTATTTAGAATTCCATTAGCTCTTAAAGTAAAAGCAGCAGTTTCAACTCCTGTAATTGTTGTTGGTAATTTTGCTTCTAGAAAAGATGTTGTTGATGCTTGTAGTTTAGGAATTGATGGTGTTGCGATTGGTCGAGAACAATTATTTAATCCTAATATTGTTGTTAATAGTTTGTTAACAGCTGATGAAATTGATGAAAAGTTATATCATTGAAATAATAATATTTGATTTAATTACAAAAATTATAAAATTTTAAAAGATCAGTTGGATAATAAGAAAGAGGATTAAGTTTCTTGTTTATTAGTTGTTTTAAATTTTTAATATAAAAATAAAAAAATAGTTTTTATTAACTATTTTTTTGATAATATAAATTATATAAGCGTCTAATTTAGGTAATATCTGTTGATAAAAAAAATATAACAAAAGTTTAATAGTTTATTACTTTTTTAGTCTTCGCTATCATTTTTAAAATCATTAAGTTAAAATAGTAGCAAGGTTAAAAAAGGGGGTAAAAATTATTAATCTATTTTTTATATATAACAATATGAACCAATCGCTTCAAATTGGTTTATCTTTTATTGCTGGGTTTGTTGGTGCACTTATTGGTGGTTTGATTAATCTTTGAATTCATTATAGTAGTTTAAAAAATATTAAAATTGAAAATCAGAAAAATAGAAAAGCTCAAGCAATTGCAAATGATAAAATAATAAATGCTCAATTAACTACAGAAGTGATAAAAATTATGAAAGATAAAAATATATCAAGAGAAGAAATAGTTAATATTATTAATGCTGCGAAGCCGGTAGTTGATTTGATAATAAATAATTTAAATTTAAATCAAGTTAAAGAGGCAGTTAATAATAACAATAAGAAATTAGACGATGATATAATAAAAGGGAATGAGGACTATGATTATGCAAGATAAGATTGATTTTGAAATATTAAATGGTTTTATTAGTATGGTTATTATGACTGTTGCTCAAAAATATGTTGATAAACTTAAAAAAGATAAAAAAATGCCACCAAAATTTGTTGAATCTTATTTGGATAGTTCAGTTTTTTTACTTAAAAAATATCATCCAATTGAAATTTCAAAAGTAAAAAATACTATTGATAGCATAAATGAAGAAGAACAAAAAGCATTTGATGAATTCTTTAAAGAAGATAAAGAATATGAATTTTTATGTAAGGAATTAAATTTTGCCTTTTTATTAATGATTGATGAAAAATTACAAGTAAAAACATTAAATTTAATTTATGATAATATTTATGAATATAAAATTTTAATAAATCAAGAATTAATTACAAAAAAACAAATTGATATTGAAAAAGTGATTGAAAAAGCTAATCAAAAGAAAATTACAAAATTACAAAATTTTAATAATATAAATCAAACTGTTATGGCTACGCTATAGAATAATTTTAATAAATAAAAAGTCTCAATTAATGAGACTTTTCTTTAGTTCATTTTAAATTTTTAATATCACTAATATAACCCTTAACTTGTTCTTGATAAATTTGATTAATTTTTTCTGCTTGCTTATTTGTTTTAAATGTTCAAATATTCAAAGGTTTATTAAGTATTTTTAATTTACTAATCATTTTTTGATTTAAAGCACTCTTAATTGAAGGATGAATATAATCAAATTTTTTTGCATAATTTTCATTAAAATTTTCTTTTGTATTGAATAAGTAACCTGTTTTTATTGGTAATTCAATTCGTTTGTTAATTTCATCTAAAAGGTTGTGATTAAAAGAAGAAACAATTATTTCGGCTTCAGTATAAAATGTAAGATTCTTAATTTCTGAAAAAATGATTTCAAGTTCTTTGTTTGAATAATTCCGATTAACTTCTGCTTTAATTTCAACATTAATTACTTGGTACTTATTTGCCAAATTTTTAGCAAAGTCATCAATCAATAATGGTGGTAAAAAATCAGGATTATTTTTAAAAAAGTCAAGGTTTTTAATTTCTTGATAAGATAAACTATTAACCGTTTTGTTTTCATTACCAATTCTTTTGAAGTCATTATCATGAAAGATAATGATTTTTTCATCTTTTGTCATGCGAATATCAAATTCAACTGCCTTACAAGTTTTTAAGGCATTGATGAAATCAACGATTCGGTTTTCCCCATTGGTTGAACGAAAGCCCCGATGAGCTACTAGCATTGCCATATTATTTTACCTTTCTGATTTTGCTAAAAAATTATTTTATATTATATTCTAATATCAAAGTATAATACAGAGAGGGTATTTATGTTATAGTTTGTTTTTTAGTCCTTTGACATTTTTGTCTAAAAATAAAAATATTTTTTAATTAAAAGGATTTGAGATATTATGATAAATAGTTTCGTTGGTCCATGAGGTATTAAAGCTGATTATGGTTGATTTCATGTTTATGCTTTTACGATGTTATTTGGGATGGTAGTAGCAATTTTTGCTTCATGATATAAATTATGACGATATAAAATACCATCTGATGGTTTAGCTTTATCAGTAATTTTTATTATTCCAATTTCTTTATTTGGTGCTAGTTGAATTGGTAAAACTGATCCATACAATCCGTTAGGATTTTGAGAAAAATTTGCTTTTTGAAAACCAGGTATGTCGATTCATGGTGGTGTTTTATTTGGCTTAATTGTTGGATTAATCTTTTTTGCCATTTTTAAAAAGAAAACAAAGATTTCTTTATTTGTTTATGGTGATTGTATTATTCCTAATGTTTTATTAGGTCAAGTCATTGGTCGTTGAGGAAATTTTTATAATCATGAACTTTTAGGTCAAATTGTTGGTTATAGTGCTACTTTAAATGGTAGTGGTATTGCTGCAATTAATTGATTACCAGCATTTATTAGAGATAATTCGTTTCAATTATTTTCTGGTGTTCCAGAAACAGGATTGAACCCGGTTACTAATCAGATTGAGTATGTTTTTCGTGCTCCAATTTTCTTATATGAATCACTAGCTAATCTTGGATTTTGAGTAATTTTAACTTTTGTATTACCAAAAGCATTTCGTTGATTTAGTAAAAAACCTTGAAAAATTGCATCAGAGAAAT
This sequence comes from Spiroplasma attinicola, assembly GCF_023509825.1. Taxonomy (GTDB): domain Bacteria; phylum Bacillota_I; class Bacilli_A; order Mycoplasmatales; family VBWQ01; genus Spiroplasma_D; species Spiroplasma_D attinicola. The sequence goes on from NZ_JAKQXY010000001.1 coordinate 597,431, forward strand.
ATAAGTTGTTAACTTTTAACAATATTATTAATGAGAGAAAAACTAAAACAACAAAGTTACTTTCTAATCAACAAGAAACTTTTAATAATCAAGCAATTTTTTTATTTACGGAAAATCAAGCAACTAGTTTTCGCCAAAAATTTCTTTTTTTTATTAAGAATCCATTTAAACTTTTAAACCTTTCTATTAGTTTAATTTATCAAAATCAAAAATTAAAACGTAAATATTGAAAGTCAGATTTTTATAATTATCAAGCAGATCAATTTATTGTTAAAAATCTAAGTGAAAAATACAAAACAAAAAAAACAGAAGTTTTAACAAATAATGATTGCAAAAGAATTACTAAAAGTTATTTAATTAGCAAAGCATATTGTGCTCGTAGTAAAGAATTGTATTATTTGAATAATCCAAGAAATTATTTAGTAATGCGCTCTGGTGTTCAAATGTGATTATATTTCTTTGGTTGAAATCTAATTCGTTTTGCAATTGAGTTGCAAAGACCAGATGAACATTTATTTTTAATTAATCGTCGTGCTTTGGATTATACACTTTTAATTTTATTTTTTACCGTTACTTTTATTTTAGCAAGTTTAAGTCAATGGGTTTTTGCTAAATATAATCGTAATAGTGATTGAACTTATGAAAAACAATATTAGTAATCAAACAATAGTAAATATTTTTACTATTGTTTTTCTTATTCAATAAAGAATTTGATATAATAAAAATGATAAACCATTTTATTTTGAGGTATTAAAATGATAAGTAGTTATAATGATTCTTCACCTGTTATTGATTTTTTGGGAATTAAAATCCCGATGTTAACATTTTTATTAACTACTGGTGGTATTGCTTTATTGATTTTTTTTATTCTTTTAGGTATTTTATTAGTAATGTATTTAAAGAAAAAAAGATCAATTAAAGGATATTTAGGGTTTGAAAAAAAGAGTCAATACCAAGAAGCAGGTATTTTAGAAATTGAAACAGAAATTTCTAAAATTCAAAAGAATTTTTATTTTGATTATCAACCTAAAAAGCTAAAAACAAAGATTCGTTAAGATTGGGGGTTTCTCAATGACCAAGAAAAAATGAAAATTAGCTGCTAAGTTATTTGAACAAAAACAAGAACAAAGTCATGAAAAATTAACAGATGTTTCGAATGACTATTTTCATAATATTGTTCCACCAATTACTGGTTCTTTAGATCAAAATGAAAATAATTTAGATAAAGTTCATGATCTTAAAAATGTTCAAGTGACTTCTTCTTTTGTCATACCTTTAAATAATCAGCAAGGACACATAAATCAGACTCACCAATCACAAGCAAATAATTTTTATCAACAAGAAGTACCTTTAAAAAAAGACCAAAATATTGATCAGATGGCATTACTTAATTTAAAAAATGGTTTTAAAATTCCTAAAGCAATTAGTTTTGAAATTAAAATTGAAAAACTAAGACAATTAATGATGGTTGTTTTTAGTTTAATTGTTATGATTATTAGTTCAGTTTTTATTGCTTTTTATTTTACTAAATTTCAATTAAAATATACACCACATCCAGTATTAACAATTCCATTAATAATTTTTTCTTTAATGATTTTTGTTGTTAATTGTCTTGATTTTACTGCTTTGAAAAGAGAAGTTAATTTATATATTGAAAGAACTTTAAAAGGTTCTTTAATGCCACCAAATTTTATTATTCGTAATTATCGTAAAATTCATGGTCGTTTAATTATTTTTAATTGATTATATAGTTTTTTATATGTTACTTTAGGTGCTGCAACTGCCATTATTTGATTAATTTCTGGTCAAAAAATAACTTTTTTTGTTCAATCTTGAACAGTTGTTATTCCAGATTTGAAAACTGAGGCAATTACTTTATCAGTGATTTTGGGGCTACTTTTCTTTTTTCATATGATGAGTATTATTTTGTTTAAAAAACGAAAAAATAATATTGTTAGTTATTATGGCTATGAAATTGTTAGTCCAAATGATTTAGAAGCATATAAGAAAAAAATTAACCGAATTTGTCTTATTATTTTTATTAGTTTTTTGGCAATTATCTTTTTTGCCATTGCAATTCCAATTTTAGTTATTAAAAGACGAAAAAAGAAAGTTTAAAATGTTAAATTCAACTATTAATCAAGATTTTTTCCTTAGTGATGCAATTTCACTAGCAAAAAATTTATTAGGTAAAATTTTAGTTAGAACAATTAATGGTCAACAAATAAAAGTTCGAATTGTTGAAACGGAAGCATATATGGGTGCTAATGACCGAGCTAGTCATAGTTATCAATTTCGTAAAACACCAAGAACTTTACCGCTTTATCAAATTGGCGGAACAACTTATATTTATTTAATTTATGGTATGTATTATTGTTTTAATATTGTTGCTAATGCTCAAGAAAATCCGCAAGCAGTTTTAGTTCGTGCTGGTGAAATTATTAGTGGTCAAAAAGTTATTGAAGATTATCTTAAACCAACAAAAAGAAAACAACCTTTAGCACAATTAGCTAGTGGTCCTGGAAAATTAGCAATGGTTTTAAAAATTGATCGAAGTTTAAATCAAATTTCTTTATTAAATAATCAAGAATTGACTTTAATTGCTGATGATTTTATTGTTAACGAAGAAGATATCATTGCTGCGAAAAGAATTAATATTGATTATGCAAAGGAAGATAAAGAGCATTTGTGAAGATTTTATTTAAAAAATCATCTAGCAGTTTCTAAGTAATTTATTATATGTACAATTAAAAATAATTAGCAATTGTTCTTGCTTTAAACTAAGTTTAAAGTTTTATAATAGTTTTAAAGATAAATAAAAGGAGAAAAAACTATGAATAAAGTCCGTCAAATTAACGCTTTAATTAATGGAGAAAATTATCAAAATGGCAAATGAGTTGATATCATTAGTCCAACTACAAATGAAGTAATTGGTCAAGTGCCTGCTTTAACAAAAAAAGAAATTGATGATTGTTATCAAGTTGCTGCTAAAGCACAAAAATCTTGAGCAACAACGCCATTATTGGAACGAATTGCTGTCTTAAATAAATGAAAAGAATTAATGGTTGAATACCAAGAAGAAATAGCTAACTTAATAGTTTTAGAAATTGCTAAAGGTAAAACAGCAGCAGTAACTGAAGTTACAAGAACTATTGATTATATTGAATATACTTTTGAAGAAATGAAACGCATGCATCCAAGAACATATACTGGTGATAGTTGAGGAATTGCTAATAAAATCGGTATTTTTCAATATGTTCCTAAAGGTGTTGTTTTAGCGATATCACCATTTAATTATCCAGTTAATTTATCAATTGCAAAAATTATTCCCGCTTTAGTTGCTGGTAATAGTGTTGTTTTTAAACCAGCTTCTCAAGGTTCTTTGGTAGGACTTTTTTTAGCACAATTGGCTAATGTTGCAAAAATTCCTGCCGGAGTTTTTAATGCTGTTAGTGGTAAAGGTAGTGAAATTGGTGATATTTTAGTAGAAAATCCATTAATTAATGTGATATCTTTTACTGGTTCAACAGCAGTTGGAACAGGAATTGCTCAAAAATCATTAAGAACTGATTTGATTTTAGAAATGGGTGGTAAAGATCCAGCAATTGTTTTAGCAGATGCTGATTTAGAATTAACAGCAACAAAAATAATTAAAGGTGCTTTTAGTTATTCTGGTCAACGATGTACAGCAATTAAGCGAGTTTTAGTTGATCAAAAGGTGAAACAAGCATTAGTTAAATTATTAGTTGAAAAAGTTAATAAATTAAAAGTTGGTAATCCTGAAGATGATTGTGATGTTACACCAGTAATTAATGAAAAAACTGTTAAATATATTAAAGGTTTGATTAATGATGCTAGCAAAAAGGGAGCAAAAATTTTAACTGGTAATAAATTTGAAAAGAATTTAATTTACCCAACTTTAGTTGATAATGTTAATCAATCAATGGCACTTGCTTGAGAAGAACCTTTTGGTCCAGTTTTACCAATTATTAGTTTTACTAATGTTGACGAAGCAATTAAAATTGCTAATGCTTCACAATATGCTTTACAAGCAGCAATTTTTACAACAAATATTAATTCGGCAATGACAATTGCTCATGCTTTAGATACAGGAACAGTTAATATTAATGACCAAACCCAAAGAGGACCTGATTTGTTTCCATTTATGGGAGTTAAAGATTCAGGATTAGGAGTTCAAGGGATTCATGATGCCTTAATTTCTTTTCTTCGCCCAAAAGGGATTGTTTTCAATTGAAGTGATAAAAAAGAAAATAAATAATTTACTTAAATAAATATCAGTTATCTAAAGTTTCTATGTTAGTATTTTATTAATATTGTATTAAATAAAATTTAATTCTAAAAGGGGGCAAAGATGAAGTTATCTTTGAAAAATATTGGTCCATTTCATGAATGTACTTTAAATATTTCTGATGTAACTGTGATTGCTGGAATTAATGATACTGGGAAGAGTTATTTAAATAAAATTTTGTTTTCAGCTTTGAAAACATTATCTATAAATATTGAATCTGATTTATTTGAAAATTTTTCAAATTTTTCAAATTCTATTTCTACTTATTTAAAAAATAATATAGAAGAATTTGAAACTAAAATTCCTAAGAAATTAAAAGATAAAAATGATTTATTATCATTAGTTTTATCAATTAAAGATTTAAGTAATAGTTTAGATAGTTTTAATTTTTTAAATGCAAATAATTTTAGTTTAAAAGAATTTTTAAAAAGTTATTTAGTTTTTTTCAATCAAAATCAAGAAAAAATTAATAGTAATATTAAAAATTTAAATTTTTTTTTAGAGAATAATCAAAAGAATAAAGCTAAATATTATTTTTATCATTTACGAAATTTAAAAGAAGTTTTACAAGGAACTAATAATATTTTTGATAATTTTGTCAAACAGTTAACTGTAATCTTAAAAAAAGATGAAGCAGATATTTATTCTTTACTTTCAAATAATATTTTTGAAGAAAATTTTAATGAAGATATTAAAAATAAAAATTATTTAGAAGAAAATACTAGTTTAATTTTATCTTTAGATGGTAATGATCTTATTAAGATTACTAATAAAATTATAATTAATAAAAATTTAAAAGTTTATAATGATGTTACTTATATTAGTGATACATTTAAATTATTTGAAAAAATTATTAATCAGAAAACATTGTCTAAAAAAGATGAAATAAACAATTTTTATCTTAAATATTTTCTTTTAAGAAATAATAATGTTTCAAGTATTTTTAGCTTTACAAGTAATAATTTTGATTCTGATTTGGATACTAAAATTAGTGTCAAAAATGCCAAAGCGTTAAATGAAATTTTCTTTAAAAATGAAATAAAATCAAAGTTTGAAAGTTATTTTTCATTAAATAATAAACTTGATAAAGTTAATAATATTTTTGTTAATAAAAGAGGAGCAAATATTAAATTTATTAATGCTTCGAAAGGATTAAAAATTATTGAAGCTTTTCAACAATTAATTAATACAACTGTTTTTAGTGAAAATAATATTTTAATTCTTGATGAACCTGAGGCTTTTTTACACCCGGAATGACAATATTTATTTATAAAGTGATTATTAGATGTTGCCGCTACAATTAAAAACTTTAAATTAGTTATTTCAACTCATAGTCCTTATATTATTGATATCATTGAATCTTTTTCAACGAGACAATTTAAACAACTGAAATTTAGTTATAATTTTTTAACCAAGGATGATAAACAAGATTCAATTATTATCAATGAAAAACGTCCCGAAAAGATAAATTCAGTATTAAATGGTCCATTTAGAAAACTTGAAAATGATGAATATGACTGAGATCATAAAGCATAATTTAGAAATAATGTATAAAAGCTATCATAATACTTTTGAAAATTTATCTATGGGTGGGGAACATAATAATAAGCCATGTGTTAAATCAAAAGAAGAAGCAATAAGTGGTGACCGTTTAAAAGAGGGATGTAACAAATGTAAAAAATATGAAGAAAATAAATCTGTTGATGCCATTTCTTTCAATAAAAATAAATTTATTTTTATTGAATTTAAAATTAAACAAAGACAAAATATGAAAAATGAATTGCATAAGCTTTCTAAGACATTAAAAGATAAATTTTATTATTCATTAAAATGTTTTAGACATAATCTTGATAAAGATGAGGTTTGAGAACCAAGGCCAGTAGAAAAAATATTTGTTTATAAATTAGATGATAGAGTTAGAAATCAACGCATTGAACTTAAGCCCCTTAAATATGAATTGAAAGATACAAATATTGTGATAATGAGATCAGAAGATTTTGATGAAAAAATAAATAATTATAAATATAATATTTAGTATTTTTATAATTTGTATAAATTAAATTATAGAAAAAGATGGTTTTTAAAACGGCCATTTTTTTCTATAAAGACCTAGTAAATACAATAAAAAATGTGTATAATGTTTAATGCTTAATATAAATAGAGTTAATTTTAAGCAACACATTAATCAATTTCATAACCTAGTGCTTTTATTAAAGTGGTTATGTTGAAGTTAGTGGAAGAAAAACAAATTATGAAGGAGCAATTATGTCAATTGTCACAAGAGAAAAACTTTTAGAAGCTGGTGTTCAATTCGGTCACCAAACAAAAAGATGAAATCCAAAAATGCGTAAATATATTTTTGGACAAAGAAATGGGATTCATATTATTGATTTACAAAAATCAATTCGTAAATTAGATGAAGCCTATAATTATGTTAAAGAACTTAGTGCTAATGGTGGCAAAATTTTGTTTGTTGGAACTAAAAAACAAGCAAAACAAGCGATTGAAGATGGTGCTTTAAAAACTAATTCACCTTATGTAACAGAACGTTGATTAGGTGGAAACTTAACAAACTTTAAAACAATTAAAAGTAGTATTAAAAAATTAATTGATTTAGAAAATAAAGCTAAAAGTGGTGAACTAAAATTATTAACAAAAAAAGAACAAATGTTACTTGAAAAAGAACGAAACCGTTTAGATAAAAATCTTGGCGGAATTAGAAATATGTATAAATTGCCAGATGCAGTTTTTGTTAGCGATATTATTACTAATAAAATTGCTGTTGAAGAAGCAGTAAAATTAAATATTCCAGTAATTGCAATTTGTGATAGTAATAGCGATCCAGAAAAAATTAATTATATTATTCCTGGAAATGATGATGCAACAAAATCAATTACTTTAATTACTAATATTATTGTGCAAGCAATTTTAGATGGTAGAAAACCACATTCAGGAACAACTAAAATTACAAAAGAAAATTCTGAAGATGAAACAAATGCACCTAAAACAGAAAAAACTGATCAAGCAGTAATAGTAAAACTTGTTGAAGCAGCAAAAACAGAAGTTGCAGATGCAAAATTATAAAGGAGACAAGAACGAGAATGTCAGAAGTTAAAGTTGATATTAACTTATTAAAAGAATTAAGAGCAGCAACTGGTGTTGGACTTAGTGATTGTCGTGAAGCTTTAGTTGAATCAAAAAATGATTTAGATAAAGCATTAGAAATTTTAAAAATTAAAGGGCTATCAAAAGCAATGGAAAAAGTTAATAATGTTGCTGTTGAAGGAATTACAAAAGTTTTAATTGATAAAAATCGTGCTGTAATTATTGAACTAAATTGTCAAACTGATTTTGTATCAAGTACGGTAGATTTTAATAATTTATTAAATCAAATCTTAGTAGCAATTATTAAAGAAGAAAAGCCAGTAGCAACTATAGAAAAAGCGTTAGCATTATCAGTTTCAAAAACAGAAACTTTAAATGATTTAATTGCTAAATCTATTGCTAAATTAGGTGAAAATATTGTTTTGAAACGATTCAAAGTAATTGATAAAACTAATAATGAAATTTTTGGTTCTTATATTCATACTGGTGGAGTTAGAGCTGGACTTGTAACTCTTGCTGGAACTAAAGATCAAGAAGTAGCAAAAAATATTGCAATGCAACTAGTTGCAATGAATCCAAAGTTTATTGATGTTAATGATATTGATCCAGGATATCGTCAAAGAGAATTAGAAATTGCAAGAGAACAAGTAAAAGATATTAATAAACCAAAAGAAATTATTGATCGAATGATTGAAGGTAAAGTTAATAAAGCGTTAGCAGAATTAACAATTACTAACCAAAGTTATATTAAAGATAATTCAATGACAATTAAACAATATTTAAGCAAAAATAATGCTACAATTAAAAATATAATTCGATATGAAGTAGGAGAATTAATTTAATTAATTCAAAAAAAACACTTTATGGAGGATAAATTAAATGGTTAGTTTTAAAATTATATATTATGTTTTATTAGTAATGTTTGTTTTACTAGCTTCAGTTTTCTTTTGAGGCTTTATTACTTATAAAAGAACAAGAACTGAAACTAAGTTCTTAAATAAACCATTGTTTACATTGTCAATTATTATGGCAGTAATTGGTATTGCTTTTACGATAGTACCGCTTGGAATGAAACTTTGAACTTATGATGATAGTTATATTCGTTCAGATCCAGCATTTATTTCAATCTTAGTTTTTGAATTTCTTTTCTTAGTAGCATTTTTAATTTTGGCTTATTTATTTGCTTATGATTTTGGTATTGCTTTAGATGCAGAAAATAATACTTTACAATTTTTTGGTCAAGCAATTAATACTGAAAAAATTATTTCATTAGAAACAAAGAAAAATAGTTTACAAGTTATTTATGAACAAGGATATCGAAATAATAAAAAGAAAATTACAATCTTTACACCAAAGGCAAAACTCTTTGCTAAAGAGGTTCTTGTTGATATTATTGCAAGAAACCAAGCAAATCGCGAAGAGATTGCAGCACAACAAGCAATCTTAACACAAGATATTAATCTTGATACAAATATTAATGAAGTTAATTTAGAAAATCTTGATACAACATCAGTGACAACTAATGTTGAATCTAATCAAGAACAACAATCATAATAAATTGAAAAAATGATAAAAAACCACAACTATTCTTGTGGTTTTTTATTGTATAATACATATAATTAAATAAATTTGGAGGAGAAAGTGGAAAAATTTAAGTATAAAAGAATTTTATTGAAGGTTAGTGGTGAAGCTTTAGGTTTGAAAGATGACTTATATAATAACCAAAAAATTGATAAAGTTTGTCAACAAATTAAAACTTTAATTAATAATCAAGTTGAAGTTGCTTTAGTAATCGGTGGTGGCAATATTTGAAGAGGAGCCAAGCAAGGTTCTGCAGTTGGTTTAGATCGAATTAATGCTGATTATATGGGCATGTTAGCAACAATTATGAATGCTTTAGTTTTAGAATCAAAATTAAAAACTTTAGGTTTAAATGTTATTGTTCAATCAGCATTAGAAGTTAATAAAGTTGCTGAACCATATTATTATAAAAAAGCAATTAGTCGTTTAGAAAAAGGTTATGTTGTTATTTTTGCGGGTGGTACGGGTTATCCTTACTTTACTACTGATACAACAGCCGCTTTAAGAGCAGCAGAGATTAAAGCTGATGTTATTTTAATGGCTAAAAATGGTGTTGATGGTGTTTATGATCAAGATCCATTAGTTCATAAAAATGCTACTCGTTTTAATTCTTTAAGTTATCAAGATATTACTAATAAAAATTTAAAAGTAATGGATTTAACTGCTTCAACAATGTCAATGGAAGCTAATTTAGATATCTTAGTTTTTGATATTAATAAACCAGATAATATTATTAAAGCAGCACAAGGCAAAGCTGTTTCAACAATTATTAGTAATAAAAAAAAGAAAGGATAAAATTATAATGACTTTAAAAGATCATATTTTAATGACTATTTACCAACAAAAAAATTCTAAACCAATTAAGATTTTATTTCCTGAAGCAGAAAATGAAAAGATTCAATCTGTAGCATTAAAATTAATTAATGAAGAATTTAATATTAATAACGAAAAAATTAAAATTAATAAATTAGTTACTCCAGTTTTATTATTTGAAAAAACAGAAACAATTCCAAATGAATTGAAAAACTATGCAATTGTTGTGTCTGATAAAGAAAAAAAACAATTAAGCGAAGAATTATATAATTTAAGAAAAGATAAAGGTTTAACTTTAGAGCAAGCTAAAACTTTAATTGATGGTAAAAATTACTATGGGACAATGTTATTAAAAACTAATGTTGTTGATTGTTTAGTTGCTGGTATTAACTTTACTACTGCTGATATTTTACGACCGGCATTACAAATTATTAAGCCAAAACCAGGTATTAAAACAATTTCTAGTGCTTTTTTAATGAATAAAGAACAAGAACTTTATATTTTTGCTGATGGTTCAATTAATATTAAGCCAACAGTTGAACAATTAATTGATATTGCAAAAGCAAGTGTTGATCTTTCTGCTTCATTAAATTTAAAAGCTTTTGATAATAATCATTTTTCGCAAATTAAATTAGCTTTATTATCATATTCAACTAATAATAGTGGTACTGGTGAAGATGTTATTAAAATGCATAATCTTGCTACTAATTTAAAAAATATTAATTGAGGTAAAGAAAAAGTTATTGTTGCTGGGGAAATTCAATTTGATGCAGCATTTGATGAAGCAACACGAAGAAAGAAATTTCCAGAGTTAGATTTTGCTGGACCATGTAATATTTTTATTTTCCCTGATTTAAATGCTAGCAATATTAGTTATAAAGTTGCTCAAAGATTGGGTGGTTATCAGGCTGTTGGACCGATTATTTTAGGATTGAATCAGCCAGTAAATGATTTATCACGAGGTGCTGCAATTGATGATATTTTTTGTACAGCTTTAATTGCTTGTGCTCAAACTGCTGTAAAAGAAAATAAAGTTTAATAAAAGTAGAGGAGAATTATAGTAATGGAAATTAATGATAAAATCTTAGTTATTAATGCTGGTTCTAGTTCAATTAAATTTCAATTATTTCAATTGGTTAATGAAAAACCAGAATTTGAAATTTTAGCTAAAGGATTAGTTGAGAGAATTGCAATTTCTGGTAGCAGAATTATCACTGAAATTATTAAAAATAAAAATGTTGTCAAACATGAAAAAACAATCACAATTAAAGATCATGATTTTGGTGCTAAGTTAATTATTGAACAATTAGAAGCATTCAAAGTAATTAAAGATTTTGATGAAGTTGTTGGTATTGGTCATCGATTAGTTCATGGTGGTCAAAAATTTGTTACCTCAACCATTATTAATCATCAAGTTGAAGCGGCACTAATTGAAAGTGTTGCTTTGGCACCTTTACATAATCCACCAGCTTTGAAAGGTTATCATGCTTTTAAAGTTTTAAATCCAAAGATTAAACATGTTGCTGTCTTTGATACTTCATTTCATTGTACTTTACCTGCTGAAAAATACCTTTATTCTGTACCTTATAGTTGATATCAAAATTATCAAATTAAACGCTATGGCTTTCATGGTATTAGTTATCGTTATATTTTAGAAAAATTAACTGAAATTTTAAAAAAACCAGCACAAAGTATTAACACCATTGTTTGTCACTTAGGTAATGGTGCTAGTGTTTGTGCTATTAAAAAAGGTCAAAGTTACAATACTAGTATGGGATTAACACCATTAGATGGTTTAATTATGGGAACAAGAAGTGGTATTATTGATCCTTCAATTCACAATTATCTTTGTCAAATTACTAAAAATAGTAAACAACCTGAAACAATTGTTAGTGTTACTGATGCTTTAAATAAGGATTCCGGATTATTAGGGATTAGTGAAGTTTCTTCTGATATTCGTGATGTTGTTGCTGCCCAAAATGATAATAAACACCCAAAACAAAAGCAAGCTGCTTTAGCAATCAAAATGTTTACGCAAAGAATTGCTAATTATATTATTCAATATGCTAATGATTTGGATAATCAAGTTGATGCTTTAGTTTTTACTGCTGGGATTGGCGAAAATGCTGCTGAAATTCGCCAAGCAATTATTGATGAAATTAAAATTTTATCATTAAAACTTAATGAGAAAAAAAATCAAGCATCATATTCAGATTACCTATTAATTAGTGAATCTAGTTCAAAAATTCCCGTTTATAAAATTAGAACAAACGAAGAAATTATGATTTGTTATGATACTTTTACTTTAATTAAATAATTTTAAAAAGACCAAATGGTCTTTTTTTATTGTCGTAATTTAACAAAGAATTTTTAAGAATATATTTATTACAGTATTCACTTATATTATAATTTACTTATATTAAAAAATTTTGAAGTGAGGGGAAAAGACAATGAGTAAAAAGACAAAAGTAGTTTTAGTTGGTATTAATCATGCTGGAACAACAGCTGTTAAAGCTTTAATTCGTAATTATCCAGATGCAGAAATAGTTTGTTATGATCGTAATGATAATATTTCATTTTTAGGATGTGGAATTGCTTTATGAGTTGGTAAAGAATTTAATGATGCGAGAGGTTTATTTTATGCTTCTGCTGAACAATTAACTAAAATGGGTGCCAAAGTTAATATGGCACACGAAATGACAAAGTTAAATACTAATACCAAAACTTTAACAATTAAAAATTTAAAAACTGATCAAGCATTTACTGAAACTTATGACAAATTAATTTTAGCAATTGGTTCATGACCAATTTTAAATCCAGGTGGTAAAGAAATTCCTGGTTTATTAGCATTAAAAAATGGTGTAGTGCAAGATGATTTACTTAATGGTTATAAATTAACAGAAGGAATTTATCTTTCAAAATTATATCAACATGCTCAAACGCTTATTACGGAATTAAACAAAAGTTCTGTTAAAAATGTTGTTGTAATTGGTGCTGGTTATATTGGCATTGAATTAGTAGAAGCATTTACTAAAATTAATAAAGAAGTTACTTTAATTGATTTTGAAAATCGTATTATGCCAAGATATTATGATCCTGAGTTTACTAATGATTTAGAAACTGATATGAAAAAAGCTGGTGTTAAATTACAATTAGGTGAAGTCTTAACTGAATTTACTGTTAAAAATAATCATGTTAGTGAAGTTATAACAAATCGTGGTAAATATCAAGCTGATTTAGTAATTATGGCAGTTGGATTTTTACCAAATACTAAAGTATTAATCAATAACGATGGTTCAAGTGAATTAAAATTAGATGCTCGTGGGGCAATTATTGTTAATAAATATTTCCAAACTTCAAATGATGATGTTTATGCTGTTGGTGATTGTATTGCAATTCATTCAAATGCCTGAGGACGAGATGTTAATATTGCTTTAGCAACAAATGCTGTTCGTAGTGGTTTAGTTGCTGGTTTAAATGTTGCAACTAATAATCAAGTTCCATTCCCTGGAGTTCAAGGAACTAATGCGATTTCTGTTTTTGGTTGAAAGTTTGCTGCAACAGGATTATCAGAAATTTCTGCTAAAGCAATTTTTGGTCAAGAAAATGTTGATGCAATTTATTATCAAGATACAATTTATCCACCATTTATGAAAGATAATCATCAAGTAAAAATTAAAATTGTTTGAGACAAGAAAACACGAAAAATTTTAGGTGCTGAAGTTGGTTCACAATATGATCATACTGAAGTTATTTATATGTTTTCTTTAGCAATTATGAAAAATGTAACAATTGATGAACTACCATTAATTGATATGTATTTCTTACCACACTTTAATAAACCATATAATTATGTAACAGCAGCAGCAGTGTTAGCGACTGGTCTTTTAAGTCAAAATGATATAATATATCCAGATCCATATGAAAAAGGAGCACAGCTAAATGAAGCAGCAGCATCGCAAACAACAAACCAAGAAGAAAAAGGATGATAAGTCTAAACTACCAGTTCAAGAAATTAAATATCGCCTTCCTTGATATTTAAAAATAATCCTTTTATTAACATTTCCAATTTGAATTATTCCAAAATTGCTTATTAATTTAATTTTAGGAAAGAAGATATATGATTATTTAGAATACTTTCCTAAATCTGGAATTGTAGATAATCCTAATTATCCCAATGTTGAATGAAATACTTTAGCATTTTATAATCATGATATGGAAGTAAAAAAAGCTTCAAAAAAATTATTAATTAGTGAAAAAGAATGAGCTAATCTTAAACCAGAAGATATTAAAATTACTAGTTTTGATAATACAAATTTAGCAACATTTTTATTTATTAATAAAAAACCAACTAATAAATGAGTTATTGTTTTACACGGATGAATGCAAAATCGTTATAGTATTTTATACTTAGCAAAACCTTTTTATGAAGAAGGATATAATGTTTTAGTTTATGATGCTAGAAATCATGGTAGCAGTGATATTACAGCAACAACATTTGGTAAAAATGAAGCAAGAGATTTATTAGCAGTAATTAAGTATTTAAAAACACGATATAAAGAAAATATTTTGGAATATGCTTTGATTGGTAATAGCATGGGTGCTTCAACAATTCTTCAAGGCTTAGTTACTTTACCTTTAAAAGATTATGGTGTAAAATCAGCAATTTTTGATTGTGGTTATGATGATTTTAGTCATATGATAAAAATTTTAGGTCAAATAAATCTTAAAGTTAATTGATTTTGATTTTATTTTGGTATTAAATGATGATTTTTTTATTATGACAAATTTAACATGAATGATGTTAAACCAATTCGACAAATTAGTAATTGTGCTGAAACACCAATGTTATTTATTCATGGAACATTAGATCAAACTGTGCCAATTACAATGACAAAAAGAATTTATCAAGCAAAAGTTGAAAGTGAAAATGCCACTCAAAGACAAGGTTTTAGCCAATTATTAATTGTTGAAAATGCTGGTCATATTCAATCAATCACAACTGATTATGAATTGTATACTAGTACAGTTTTAAAATTTGTTAAACGATGATTTAGTAATGATAAGGGCAAGTAAATTTATCATATTAAAGGAGTAAAAATGATTTATTATCGTAATGAAAGTAAAGATCCTTATTATAATTTAGCGTTAGAAGAATTACTAACAAAAGATGAAACAATAACTGATGACATTTTATTATTATGACAAAATGATAATACAATTGTTATTGGTGTTAATCAAAATACAATTGAAGAAGTAAATAATGATTATGTTAAAGCACAGAATGTTAATGTTGTCCGCAGATTATCCGGTGGTGGTGCTGTCTATCATGATTTAGGAAATTTAAACTTTACTTTTATTTTTAATAAAAACAAAGATAATGTTCGTAATTATCCATTATTTACTAAACCGATTATTACTGTTTTACAAAAGTTAGGTGTTAATGCCCAATTTAGTGGCAAAAATGATTTAGAAGTTGCTGGGAAAAAAATTTCTGGTAATGCCCAATATGTTTATAAAAACCGGATTATGCATCATGGCACAATTTTATTTGATGTTGATTTAACAATTTTACCGCAAACTTTAAAACCTGACTTAACAAAATTACAATCAAAAGCAATTAAATCAGTTCAAGCACGAGTAACAAACATTTTACCGTTATTAGATCAAAAAATTACAATTGCGCAATTTAAAGATTTAATTATTGAAGAATTAAAAACAACAAAAGGAACAAAAATTCTTGATGTCAGTCCAGAATTAGTAGCCAAAGCTCAACAATTAGCACAAGCAAAATATCGTACTTGACAATGAAATTATGGTAATTCACCTGCCTTTAATTTAGAAAATAAAGTTTACTTACAAGATAAAGGTACCGTTGATGTTAAGATTGCAGTTGAGCAAGGAATAATTAAAACAATTAAGATTTATGGTGATTTTCTTGGATCTAAAGGAACAAAAATTTTAGAAAGTCAACTAGTTAATCAACCTTATAATTATCAGACAATTAATAAATTACTTAATGAAAGTGAAGTTAAAGCAGTTTTTGGTTCAAACTTTACTAAAGATGAAATTGTTCGGATTTTAGTTAAATAACGGGGTAACAAAATGACTAAATATCTTGATCGAGATAAATTACTAGAAAAATTACAACAACAAAAAAATTGATATAATAGTGATAATTCATTTTTTAGTGATGATTTAAAAGTTCATTTAATAAATAGTGTTAATGTAATTATTAATCAAGTCAATAATGGTGTTTTTGATGTTAAAGCAAACGATTCAGAAACATATGTCTCATGATTACCAGAAGAAGACTTATGGTGTGTAACTAGATTTATTGAGCATTATTTTGAAAGATTAATTAAATTTGGTTCAACAATCAATAGTACAGAAATGGCACTGGAAGTAAAATTATATTGTCAGCGTTATGGTTTTAAAAGAACAAATGATAGTGTTATTTTAAAATTTCATAATATTGAGTATTTAGCCTTTAAATTTGTTGTAGAGCATGGTAATCCTTATGATATTGAAATTAAAAGAGGAATGTCACAAATATCAGAACAATGTTTAAAGTTTTGAGATTTACAAACTAAGAAATATGCACAAGCGATTCTTAAGTGATTAAAAATAAATCCTTTTAAACAAGAACAAGTTTTTGTTAATGAAATAATAGAAGAACCCCATATGTCATGATTACCAGAAGAAGATTTGTGATGTGTAACTAGATTTATTGAGCATTATTTTGAAAGATTAATTAAATTTGGTCGAACAATAAATAGCAAAGAGATGGCATTAGAACTGAAATTATACCAAGAACATTTTGCTAATAACAGAAAAGAAAATAGTGTAATCTTAAAGTTTCGCAATGTTGAGCATTTAGGATTTAATTTAATTATTGAATATGGCAATCCTTACAATATAAAAATTAAAAAAGGCATGACAGCTAAAACAAAACAATCAGTAAAAGCTTGAGCACAACAAACTGCAATATATGCTGAAAAGATTAATGAATGATTTAATATATCTTAATTACTAAAAAGCCTTATAAGTGAGTCTTATAAGAATTATTATATCAATCATTTTAGTTAATAGTATTTATATGTTTAATTTCCCCCTCCAGAAAACTGGGGGAAAATTCCTGGTGGTTTTTTAAAACGAGAAGTACAGTTGATGTTAAGATTGCAGTTGAGTAAGGAATAATTAAAACAATTAAGATTTATGGTGATTTTCTTGGATTTAAAGGAACAAAAATTTTAGAAAGTCAACTAGTTAATCAACCTTATAATTATCAGACAATTAATCAATTACTTAATGAAAGTCAAGTTAAAGCAGTTTTTGGTTCAAACTTTACTAAAGATGAAATTGTTCGGATTTTGATTAAATAAGTTAGGGAGTAATTTATTATGGGTCGTACATGAGAATGAATAAAATGATTACCAGAAGAAGATTTATGATGTATTAATGTATTTATTGAAAATTATTTTAAACGATTAATTGAAACTGGTCAGCCACTTTTAAGCGATGAAAGACAATTAGAAGTAAATAAATATATGAAGCATTTTAATAATAAAAGAACAAATTCTAGTATTATATATAAGTTTCATAATGTTGAACATTTAGCTTTTAAATTAGTTGAACAAAAAGGTAATCCTTACGATGTGCCGATATTAAAAAGATTAAAAAATTGTTCACAACAACAACGAAGAGTTTGAATACAACAAACTACAATATATGCTGAAAAGATTAATGGATGATTTAATATATCTTAATTACTAAAAAGCCTTATAAGAGTCACTTATAAGGCTTTTATTTATCCGGAATTAATTGGTAAATTTGGTTTTTCTTTTATTTCTTTTTCGTCATTAAAGTCAATAATGTAATATTTTAAGCGTAAATTTCATAAATATAAAGTTGGTTTATAAAGGATGCTAGCAACAACGGCATTGCTAACACCATGAATGGCATCGAATGGTAAACTATTTAATCAATATAAATAAAAATCAGCTTTGCCATATAAAAGTAAATGAAGAAAAGCATCTAAAGTACCAAAACTAAATCCTCAAAGACTATTAATAATAATAAATAGTCATCAACATTTTTTAATTACTTTTCTAAATAATCAAATTATTGTTACTAATAAAGGTCAGGCAACCATATATAAAATTACTCAAGTAGCAATCCCTCGTAGTAAAATTTCACATAAATTAAAAATTAAAGGAATTGAGATTGCCATTCGAAAAGGAAAGACTAAAGCAGCAAATGATAAAAGAAAAGTGACAACTTCAATATTTGGCAAAATTGCTAATGCCTCTTTTAAAGCAAAAACTAAGGCACTATATAATGCAATTATTATTAGTTTTATTAATTTTTGAATATGTAAACTCATAGTATTTCCTAATTTTGAATTTCTCTTATTGGGAAATTATTATATCAATCATTTTAGTTAATAGTATTTATATGTTTAATTCCCCCCTCCAGAAAACTGGGGGGGGAATTTTAAAGTTTTATTGAATTTTAATTATTTTTTATGTTTGTTTTTCATTAATAATGTTACTAAATCTTTTTTGTCTCAAGTTAACATTTCTTCTTGATATTTAGTATATAACATTTTGCAATCTTCAATTTCTTTTACTGTGCGATTTAAATCAAGAAAACCTTTAATTTCAACTTTTTTATTTTGTAAAGCTTTATATTGTAAAAAGAAATTAGTAATTTCATCAAGTAAATGTTGGGGTACATCTTTTAAAGTTTGATAATCATTAAATCTTGGATCACTTTTTGGAACACCAAAGATTTTTGTATCAATTTCACCAGCATCAATCATTTCAATTGCTCCAAGAACTCTAATTTCAATTAAACAACCAGAGAAAGTCGGATAAGTAATTAATGATATTACATCTAAGGGATCACCATCATAATCTAAAGTATTAGGAATATAGCCATATTCACCAGGATAGAAATTAGCACCATATAATGGTCGGTCTAAAATGAATGCCTTTTTTTTAATATCATATTCAATTTTATTTTTTGAACCTTTGGGAATTTCAACAATCATTTCCACAGTTAATGTTTTTTTGTCCATTGTTTATCAATAAATCCTTTCTGTTATTACAGTTATTTTCAATTATATATTATTTTAAAGTACTTTAATATTATAATTAATAAAGTAAAAAAATAAATAGGAAACTAAAAATGACAACTGATAAAGATTTTAAAAAACAATTTAATAAAAAAATAATTAGTAGTTTTAAATTAACAACTCATAAAATTACTTTAATTGTCTTACTTTTAGCATTAACAGTTTTAATTAGTTTATTGGAAATTCCAGTTTTTTTTAATGATTTTTTAACAATTGATTTTGGTACTACTATTAATCTTTTAGCAGTTTTTATTATTGGGTTGCCCTATAGTTTGTTAATAGCAGTTATTGCACCTTGATTGCGATTAATTATTCCTCATACGATGCCACCAAATGTTGTTGGCGAACTTGCTTATATGTTAAGCTCAATTAGTACTTTAGCAGTTTTTTTCTTAATTAATAGTTTGTTATTTTATTTTTTTAATAAAAATAGTAATTGAAAACTATCATTAATTTTTGATATTAGTAGTGCTGTTTTAACAACTATTATTATTAGTTTCTTAAATACTTTTTTTAATTGGGCATTTATTTTAGATTTATATGGTGCTCAGGCATTAAAAAGTTTACTTTGAACTTTATTTTTGCCTTATAATCTTTTTAAATTTACTTTGATTTTTATTTTATTTTGTTTGTTAAAAAAGCCATTTTTGTTTTTAAAGCATCACTTTAATTTATAAATTTATAATTAATTTTTATTTCTAAATATTTTAAAAAAACACTTTAAAAGTTGTTTTTAATGAAAAAATCAATTTTGATTTGCTTATCTATACCTATTAAGTATAATTAAAATAATTATTATTTAAGATAGGAGAATTAAAATGAGAAAAGAGTATGCATTAGAAAAAATTGAATTATTTAATGAAAAATATTTGAATAATGATCAAAAATTAATAGCTAAAGGAATTATAAATTCTATACCTGAAGGACAAGATGTTCAAGGTTATTTGGATTTTATATTAAAGAGAACAGGGTTAGGTTTTAAATTTGATATTTCTCCTGAAATTGCTAATGGTTGAGTAGGTATCATTTATGAAATTGAAAAAATGAGGATAAATGTTAAGGAAGTTTCTGCAGAAAATGAGAATAAACTAATAATAGGTGATAATTATGAATGTCTTAAGAATTTATTATTAACACATAAAGAGAAAATAGATGTTATTTATATAGATCCACCATATAATACTAGTTCTGCTCATACTGATGGTAATGAATCATCTAAATTGGGGGGGGGGGGGAGTTATTCAAGATTTGTTTATAAAGATAAATTTGGAAGAAATGGTTGATTGAATTTAATGAGAGATAGACTTTATTTGGCAAAGAAACTTTTGTCTCATGAAGGAATTATTTTTATCTCAATAGATGATAGTGAACAAGCTTATTTAAAAGTATTAATGGATGATATTTTTGGTGAAGAAAATTTTGTAAATCAACTTGTTTGAGTTTCTAATAAAAAAGGAAGACAAATATCTGGAAAGATGTTTGCCAAAACATATGAATATATATTAGTTTATGCAAAAGATATTTCTACTATTAATAAGTTTGAAATTTTAAAAGACGAAGCACAAAAATTAATGCCCAAAATATATGAGAAAAGAAATGAAGAAATTTTAAAAGATGAATATTCTGAATTTATCATTCAAAATGAATTACATAATACTAATATAAAAGAATTTAATGAAATTACACGTAAAAATTTAAGATTTCCTATTTATACAAATGGTAAAGATTTTTCTGTAGTTAAAAAGGATGAATGAAAAGAAATTTGGCCACCAAAAAATAAAGATGGCATAGGTGCAGTTTGAAGATGACAAAAATCAAAAGTTGAAAGTGAAAGCTTTAATCTTTATGCAGAACCGAATAAAAGTAGTTATAAAATTTTTACTAAGAAAAGAGATTTTGTTTATACTGCAAAAGATATTATTATTTCTTCATCAATGACAACTAAATCAGGAAGCAGTCAATTAGAAAGTATTGGCATGGGAAATAGTTTTCAATTTCCAAAACCTACTAGTTTAATTAAATTTTTAATTTCTTCTTTTAAAAAAGATGCTACTATATTAGATTTTTTTGCAGGTTCTGGAACAACAGGACAAGCTGTTATGGAATTAAATAAAGAAGACCAAGGATGTAGAAACTTTATTCTTTGTACAAATAATGAAAATAATATTGCATTAGAAGTTACATATGAAAGATTATTTAGATTAATAAATGGTAAAGGAACAAAAGAAGAAACTTTTGACTGAATTGAAAAAAATGAACCTTTTAATAATGAAAATTTAAGAGTTTTTGCTTTAAATCATTATGATGTTTCAATTGCTTCAAAAGAAAAAATTGACAATTTAAAGGAAATTGCTTTTAGAAATTTGAAATTGTTATCAAATAATTATAAAAATAAAGAAATTGATATTTTTTATGATTTATCTGGCCTTAACCCTTATAATAATTTCCAAAAATCAGAGATTTTAAATGAGGTAAAAAAATGACTTTAACAAAATCTCAAGAAAATGCTGTAAATAAATTAATTGATTTTTATAATAATTATTCATCACAAAAAATTGTTAGTTTTAAAGCACCTACAGGTTCTGGTAAAACATTTATGGCTTCAGCTTTTATATCTAAAATTTTTGCACAGAATTTAGTAACTAAGAAGAAAAAAATAATGTTTATAATAGCAACTATTTCTGATGCTGAATTACCTAGAGCTTTTTCAAATAAATTAGAAAATTATAAAAAATATCTTTCTTTTCAAAACTTTGAAATTGAATATAGAATATCGCCTTCATTAAATGCGCAAAAAATTGAGTCAATTAAACCTTTTAATTTAGAAGAAAATAAAGTTTTAATATTTGGTACTTCTTCTTTTGGAAAGAAAAAAATTTTTTCTGAGGAAGGTATACTTGATAGTTTTATAGAAGAAATTAGAAATTCTAATGAATGAGAAATTATTTATATTCGCGATGAAGCACATAAAGGTACAAATAAATTTACTAAACTTGATGAGATATCTGATAAAACTATAGATTCAAAACTTAATAATATAGCAAATTTTACAATCCAAATGACTGCAACACCAAATGGTTCAAATCCAATTATTGAATTAAAGAGTGAAGAAATGAAAAATGATGGTGTTCAACTTTTAAAAGAAGAAGCAGTAAAACCGAATATAACTGAAGAGTTGATTAATGATGATTCTGAAGAATTTACAATTTTAAAATTAGCAGTTGATCAATTTAAAAATGAAATTAAGGTAAATTATAAAAAACTAGAAAATGATGATATTTATATTAGACCTGCTATGTTAATTCAAGTATCTTCAAAGCTACAGAAAAGAGAGTCTGAGTTTAATAAAAATATGTCTAAAATTGAAAAAATAATAGAAAATTCAGGATTAACTTATATGAAATATTTTTCAGATGAAAAAAAGTCTGGGAATATAAAAGCTGATGTTACATTAGAAGAAGCGTCGAAAAATGATTCATTGTATGATGTAATTATTTTTAAAGTTGGGCCTGCAACTGGTTGAGACATTCCTAGAGCTTGTATGTTAGTTCAACTTCGATCTATTTGCTCTGAAACTTTAAATATACAAACGCTTGGAAGAGTAAAAAGAAATCCGTATCCTAATTTAAAATTTAATGAAATCACAAATAAATATTATGTATATTCTAATTATCAAGAGAGAAGTAGAGAATTAGAAGGATATAAATTAAAAGATAAATTTAAAAATAGAATATTTTATCAAGGGACAATTAATAAAGATAATAGAGAACTTGTTTTTAATAATTATTATAAATATATTCAAGAAATTATTAATGATAATTTTTTTATTCAATTATGTAAAAAATATTCTTTTCTGAGTATGTTAGAATATCCAGATTATTCTGAAAATTATATAACTGAAAAGAGATCTTATAATTTTTCAGCAAAATTGTATATTAAAAATAAAATTCAACTGAGAATTTTTATAAATGATAAAATTTTAAAAAATAATATTCTTTTTTCAAATCATGTTATGAATATAATTGAAAATTTTGCTGAAAAAAATGTAATTGAAAGAGATATAATACTTTATACTATAATAAAAGATTATATTAGTCGTTTTAAGGATGCATTAACTAATTCATATAAAAATAATAGAAATAAAGAAAAATTTAAGTTGACAAATTCTGTTAAAGCACAAGAATTTTATCAAATTTGAGTAAGCAATAATGATGATAAAAAAATTCAAGGTTTAGAAAAATATCAAAATTATGGATATGAATTGATATCATCTATTAAAGAAGCAATAAATATTCAATATTTGGATTCTTATGCTGAAATGTGTTTTTTGGAAGAATTTTTAAAAGAAATAGAAGCAAAAAATAAATATTTCAAAGAAAAAATAAATATTAATTTCTTTGCTAAAATGCCAACTCTTGGCTCAAGTATATATTTTGAATACTTTTCTGTTATAGAACAAAATTATTTAAAGTCTTATATGGATTTTATGCTTGTTACTGAGTCTGAGAAAATTTATATGATAGAAGTTAAAAGTTATAATGATTATGATGAAAATAAAACAAATGATTTATTAGAAAGTTATAAACAGTATATGTTAGAAAATGGTAATGATAAATTAGAACTTTGTTTAGTTTATTCTGGTAAAGATAAATTCGGAATTAAGAAACCTATTAAAATTTTAAAGTTAAATAGTGAAAAAACAGATTTTCAATATTATATAATAGATAAATTTATAAATTTAATTAAATAATTTTTATTTTTCTTTTGTTCATTTGATTGAGTATTTATAGTTATAATACTATCTTTATTAAAAATATTTTCAAGAAAAGTTGAAAATGATAATTTATAATATAAGTAAAAGAAATAGGGGAGGGGTTAGCAAATGGAAAAAATTGAAGTTCAAAATAAATTGTTTGCAATAACAGATTATATAATTAAAAGACATAAAGTAACTGATTCAGTTAAAATTCAAAAAATTTTATATTTTTTATATTTGGAATATCTGAAAGAAAAAAATCAAAAACTTTTTGAAGACGAATTTGAAGCTTGAATTTATGGGCCAGTGTTACGAACTGTTTATAATCATTTAAAATATAATGGTTTATTTTTTGATGAATATGAAACTTTAGATATTGATAAAGGACCAATTTTCATTAAATTTTTATCATTAGATGATAAAGAAATAATGGCTTTTATTGATAAAAAAATTACTAAATATAAAAACCAAAATACTTTTAATTTAGTAGAGAAAACTCATCAAACTAGTCCTTGAATCAAAGCTCGTAAAGGCTTAAAAGAAGATGAGCCTTCAACAAGAAAAATAAAATTTTCAGATTTAGAAAAATTTGTTAAAACATGACAGTCTTAATTAATTTTAGTTTATTTCAATATAAATGTATTGAAACTAAAAAAGATGTGTTAATACAATAACTTAAAGATTACATTATATTTTTTTCTTGCTTTATTTTTCAAATTATTTTATAATCTTATTAATTGTTTAATTATAAAAATTATAATTAAACTAGAGGTAGAAAATGGAAAAAGAAGTAGAAATAATTAATCTTAATGAAGAACAAGTTAGCAAAAAACCTAAATGATTTAAATTAAGAAAAACAAAACCAATTAATTTAAAAGAAGAAATTTTTAAAATAGTATTAACAGGAATTTTGCTTGGTTTAGCAGTTGCTCTTTCTTTAATTGAAATTAAAATTCCAATTGTTGGTGCACAAGTGCCATTAAGAATTTTTGATGTTTTAATTATGGCATTGGCAATTCCAATTATTAAGATTTGATATACTTTAGCAATTGCTATTATTGAACCATGATTACATTTTGCAATTGATAGTGATCATCCACCAATTCAAATGTTTTTTGATAACATTGCCAATATTATTTTTGTTGTTTCTTTTGTTCTTGTTTTTGCTTGCTTGTTTAAAAATAAAACAAACAAGTATTGTAAAACAAATAATAATTATCATGAATCAATTATCAGACATACTTTTGCTGGATTGATTTTAATTCCATTAAATGCGATTGTTTCAACTTTTGCTTTTATTGTCACAGTTGTTATTCTTGCTAATAGCAATTTGTCAGCACCAGAAGAATATTTTGCAGCAATTAAAGCCTTTTATCAAAGTGGTGCTACGTTATTTTTTATTTTATTAGCAATTGAATTAGCACGATTTTTATTTGTTTATTTGTTATTTGCTTTAGTACGAAAACGTTTAGCAAGATTAAATCGTTTTTAATTAATATAAAAAAATAAATTACTTGGTAAAAAGATATTTTTTCATTATAATTTTATTGTTGAAATTAAATAATTTAGATTAAGGGGTTTGTATGATTAACAAATGAAAAGATCCATGATTTTATTATAAAGTTATTGCTGCTACAGCAATTCTTGGCGCAATTGTGGGTGTTTATCTATATCACATGATTTTACAAAGATGAACAAGAACAACTGATTATCCTTTTTCATATTGATTATTTCAGGGTAATTTTATTAGTTATTTTACTTATCAAAGTAATATTATTGTTGGCGTTTATTTTTTATTCGCTGCGATTTATCATAATAAACCAAATAAAATCATTGACAATCAAAATGTTAAATTAGCAATTACATGTTATATTACTGTAACATGTTGTACTTTTTTAATTATTATTATTCCAGTAGCAGTTTTATCAGTCTTTAAAACTACTGAAACTTTTAAATTTGGAGTAATCCTTGGAGCAATATTTTTTCATGTCATAGTGCCTGCTTCAATGATTTTTTATACTTTAACTCATGTAACTCCAATGAAAATGACAGCTAAAGAGTATTATCATAAGTCATTTTGATTATATTTAATTTATCCTTTAGCTTATACATTTTATCTTGCGTTAAGATTAATAGTTTATTCAACTGTTCCAAGTTTAAAATCAATGCCATTAATATTAGTTTATCCTTATTTGCCAGGTTTTCCAGATCACAATGTTCTTCCTCATATAAGTAATAATCAATTAAATATAATCATAATGGCAATATTTTTTATTCTTGTCTATATTGGTTTTATTGGTTTTAATTTTATATACTTTTATAGTATTAAAAAGTTAAGTCAGAAAAAGCAAAAAACAAAATAAAGCAAAGAAAAAAGCAATTAATTTATTGCTTTTTTTAATTAAAAACGATATTATTTAATGGTGTTAAACGCCCACGTAGCTCAGTGGATAGAGCATCGGCCTTCTAAGCCGGGGGTCACAAGTTCGAGTCTTGTCGTGGGCGCCATTTTATTTTTAAAAAATTAATGAGGCTTTAATAATGGATAATAACGATTATTATCAAACAATTATTGTTAAAATTAATCATCTCATTACAGAAGAAAAACTTTCTCAAGCTTTTGATCTTGTTAAAGAAGAATTACAAGTTGCTTATATACCCCAACAATATCAAGATCAATTACAGAAACTTCATGATGAGATTGTTTTTAATCTTAATCAAGAAAAAAATGACTCTGATGTTGTTACTAATTTTTGAACTTTAGAAAAGATTACTAAAATTTTAAATGATTGAACAAAACAAGAACAACATGCAACAGCATTTTATTTTTTGCAAAACTATAATGTCCGATTAATTTTACCAGTAATTACTAATTATTTATTAAATCCTAATATTACAAATATTAATAAAACAAGTTTATTAATTTTATTAAAAAATCAAAATATTAATCAAGAATTTCAAGTTATAAAAACTCATGATAATTTTGTTATTAATCCAGTTAAATTACTTGCTTGATATGATTGAAAAGTTTATCAACAAGTTAACCAATTATTAGAAAAAATTGTTTATATTGATAATCCAGGGCTTTTTCAAATTTGTTATTATTTGTTGAATAGTTATTGTGAAAGTTTAATGCCCTCAGTGCCAAGTTTAAAACATATTAATGCGATTGCAGCAGCAATTTATATTCGTGCTTGCAGTTTGCAATTTATTAGAGTAACATTATTATTAAGTGCTCGAATGTTTCATTCTACTTCAACTGTAATTAAAAAATATTTAACAGATTTAAAAATGCATAAAATTTCTTAGGAGCAATAAAACTTTATGAAAACTATGAAAGCTAAAACAAAGAAAATATTAGAAATTTCTTACATTGTGACTATTAGCATCATTGCTTTAGGTGCTATGGTTACTGCAATTGCAGTGCCCTTGGCATTGTATCAAAATACCGAAATAAATAAGGAAGGTTAAAATGAAAGAATACAAAAATATTGAATTAATAACAAAGAAAATTCCTGTTGAGGGATTAGGACAGTGAATTATTACTATTAGTGGTGATGATTGAACAAAAATTTTGTCAAATTCTGAAAATAATTTACTTGCTAATTTACAAGTACCAGGATTTAGAAAAGGTAAAGTACCAGCTAATATTGCCAAAAAACATATTAAAGCTGATGAAATTTTAAGAAATGCTGGCAATTTAGCAATTAAAATTGCTTACCAATATGGTTTAGATCAAAAAGATTTAGATGTTAAAGTAACTAATAAACCTGGTGTGGAAGTTACACAATTGTCAAAAGAATTATGTCAATTAACTTTTAATTTTGATTTACCTTTAGAAGTTAAATTAGCACAATATCGTGACTTTGATATTAAAAAACCAGAAATTACCGTTACTGAAGATGAAATTGATCAACAAGTGAGTTTATTAAAAGATCGTTTTGCAATTTTTAGTCCAAAAGAAAAAGGAAATTTAGTTGCTGGAGACATTGCAATTTTTGATTTCAAAGGTGTTTTAAATGGTCAAGAATTCCCAGGTAATCAAGGTAAAGATACACAATTAGAAATTGGTTCAAAACAATTTATTCCAGGTTTTGAAGACCAAATGATTGGTATGAAACCAAAGGAAACTAAAACAATTAAAGTAACTTTTCCGAAAGATTATCAAGTTGAAACTTTAGCTGGTCAAGAAGCAGAGTTTACGATTCATTTAAAAGAAATCAAAATTAAAATTCCAACTGAAAGTAATGATGAATTAGTTAAAGATATTAATATTCCAAATATTAATACTTATCAAGAATTATTAGATTATATTAAAACACAATTGGCAGAACAAAAAAGTAAGTCAGTAAAAGATCAATTTTTAAATCAATTGTTTAATGAAATTTTAAAATCAACAGTTGTCATTGTTCCTAATTCATTAATTGATAAGGAAACTGATCGTTTAATTAATGATTTTAAAACTCAGTTAAAGCAACAAAATCTTTCTTTTGAAGAATATCAAAAGATGACTAAAGTTAGCGAACAAGATATTCGTAAAGAAGCACAAAAAGATGCTCTTTGAGAATTACAAACTTATATTCTAACTGAAGAAATTGCTAAAGCTGAAAAAATTACTGCATCACAATCAGAAATTGATCAATATCTAAATAATATTAGTTTACAATTTAATATTTCAGTTGAAGAAATTAAAAAAACTATGACAGATTTAACAGCTATTATTAGTAATGTTCGCCGTAATAAAACATTAGATTGATTATGAAATAATAATGGTATTGTTGCAAAACAAGAACCAGAAATTAAAAAAGCAAAATCATCAGCAAGTGCTAAAAAATCAAACTCATCAAAACCAGAAAATTAATGAAAATGCTTTTAACTATAAATGTTAAGAGCATTTTTTTTGAAAAAGGGTTAAAACCTATTTTTCTAAAAAATAATATAAAATATAAGTGTTAGAAAATATTTTACTAAATTTAGCAGTTAATATTTGTAAGTGCTAATGTTTTGTATTATAATTAAAACTAAGAAAAATCATTTATTTGAGGTGAAATTATATGAAGACAAAAAAAATTACTAATATTCCGGTTTTAGTAACATTAGGAAATTTTGTTTTCCCAAGTGTTGAAATGGAATTAGACATTGGACGAGCAAAATCAATTGCTGCAATTAATGAAGCAAAGGATAAATTTAATGGGCAAATTGTTGTGCTTTCACAAAAAGATTCAAAAATTGATAATCCAAAACTTAGTGAAATTTATCATGTCGGAACATTATGTAATATTACAATTAAGAAAACTTTTCCTGATGATACATTGAGAGTAGTTTTTTTTGGAAAAGAAAGAGTTAAAATTACTAATTTAAAAGATAATAATTTTTATAGTGCTGATGCTGAAGTTTATGAAAAAGAAGTAATTAATCGTGAATTAGAAGAAGATTTAATTCAATCAATTGTTAATAACTTACAATATATTTTAGATGTTCATGGTTCAATTCCTCAAGAAGTAATTAGTCAAATTACTGATGGCATGAAAGCAGTTGAAATTATTGATAAAATGTCACAATATTTACCATACTTGACAGTTGAAAAACGTCAACAACTTTTAGTTGAACCTAATGTTGAAAAACGTTTAGATTTATTAGTTAAAGATATTAGTGGTCAAAAACAAGCGGGAGTTATTGAAAAAGAATTAACAAATAAAATTAAAGACCGAATTGATGAACAACAAAAAGAATATTATTTACGAGAAAAGTTAAGAGCAATTAAAGAAGAATTAGGCGAAATTGATGGTAAATCAAATGAATTAAATCGTTATTTAGAACGTCTTGATTCTGAACCATTTCCAGAAAATATTAAAGAACGAATTAAAGAAGAAATTGCTCGTTGTGATGAAATGCCACAAGCATCAAGTGAAGCTAATATTTTACGAACTTATATTGATTGAATGATGAACTTACCATGATATCAAAAAGACAAAGAAAAAGATTATGATTTAAAAAATGTTCAAAAAGTTCTTGATAAATATCATTATGGACTAAATAAAGTTAAAGAAAGAATTATTGAATATTTAGCAGTACAAAAAATGTCTAAATCATTACCAGGACAAATTATTTGTTTAGTTGGTCCACCAGGTGTTGGTAAAACTTCTTTAGCAAAATCAATTGCTGAATCAATGGATCGCTCTTTTGTTAAAGTTTCTCTTGGTGGTGTTAAAGATGAATCAGAAATTCGTGGTCACAGAAAAACTTATATTGGTGCGATGCCGGGAAGAATTATTCAAGGAATGAAAAAAGCCAAAGTTATGAATCCAGTATTCTTATTAGATGAAATTGATAAAATGGCATCTGATTATCGTGGTGATCCTTCAAGTGCAATGTTAGAAGTATTAGATCCAGAACAAAATGCTAATTTCTCTGATCATTATATTGAGGAAAATTATGATTTATCAAAAGTAATGTTTATTGCAACCGCTAATTATATTGAAGGAATTCCTGAACCATTAAAAGATCGAATGGAAATTATTGAATTATCTTCATATACTGAATTAGAAAAATTAGAAATTGCAAAACAATATTTATTACCAAGAGTTCATAATATGACTGGTTTAACTAATAAGTTAATTAAATACAAGAGTGATGCTGTTGAAGAAATTATTAAATACTATACTCGCGAATCAGGAGTTAGAGAATTAGAAAGATTGTTTAATAAAATTGCTAGAAAGTTTATTGTTCAATACTTAAATAAAGAAGTTAGTTCAGTTGAATTGACAAGTGCAAATGTTAAAGATTATTTAGGTAAACCAATTTTTGATTTCACTAAAAAAGAAGATGTTTCACAAGTTGGTGTTGTAACTGGTTTAGCATATACTCAATTTGGTGGCGACATTTTACCAATTGAAGTTAATTTCTTTAAAGGTAAAGGTAGTTTAGTATTAACAGGAAAATTAGGTGATGTCATGAAAGAATCAGCGACAATTGCCTTAGATTATATTAAAGCTAATAGTAATTTATTTGAAATTGATCCACAAATTTTTGCTGAAAATGATGTGCATATTCATGTACCGGAAGGTGCCGTGCCAAAAGATGGGCCAAGTGCTGGAATTACTTTAACAACAGCAATCATTTCTGCCTTAGCAAATAAACCAGTGTCAAAAGATATTGGAATGACAGGAGAAATTACTCTTCGTGGTCATGTTTTACCAATTGGTGGTTTGCGAGAAAAATCAATTTCTGCTAATCGTAGTGGTTTAAAAACAATTTTAATTCCAAAAGCTAACTTAAAAGACTTGGAAGATATTCCAGAAGAAGTGCAAAAGAAATTGAAACTTATTCCTGTTGAATTATATAGTGAAGTTTATGATTTTGTTTTCAGACAAAATAAAGTTAAAGTTAAACAAGAAGCAATGGAAGCAGAAGCAATTGCTAGTTCAAAATAAAATTTGATAAAAACCAAAAATATTTTGATAAATTTAAAATTTATCATTTATAATTAGTAAAGAGTAAGTAAGTTACAAAGGTAGAACATTCTATTTTTGTGACTTATTTTTTTTATAATAAAAAATATATTAAGGGAGAATAAAGATGTCAAAATTGATTGAATTAATCATTTTAGCTGGACCAAGTGGGGTTGGCAAAACTTCAATTGTCAAAAATCTTTTACAAGATGAAGAATTGAATCTTAAAAAAGTTGTAACAATAACAACTAGAGATATGAGAGAAAATGAAATTGAAGGAGAAGATTATTATTTTGTTAATTATAAAACTTATGCTGATAAATTAAGAAAAAATGAGTTAGCTTTTAGTGTTCGTTTTGCTGGAAAATTTTATGGTTTAGAAAAAAAGGAAATTGAAAAATGAACAAATGAAAAGAAAATTCCTTTATTTGTTGGTGGCTTTAAAGATGCTGAAAGTTTTCATCAACAACTTAAAGAAAAAGCACTTGTTATTAAAGTTTTACCTGAATCAAAAGAACAATTAAAAGACCATTTAACTTATCGTGATAAAGGTAATACTAATGCCTTATCTGAAAGATTATCAAAATTTGATGATAGTCGCAATTGAATTAATTCATATTGATATTCAGTAACTAATCATGAAAATAAATTAAATGAAACAATTGCAAAAATTAAATCAATAATTATTAAAGAAACAAAAGAAATGTCACTGGAACATTCGTCAGATCAAAAATCAAAAGAATTAGAGTTAGAATAAAATTTTTAATTAAATCTAAGGAGGCTAATCATGGATGATGAAGAAAAAAAACAATTGTATAAATTATTTTTAAAATCATTTTTAAAAATTAGAACAACAAATATTAATGATACTAATCTAGTTACTTTTGATTTATTTATTAGTACGACAAGAGTATATAAATTTACTACTTTAAAATGAAGTAGAAAGATAAAAGAACAAGCAGAAAAATGCCAAGATTTTTTATTAACAAGAATATGTGATACTTTTAAAGATTGTAGTTCAATTACTGTTGCTGCTGAATCTAAATTAATTGATGAAATTTTTAATAAATTTTCTGAAGCTTCAGAAAATTTAAAAGTATTAGATGATTTTATTAATTTTTCACTTGATGATTTAGAAATTAAAAAAGCGAGAATAAATATTTCAAAAAAAGATAGTAATGCATATCAACAAGCATTAAAACGATTTGAACGCTTAAATTTATTTTATTTTGAAGAAAAAATTGCAAAACCAGTTAACTATGATTTAAATCCGATAACTCCAGAAACAGAAACAATTCTAGAAGCACAAGATAAGAGTTATCAACAATCAAGTAAAAAATCAAGTTTAACTGTTGATAAGTCTGAACATGAACCAATTTTTTGTTTTAGCGATTTTTAGTATTAAATAAATTTAATTAAAATAAATAACAGAAAAGGCCGTAAAGGTCTTTTTTAATTCAAGAAACAAAAGATAATTATGTTATTATTTACTTATTAATTAATGATAATTTTGAATGAAAAAATAAAAATCCTAGTTGTTAGGATTACAATAGTGAAGGTTTAATTTTTCTTAAGTAATTATGTTATGAATTATTTATAATGAATGATAGCAATTTTAGTTGCAAATACAAAGTATTAACAGAAACAGAAATAAAGAGTAAAAAAATCTTTAATTGCTGATTATCAGTAGTTTTATTAAATTTTAATGGTGAAAAAAATGTTAGAAATTAAACAAGCAAAATTTTTGACTAGTGCAGTTCAAAAAAACCAATGGCCAAATGATTATCTTCCAGAATTTTGTTTTCTTGGTCGTAGTAATGTTGGTAAATCAAGTTTTATTAATACCTTAGTTAATCAAAAGAATTTAGCAAGGGTTTCACAAACTCCTGGTAAAACGCAAGTATTAAATTTTTTTACAATTAATAATGATCAATTTCGTTTTGTTGATGTTCCTGGTTATGGTTTTGCTAGAATTAGCAAAGCAAAACAAGAACAATTTGCTCCAATGATTGAAACGTATTTATCAACAAGAGAAAATCTTAAAGCGATATTTTTATTATTAGATTTTCGTCATGCTCCAACTAAAGATGATTTATTAATGTGGCAATATTTAAGTGATATTGGCGTAAAAACTTATTTTGTTGCAACAAAAGTTGACAAAGTAAGTAAAAATCAATATCAAAAACAAAAAAAGTTATTATTAACAACTTTAAGTTTACCAATAACAACATCATTAATTTTATTTTCAAGTTTTAAAAAGATTGGAATTTCTGATGTTTTAGCAGTTTTTGAAAAAAATTTAACTAATTAATCTAAATTAATATTTGTTATAATTTTAATAAGAAGATAAGAGGTAAAAATATGACAGAATCAGCAGTTTCATTAATAACAGTAGCAATTTTTTGTGGTTTTATTTTATTACTAGTTCTTAATTTTCAAGCTTTTAATTTATGTGAAGCAAATAATCGTTGAGGAATTATTTTATTTTCAATTGCTTTACCAGTTATTGGAACTATTTTCTCATTAATTTATTTCGAAAAGAAGTATCATTTATTCACTAAACCAGCAAAAAGTCAAAAGCACAAAAATGGTAAAAAACATAAAATGAAAAAAGTTAATTAGAAAATCAAACTAAAGAAAAGTATACGGAAATATAATAATGAGTTTTGTAATTATGATTGCGGTATTAGCAGGATTTGCCATTCTTGTCGGAATAATACTATTAATTAAATATTTGAAGAAAAAATATAAGCAACAACAAGAAAAGAAAATATCTCAAGAACAAAAAAAAGTAGTTTAGATTTAAATTACTTTTTTTATTTTATGTCGTAAGGTTAAAATAAATTAAATATTTCATCCATATATATTGCTAAAAAAAATATAGATTATAAATTATATCAAATTTTTATTGCATTATAAAAAAAATTTGATATAATTAATTGTTATTTCTTAAAAAACTAAAAGAAAGGAGACAAAAATGGAAAATAATAAAAATTTTTTAGAATCAGAAAAACAAAAAAAACCTTTATATAAAAGTTGAAAACTTTATGCTGTTGCATTAATGGTAATTGGAATTGGTTTAGCTGTTGGTTTAGGAGTAGGACTAAATACTTCACACAATTCAATTACTCCAACACCAATTCAACAAATTAATTTAAATGATCTAAGTGATCTTGTTACAGAAGTAGCAAGTGATACAACAGAAGAAACTGCTTTGACAGCTTTCTTAGAACAAAATAAAGAAAAATATTCAGATTTACAAAATAATGTAACATTTAAAGCCGGATCATTTAATGCTTCAGATTATGATAAACTTGGCTCTTATACGATTGTTGCTAATGCAACAGGTAAGTATATTGGTGAAGTTAATGTAACTATTTCAACTATTATCCCTAAAGATGCTGATGAAGCAGTAGATGTAATTAATCAATTTATTCATCAAGATATTCCAATTGATGGACCAGGCCAAACGGTTTTATTTACAGCAGAAGAATGAACTAGTATTAGTAATAGTTTAAATCAACAAAAAGCATTGTTAGATGCTTTAAGTGATAAAGCTTTTAGTTTATTAAAAGCATTTAATCCAAATTTTGCTAAGAATATTGAGAAATTTACAATTACTGGTCAACCAAGTGATTGAAACAATAATGTTGATCGTTATCGTTATCCTGATTATAAAAGTGTTGCAGAGAAATTAGATAATGGTGAATTATGAGCACCAGAAACTATGCAGTTTAATGGCAAAGATGTTCCACTTTTAACTGTTGGTTTTCAAGTTACTTTAAAAGATGGTACTACTAGTGC
>NZ_JAKQXY010000002.1 GCF_023509825.1 Spiroplasma attinicola
TATCTTTTTAATAAAAGATTAATTAAAATGAGTTCAGTTAAATTGAACTCATTTTATTTTTTTAATTAGTTTTACAAAGACAAAAAAATCTTTAAGATCTAGGATTGGTTCTTTTTAAATAAAATAAAATTACAAGATTTTAAAATCTTGTAATAATTTTAAAAATTATTTTTTATTTAGTATTTACATTTTGCTTCAGTCTAAATTTACTTGTTTTTTTAATCTTAAAAATATAGAAACATATAAGCTTTTATCAACATTAGATTTTCTTTATAAGTGAATTATTTTCTTTAAGCAGAAATTTCATTTTTCTAATAAAAAATGAATATATAACATTATTGCGAAAAAATAAAATAGTCGGAATATCAGAAACTACAGAAAAAGAATTGAGCGAATAAAAGATTCACAATTAGTAATTTTTTTTGAATAAATGTGAAAAATAAAAAATTGAAAATTAAGAATATTTAAGATCTAAAATTAATTTATAGGATAAAAAAATAAAAAGTATATCTAATCTTAGATATACTTTTGTAAAAAAATGGAAACGGACATACGTTCTTACCAATGTTAGCACTGAGCCTATGGCCATTAATTTCACTATTTAAATCTTATCATTTTAATTTGCAGTGTCAAGAAATATATAAGATTTTATTGAATTTTTTCTGATATATAAGGATAATTTTTTATTATTATATTGTTTTGTGCATTGAGATAATTAAATTTTTGATTATCATTTTTATTTTTTAACGAGTAAACTGAATGAGCAAAAAAATCTGCACCTTGTAAACAATATTCACTTTTTGAATCTGCCATTACAAAAGTATAATTATATGAACGACTTTTTAGATATTTTTGAGCATGTTTTAAGTAATTAATAAAAGAACCATTTTTACCAGCTATGCCAAGATCTTCTTGATCTAAAGTAATATTAATTTTTGTTTTTTTAGTTGGGTGGATAGATTCAATTATTAAACAAATTAGTTGTCCAATTAGATATGATTTATGATATCCATAATTATTTTTTCTTGTTTGTTTAATTTTTAATTTATTTTGTAATGATTTATTTTTCTTTGATTTTAATTCTTTATCATAAATTTTTTCAATTTCTATTAGTCTATCAGATAAACTTTTCTGTTCTATTACTGATATTAATTGACAATTATTATTTTTGATAACATTATAAATTTCTTTACGTTTTCAATTTGATATTGATGAACCAGCTTTTACTTCTTTATTATTTTTAAATAATTTTATTAATGCATTTTCATATTTTTCTCTAAAATTATCAACTGCTTCTTGACTAGTGAAAATTAAAGCTCCATAAATAAAATATTCATTATTACTTGATAGTTCAATATTTCCACTATCATCAATAAAAACTTAACATTCTTTTATATTATTTTGATTCATTAATACCTCTTTCTAAACTCTATTCTATAAATATTATAATAAAAATTAAAATATATAATCAATAGTTTTTATAACTTAATAAACTATGTTATATTTAAGAAAAAAGATTTAATTGGTGCGGAAATG
Organism: Spiroplasma attinicola; assembly: GCF_023509825.1. GTDB lineage: Bacteria > Bacillota_I > Bacilli_A > Mycoplasmatales > VBWQ01 > Spiroplasma_D > Spiroplasma_D attinicola. Next base: position 1,537 of record NZ_JAKQXY010000002.1, read on the forward strand.
TTAAAAAGAAAATATGGTTTATTAACAACAACAATGGTTGCCATCAGTGCAACATTAGGATCATCAATTTTAATTTCTTTTGGTCAAGTTGCTTTTTATGCAAAGTTTAATCCAATTTTAATGTTATTAGCTTGGGCATTAGGTGGTTTGTTAATTATTCCTAGTTTATTAATTTTTGCTGAAACAACAGTTAGTTATCCAGAAAATGGTACGACTTATAATTGATTAAAAAAAGCAAATTATAAAGCATTTGCTTTTTGGTTTGGTTGAATTTTAGTTTTAATTGTTAGTGCCACAGCAATTGCTAGTATTACAATTGCTTGTAGTTCATTAATTGCTTCATTATTTAATATTACTAATCCATGAATTATTAAAGCTATTGGTATTGGTTTAATGTTAGTAATTGGTTTATTCCATATTTTTTTAAAACAACTTGTTATTGTTTCTCAAACAATTTTTACATTTTTAAAACTTTTACCAATTCTTTTTATTATTGTTATTGCGATAATTTATGGTTCATTTAATAATTTCAAAAATCAGGGTGGTAGTAATTTAACAGAAACATATGTATCGTCATATTTATTATTACCAGCAATTGCAATGACAATGTTTGCTTATTCAGGAGTAGAATCAGTTACTTATATTGCTGGTGAAATTAAAGAGCCGAAAAAAAATATTATTCGTGCCAAAATTTTAGCAACGATTGTTGTTATTGCTGTTTATTTAATTTTAGCTTTGTCATTCATTATTATTAATGTTAGTCATGGTCTTGACTGAATGTCATCGACTTTTTGACAAGATGCGCTTAAAAATTTAAAACTTCCTTCTGGTTTAATTTTGGCTTTTAATATTTTTGTGATAATAATTTTCTTTGGTTCTTTAAATTCTTTCTTCTTATATCATTCACGAATGGTTCATAAGTTAGCAGAAGAAAAAGATTTAGCACTAATTTTTGCTAAAGTAAGAAAGAGCAATGAATCACCTTATATGGCAATTATTTTATTAATTGTTTTAGCAGCAATTTATATTCTTTGAGATCAGTTATATAGTATTGTTACTTATTTTGTTATTGCTACCACAATTTTACAATTTATTTCAATTATTGTTGCTTGACAATTACGACATAAACGAAAAGATTATCAGAAAATTTTTAACGATTTTGTTTTTGGAATTATTTTTTTTAGCGTTTTAATTGCTGATATGCTCTTATTAGCCGGAGCAATTATTTCTGTTTATATTTCAGTAATTAATAATAATGATTGATGAATCTTATGAAAATGTTTAATTGTTTGTGGTGTCTTATTAGCAGGTTATCCAATTTATTATTTGCGAACTTTTTGACGATGACTTCGCAATGATGAATCAAAAAAGAAACAAGTAAAGAATAAAAAAGAATAAGATTAATAGGGTGAACCCTAAAAAGTAAGTATTAAATAAAAAACACTTTTTAAAATTATTGCAAGATGTTAAAGTCTTGCAATTTTATTTTATTATATCAATCGTTTCAATCAACGACATCTAAAACATATTTTTTAATATTCAAATAATGGTTGCTATGAATTTTTCCCTTTTTCAAACTAATATGAAAACTTTCAATAACAGCATCTCTGTACAAGAATATACTTTTCCCATTGAGATAACAATGCCATTAGCAGTATAGAAATTTTTATATATATTTGATGTGTATTGCCTACCGTGATCTGAATGGATAATTATTCCATTGCGATCATTTTTTGTTTTCTTAATTGCTGAATTTAAATTTTTCCATTACTAATTTTAAATCATTAAATTTTGAAATTTTAAAATCAATAATTTCTTTTTACTTCTAATTGAGATTTTTTGAATTTTTGCCCTTTTTAGCGATAAAAAAGACCTTCATCTAGTAAGTTAATTTATACAAACTATTTTTTAATTTGTCCTTACTATTTGGAGGTCAGTCTATTAATCTTGTTCTTTTTTATTAATGAATTACTTTAAAGTCTTTAAAACCAGTTTGATTTGATGCTTCTTTATATGAATCAATATCTGCTTCTACTAGTTTTATTTTTGCTAAAGCATTTCTAATTGCATCACTGCCAACAAAAATATGAGTTGGAATTGTTTTTTTGGTTGTTAAATCATAAATAAATTTTGCATAAGCTTTTGGATTTCCTAATTGCTGATGGTTAATAGCATTTCAATTTTTCTTATCAGTTTCAAAATTGTAATCACTAATTTTACTATCGGCATACTTAATTGATGTTGATTCTAAAAAGTTTGTTCTAAAGCCTCCAGGTAAAATTGATGAAACAGAAATATTAAAGTGTTTTAGTTCATCATTTAATCCTTCACTAAAGCCATCAAGGGCAAATTTAACAGCACTATAAACACTAACATTAGCGAAACTACGATAACCAGCAACTGAAGATGTGTTAAAGATATGACCGTATTTTTGTTTACGAAGAATTGGTAATACGGATTTAATAACATTGAAAGTATAAAAAACATTAACTTTAAATAAATTATTAATTTCTTCATCACTAATTTCTTCAAATGGTCCAATTAGTCCATAGCCAGCATTATTTAATACAATATCAATTGTATTAAATTTTTTAAGTGCTAAATTAATCTTTTCACTAATATCGCTAATTGAATTTAAATCAGGACTTAGTGCTAATAAATTTTTCACATCACCAATTTCTTTGGTAATAGTTTCAGGATTTCTTGAAAATGCGATAACATTATTACCTTGGCTAATTAAATATTTAACAGTTTCTAAGCCAAGTCCTTGACTGGCGCCTGTTATTAATCAAGTTTTATTTTTCATTTTTTCTCCTTTGCTATTTTTATTTATCAATTTGTTTTTCAGCAAAGTCACTATATCTGTGACCAACAATTTTAATTGTATCTAAATGTTTTTTAATTTCAATAAGTTCTTTTTCAGTAAATTCTACCTTTATTGCTGATAAGTTTTCTTCTAAACGACTAATTTTTTTTGTTCCAGGAATTGGAACAAATCAAGGTTTTTGTGCCAGAATTCAAGCAATAGCAATTGCAGCTGGTGTTGATTGTTTTTTAATAGCTAATTCTTTAACATAATCAACAAGTTTCATATTTGCTTTAAAATATTCTGGTGTGTTAAATCTTGGAATTGTATTGCGATAATCACCTTCACCAAATAATTGCCCTGGTTTAACAGTACCTGTCAAAAAGCCTTTTCCTAAAGGACTAAATGGCACAAAGCCAATTCTTAATTCTTCAAGTGTTGGAATAATTTCTTGCTCTGGTTCTCTTCAAAACATTGAATATTCACTTTGTAAGGCAGTAACTGGACAAATACTATGTGCTTTTCGAATTGTTTTTGCTGATGCTTCACTTAAACCTCAATGACGAACTTTACCTTCTGCCATTAATTGTTTAATAACTTTTGCAACTGTTTCAATTGGAACATTTGGATCAACACGATGTTGATAAAACAAATCAATATAATTAGTTTGTAATCTTTTTAAAGATCCTTCAATAGCACGGCGAATATTTGCTTCACTACTATCTAAGCCAACTACTTTATCACCTTCATATTTAAAGCCAAACTTTGTTGCAATAATAACTTTATCACGAAACGGTTTTAATGCTTCGCCAACAATTTCTTCGTTAACAAATGGCCCATAAATTTCAGCAGTATCAAAAAATGTTACACCTTTTTGATATGCTGCTCTTAAAAATGTTATTGCTTCTTCTTTGCTTGGAAATGGTGGAAAGGAAAAACTTAATCCCATACAACCTAAACCAATTTCAGAAACAACTAAATCTTTTCCTAAAGTTCTTGTTTTCATTTTTTTCACCTCTGATATAATTGTAAAAGATTATAGTAACTTTAAGGCAAGGAGAAATTAAAAATGAAAAAATTATATTTAAATGAAATTGCAAAACGATTTAATCTTAGTGAAGCAACAATTAGATTTTACGATGAAAAAGGTTTAATGCCATTTATAAAACGAGAAGCAAATGGTTATCGTTATTTAAATGAAATTGACTTACCATGAATTGAAGTGATTGTTTGTTTGAAGAAAACTGGTATGGCAATTAAAAATATTAAACAATATATTGATTTATGTATTAAAGGCGAAAGCACTGTTGCAACAAGACATTTAATGATTATTAATCAAAAAGCAGTTGTTGAAACTAAAATTATTGAATTACAAAATGAATTACAATTTTTAAAGGAAAAAGAACAATATTATCAGAAGTTAATAAGTAAAGAAGTAGGAATAAAAGATCATCCATATTCTTATTCAAAATAATTTTTAAGTGAAAGGTATTAGAGTTGTTAATATGAGCAATAAATTAAAAGATAAAGGGTATTATGATTTATTATTAAAATCAACCGATGAAATTGATGATAATTATTTAATCAAAAATCTGGAACAAGAAGTTAATAATATTAATGACATTAATAAATATTTAGGACAACAATTTAATCATTTATTAATTAATCATTTAACAACAATTAATAATCTTGATGATAAAGTTAATTTCATTAATAATTTATTAACAAATTTTAGTAGTAAACAATTTCGGAAAGATATTTTATTGCAAGTTAAAGATCAAACGAAAAGCAACGAATATCAAAGTCAAATTCGTTTGAGTGATAATTATTTATTTACCAATCAAGAAGAACAAAAATTAATAGAACAATTAAATAAAGAAATTATTACTAGTGATGCTGTAGCATTTGTTTATCCTTTTATTTCTAAAACAATGATTAATAAATTACGAGGTGCTTTTAATTTTGCTTTAAAGTATCAGATTCCAATTACTTTAATTACAACAACTTTTGATCATCAAGCATTATTTGTTAATTTATATGAATTAGAACGATTAATTAAACAATATGCTAATATTAAAATTCGGATTGAAGATAACACTGAAATTAGAAGTGAAAGAATTCATATTAAAGCAGCAATTTTTACTCGTACTTCTGGTTTTTCTTCAGTTATTATTGGTTCTAGTAATTTAACAATGCCTGGAATGAGTTCGGGAAGAGAATGAAATATTAGAATTAATGAATTTAATAATCAAGGTTTATATCAAAGGATTAATCAGGAATATCAAAAATTATGAAATGATAATTTAATTGATTTTAATAATGAACAAGCAAGAAAACAATTATTAGCAAGAATTGAAAATCAAAATCAAATCTTTAATCCAAGTATTAATCAAAGTAATTTTTTTAATTATTTATTATATGACTTTCAACTTGCCATTTTAGAAAAATTAGTTTTTCGGAGAAGAATTAAGAAAAATAAACATTTAATTATTATGGCAACGGGAACAGGCAAAACAGTTATTAGTGCTTTTGATTATTTACAACAAATTAAAAATCATCAAGGAAGAAAACCAAGATTATTATTTTTAGCCCATCAAAAAGAAATTATTGAGCAAGCATTAAATACTTTTCGTAATGTTTTAAAAGATAAAACCTTTGGTCAAATTTTAAATGTTAAAACTGAAAACTTTAATTATGATTATTTATTTGCAACAATTCAAACAGTTTATCGGCATTTAAAAAAGTTTAATCGAAAACAATTTGACTTAATTATTTTTGATGAAGCACATCATATTGCAGCTGATACTTTTGATCAAGTTTTTAAATATTTTCAACCACAAGAGATAATTGGTTTAACAGCAACTCCAGAACGAGAAGATAATAAAAGTATCTTACCTTATTTTGATAATGAATTTGCTTATGAATTACGATTGTGAGATGCAATTGATCAAAGATTATTAGCAAAATTTGATTATTATTGTATTGATGATATTAATAGTAATTTAATTGGCATTGATTTGAATAATGATCAACAAGTATTTAAAGTTTTAAATAATGATGCAAGAAATAAATTATTATTAGATGTGATTAATAATTATATTGGTTTTTATCATCAGCCATTAACTTTAGTATTTTGTATTAATACCGTTCATGCTGAAATTATTAGTAACTATTTACAAGCACAAGGATTAAAAGCAAATTATTTAACTAGCAAAGTTAGTCATTTACGAAATAAAATTTTAAATGATTTTCGAAAAAGAACGATTAATTATTTATGTGTTGTTAATATTTTTAATGAAGGAATTGATGTTCCTGAAATTGATACGATTATTTTATTACGACCAACAAATTCAAAAACAATTTTCTTACAACAATTAGGTCGTGGTTTACGAAAAACAATTAATAAAAATAAATTGGTTGTTTATGATTTAATTGCTAATATTGATCAAAAATATGATATTACGATTGGTATTAAAAATTTATATCATAATCAAGCAACTTTAAATCAAAAAGCACTCTTTGAGCAAGGTTTTAGTTTACCTAATGGTTGTACTTTGAATTTAGAAGCGCGCAGTAAAGAAATTATTTTAAAGAATTTACAAGCTTGATATCAAGTACCAAAAAGAATGCATCAAGTAGTTAGGGAATATTATCAAAAATATCAAAATGAAGGTTTGGCAAAAATTATTAATGATTATGACTTGAATCTAATTTTGTTTTATCATTACTTGGATGATTTTTATTTAAGAGTAGCAATGTCAATTAATCGCTATCAAGAGCAAGAAAATCAAACATTGCGTAATAAAAATATTTTAAAACAATTTTTATTTTTAAATGATTATCAAATTATTAATTATTTTTACTTACGATTACAAAATGATTTAACAAAATTTGTTGTTGATGATTATTATGATAATTTATTATTTTGTTCTTTATTTTATGAAGTTACTAGTTTAAAAGTTTTTCGTTCACTTATTAGTGATGAAGATAATTTAATTGCAAACTTTATTAATCACCATCAATTAATTGTTCAAGAGTTATTAATTATTCTTGCTTATAAATTACAATATGAAACTTTGCTTGTTCAAGAACAAAAGATAACTAATTATCCTTTACTTGCAATTAAAGCAACATATACAGTAAGGCAAGCATTAGCTGCAATTGGTCGCTTAAATTTCATTAAGAATTTAGATTCATTAAAAATTATTGCCTTTCAAGCAGGTTATTTAACTTATGATCAAGATAAGTCAGTAGTTTTTGCTGATTTAGATGGCAGTAATTATGGTAAATTAACTAGATATGATGAAGCAAAGCAAGAATTTTATTGATCGGTACCGGAATCAAAGAATATTAATAGTAAATGAGTTAAGGATTTAGAAAATCAAACAATTGTTAAGTTTTTGTTTTTAAATGAACCAATTAATAAGAACTATCCTAACTTATCATTAAAACTTTATAACTTCGTTGGAATTGGTAAATATCTTGCTACTTTATCTGATAAATACTTAACAATTAAATTAAAAGTTAAAAAAGAGATTACTAAAGATTAATATTTCTTTTTGTCTTAAAAAAGTTTTAAAAAATACTATTATTTTTTTTAAAATAGATATATAATTTACTGGTATGTAATTTCAAGGAGGAAGAAATATGGCTGTACCAGCAAGACGAACTTCAAAAATGCGTAAAAATACTCGTCGTAGTCACGATGCTTTAATTTCTCGTACAACAGCTAATTGTCCTAATTGTGGTTCAGTAGTTTTACCTCATCATGCTTGCATGAAATGCAATACTTATAAAGGTGTAAATATTCCCACAAGTAAAAAAACTACAGTATTAGCAGAAACTAAAGATGCTAAAGTAAAAGGTAGTTCTGATAAAAAAGCAAAAAGTCCTAAAAAGGATAAAAAAGAAGATAAAAAGCAAGTTGTTAATCAAGCAACTAAAGAGTAAATTTCAATTAATTAATGCATTTTCTTTGCAAAAAGGAAGTGCATTTTTAATACAATTTTAAAGATAAAAAAAGGTTAAAAAAAATAATTATTTTTTTCTTATTTTTGTTGACTTTGTTTCTGCTTTTCGGTAATATTCCTATTGTGACTTAAAAAGGTTGCAAATCTAAAAAATTTACAAAATAGAACGATCTTTGAAAACTAAATAGAACAAGAATTAATCCGTCAATTAAGTCAGAAGATAACTTAAATTAACATATTTTTAAATGAGAGTTTGATCCTGGCTCAGGATTAACGCTGGCGGCATGCCTAATACATGCAAGTCGAACGAAGTAGCAATACTTAGTGGCGAACGGGTGAGTAACACGTATCTAATCTACCATTTAGTGGGGAATAACTGTTGGAAACGACAGCTAATACCGCATAAGATTACTGGATGATTTCCAGTAATGAAAGGAGCTTTCAAGCTTCGCTGATTGATGAGGATGCGGCGTATTAGCTAGTTGGTAGGGTAATGGCCTACCAAGGCAATGATACGTAGCCGATCTGAGAGGATGAACGGCCACATTGGGACTGAGACACGGCCCAAACTTCTACGGAAGGCAGCAGTAGGGAATTTTTCACAATGGGCGAAAGCCTGATGGAGCAATGCCGCGTGACTGATGAAGGTCTTCGGATTGTAAAGGTCTGTTGTAAGGGAAGAAATGGTAAAACAGGAAATGGTTTTATCTATGACGGTACCTTACCAGAAAGCCACGGCTAACTATGTGCCAGCAGCCGCGGTAATACATAGGTGGCAAGCGTTATCCGGATTTATTGGGCGTAAAGGGTGCGTAGACGGTTTTGCAAGTCTGAGGTTAAATTTAGGAGCTCAACTCCTAATCGCCTTGGAAACTACAAGACTAGAGTATAGGAGAGGTTAGTGGAATTCCATGTGTAGCGGTGGAATGTGTAGATATATGGAGGAACACCAGTGGCGAAGGCGGCTAACTGGCCTATCACTGACGTTGAAGCACGAAAGCGTGGGGAGCAAATAGGATTAGATACCCTAGTAGTCCACGCTGTAAACGATGAGTACTAAGTGTTGCCAAAAAGGCAGTGCTGTAGCTAACGCATTAAGTACTCCGCCTGAGTAGTATGCTCGCAAGAGTGAAACTCAAAGGAATTGACGGGGACCCGCACAAGCGGTGGAGCATGTGGTTTAATTCGAAGCAACGCGAAGAACCTTACCAGGCCTTGACATACCTTGCAAAGCTATAGAGATATAGTGGAGGTTAACAAGGATACAGGTGGTGCATGGTTGTCGTCAGTTCGTGTCGTGAGATGTTTGGTTAAGTCCAGCAACGAACGCAACCCCTGTCCTTAGTTGCCAGCATTAAGTTGGGGACTCTAGGGAGACTGCTAGTGTAAGCTAGAGGAAGGTGGGGATGACGTCAAATCATCATGCCCCTTATGGCCTGGGCTACACACGTGCTACAATGGCTGATACAAAGAGTCGCAAAATCGCAAGATCGAGCTAATCTCAAAAAGTCAGTCTCAGTCCGGATTGAAGTCTGAAACTCGACTTCATGAAGTCGGAATCGCTAGTAATCGCGAATCAGCAATGTCGCGGTGAATACGTTCTCGGGTCTTGTACACACCGCCCGTCAAAGCATGAGAGTCGTCAATGCCAGAAGTTGGTGTCCTAACCGCAAGGAGGGAGCTACCCAAGGCAGTGGTGGTGATTAGGCTTAAGTCGTAACAAGGTACCTGTATCGGAAGATGTGGATGGATCACCTCCTTTCTATGGAGAATTGTCTTTTAATTAAGACATCAATCAATGTAGAAATTTAACCTTGATTTAATAAAGTACGGATTATTAAAAAAGTTCTTTGTTCTATTTAGTTTTCAGAGATTGTTTTGTTTCTGAAAATTGTAATTGTTCTTTAAAAACTAGATAAAGTAGACATCAAAATTTTAATCAAATTTTTTATAAATTATCTTGCAATAGGATTATTCTAATAAATTATTAAGAGCGTATGGTGGATGCCTTGGGATTGGAAGACGATGAAGGACGCGATTACCTGCGATAAGCTTCGGGGAGTTGGAAATAAACTTTGATCCGGAGATTTCCGAATGGGGAAACCCACTATCTCTAATCAGATAGTACTGAATAATGAATTCATAGTTATTCAGAGTGATACCTAGAGAATTGAAACATCTTAGTACCTAGAGGAAAAGAAAGCGAATGCGATTCCCTTAGTAGCGGCGAGCGAAAAGGGACCAGCCCAAACCAGTTTTAAACTGGGGTTGTAGGACCATTATATAGAAGTTACAAAATTTGTTAATAGTAGAAGTTGTTGGGAAGCAACACCATAGATGGTGAAAGTCCAGTATACGAAATTAACAAATCTTCTGATGGTATCCTGAGTACGACGAGACACGAGGAATCTTGTCGGAATCTGCGCAGACCACTGCGTAAGGCTAAATACTAACCAATCACCGATAGTGAACCAGTACCGTGAGGGAAAGGTGAAAAGTCCCCCGCAAGGGGAGTGAAATAGTTCCTGAAACCATATGCTTACAACAAGTCGGAGCCCGTTAATGGGTGACGGCGTGCCTTTTGTAGAATGAGCCGGCGAGTTACGATTACATGCAAGGTTAAGCGTTTTAGACGTGGAGCCGTAGTGAAAGCGAGCCTGAATAGGGCGTTTAGTATGTGGTCGTAGACCCGAAACCAGGTGATCTAGCCATGAGCAGGTTGAAGCTAATGTAACAGTTAGTGGAGGACCGAACCAACGTTCGTTGAAAAGACCGTGGATGACTTGTGGCTAGCGGTGAAATTCCAATCGAACCTGGAGATAGCTGGTTCTCCCCGATATAGTTTTAGGACTAGCGTTAGAATTAGGACAATGGAGGTAAAGCTCTGAATGTATGATGGCCCCACCTCGGGGTACTGAATGCAATTAAACTGCGAATGCCATTGTTTCATATCTAGCAGTCAGTCTGTGGGTGATAAGGTCCATGGACGTGAGGGAAACAGCCCAGATCATCAGCTAAGGTCCCCAAATCAATGCTAAGTGGAAAACGATGTAGAATTGTTTAAACAGCCAGGAGGTTGGCTTAGAAGCAGCCATCCTTTAAAGAGTGCGTAACAGCTCACTGGTCGAATGATTCTGCGCGGAAAATGTACCGGGGCTAAGCATTGTACCGAAGCTATGGGTTTATGCACTTTTATAAGTGTATGGGCGGTAGGGGAGCGTTTTAAGCAGCAACGAAGTTAGACCGGAAGGACTAGTGGAGCGCTTAAAAGTGAGAATGCCGGCATGAGTAACGATTGAAGGTGAGAATCCTTCATGCCGATTGACCAAGGTTTCCTGGGCAAGGTTCGTCCTCCCAGGGTTAGTCAGGACCTAAGGCGAGGCCGAAAGGCGTAGTCGATGGACAACAGGTTGATATTCCTGTACTACCATAGTAACTGATGGAGTGACAAAGAAGGCTAGGATATCCCAGCGACTGGAAGTGCTGGGCTAAATACAAAGAGGGTTGTGTAGGCAAATCCGCACAACATTAACCTTGAAGTATGATGGGGAGTGAACGGTTCGCCTAGTAACGAAGTATCTGACGCCCTGCTTTCAAGAAAAGCTTCTAAAGATATTATTATGGTACCTGTACCGAGAACAGACACATGTGGTCAAGGAGAATATCCTAAGGCAAGCGAGATAACTATAGCTAAGGAACTCTGCAAAATAACCCCGTAAGTTAGCGAGAAGGGGTGCTCATAGTAAAATATGAGCCGCAGTTAAGAGGTCCGGGCGACTGTTTAGCAAAAACACAGCTCTCTGCAAAGTCGCAAGACGAAGTATAGGGGGTGACGCCTGCCCAGTGCTGGAAGGTTAAAGCGATTTGTTAGCAATTTATTGCGAAGCTTTGAACTGAAGCCCCAGTGAACGGCGGCCGTAACTATAACGGTCCTAAGGTAGCGAAATTCCTTGTCAGGTAAGTTCTGACCCGCACGAAAGGCGTAACGATCCGGACGCTGTCTCGGCTATAGACTCGGTGAAATTTTAGTACCTGTGAAGATGCAGGTTACCCGCGATTAGACGGAAAGACCCCGTGGAGCTTTACTACAACTTGATATTGAATTTTGGTATAACTTGTACAGGATAGGTGGGAGACGATGAAGTGCAGACGCTAGTAGGCACTGAGTCAACCTTGGGATACCACCCTTGTTATACTGAAATTCTAACTTGAGGCCATTATCTGGTCTGAGGACAGTGTCTGGTGGGTAGTTTGACTGGGGCGGTCGCCTCCTAAAAAGTAACGGAGGCGCCCAAAGGTACCCTCAGTATGAATGGAAATCATACATAGAGCGCAAAGGTAGAAGGGTGCTTGACTGCGAGACTTACAAGTCGAGCAGAAACGAAAGTTGGGCTTAGTGATCCGGCGGTCCCGTGTGGAAGGGCCGTCGCTCAACGGATAAAAGTTACCCCGGGGATAACAGGCTTATCTCCCCCAATAGTTCACATAGACGGGGAGGTTTGGCACCTCGATGTCGGCTCATCGCATCCTGGAGGTGTAGTCGCTTCCAAGGGTTGGGCTGTTCGCCCATTAAAGCGGTACGCGAGCTGGGTTCAGAACGTCGTGAGACAGTTTGGTCCCTATCTGTCGTGGGCGCAAGAAATTTGAGGAAAGCTGTTCCTAGTACGAGAGGACCGGAATGGACCTACCTCTGGTGCCCCAGTTGTCACGCCAGTGGCACAGCTGGGTAGCTATGTAGGGCATGAATAAGCACTGAAAGCATCTAAGTGCGAAGTCAGTTCCAAGATTAGATTTCTCATCCGCAAGGAGTAAGATCCCTTGAAGACAACAAGGTTGATAGGTTGGGTGTGTAAGTACGGCGACGTATTTAGCTAACCAATACTAATAGATCGAGGATTTATTAGAGAAATTGCGCTATTGTAACTAATTTATAGTGATGTCTACATCTAGTTTTTAGAGAATAATTACCAAATATTTATTGGTGTTAATAGCGATATGGCGCACCTGTTCCCATACCGAACACAGAAGTTAAGCATATCAGCGGCGACGATACCAGAGATGGAAAAATAGCACGATGCCAGTTTTATATCAAGAGTTATTCTTGACCAAGAGAATCCTTTCTTAAAAGAAAGGATTTTTTTTATTTTTAAATAAAGTGGTATTATATTTTTATTTTGTAAAAATAATAGTAAAATAATTTATATTAATTAAGGGAATGATTAATTCTATTCAAAATAATAAAATAAGTAAAAGAGGTAGTTATGAATAAAATTTTACTGTGTGGTAATGGTATTAATATTGAATTTAATAAAGAATTTTGTTTTAAAAATTTTATTGATATTTTAACTAATGAAGAAAAATTATTAGAATTAATTAATGAAATTTTAGAAAAACTTGAATATAAGGAATTTGATTCTTTTAAAGAAGATTTTTTAGAGATATTTGATAAATGTAAGAGTAGTATTATAAATTTAGATCAAGAATCTAAATTTAATGGAGTTGAGATAGCAGTATCAGCCTTTAAAAGATCAGTAAAAGCTTTAATTTTTCAATCTCCTTTAAATATAAAAAATGAAAATTTAAATAAATTTGAACATTTTTTTGATTTGTTATTTTTTTATTTTTTAGCTAACTTACAAAAGAAAAGCAAAATTAATTTACTTAAAAATTCTAAATGAAATATTAATTTTAAAAAGTATTTAAAAGAAAAAGAATATCAATATATTTATACTTTAAATTATGATTCACTTTTAACAACTATATATAAGGAAAGTTATATTTGACATGTACATGGTAAATTAAAATTTGAAAATAATAAATTAGATTACAAAGGATGCGTTTTTGAAAGTTATTTGAATCCTAAATGAAATAGTTTAAGAAAGACGACTTTACCGATTTTTTTAGATATGAATGAATTAAAAGGAGAATATAATTTAGATGTTGTAGGATTAAATTCAAAAAATGATGAAGAAATTTTTATTTTTTTTATTTTCTCTCAAATTTGTAAAACTATAACTTATTATTTTCATAATGAAAATGATTTAAAAAATTTTCATGAATTTCTTGAAATGATTGCAAATTGAAATGAAGAATCTGAAGGCATTGAATTAATTAAAGAAAAAGATTTTTTAAAAATTAATTTGAATGAAGATTATCCTGATTATAATAAAAAAATTGAAATTACTGAAGATCAAGCAAAATTAAATTATAATATTAAATTTCTTGAAAGAACTAATCCATCTTCAGAAAATTGAAAAATTGTACATAAATTGAAAATTAAATTAAGAGAATCAAAGGATTTTTGGGATGAAGTTAATAAAAAAGAAATAATACTTATAGATAATAAAGAAGAATTACAAAATGAAAAAGGATAAAGAAAGTTGATTGATAAAATGAAAATCGGAATTTTAGGTGCAGGGCACTTAGGTAAGAGTATTATTAATGGATTATTAAATAGCAAAAGATATAAGTATTCTGATTTTAGGATTGTTGTTAATAGTAATGAAAGTCAACAAGCTTTTAAAAAAGAAGGATTTTTAGTTAGTCAAGATTGAAAATTTATCCAGGATTGCGATTTAATAATTTTAGCTTTATTGCCACAAAATATTATTGATTTAAAAGGTAAGTTACAAGCAACTTTTAAGAAACAAATGATTTTATCAGTTGCTAGTGGTATTACTTTAAAACAATTAAAAACAATCTTTCCTACTTGTTCAGTGACAAGAGTCATGCCAAATACTTCTGTTCAATATAATCAATCAATGATAATGGTAACAAAAGAAGGAACAAAAGATGCTAATAAAGAAGCATTAAATCTTTTTAAATGATTAGGCAAAACAATTGTTTTATCTGAAAAACAAATTCATACTTTCATTGCCATTTGTGGTAGTGCTAGTGCCTATTTGTATTACTGATTACAACCATTAATGAAGTTAGCAATCGTTGATGACATTAGTGAAGCAGATAGTAAAGTAATTATTACTAATCTTTTACTTGGTGTTGCTGCAAATATTAGTAATAGTTCAGCATCTTTAGAAATGCTACAAAACCAGGTTGCTACTACAGGTGGTACAACAATCGAAGCGATTAAAGTTTTTGATGAATATCATCTAAAAGATGTTATTAAACAAGCAATAGAAGCAGTTGCTAAAAAAAGTGTCTCACAAAGTTTAGAATCATAATTTAAAAATAATTCTATATAATAGAGGTAAGTACTAAGTAGGAGGGGTTATTATGGCTAGTGAAAAAAGCGATAAAAAATGTAATTGTCATTGCGAAAGTTGCAATTGTGAAAATTGTCATTGTAAACACCATTAATAAATTCTTTTATTAAAAAAACTAATAATCTTAGCTTAGATTATTAGTTTTCATATTTATATTTTATGTGTTTTTATTTAATACAGTAAAGAATAATTTTCAAAATGTTTTGATAAAAAGTAAAAACTAATGATAAGATTAATTCATAAACTTAAGTAGGGGATTATGATGAATGAATTAAGTTTACCTAGATATATTTTTTCATATATTAATGAACAGAATGATGCCAAAGTATTTAATAGGGCACTTAGTAAATCGATTAATTCTGGTAAAATTCAAAATATTGGAAATAATCTTTTAAGATTTAGTTCAGATATTCAGAAACCCGATGAATTTATTATACTTAAAGAAGAAATAGTTTTAGATCAAGAATTAGTATTTTCTTTAACTAAATTAATTTTAAGTCAATTGGAATTAAGTAAGAAAATTCCAACAAGAAATGGATTAGAAATAGGAAATTATCGAGAACGGGATAAAGGAAGCATTGCATCAATAATTAATAATTTAGTTTGTTATAAATGATTTCTTAATAAAGATAATATTTCAGTTTTAGATATGACTGCTGATATTATGTATCGGATAGCAACGATAAATCATCCTTTTACTAATGGTAACAAAAGAACTGCACTCTTGTCTGCTGGTGCTTTTTTAGATAGTATTGGTTTATATTTATATAAGTTTGATATTAAACCAGATTATCTAGAAAAATGAGAAAAATTTATGTTAGAAATAGCAGATAATAAAAATGAAAAAGAAACAATAGAACAAATTAAAACTAAATTATTAAATTCAATTTGAATGAATTTCAATAATGAAATTATTTTAGAAACTGAAATTGAAAAGTCTATTGTCAAGGAGCCCGAACATGAAAAAATTGAACTTTAAAAATTTGCCAAACAGCAATGAAAAATATGGTCAAAAGAACATTGAACGAGCAATTGAAAGTAACAAGAATAACGATTTTTTAATTGAAGTTGCAAAGAGATTGGCAGATAAATAAAATTAAATTTCATTAAAAATCAATTTTTAATTTAAATTAAAAATTGATTTTTCTTTTTCCCTTATATTTTTAAAATATTTTTTATGTTAAAATTTAAATGACTTTCTTGGGAATATATAAAGAATTAGGAAAAATAAGGTGAAAGTTTTGAATTGAAGAAATATAAGATTACTTCCAGTTAACCCTAGATTTACATTAATGGAAGATTTAGATTGAAAGAAAATTGGAAATAATAAAGAAAAAAATTATACTAATTATAATTTAATAGATAATATATGTCATTTATTAAATTTTGAAGATGATTTTTCTGATTTTTTAGAATTATTAAATTCAATTATAGAAAATGGTTGAGATAAATATTCAAAGATTTTTATTATTAAAGGTCAAGATGGTTACTTTTATTGTGTAGAAGGAAATAGAAGATTAATGGTATTAAATTTAATTTCTGATTTTTCTTCTTTTAATAAAGTAGATCAAGACAAAATTGAAAAAGCATTTAAAGATGAAAAATTATCTTTTAATAAAATGAAGAAAATTATAAAAGCATTTAAAAATGATATTCCTACTGATATAAGTATAGAATTTTTAGATTTACCAAAAAATGAAGATGAAGTTATTGAAATTTGACGTACAATAAATTCAAAGCATGTGGGTGAAGAAATTGGTAAACGAGGTCATTCAAGATTTAAATATTTTTATGATTTAATGCATTATGCAGAAAAATTACAAAAAGAAAATAATACTTATGATCAAATTGTACAAAAATGTTCCTTAATTTTTAATAAAAAGAAAGAAATTATTCAATTAGATCTTAAAAATGGAATATGAATAATGTATGTGACAGAAATTTATAATAAATCTACTAATAAAACAAAGATTCAAGATAAAATTGATTTTACAAATATGAAAATTTCTAGTTTGGAATTATTACCGACTCAAAATATTAAATTTAATGATAATAATGAGAGAATTTCAAATATTTTAAATTTATATTGAGATTCACAAAATTTAAAATTAATAATAAAAAACCAAGAAATTAATCAAGAAGAAGTTTTAATTTTTTTGGTAAATCAATGTCTGAAAAAAATGATTACTACTCGAGGTATTAAGCCAGAACTTTATGATGATTTGTCTAGTTTATTTTATAAAGAAGTCTTTAAGACAGAAAACCACAAAGATTACATTAAAAAATTAAAACAACAAAAAACAAAAACAAAAACTGAAAAACAAGAAATTGAAATTACTGATAATATTAAAGAAATTCAAAAAATGTCTTTAAAAATTAATTTTAATAATAAAGATAATAATTTAATTTGATCTATTAAATATTTATGAAAATATGATTTAGTTACTTTAGATGCTTTAAGCATAATAGATAAAAATGGTTATCCTTATTCCACTTTGTCTCTTATTTTAAGAACAACAATTGAAAATTTTCTTTTGTTATTAATTTATATGGATGAATTTGCATATAAATATATTTATAATCTTTATCAAAATTTAAATAATGAGAACATGTTTAAAATATGAGATAAATATAATTCTGTTATTAATAATAGAAATGATTTTGGTTTGGCGGAACCATTAGTAAAAAGTAATTATAAGTTATTAGTAAAGAAAATTGATTCATGTAATTCCAAAGTAAATAAAAATTTAAAAACACTTTTAAGGATATTTTTGAAAAATAAATTTTTAAATTGAAAAGATATTTCGAAAATATTGGAAAACTCTCCAAATATAACTCAAAAATATAATTCTAAAATTTTGGATAGTATAAATAGTTTATTACCTACATTACAAAAGGAATTATTTGATGAAAATTTATTTGCAATTTTAAATAAGTTAGTTCATACTCCTCATTACTTAAGAAGTAATAAAAATGAAATTATAGATGCTTGTGCAAGAACGTTTGGCTTGATTAAAGAAGTATTAAAATTTTTTAGTATAATAATAATTGAATAATAAAAATTTAAAAAAAGAGGTAAAATAATGAAATTGGATACAAACATAGTAATTTATAGGGATTTTCAAACTGGTAAAAATTTAGAATTGCCAAAAGAAGATACTTGAAAAGAGCATAACCGACTTTGAGGTGATCAAATGCATCGTATTTGTTCTTATGTAGCTATGTTCTCTCCAAGTTTGGCTAGTTTTTTTCTTAAAACATATAGTGACAAGAATGATGTTGTATTAGATACATTTTCTGGAAGAGGTACTACTCTTTTAGAAGCAAGATTGTTAGATCGTAAATGTTATGCTATAGATTTAAATCCATTTGCATATGTTTTGTCTCGTGCAAAATCTCAAAGTTTTAAAATTGAAGATGTTTTAAAAAGAATTAATTATTGAGAAAAAAAGTATTTTTCAAATAATAATATTATTTATGATTTTGATAATACTTATGATGATTTAAAAGTTTATTATAGTGAGAAAAATTTACATCAATTAGTTTTTATTAAGAAAAATTTAGGAATAAGATTTAAAAAAATATCAACTCTTGATAATTTTATTTTGGCTATAACGTTAGGTATTATGCATGGACCTATGAGAAAAAGTGGAAAGTCAATATATTTTTCATTAAGTATGAGTAATCATACTTCAATGTCAGTTAATTATGTTAGAAATTATGCTGTAAAACATAATCTTAAGAAACCTGATGATGATAATATATTTGAGAAAATAAAAAATCGTGCAATTTATATTTTAAAAAAATCAAAATATTCTAATAATATTGCTCAAGTAAAATTAGGAAATGCTTTAGAAATAAATAAATATTTTGATATTAAACCAAAATTAATTTTTACTTCACCACCTTATTTAAATTTAATTAATTATACAAAACAAAATTGAATTAAAATGTGAATGTTGGGTTTTAATAATAATCAAGATAACAATAATATTAAATTAGATGATCGTCATAATTTTTTAAGTTATAAAATTTTTATGACTAATTATTTATTAGAAATTGCAAAAATTTGTAATAATGATACTACAGTTATTTTAGTAATTGGTGATGCTAATAATAAAAGAATACATAATTATTTTGAATTAATGTGAGATGAAATTAAAAAAGTTGTTCCTTTTAGATTAAAAGAAACATATGCTGATTCTATTATTCAAGAAAAAAAAGCTACTAATTCTTTAGGCACAAAAGCAGGCAGAGCAACTAGAGTAGATAGGATGTATATTTTTAAATTAAAATAATTAACTTTAATATTTTCTATATAATTAGATTATTAAATATCACAGAAAGGATTGTTTAGAATGAAAAAATATAAGGTTTTAAGCCTTTTTGCTGGGATTGGTGGAATTGATTTAGGTTTTAAAAAAGTTAATGTAGATTCAATTTTAGCAAATGATATTGACAAGTTTTGTAAAATTACTTTTTCTGAAAATTTTCCCAATACTGAATTTATTCTTGATGATATAACTAATTTAAAAATAGAACAATTACCTAATTTTGATATTTTAGCTGGTGGTTTTCCATGTCAACCTTTTTCTGTAGCTGGTAAAAGAAAAGGATTTAATGATGATAGAGGAAATTTATTTTTTCAAGTGACAAAAATAATATATGAATTAGTTAAGATAAACAGAAAACCAGAAGTAGTTTTTTTAGAAAATGTAAAAAATTTATATACTCATGATTTTGGAAAAACTTATAAAATAATTAAAGAAGAGTTAAAAAAATTAGATTATGAAGTTACAGAAAAAATATTAAATACCTGTGAATATGGTAATATTCCGCAAAATAGAGAAAGACTATTTATAATAGCGTTTTCTTCAAAAAAAGCTTTTAATAAGTTTCAATGACCTGAAAAAATACCATTAACAAATACAATAAATAAATTAATAGATTGAAATAAAGAAGTTCCTTCGCAATACTATTATTCAGAAAAGAGTAAAGTTTTTAACTTATTAAAAGAAAATGTAGTTAAAAATAATGCTATATATCAATATAGACGTGTTTATGTTAGAGAAAATAAATCAGGTTTATCACCTACTCTAACAGCTAATATGGGTATGGGAGGACATAATATACCTATAATAAAAGATAATTTTGAAAGAATAAGAAAGTTAACACCAGAAGAATGTTTATTATTACAAGGATTTCCAAAAAATTATATAATTCCAGAAAATTTAAGTAATTCAACTATATATAAACAAATTGGAAATTCTGTTTCGGTTACTGTTATTGAACGTATAGCAGAAAATATAATTAAAGCTTTAAATTAAAAAATGCATTGTACTTTAGATGATTATTAAAATAGTGAGGTTCAACGATGGAAAAAGAAGATAACAAAATGCAGAAAATAATTTTACCTTTATATTCTTATAAAAAAGGAAAAGAAAAAATTATTAATAAAAAAAGTGGCTTAAATCAGTGAAATGCAAAGGGTAGGTTAAGACATAATGATGAAGTTTATATACCTTTTCCTTCTGAACTTAGAGAAAAATTTAAAAATTTTTTTCCTGACAGAAAATATCCATTTAAAGTTAAGTTACCTAATGGAGAAATTTTAAATATGAAAGTATGTCAACAAGGAGGAAAAGCAATAATGTCTAATCCTAATAAAGATTTAGGTAAGTGGATATTAAGAGATGTTTTGAAAATTCCTGAAAAAAAGGTAGTGAAATATAAAGATTTATTAGAAATAGGAATTGATAGTGTTGTCTTTGAAAAATTTGATAATTTTTACAAATTAGACTTTCAAAAAATTGGTTCATATGAATTTTTTATACAAAATTTTGTTTTAGATGATTATAATGATTTAAATAAAGATTTTTAGTTTAAAAATATATAAAAATTAACTAAAAGATATTGTATTTTACTCTAATTTATAATATAATATTTAAACTAGAAAATAAGCCTAAGACAGCAACGGACACAAGTCTTAATCATGTTGCCCAGGTAAATTCCATGTTTTCTTTATGTGGTAATTAATACTCGGGTTCACTCGAGTTTTTACATTGCTTATAATCTAGTAACAAAATTCTAGAAGAAGGAGGTGTAATTGATGCGCCCAGCAATGGTAGAAAAACAAAAAATTATTAATCAAATTCATGATCAAATTACAAAAGCAAAAACAACAATTGTTGTTCAATATCAAGGATTGGATGTAAGTTTATTAAGTCAATTAAGACATGAACTAAAGCAAGCCGGAGCCGAAATTAAAGTTTATAAAAACAATTTAGTTAGTCGTGCTTTGAAAGATAGCAAGTTTACTGATTTAGATCAATCATTAATTGGTCCAAATGCATTTGTTTTTGGTTTTGAAAATGATTTAAAGACTGCGAAAGTTTTATCAGATTTTGCTAAGAAAAATAAGTTGTTAAAACTGAAAGCCGGTATTTTTGATAATAAAGTAATTGATCAAAAACAATTACTAGTTATTGCATCATTACCACCAAAAGAAATCTTATTATCAATGTTATTGAGTGTTTTACAAGCACCTGTGCAAAAATTAGCAGCAGCATTTGATGCAGTTGCAAAACAAAAAGACCCATCAATTAAATAATAATTAAGAATATATAATAAAAGGAGAAAATAAAATGGAAAAATTAACTAATGCCGAAATCATTAAGCACGTTAAAACAATGAGTGCTTTAGAATTAAAAGAATTGGTTTCTGCAATTGAAGCAGAATTCGGTGTAACAGCTGCAGCAGCAGTTGTAGCAGCACCAACAGGGACAGCAGATGCTGCTCAAGAAGAAAAGCAAGCAAGTTCAATCTACTTAAAAGAAGTAGGAGCTGCTAAAGTTGCTGTTATTAAATTAATGAAAGAAAAATTAGGAATGGACTTAATGTCTGCTAAAAAAGTAACTGATGCTGTTGCTGAAAAACCACAATTATTAAAAGAAAATGCCTCACCTGCTGAATTAAAAGATTTAGAAGAAGCTTTCAAAGCAGCTGGAGCAGTTGTTGAAATTAAATAAATTTATTAAAACAAAAAATTTAAGATAACTAAAAACCAGTTTTTGAACTGGTTTTATCTACTTAGATAATCTCTAAGCAAATTGTGTTATATTTGACTATATAATAACAAAAAAATAAAAAAACGAATTGGAGCTGGCCAATGGAATATACAACAAAGAAGTTTGGACATTATGCGTCAAGAAGAGATTATACAAAAGTTTCTGGTAATTTAGATTTACCTGACTTGATTGCAATTCAAAGAGATACTTACGATTGATTTAACAAACAAGGAATCCAAGAAGTATTTGATGATATTTTTCCAATTACTGATAATGATGATCGGACAATTCTTTCTTTACTAGATTGAGAATTTCGGACACCTCGAAGATCAATTAAAGAAGCAAAAGAAGAATCAAAAAATTATGAAGCACCATTATATACGAAATTATCATTAGCAATATCTGATAGTAATCGTAAATTACCAATTACCCCAAAAGAAAATATTTTACAATACTTAACTCGTTGAATTAAAGAACAATTTAATATTACTAATATTATTGAACCAAAAATTAGTGGTGATACTTATTATTTTGAAGAAAAAACGCCACATAATAATGGTGATTTTTCAAATATTGAAATTATTGTTCAACAAAGAACTGATCAAGAATTAGTTGTTGATTTTAATTTAACTCGTGAAGGTGATGTTTTCTTAGGTGATTTTCCAATTATGACTGATAAAGGAACTTTCATCATTAATGGTAGTGAAAAAGTTGTGATTTCACAATTAGTTCGTTCACCTGGTGCTTATTTTAAAGTTGAAGTTGATGCTAAAACTGGATTAAAAAAATATTTTGGTGACTTAATTCCTTCAAGAGGAACTTGATTAGAATTAGAAACTGATACGAAAAAGAATAAACTAATTAAAAATAAAAATGCTTTAAAAGAAATTATCCAAATTAAAGTTGAAAAGTCAAGAAAAATTCTTGTGACAACATTATTAACAGCATTAGGTTTATCAAAAGTTGATATGCTTGATATTCTTGGTAATGATGAAATTTTATTAAATACTTATCAATATGATGAATATTCAACATGAGAAACTGCTGTTCAAGAAGTTTACAAAAAAATTAAAGCTGGAGAAACTGCAAGTATTGATGGTGCTTCAAAGTTTTTATTTGGTTTATTATTTGATCGTAAAAAATATGATTTAACTAAAGCCGGAAGATATAAGTTAATTAAAAAATTAACAATTACTGATCGTATTTTGAATAAAACTATTGCTCAAGATATTAAAGATAATAAGGGTAATATTGTAATTAAAAAGAATACTTTAATTGACAAAACTAATATTGAAGTTTTAAAACAAGCCTTAAATAAAGGTGCTTGTTTAATATCTTTAAATTCAGTTGCTAATTCTGAACAAAATCAACATCAACTACAATTAGTTAAAATTTATAAAGATAATACTGAACAAATTGAAGAAAATATCATTAATGTTGTTGGTGTTACTAACTCTAATGTTGACAGTATTACAATTGCTGATATTGTTGCAACTTTATCATACATTTTGAATTTTATTCATGGTGTTGGTAGTGAAGATGATATTGATCATTTAGCTAATCGTCGTGTGCGAACTGTTGGTGAATTATTACAAAATCAATTCCGAATTGGGATGGGAAGAATTGAAAAAAATGTTAAAGAAAAGATGGCAACAACTGATATTGACAGAATTAAGCCAACTAATATTACTAACAATAAACCATTAACAGCGGTTGTTGGTGAATTTTTTAACTTATCACAATTATCACAATTTATGGATCAAACTAATCCTTTGGCTGAATTAGCAAACAAAAGAAGACTAACTGCTTTAGGACCAGGTGGTTTATCTCGTGAACGTGCTAGTTTAGAAGTTCGAGATGTCCACTATTCTCACTATGGCCGAATTTGTCCGAGTGAAACTCCTGAAGGACCAAATATTGGTTTAATTAGTAACTTGGCAACTTATGCGCGAGTAAATCAATTTGGGTTCATTGAAACACCATATCGAAAAGTAACTAATAATAAAGTAACTAATGAAGTTGTTTATTTAACAGCGGGCGAAGAAAAAAATTATATTATTGGTCAAGCTAATATTGAACTTGATAACAATAATAATATTAGTAGTAAGAGTGTTATTGCTCGTAATAATGGTGAAAATATTATTGTTAGTCCAAGTGAAATTGATTTTATTGATGTTTCACCAAAACAAATTGTTTCAATTGCGACAAGTTGTATTCCATTCTTGGAAAATGATGATGCTAACCGTGCTTTAATGGGAGCTAATATGCAAAGACAAGCAATTCCATTGTTGAAACCAGATGCACCAATTGTTGGAACTGGAGTTGAACATGCAGTTGCTCGTGATTCAGGATTGGCAATTTTAGCAAAACAAGCTGGTGTTGTAGCTTATGCTGATGCTAATGAAATTATTATTAAATCTGAAAAAGATGTTAATACTTATGATTTAAGTCGTTTTGAACGTAGTAACTATGGAACAGCAATTAGTCATCGACCATTAGTTAAAGTTGGTGATAAAGTTGAAAAAGGGCAAATCTTGGCTGATGGACCATCAATGAAAGATGGTGAATTGGCATTAGGACAAAATGTTATTGTTGGCTTTATGACTTGAAATGGTTATAACTATGAAGATGCGATTATTCTTAGTGAAAGACTAGTGAAAGATGATGTTTATACTTCAATGCATATTGAAGAATATACATTGGAACGAAGACGAACAAAACAAGGTAAAGAAGAAATTACTAGAGAAATTCCTAATACTTCTGAACAAGCAAGAAAATTCCTTGATGATGACGGAGTTGTTTTGGTTGGAACTGAAGTAAAAGAAGGCGATATTTTGGTTGGTAAAGTAACACCAAAAGGTCAAACACAACCAACACCAGAAGAAAAATTATTATCAATTCTTTATGGTGAAAAATCTCGTAATGTTAAAGATAATTCTTTAAGAGTACCAAATGGTGGTGCTGGAATTGTTCAAAGTATTAAGCGCTATGCGCGTGCTGAAGGTTATGAATTACCTTCCGAAGTAGAAGAAATTATTCACGTTTACATCGTACAAAAACGAAAAATTCGTGAAGGTGATAAAATGGCTGGAAGACACGGAAATAAAGGTGTTATTTCAAAAGTATTACCAGTTGAAGATATGCCATTCTTAGCTGATGGAACACCAATTGATATTATGTTAAATCCTTTGGGAGTACCTTCAAGAATGAATATCGGTCAAATTTTAGAATTACATTTAGGAATGGCAGCAAAAACTTTAGGAATTAAAGTTGCTACTCCAGTTTTTGATGGTCTAAAAAATGATGATTTACTTAATATTATGAAAGAAGCCAAATTTAATGGTTTTGATAAAGTTGATCTTTATGATGGAGTAACAGGACAAAAATTTGATAACAAAATTTCTGTTGGCGTAATGTATATGTTGAAACTTTCTCACATGGTTGATGATAAATTACATGCGCGAAATGTTGGACCATATTCATTAATTACGCAACAACCATTAGGTGGTAAAGCTCAAAATGGTGGTCAAAGATTTGGAGAAATGGAAGTTTGAGCGTTGGAAGCTTATGGTGCTGCTCATACTTTACAAGAAATCTTAACAATCAAGTCTGATGATATTAAAGGAAGAATTAAAACTTACGAAGCAATTTTACGAGATAAAGAGATTCCAAAATCAGGAATTCCTGAATCATTTAATGTTCTAACAAGAGAATTGCAAGGTTTAGGAATTAATGTTAGTTTAATTGATGGCTATGGTAAAGAACAAGAAGTAGTAGCCTATGATGATGAAGTTTCATTAGAGGAAAATAACTTCATGGATTACGAAGCACCAGGAGCGATTGTTGAAGCAACAGAAGAAGAAGCCCAAGGCTTTTTCGAATAAGGGAGGAAGAATAAGATGGCAAATACTACTGATACAAAGCACTATCGTGCAATTAAAATTTCTTTAGCTTCTCCCGAACAAATTCGTTCTTGATCGCATGGAGAAATTACGAAACCAGAAACAATCAATTATAAATCTTTAAAACCAGAAAAAGATGGTTTATTTGATGCACGAATTTTTGGACCAATTAAAAATTATGAATGTATTTGTGGTAAGTACAAGAAGATTAAAAATAAAGGTAAAGTTTGTGAACGTTGTCAAGTTGAAATTACTGAAGCAATTGTTCGTCGTGAACGTTTAGGACATATTGAACTAGAAGAACCTGTAACTCATATTTGAATGTTAAAAGCATCACCATCAAGAATTGCTTTAGCAATTGATATGAAAGCAAAAGATTTAGAAGAAGTTGCTTATTTTGTTTCTTATATTGTTTTAGACCCTGGACGAGCACATAAAATCTTTAAACCAAAGATGGTTCTTGATTTAGGCTCACCAAAAGCAGCAACTGACACAAGAAATCGTTTAAGAAAAGTTGTAACTTTAATTCAAGAAAATTTAGATGAAAATTCATTTGCTTACACTAGAGCAAAGATTTTAGCTGAAAGCTTGGGTGATTTGTCACGACCATTTTCAATGGATGAATGTACACAATTTATTAGTAGGCATACTGACACTAAGTTTGGAATTGGTGCTGCTGCGATTGAATATTTATTAAAAAATATTGATTTAGAAAAAGAATTTGAAGAAATTAAAAAACAATTAAACAATAAAAAATCACAAACTGATCGTCGTAAATTAATGCGTCGTTTAGATGTTATTGATTCATTCTTAAAATCAGGTAACAAACCAGAATGAATGGTAATGCATGCAATTCCGGTAATTCCACCTGATATTAGACCAATTATTCAATTAGATGGTGGTCGTTTTACTACTTCTGAAATTAATGATTTATATCGTCGAATTATTATTCGTAATGAACGATTAAAGAAAATTAAACAAATGGGTGCACCAGTTTTAATTATTAATAATGAAAAAAGAATGTTACAAGAAGCTGTTGATGCCTTACTTGATAATGAAAGAAAAGCACGACCAGTAACAGGTCGAGATAAAAGACCATTAAAATCAATTACTTCAACTTTAAAAGGAAAACAAGGAAGATTCCGTCAAAACTTATTAGGAAAACGTGTTGACTATTCAGGAAGAAGTGTTATTGCTGTTGGTCCAGATTTAAAAATGTATCAATGTGGAATTCCACGAGATATGGCAATTATTTTATTTAAACCATTTGTAATTCAAAAATTAGTAAGTAATGAATCTGCCTTGAATATTAAGATTGCTGAAAAGTTAATTGATAGTCAAGATGAAAGAATTTGAGATGCTTTAGAAGAAGTAATTAAAGAAAGACCAGTTTTATTAAACCGTGCTCCAACTTTACACCGTTTAGGAATTCAAGCATTTGAAATTAAGTTAGTTAAAGGAAAAGCAATTCGTTTACATCCTTTAGTAACTCCTGCTTTTAATGCTGACTTTGATGGTGACCAAATGGCAATTCACGTGCCAATTACAAAAGAAGCAGTTGCTGAAGCAAGACATTTAATGTTAGGTTCAAAAAATATTTTAAGTCCAAAAGATGGAAAACCAATCGTTACACCAACTCAAGATATGGTTTTGGGTAATTATTATTTAACAATTGAAAAATTAAATCAATTAGGACAAGGCTCATTGTTTAAAGATATTACTGAAGCAAGAAAAGCTTATGAAACAGATAATGTTTCTTTGCATGCGATTATTGGAATTAGAGTTAGTGATGTTGGAATTAATAAGTTTGCTGAACAAGATCATAATAAGATTTTAATTACAACAGTTGGAAAATTGATTTTTAATGAAATTTTCCCTTCTGATATGCCTTATATTAACCAAGCAAAAATTACTAATTTACACGATTACAGTAATGAAGACTTAGTTGACTTTAATGTTGATTTCCGTGAATTAATTAAAGGTCGTAAAATTGCTGATCCATTCAAAAAGAAAACTTTAGCTGATATTATTCATAAATACTTTAAACGTTATGGAACTCAATCAACAGCTGAAATGTTAGATAAGATGAAGGATTTAGGATTTAAGTTTTCAACACTTTCAGGAACAACTATTTCTGCTGGTGACATTATTTCTTATGAACAAAAAGCAAAATTATTTAAAGAAGCTGATGATTATGTTAAAAAAATCTATCAATTCTATCGTGATGGAATGTTAACTGATAGAGAACGTCATTATCTTATTATTAATAAATGAGCAAAAGTAAAAAATGATATTCAAGATCAATTAGAAAATGTTTTAAAACAAGATATTAATAATCCAATTTTCATGATGTGAGATTCAGGTGCTAGAACTAATATTAGTAACTTTACTCAGTTAGTAGGTATGCGTGGTTTAATGAATAATCCTAAGGGAGAAGTTATTGAATTACCAATTAAATCTTCATTTAGAGATGGATTAAATGTTTCAGAATTCTTCATTTCAACTCATGGTGCCAGAAAAGGTATGGCTGATATGGCCTTAAAAACTTCTGACTCAGGTTATTTAACAAGAAGATTAGTTGATGTTGCTCAAGATATTATTGTTACTGAAGATGATTGTCAAACTGATAATGGTTTTATTGTTAGTGATATTGTTGATGCGAAACGAAATAATATTATTGTGCCATTGAAAGACCGTTTATTTGGTCGTTACTTACAAGGTGACTTGTTTGATGAACAAAATAAATTAGTATTAGCACATGATACATTAATTACTGAACAATTAGTTGAAAAAGTAATTAATGCTGGAATTAAGAAAGTAAATATTCGTTCAGTTTTAACTTGTGAAGCTAATAGTGGTGTATGTAAAAAATGTTACGGATTGAACTTAACTAGTGGCAATGAAGTAGCAATTGGTGAAGCCGTTGGAATTATTGCTGCGCAATCAATTGGTGAACAAGGAACACAATTAACAATGAGAACTTTCCATAGTGGTGGTGTTGCTGGTGGTACTGATATTACTCAAGGGTTACCAAGAATTAAAGAATTGTTAGATGTAACTAGTCCAAAAGGTGCTGTTGCTTTAATTAGTGAATTTGCTGGTAACGTAAAGAGTATTCATGAAGATCAAGGAATTTACACAATTTCGATTGGTTCTAACTTAGATTACAAAGAATACAAAACACAATATAATGCCCAAGTTCGTGTGAAGGTTGGTCAAGAAGTTAAGGTTGGTCAAAAACTAACTGAAGGTTCAATTAATATTAACCAATTACTTGAAGTTGCGGGAATTATTGAAGTACAACAATATATTTTAAAAGAAGTACAACGAGTATATCGTTTACAAGGAATTGAAATTTCTGATAAGTATATTGAAATTATTGTTAAACAAATGTTAAGTCGTATCTTTGTCTTTGATAGTGGTGATACAACATTATTGCCAGGAGAAATCTTAGATATTAAAGAGTTCAAAAAAGTAAATACTAAAGCAATTATTGAAGGTAAAACTGCTGCCTTTGGTAAACCAATTATTTTAGGAATTAAAAAAGCACCATTAGAATCTGATTCATTCTTGGCTGCTGCTTCATTCCAAGATACAACAAGAGTATTAACTAATGCCGTAATTAAAGGTAAAACTGATAACTTACTTGGTTTAAAAGAAAATGTTATTCTTGGAAATATTATTCCTGCTGGTACTGGTTTATTAAGTAGTGAAGAAATTTTAAGTCTTGGCGAAGCTGCTAAGTCTAGTGAATATTAATCATAAATAAGAAATCTTAGATATTTATCTAAGATTTTTTTTATTTTTGATGACAAAAGATAACTTTATTTTATCTGGTAATTTTTAAAAAAAGCATTATAATAAAAGAAAAAAAAGGGGTATAGGATAGTGAGAAAGTTTTTGCTTGCTTTTTTAGCAGTAATTCCAGTTTCTAGTGCTACGGCACCAATTGTAAGTTCACAAATAACAAAAGCTAATAATATTCATTATGTTAATGAAAATATTTATTTAGATAATAAAAAAAATGAAAGTCAAAACTTATCTAAAAATCAAGATTCTTTTAGTGTTAATGGTGATAATTATCAAACAACTCATAGAGTTTATATTCATTCTGATTCTGATAAATATTTACCTGAACAAGAAAATACGGTTGATGATATCATTGGCAAAGGTAAAAAAGATACTTGATATGATCAGTCATTTTCTGGTTTATCATTAGATATTACAAAATATGCTGCTAATAAAACTGAATTTTTAAATAAATATAAATTAGTTAATATTACTTATTCGTATATGTATAATTTTTGAAATGGAGTGCAACACTGAACTAGTCCGTATCAAAAAAATCCAACAGTTTTAATGTGAAATTATAATTATAATCTAAGAGAAAATGATGAAATAATTGAAATATTGCAATCAACTGATAAGTCTCATAAAAGTAATGAAAAAGCAAGATTAATTTTAGAAACTTCTTGAAATAATAATATTTTAAATCTTAATTGAAAATTAGGTGTTTGATATCATTGAGCAACAGGAAGTATTTATGACCATGCTGCGTTTACAAGTTTTACAAATGATTGCTATAGTTTTTTAAAGTCATCAAATTCTTCTATTTCTAATGTTGAATCAAAAATTGATAATTTTAGTAAACCTTCTGTTATTACTTTACCAAGTAAAGATAAAGTATCAAGTTTAAATAATATTGATAGTGAATTAAAAAAAATATCAAAGCAAAAAGAGATTAAAAATTCATTTTTCACATCTGCTTTTGAAGTTATTCAATATTATACTGGCAAAAAAACTGTAATTATTTCTGGTGATATTTGATTTTTTCAAGTGTCTATGATTGTTAGATGAGATCCATTTTCACATGTTGTTTTAGATTCTAACTTAATAGTTAATTCTACAGGTATAGAATGTAGTAGGTGATTTGAAATAGAGTCTATTGGTAATTTTTGTCGTATGGTTTATAAAAATAATGTTGGAGTTGAAGATTATACTAATTATCAAATTTTTGACCCAAAATTTTCAGGAATTAAATTAACTGGTACAATTGCATTATCATATATTTATTATGCTTAATAAGAGATAAATTATTAGTCTTAAAAATCTTACTTTAAAAGTAAGATTTTTTATTTTATAAAAAATATATAAAACTTTATCAGAATAGTAATAATTTCTTTATATAATTAATGTATTAATTATTTATGTTATTGGAGGAGACTTATATGAAAGTAAAATACAGTATTAAAAGATTTAGAACAATTGTAGATAGTCAAGATATTGAATTAGATTCAAATAAAATTAATATTATTTTAGGAGTTAATGGTTCAGGTAAATCTAATATTTTAGATGCGATTAGATGATTTTCGGGAGAAGATATTAAAAATATCGAATCAAAAACTACAGAATTTCATCCGTATTTTAATCCAAGTAATGTCTTTTTAGATGTTCCTGAAATTATGTATACTGATGAATTAGATGAAGGTGAAAAGAAATATGTTTTAGAATCTTTGAAAGAAATAAAAATAAAATTATTTAAGAATGATAATCTTTGTCGTTATTTTGTACAGTATAAGGATTTATATTATAAAAATTTAAATGTTACAAAAGATGGATTAACTGATTTAGGAAGAATTAAAGAAGCAATAGTTTCAAAATTTAAAAATTCCTGACCTATAGGATTATTTATTCAAGAAGAAGAAAATGATTTTAAATATTGAAGATTTGCTACAAGTCCTGAATCTGCTAAAAGAGAAATTAAGAGATCTAAAGAAAATGATGCAGACAAAGAATTATTGTGTAAGGTAATTGATGTATGAATTAATATTGAAAATGTTTTTAAGACAAGGCCAAATATTTTATTTTCCAGTAATTTAGAAGCTGATAATCATATTTTATTTGAATATCCAATTTTTGGAGTAAGAAATCCTGAAACTTTGAATCCAACTTTTAGAAATATTTTAAATATGTTAGGCAAAACAACAATTACTGAGATTCAAAAAATTATTGATTTATCTAGTTCAACTTCAAATCGACCAACAATTAGAGCTTTAAAAAATAAAATGAATCAAAGATTTAGAGATTGTTTTGCACAAATTTTTAATAATTTTACTATGGATACTATTCCTGAAATTGTGATTGATGATAATATGTTTCAAATTATAATTAATGTTAATAATAATAGACATTATGCTAGTTCAGAAACTACTTATCAGAGTTCAGGGTTTAAAGCTTTTTTATGATTAATTATTATGTTAGAAGTTATCAAATTTTGAGATGATACAAAACTTGGCAGAACAATTTTAGTAGTTGATGAACCCGATAAAAGTTTACATATTTTATTACAATATGAATTAGCAAAATATTTAGAAACTAATTTTAAAAATCAAAATAATGTTTTTATTTTATTAACTTCTCATTCACCTTTTTTAATTCCTAATTTAGAGGAAAATATTTATATTGCTGAAATGAATAAAAACGGTTGTACAAGTATAATTAAAGCAAATGATATTAATGATATTAGAAGTAATGGAATTTTTCCATTAATTACATTATTTCATATGAAAAAATTAAAAGAAGAATTATCTATTGATTTAGACAAAGAAACTATTAGAATTTATTATCAGGATTTAAATAGTGATAAGAATAAAAAAATAGAAGATTTTGTAAAAAGTATAATCTCTAAAAAAATTAAATATCAATTGATTCCAGTTACTGATAAAGAATCAAAACATTTTTTAAAATTAGGAACAAATGAATTTTTTTCAGTGCATATTTCTAAAGTAAAGGACTTAAAAGATATGATTGTTAATGATTTTTTTAAAACTAAAAAAGATATTTATTTAACTGATTCATTTATTAAACCTATTTTATCGGATGATATATTAGATGCAATGTCTAATTAGTAAAATAAAGAAGAAATAAGATTCTTCTTACTCAAGAAGGAATATAAGAAATGTTAAAAAAACTTTTATCATCAAAAGCTAGAAAAACTTGAAAAAATTCATATGATTGTGATTGTGGATCTCAGAAAGATGCTAAAAATAAACATAAATTATGTTATTGATGTAAAGTTCCTATGGAATATGGAGCATATCAAAGTTGACAACAAGATAATCCTAATTGCTGAAATGTTGAATATTTAATTTCTAAAAGAGATGATGGAACAAATCGAAAAGAGAATGTAACAGGAGTGCATAAAAGATGTAGCAGATAGTAATTATTAATTTTAGAATCTTACTTTAAAAGTAAGATTTTTTTATTTTATTAATGATAATTTTTAAAAAAGCATTATAATAAAAGAAAAAAGGGTATAGAATAGTGTGGAATACACCCCAAAAAGTAGACACGAAAATAAAAAGTTATATGAAAATACTTATGGAGGTGGATTCCAGTCAATAAAACTTATCTTTTTTATTTAATTTTGGTAAGAAAAAGTTTTTATGCAATTTTTAGAATTAATTGATATAATAAGTTAAATAAAAAAGGGAGGTATTTTTTATGAAATTGAGAAATTTATTAACAAGCTTAACAGCTTTAGGTTTAATTACGGTTGCTGCAGTAAGTGCGACAACTCATGAAAAAATTGCAACAGTTACTGTTGATAAAGATGCTATTAATTTAGGTACACAAGATTTTAGAATTGATATTGGTTCTTTTGTTACTGAAGAAAATAGTAAATTAAATTTAGTAGGTGTTGATACTAACTCAACAGATGCTCAAATTACTAAAGCTATTATTAAAGCAGTAGCTGTTCTTGGAACTGACATTATGCATTTTCCAGTGTCTGAAGCTTTAATTAGTCCTCATATTAATATTATCCTTGATAGTAATGCTCCCCATACAAGTGCTATTGTCGCAGCAAAAGATGGTGATTTGTTAATCAAAGGTTCAGCAGCTGTTACTTTTACATTAAAGGATGCTAATAAATAAAGATTAAAAATAGCAACAAAAAAATGAGTTCAATTGAATGAACTCATTTTTTATTATTATAAAGTTTTTTTCATTAAATAATGTTCAATATTTGCTTCCATAAATGGTTTAGAACAAACTTGATAACCTAGTTTTTGATAAAAGTCTAGGACTGTGGTTTGAGCACCTAAAACTGCTTCTTTAAATCCTTGACTTTTTGCTGCTTGTTCAGCAAAATTAATTAAATTTTCACCAATTTTTAAACCACGATAAGCTTTTAAAACACAAACTCGTTCAATTTTAACTTTATTGTCGGCATAGACTCTTGTTCTGCAAGTTGCAATTGGCTGGTTTTTCTTATTATAAGCTAGAAAATGAGTTGCTTCGGTTTCATATTGATCATTTTCTTCTGATAAAGGCACTTTTTGTTCATTAATGAAAACAATTTCTCTAACTTTTAAAGCTTGATTTAACATCTTTTGATTGTTAACTATTTTAATTTTCATTGATTTTTTTCTCCCCTAGAATATTAGTTTCCATAATATTTATTTTATCGTATTTTTTAAAATTTGATTGAGAATTTTAAATAACTAATGGTAAAATTAAGGTAAATAATACTAAAAAATATAAAGGAGTTATCAATGAAAGTATTATGTTATGGTATTCAAGAAGCAGAAAAACCAATTTTTGAGCAAAATAATAAGAATTATAACTTTAAATTATCATTTACTAATGAATTATTAAATGATGAAAATGTTAATAAAGTAAAAGGTTATGATGCTTTAATTTTATTTGTTAATTGTGATGCTAGTGCTGATAATTTAAAAAAGATTAAAGAATTAGGAATTAAATATATTGTTACTAGAACTGCTGGCTTTAATCATATTGATTTAAAAACTGCCAAAGAATTAAATTATGTTATTGGTCGTGTTCCTGGATATTCACCAACAGCAATTGCTTCTTTAGCTTTTAATGGTGGTTTAAGTTTATTAAGACGAACATCTTATATTTATGAACAAACTAGACAAGGTAATTTTAAAATTGATAGCAATATGTTTGCTAAAGAAACTAAAAATTGTACAATTGGAATTTTAGGAACAGGTAAAATTGGTTATGAAACTGCAAAAATGTGAAAAGCATTAGATGCAACAATTATTGCTTATGATCCTTATCCTAATGAAGCAGCTAAATCATTTTTATCTTATACTACTTTTGATGAAGTTATTGCCAAAAGTGATTTAATTTCAATTCATATGCCTTATTTTAAAGGTGAAAATGATGATGTTATTAATGATGAAGTAATTAAAAAAATGAAAAAAGGGACAATTTTAGTTAATGCTGCTCGTTCAGAATTAGTGTCTTTACCAGCTGTTATTAAAGCAATTAAAGCAAATCATTTGGAAGGTTATGCAACTGATGTTTTTCCACATGAATCAGAAATTATTAATCATAATTTTAAAGATAAATTCCCAAGTAATTTAAAATTAATTGAAGAATTAATTGCTTTATATCCTAAAACTTTAATTTCACCTCACGTTGCTTACTTTACTGATGAAGCGATTAAAAATATGTCAGAAATTTCTTTTGAAAATTTAAAACAATTACAAACAACAGGAACTTGTGATAATCGAATTGATTAAAATTTATTTTTAATTTTAAATTATTAGCAAAAAAGTCACCCTATATTCAAGGGTGATTTTAATTATTATTTTAATTAACATTGAACTTAACCTTTTTAAATTTAACGATTTTTAATAATTTTTAGTATAATGATATTATTATTTGTCATATTTAAAGAAAAAGAAAGTAGGATCGTAATGTCTTCAGAAAATGATTATTGTGTCATTGGTTTAGGAAAGTTTGGAATGTCAGTTGTAAGAACTTTAGAAGATTTAGGTAAGGTTTGTTTAGCAATTGACAAAAATGAAGATCGAGTTCAATTAGCTGCTAATGTTGCTAGTGAAGTTTTAATTTTGGATTCAACTAATCGTGATGCTTTAGAAGATGCTGGGATTCATAAAATTAAAAATATTATTATTGCTGTTGGTTCAGATTTAGCAGCTTCGGTTGTTACTGCTGTGCAAATTTTAGCATTACAAAAAGAATATAATGATGGCGAAGAAATTAATATTGTTGCTAAGGCAGTTGATAGTACTCATCAGTTATTATTAGAAGCAATTGGAATTAGTAATATTATTTTACCGGAACTAGAAGCTGGTAAAAGGGCAGCTTATCGAGCAATTTGAAAGTTAGGATTAGATTTAACTACTGTTGATCAAAAACATTCAATTGCTCATGTTATTTTGAAGAATGTTCGCTTAACTAATCGTAAGTTAGAGAATTTGCAAATTCCTGTTAATTATAATATTAATTTGATTGCGATTAAGCGTGATAATCGTGTTATTATTCCCCGAAGCGATGAAAAACTATTCTTGAATGATGAAGTGCTTTTTATTGGGGCAAATGAAAATATTGTTAAAGTTTATAATGAATTTAGTTTAAGTAATACAACAATGCCATCAAAATCATCAAAATCTAGTAAGAAGCAAAAAAGTAAAAAAGGTTTTTGAGGCAGAAAACGACCTTAAAATATGATGAAAAAACTGATTTATTTTTAAATCAGTTTTTTATTTATTATCTTAAAGTTGATTTAGACAATCACGGTTATTAATTAAATCGTCAAGGTTTTGGTAACTTATTTCAATCATATTTTTTGTTGCTTCATCAGTATAACTACCAATATGTGGAGTAATAATCACTCTTGGGTATAGTGAATTTAATTTTTCATAAATTTCAATTGGTAATTTCTGATTTTTAAAGTCTTTAAAGAAGATTTTTCCTTCTTGATTAATTGTATCTAAAGCAGCACCTTTAAGTTTATTAGTAATTAAAGCTTGATATAGTGCTTCATGATCAATTAATTCACCACGAGCAGCATTAATTAAAAAACTACCATCTTTCATTTTATTAAGAAAATCTTGATTAACCATTTTATCATTTTCTCCAGGAATGTAAGGTGTGTGTAAACTTATTAAATCAGATTTTTTCAATAATGTATTTAAATCAGTATATTCTAAAATTGTTTCATTATTTTTATTAGGATAAATATCATATCCTAAGATTTTTGCACCCATACCTTTGAAAGCTTTGGCAAATTCAATGCCAATTCGACCAGTTCCAATAATGCCAATCGTTGAATTTCTAATTTCTTTGGCAAAGATGAAATTATCAACTTTAAAATTTTTATTAGTAGAATTGTTAGCAATATAAAAAGTATTTCGTAATAAACCAACTGCTAAAGCAACTGCTAGTTCACTAACGGCATTAGGAGAGTATGCTGGTACTCTTGCTACTAAAAAACCTAATGATTTAGCATAGGCAACATCAATATGATTAAAACCAACGGTTCTTGTTAAAAGATATTTAACACCATATGATTTTAATTGATTTAAATTTTTTTCATCAGCAATACAATTTGCTCGTAACATCACAGCATCGCATCCTTTTGCTGTTGCAATATTTTCGTGAGTTAATAATTCTGATTTTAAAATTAGTTGATAATTATATTTTTTATTTAATGAGTTAAAAAATTCTTGATCAGTTTCGCGAACGCCATAACAAATTATTTTCATAAGTTCCTCCATTTTAAAATTTATTTAATTTATTAACCAAAAATTGGTAATGTTCCAATTGCAGTAACGATAATTACTCAAATTGGTAAGGTAATAATTGCCATTACTGTTGTTACTAATGTTAAATCACTGGCGATTTTTGGTTCTTTGGCAAAAGCAATTGAATAAGAAACAACGACACTAGCAGGTGGAGTTGCTGTCATAATTACTAATACTCCTAAAGCTGATTGACTTAATTTTCAACCACCTGTGGCAGATCCAATTCAAGCAATTAACATTGAAATTCCTAAAATAATTAATGGTGCAACAATAATTTTTAAACCTGTTGCATATCAAACTGTTTTAGACTTCATTGCTTGTTTAAAGTTACCATCTGATAATTGCATCCCAATGGCAATTCATGCTAATGGTGTACAAAGTGCTGCTAAAATTGTTAGGATTTTGGCAATTGGTGGAAATAATAAATCAATTCGTAATGGTGAAAATGCCTGATCGTTATTAATACCGGACATTTTTATTACTTCAATTCCTGGAATTAATTGTGTTACTCAAATAATAATTCCAATAAAAGTAGCAATTAAAATTGGGTTTAAAAAGATGTTTTTACATTGAGTTTTTACAGCATTTCTTTTATTAACTAAATAATTTTGGTAAACTTCTGTTTCTGTTTCTTTATTAGGAATTGCTTTTAGTTTTAATGCTTTTCTTTCACTGAAATTTAATTTTATTTTTGGATTTTTTCTTGTCATAATAATAAATGCCAATGAATATAAAAATACACGATAAGGAACATTAAACATATTTCCAATTGCTGAACCATTTGGTTTAAATAATTCAGAAACGATTGGTAATCCAAAAAATGTTGTTGAAGCAAAAGCAATACACATTGCTAAAGTATCTTGGATGTCACGATCATATTTAAAGAAAAATAATCGTGTCCCAAAGGCCATTAAGGCATAAAAAATAAATCCAATTGCTAAAACAGCAACTTGATTTTTTAATTCGGCAATAGTAATGTTTGTTAAAAATCCTTGTAGTGCTAACGCTGGTAAACCAATTGTCATAACTAGTTTAATTAGCACTTTATCTCATTCTCTTTTTAAAATGTTTTTTCTTGTTAACAAAAAACCTAAGAAGATAACAAAAATTGTCGCAACAATGGCACTTCAAAACCCTCAATTTTTTAAAGTTTCTAACACAGCATCATTAATTGATTTTGTTAAAATCATAAACTTTATCCTTTCTGATTAATTTTAATAACAATCTAATTAATGCCTCTTCTAAACTACCTACCATAGTTATTATATATTGCGATTTAAGTTTTATTTTTAATTTTTTCAAAATCTTTTTTATTTTTTCCAGCAATGTTATTTTCTTTGTTTTTTTAATAATTTACGATAAAATAATTTTATTAAATCAGAAAAAGGAAAAATAATTGTGAAATGAACAACCGACAAATTACGAGCTAAATGATTAGAGTTCTTTCAATCTAAAGGGCACTATCTTTTGCCTACTGCTTCTTTAGTACCAAAAGATGACCGTTCATTATTATGAATTAATTCCGGTGTTGCTAATTTGAAACCTTATTTTGAAGGAAAACAAACACCACCCGCTCCAAGATTAGTTAATTCACAAAAGGCGATTAGAACTAATGATATTGAAAATGTTGGTTTAACTGCTCGCCATCATACTTTTTTTGAAATGTTAGGTAATTTTTCAATTGGTGACTATTTTAAGCAAGAAGCAATTGTTTGGGCTTGAGAATTTTTAACTAGTAAAAATTGATTAAATCTTAGTCCAGAAAAACTTTATATTACAATTTTTTCTGAAGATCAAGAAACAGAAAATATTTGATTAAATGATATTAAAATTCCTAAAAATCATTTAATTTTAGGTTCAAGAAAAACCAACTTTTGAGATATGGGACAAGGACCTTGTGGTCCTAATACTGAAATTTATTATGATCGTGGTGCTAAATATGATCAAAATAAGATTGGTTTAAAGTTATTACAAGATGATATTGAAAATGATCGTTATATTGAAATTTGAAATATTGTTTTTTCACAATATAATAACGATGGTTTTAACAATTATACAGATTTGCCAAGAAAGAATATTGATACAGGAGCAGGATTAGAGCGAATTGTTGCTGTTTTACAAGATGTGCCAACTAATTTTGATACTGATTTATTTCAAGCAATTATTAAAAAATGTGAAACTTTTTCACAATATCATTATGAGATTAATAATTATTTTAAAAATGATCCAAAGCAAACGACAATTAATACTGCTTTTAAAATTATTAGTGATCATATTCGTTGTTTAACTTTTGCTATTGCTGATGGTGTTTTTCCAAGTAGCAAAACTCGGGGTTATATTTTACGAAGATTAATTCGTCGAGCTGAGATTTATGGTCAAAAATTAGCAATTAATAAGCCATTTTTATATCTTTTAGTACCAACAGTTATTGAACAAATGGCAGATTATTATCAAGAGTTAAAATCTAAAGCACAATTAATTGTTAATGTTATTAAAAATGAAGAAGTTAAATTTTGACAAACTTTAGTGGCAGGAAAAGAATTGTTATTAAAGATTATTAAAGAAAATCAAACAATTTCAGGCGAAAATGCTTTTAAATTATTTGATACTTTTGGTTTTCCAATTGAGTTAACACAAGAATTAGCACAAGAAAACAAAGTGGATGTTGATTTAGAAAGTTTTTATGCTTTATTAAATCAACATAAAGTTAATGCTCGTAATGCTCAAGGTGATATTAAAGCACTAACAGAACAAAATCCGTTATTAATTAACTTACAATTAAAATCAAGTTTTGTTGGTTATCAACAAGAACGAATTGATGATAGTAAAATTATTTTTCTTTTTAAAGATGATAATCAAGCATATCAAAGTTTAGAAAATACTAATGGTTATCTAATTTTAGATCAAACACCATTTTATGCTGAAAAAGGTGGCCAAGCAGCCGATACAGGAGAAATTACTGGTGAAAATGGTTATGGTCATGTTTTAGATGTTCAATCAGTTAATAATTTTAATATTCATTATTTAGAAGTGGTTGGTAAATTAAGTAAAGATGATTTTGTTATTGCAAAAATCAATCAATTAAAGCGTTATTATACAAGAAAAAATCACTCGGGAACACATTTATTACATGCAGCATTAAGAACAATTTTAGGTTCTCATGTTATGCAATCAGGTAGTTTTAATAATGATGAATACTTACGATTAGATTTTAGTCATTTTACAACTGTTACTGAAACACAAATTGTTCAATTAGAAACACAAGTACAAGCATGAATTGATGCAGCAGTACCAGCAGAAGTATTTCATTTAACTCATGATGAAGCTTTAAAAATTGGCGCTTTGGCATTTTTTGGTGAAAAGTATGATCAAATTGTTCGTGTTGTTAAGTTTGGTGATTTTTCAATTGAATTGTGTGGTGGTACTCATTGTGGTAATAGTAAAGAAGTTGAAGATTTATTAATTACTAGTGTTGAATCAAAAGGTTCAGGTAATTATCGGATTCAGGCACTAACAAGTTTTAAAACAATTAAAGAATTTTTAAACGAAGAAATGAACCAAATGAAACAAGTTAGTCAAAATCTCGCTAGTTTTTATCAAAAAAATCGGAAGATTAAAGTTGATAGTAAATTGGAACAACAATTAACAATTTTTAATAAACTTAATGCTACTAAAACTGATTGAAGAACAGCAAAAAAACTATTGCCAGAACTACAAGAACAATATCGTAAATGAAAAAAAGTTATTGATGCTCAATTTGAAAAAGAACAAGCACAAGCGTTTTTAGATTTAAAACCAATTGTAGCAAAAGATGGTAAAAATTTATTAGTTCATCATTTTCAAAACTTTAATCTTAATGTTTTAAAAAATCTTAGTGATTATTATCGTAATCGTTATCAAGATTTAATTGTAATTTTCTTAAATCAAGTTGTGGCAAATAATGAAACTTTAATTTTAGTAGCAATTAGTAAAACTTTAGCTGCTAATAATTATGATGCTAAAGCAGTTTTAATGACAGTTTTACAATCATTTCCTGGTCAAGGTGGTGGAACAAACTTATTAAGTCAAGGAAAAATTCAGGGAATTATTACTTCAGAACAAGTAATACCTTATTTTGTTAATTCAGAAACAACGCAAGAAAATGAAATAAAAAATGGTTAATAAAACTTAACCATTTTTTAAATTAATCATCTAAATTACTGCGTAAAAATATTTCAATTTCGTCTTCATTATAACCAACTTGAATCTTTTTCTTTTCAAAGTCAACAATGATTGGTCGTTTTAAGATTCTTGGTTCATCTTTAATTAATTGATAGATTTCTGGTAATCTTAATGTTTCAATATTTATTGCATGAGTTTTAATATACTTTGCTTTTGTTGCAATAATATCATTAACACCATTGGGTGCAAATTGTAATAATGTTTTTATTTCTTGGTCAGTTAATGAATCTTTGATAATGTTCTTTGCTGTGTAACTAATATTATGTTCATTGAAAAACTTAATTGTTTTTCGTGAAGATGAACAACTTGATGAAAAATAAATCTTTTTCATATCCTACCCCTGAATTTCTTTTATACTACCTTGATTTTCCCCATAATCTTTTAAAATCATAATAGCACCTTTAAAATTAATTGTGTTATTTTGTGATTTAAAAATAAAAAATAATTTAAATTAAATCATTTTACAAACAAAAAATAATATAGTATTATGACTTTACAACTAAAAAATGAAAGTTTAGATGTTCGGGAAAAAGATGAAAATTCTTTGCTGTCCCAGCAACTGTAATGCTGATGAATGTTGAATTACCCATTGAAACATTGTTTTGAGAAGGGCAACTAGTAAAAAGACGCTAAGCCAGTAGACCGGTCTAATTTTTCAGAAATAATCATTATTCCTGGGGGTGAATATTTAATTATTAAGTAATTTTATGATTTTTTTGTCGTAAAAAATTATAAAAAAGCAAAATAATTATTATCTTTAATGCCCCAATTAACTTGGGCATTTTTTAGTTATTAACGAAATTTGGAGGTAACAACTTATGGCAACACATAAGAATCAGTATTATCAAGCATCATTATCACCATTAGGGTATAGTCAAAATGGTTTTAAAGGTAAGATGCGAGCAGTAAATTGAAATGTTATTAATGATGATAAAGATTTAGAAGTTTGAAATCGAATAACACAAAATTTTTGATTACCAGAAAAAATTCCGGTATCAAATGATTTAACTTCTTGAAGAACTTTAAGTAATGAATGACAACAATTAATTACAAGAACCTTTACTGGTTTAACTTTGTTGGATACAATTCAAGCAACACTTTGTGATCCAGCACAAATTCCAAATTCATTAACTGATCATGAACAAGTTATTTATGCTAATTTTGCTTTTATGGTTGGCGTTCATGCTCGTTCTTATGGAACAATTTTTTCAACTTTGTGTTCAAGTGAACAAATTGAAGAAGCACATGAGTGAGTTATTAATAATGAAAAGTTACAAGAACGCGCTAAAGCTTTAATTCCTTATTATAGTAATAGTGATCCATTAAAATCAAAAGTTGCTGCAGCATTAATGCCAGGGTTTTTATTATATGGTGGGTTTTATTTACCATTTTATTTATCAGCGCGTGGTAAATTACCAAATACTTCTGATATTATTCGTTTAATTTTACGTGATAAAGTAATTCATAATTATTATAGTGGTTATAAATATCAAAGAAAAGTTGAAAAGTTGTCAGTAGAAAAACAAGCAGAAATGAAAAAATTTGTTTTTGATTTACTTTTTCAGTTAATTGATTTAGAAAAAACTTATTTAACAGAACTTTATCAAGGTTTTGATTTAGCTGAAGATGCCATTAAATTTAGTTTGTATAATGCTGGGAAATTCTTACAAAATTTAGGTTATGATTCACCATTTACTGAAGCAGAAACAAGAATTGCCCCAGAAATTTTTACCCAATTATCAGCTAGAGCTGATGAAAATCATGATTTCTTTTCTGGTAATGGTTCATCTTATGTGATGGGAATTAGTGAAGAAACTGAAGATGAAGATTGAGAATTTTAATTTGAGAAAGTAAGGAGCAAGTAAAATGCATAATGATGTCATAAAAGTCACAAGTGACAAAGTAGTAAAGCCAAAGGGAGCAATTCATGTTGTTTATTATTCATCAATTTCTAATAATACGCATCGTTTTATTCAAAAATTAGCAGTTTTAAACTCACGAATTCCTTATCAATTAAGTGAAGAACTTTTAGTTAATCAAGATTATGTTTTAATCACACCAAGTTATAGTGGTGGTGGTGAATTTAAAAAGGGCGCTGTTCCAAGTCAAGTAATTAAGTTTTTAAATAATAAACAAAATCGTGATTTTTGTCGGGGAGTAATTGCTTCAGGTAATACTAATTTTGGTAATACTTTTGCCATGGCAGGGCCAATTCTTTCAAAAAAACTAAATGTTCCTTTACTTTACCAATTTGAATTACTAGGAACAGAACATGATGTGACAACCGTGAGAAAAGTTTTGACAGATTTTTGAAATTCTAATGACGGAGAAAACGAATAATGGCAAAAATTACAACCTTATCAGGAAATTTAGAATCAGATCAATACATTGCTTTAAATGCTAAAACAAAGTTATTTGATTGAAATCAAGATAATTTTCAATTAGATTTACAA
This sequence comes from Spiroplasma attinicola, assembly GCF_023509825.1. Classification (GTDB taxonomy): domain Bacteria; phylum Bacillota_I; class Bacilli_A; order Mycoplasmatales; family VBWQ01; genus Spiroplasma_D; species Spiroplasma_D attinicola. The sequence goes on from NZ_JAKQXY010000002.1 coordinate 45,764, forward strand.
GCAGCTGAAGCTTATTTAGCAAATCATATTATTCCTAATTTAAAAACATTTCCAACAACTAAAGCACGATTTGATTATTTAATTAAAAATCAATATTATGACGAAGAATTAATTAATAAATATGATTTTTCTGAAATTGAAATATTAACAAATCAAGCTAATAGTTATCATCATCATTTTGCTAGTTTTGTTGGAGCATTAAAGTTTTTTAATGCTTATGCTTTAAAAAGTTTTGATGGTAAAGAATATTTAGAAACTTATTCAGAACGAGTTTTGATGAATGCTTTATTTTTTGCTGATGGTAATTTTAAAAAAGCTCAAGATGTTTTAAGGGAAATGATGTTAGGAAGATATCAACCAGCAACACCAACATTTTTGAATGCTGGCAAAAAACAACGGGGGGAGTATGTTTCTTGTTATTTGTTGCGAGTTGAAGATAATATGGAATCAATTGCTCGTGCTGTTTCAACTTCTTTACAGTTATCAAAACGTGGTGGTGGCGTAGCGTTATGTTTAACTAATTTAAGAGAGCAGGGAGCACCAATTAAAAATATTGCTAATCAAGCAACTGGTGTCATTCCTGTTATGAAAATTTTAGAAGATGCTTTTTCTTATGCTAATCAATTAGGACAAAGACAAGGTGCAGGTGCAGTTTATCTAAATATTCATCATCCAGATATTATGTTGTTTTTAGACACAAAAAGAGAAAATGCTGATGAAAAAATTAGAATTAAGTCTTTATCTTTAGGAATAGTTGTTCCTGATATTGCTTTTGAATTAGCAAAAAATAATCAAGATATGGCACTTTTTAGTCCTTATGATATTGAAAAAGTTTATGGTAAACCAATGACTGATATTTCAATTACGAAGGAGTATGATAATTTATTAAAACATCCAGAAATTAAAAAAACTTTTATTAGTGCAAGAAAGTTATTTCAAACAATTGCTGAATTACATTTTGAAAGTGGTTACCCATATTTATTATTTGATGATACAGTAAACAATCGTAATCCCCATCCAGGACGAATTGTCATGAGTAATTTGTGTAGCGAAATTGTTCAAGTTAGTTCTTTAAGTGAATATCATGATGATTTAAGTTTTAAAACTATTGGTGAAGATGTTTGTTGTAATTTAGGTAGTGTTAATATTGCAAAAATGATGGAAAGTGGTAAGGAATTTGGTCAAGCAATTGCACAAGCAATTTATGCTTTAGATCATGTTTCAAGAAATAGTAATTTAGTTTCGGCACCATCAATTGTTGAAGGTAATAAAAATAATCATGCTTTAGGTTTAGGAGCAATGAATTTACATGGGTTTCTAGCAACAAATCAGATTTTTTATGATTCACAAGAAGCAATTGATTTTACTAATATCTTTTTTTATACGATGGCTTATTATGCTTTTAGTGCTTCTAATAAATTAGCACAAGAATTTGGCACTTTTAATGGTTTTAAAAATAGTCAATTTGCTAATGGTGGTTATTTTGATAAATATATCAAGTGTCAAAGTGATAAATGATTACCAAAAACAGAAAAAATTGCAGCAATCTTTGAGCAATATCAAGTTGAAATTCCAACCCAAGGACAATGAAAAATATTAGTGAAAAAAATTAAAACAACTGGACTTGCTAATTCACATTTAATGGCAGTTGCTCCAACTGGCTCAATTAGTTATTTATCTTCTTGTACTCCTAGTTTACAACCAGTGGTTGCACCAGTCGAAACAAGAAAAGAAGGTAAATTAGGGCGAGTATATGTGCCAGCATACAAAATTACTGCTGAAAATTTACCATATTATAAATCTGGTGCTTATGAGATTGGACCTGATGCAATTATTGATATTGCAGCAGCAGCACAACAACATGTTGATCAAGCAATTTCCTTAACTTTATTTTTTACTGATAAAGCAACAACTCGTGATTTGAATAAAGCTTATATTCGTGCTTTTAAAAAAGGTTGTTCATCAATTTATTATGTTCGTGTTCGGCAAGATGTTTTGGAAGATAGTGAAAATTATGATTGCGATGCTTGTGTTGTCTAATTATTATCATTATTTACTTATTAATTAAACATAAAATAGTTTTAACTGTTTTATGTTTTTATTTTAATATAAAAAATGACCTTTTTTGAAGAAAGGTCTAATCTGAGCGAGATTTGGTTACACGCAAGTTAAATTTTACTTTAACTTATAACAATAATATTAGAACATAGTTTAAGATGAAAATAAAATGTAATTATGTCATTGACAAGAAAGAGTAAAGAGAATATAACTTATTTAAAATGAAAAAACAAGGTTATATATAGATTATTGATTTATGGGAAAAGCAATGGCAATACAATGTTTTAAAATTAAAAATTATAAATCGATAGAAGAAGTAACAATAGATTTAAAAAATAAAAAACTTATTCCATTAATTGGAATAAATAATGTTGGTAAAACTAATATTTTGGAAGCTTTAAATGCAATTAAAGGAAGTAGAAGAGGTTATTATTGAAATCATAAAAATCATGATCAACCTAATTTTAGAGTTGTTGATAATTATTATCTTAAAAATGAAAATCATAATATTCCTACTAATTTTGATTTTGAAGTTGAATGTTTATTTTCTGATTCAAAGTTTACAGAAAAATTTTTTATTAATAAAGACAATAAGAAAAATGCTATTCCTTTATTAGATAAATTAGTTAATAAGAATATTAATAGTTTTAAAAATATTATGAAAAATCATTTTAAAAATAAATATTTTTTACAAAGGGATTTTGATTTTTTTATTGAAAATTTAAAAAAAGTTTTGGAAAATCCTAGTGAAATTCATTTATATCAAGCAGAAAATTATTTTCCATTCGACCAAAATCTTCTTATTTCAAATAATGATGATAAATTGAAGAAATCATTCAAAGATTTTCTTTTAAATAGTTATGTTTTTTCTTCAAAAGAAGAAATTGAAGATATAATAACAAAATTATTTGAATTTATTAATAATTTTAGAGAATTAAAAAAAACTATTTTAAATCATGACTTATCAAGTAAAATATTTTATATTTGTACTAGTTTAGAAAATTATGAAGAATTTAAAATTTTTAGTTCAATTGATTTGTCTAAAAAAAATATTGAACTAGATTTATTAAATAATTATTTAACACCTTTAATTTATTTTAATAAAGACTGAAAGAATATTTTAATAAAAATTGAAAGTTTATTAAACAATAAAAGTCAAAGTAAAAATGAAGAATTTCTAAAAAAAATTAATGAGATTTTAAAAAAAGAATTTTTATTAGATATTTTAAATGATGATAGTAATAATTATGTTGTTTATCCAAGTTTTTATATTGATAGAGATAAGTTTTTAAATTCTAAACTGATTTTGAAAAATAATAATTTAGAATGTGAAGAAAATATTGCTTTAATAAGTCAAGGATTAAGGAATAAATTATTTTTAAAATTAAATTTAGAATATTGCAAAAAATATTCAGATAGAGAAATTATTCTTTTACTTGATGAACCAGATCAAGGATTACATATTAGTGCCATTTTACAATTATATAAAGAATTAAAGAAAATAACTGAAGAAACAAAAACTAAAATAATTTATACTACTCATAGTCCTTATTTACTAGGACATATTTTTGAAACTTATCAAGATATTTTGATTGTTGAAAAGAATAAAAATAATAAAACTGTAGTTAAATCTTATTCTGAGAATAATAAAAATGAATTAACTGAAACTGCTTTAGGAAAAGAAATTACAATAACAGGTAATGATTATTTAGTTATAAATGCAATGAATCATAAAGATTTTAAGTACATAACTGTTGAAGGTAAAACAGATCATTCTTTTTATACTTGATATAATAAGAATTATGTCAAAGATAAAAATTTACACTTTATAAGTATTAATGGTAAATTTAATACTAAATTGATTAATTTTCTTAAAATTTCAAATTTAAAATATATTTCATTATACGATAATGATTATAAAAATAATAATTTTATAGATAAAAAAAGAATTATAAAATATAATGATGTTTTCTCACATAAAAAAATTAAAGATTTAGAAACTTTATTAAAGAATATTAAAGATGAACATTTAACACTTATCAAAAGTGATGATTTTAATAAACTTAATGATTATTATCAAAAATTATTACAAGAATCTGAAACTGAAGAAAATATTAAAGAATTATTTACATATTTAAAACAAAAATTTGGTGAATTAAATGACTAGTTTCTTTTTGAAAAAACAAAATAATAATGCTTTAAAAGAAATAGTAAAGTTTGAATCAAAATTAGATCAAAAATTATTAAATCAAAAAGATAGTATTTCTAATAAATTAAAGCAAAATCTTTTTATCAAAGAGAATGTTACAATTTTTATATATCATGATTATTTATTTGAAAATGCAAAAAAACAATGTGAAAAATATTTAAATTTAGCAATTTCAATTTTGGATGATTGTAAAGAATATAGTTGAGATAATATTTGAAATAATTTTAAAAAAATAATTTATGAAAAAGTAATTAATTATGATTGAGAATATTTAATGATTTTTAGATGAATATTATTATTAATTTATTTAAATGAAAATCAAAAGATAGAATTAGAATTCTTTTTTATAGTTCATAAGAAGTTTGAGAAAGATTTTCAAAATTTTGGCTTTCTTACAGATAAGTATGGTTATTATTATGATAACAATAATTTAATTCAAATTGATGAAGAAATTTTTTTAGAATTTGATAAATTAGATAGTTTATATTTAAAGATTAAAAATTTTTTTGAGCAATTAGATATTTTTTTTCTTAAAAATTTTTCTCTTATAGTAAAAGAATTAAATTTTAATTATAAAAAAATAAAGAATAAAATTATACAAAAAGATTATTTTTTTAATCATCAAAATTTAAGTAAATTAATTAAACCAAACCATAAAAAATATATAAGTAATTTTACAACAATCAAAAATAATTTGAATTTGCCAATTAATTATATTTTTATTAAATATTTAGTTGATAATAATTTTCTTTGTATAAATGAAAATTTAATAGAAAACTTTTTGCAAAAAATTAATCAAGATTTAGAAATAGAAGATACTACTTTTTTGAGAGAAAAAATATTTAATTTTCTAAATAGAAGTAAAGTTTATAAAAAAATAGATAAAAATTATATTTTTAATTTATTTGATGATTATAGTAATAATTATTTGGAAGAACATATTATAAAACAATTTCAAGATATGATTTCTGATCTTAAATTAGATATGCCTTTTCCTATAATTGAATTATGAGGAATAATATAAATATTAAGCAAATAAACATAAAACAGTTTATCTGTTTGGAATGCACCTCAAAAATAGACACGAAAATAAAAAGTTATGTGAAACTACTTATGGAGGCGCATTCCAATTTTATTTTTATGTTTTTTTATTTAAAAGTAAAAATTTGAATAAAAAAATAACCTTTCTTAAAGAAAGGTCTAATTTGAACGAGATTTGGTTACCTGCAAGTTAAGTTTTTTACTTTAACTTATAACAACAATATTATTATATATTTAGTATGAGCTGGTACAACAAAACAAGTTAATATTAACGAAAAGTCTATTGTTATAAAAATTAATAATATTGATACTTATTTTTATAATAAAAATTTAATTAAAGTTAATACTAAAGATTTAATTAATAAGTGATATATAAATGATAACAATAAAATTTTTATTTTAAATGATGAACAACAAAAATTATTTATAAGTAAATTTAGTAAATTAACTTTTCAAATTGATCCTTATATTGAAATTACAAAATTAAAATTTGAAAATAATCAATTAAGACTTGAAAATGAATTGTTAAAAAACGAGATTAAAGATAATGGAAATGAAAAACTAAATGAACAAGATAGTTATGAAATGTAAATTAAAAAAATAGTTTAAAATATTAAAATTTTCTTCTCTTTTACTCATAATAATTGTTTAATTAAGATTTTTCTGCTATAAATAAGGTAGATAAAATAATCGAATATTTTTATTCTGTTAGGTGAGGCTACTTTACGGATATATGCTGCTACCCACTTTTGTCTAAAGACAAAAAAATGGGTGAACAACTTTTGTCGAATTAAGGCTTAAGTTAATGTAGCTGACTTATACTTTTAAGTCAAAGTTGTAAAGTGCTAAAGCTCAACGCGGTGAATAAATTCTTTTTAATTGTGAATAGGATTTATTTTTTCCGTAAATAAATCTTTTTTTATTTTTTGGCTAACAAAATATAAGATTGAAGGTGAAACATGAAAAACAAAACAAAAAAGGTCGCTGTAAAAAATAATGTTTTTTTTAAAGAAGTTTCACAACTTTCAAAACAAGAAACAATTAAAAGATTAGATAGCAGTTTGCTTGGTTTAACTAAAGATCAAATTGAAGAAAAGCAAAAAGAATATGGTAAAAATGATTTTTCTCATAAGCATTTTGTTTGATATAAACAACTTTTTCGTAATTTGGTTAATCCATTTATTATTATTTTAACAATTATTGCGATTTATAATTTTATTAGTTATTTTGTCATTAATGATGACCCTAATGATCGTAGTGAATTATGAGGAGCAATTATTGTCCTTGTTATGGTTGTTTTGAGTGTTATAATTACTTTCTTTCAAGATTTTCGTAGCTATAAATCATCAGAAAAATTACGAGAAATGGTTGAAACAACTGCTAGTGTTTTTCGTTATAGTAGAAAGTTTCCTGACCGAAAAATTAATTTAGATGATTTAAATAGTGTTGCTCAAAATACGAAAGAAATTTTAATTGAAGAATTGGTTCCTGGTGATATTGTTTTTCTTTCATCTGGTGATATGGTTCCTGCTGATGTGCGATTATTAAAATCAATTGATTTATTTATTAATCAGGCTGCTTTAACTGGTGAAGCATTACCAGTTGAAAAACATGCAACTTATAATAATAAAAATAGTAAAAAAACTAGCAATATGTTAGAATTTGAAAATTTATGTTTTATGGGTACAAGTGTTGTTTCAGGTGGTGCAATTGCGATTGTCATTGCAACAGGAGCAAATAGTTATTTTGGAACAATTGCTAGTTCAATTACTGCTAAAAGACCAGAAACTAGTTTTAATAAAGGAATTAAAAAGGTTAGTTATCTTTTAGTGGCATTTATGCTAGCAATGATTACCTTAATTTTTGTTGTTAACTTTTTTACTAAACATGATTGATTATCAGCGTTATTGTTTTCAATTTCAGTGGCTGTTGGAATTACTCCTGAAATGTTACCTGTGATTGTTAGTGCTAATTTGGCTCGTGGTGCTTTGCGATTATCAAAGAAAAAAGTAATTGTTAAAAATTTGAGTAGTATTCAAAATTTTGGGGCAATGGATATTTTATGTACTGATAAAACTGGTACTTTAACCGAAGATAAAATTGAATTAGTAAGGTATTTAGACCCTGATGGTAAAAAATCTCATCGTGTTTTAGAACTAGCATTTTTAAATAGTAGTTTTCAAACTGGGTTAAAAAATAATATTGATAAAACAATTATTGAAAAAGCACAAAGCGGTAAAATTACTAAACAAGATTATCATAAAGTTGATGAAATTCCTTTTGATTTTGCCCGAAGAAGAATGTCAGTTGTTATTAGTAAGAATGATCAAGATGATATTTTAATTTGTAAAGGTGCTGTTGAAGAAATTTTAAAGATTTGTCATAGTGTTGAAATTGAAGATAAAGTTGTGCCATTAGATCAAGAAGTGAAAGCAAAAATTTTACAATTAAGTCAAGATTTAAATAGTCAAGGTTTACGAGTAATTGCTGTTGGATATCGTAATTTTAAAGCAGATAAGAAACAAGTTTATAAAATTAAAGATGAATCAAATTTAACTTTAATGGGCTATATTGGTTTTTTTGATGTTCCTAAAAAAAGTGCGATTACTGCAATTCAAGCATTAAAAACTCATGGTGTTGAGGTTAAAATTTTAACGGGTGATAATGAAATTGTTACAAGAGCAATTTGTAATAAAGTTGGATTAGATCCAAAAACTCCTTTACTAGGAACTGAAATTGATGCTATTAGTGATCAAGAATTAAGCATTCGAGCTGATGAAACAACAATTTTTGCAAAAATGAATCCATTACAAAAAGCACGAATTATTGATATTTTAAAATTAAAAAATCATACTGTTGGTTTTTTAGGTGATGGTATTAATGATGCTGTTGCTTTACATCATGCTGATGTTAGTATTTCTGTTAATAGTGCTTCTGATATTGCTAAAGAAGCTTCAGATATTATTCTTTTGGAAAAAGATTTAAATGTTTTAGAACAAGGTGTTACAGGTGGTCGAATTACTTTTGGTAATATTTTAAAATATATTAAAATTACTATTGCCTCAAATTTTGGTAATGTTCTAAGTATCTTAATAGCTGCTGCTTGATTACCATTTTTACCAATGTTAGCAATTCAAATCTTGTTACAAAACTTATTATATGACTTGTCACAATTGACAATTCCATGAGATGGTGTTGATCAAGAATTTATTGCCAAACCGCGGAAGTGAAATATTAAAAGTATTGTGCCATTTGCTTTGTGAAATGGGCCGTTAAGTTCAATTTTTGATATTGCGACTTTTGCTTTTTTAGGGTATGCTTTACATGCAATTCCTAATGATAATGCACCGTTATTTCAATCAGGCTGATTTGTTCTTGGAATTACAACTCAAACTTTAATTTTCCATTTACTAAGAACAGCAAAAGTACCATTCTTTAAAAGTAATGCTTCGTGACCTGTTTATGTGACAACAATTTTATTTACTGCAATTGGAATTGCCATTCCTTTTACAGTAATTGGCACAGCAGTAAATTTAGTGCCATTACCATGAATTTTCTTTGCTTATTTGGTTGGTATTGTTATTGCTTATTTTGGTCTGAGTCAATTATGAAAAATGTTATATATTAAAATTTTTAAAAGTTGAATTTAAAATTATGATTAATAGGTAGAACACGATATAATTTTTAATAGCAACAGTAGGAGGTATTATGAAAATTGCATTTGATGTTATGAGTGGTGATTTTGGCAGTAAAGAAGCAATTTTAGCTGCTTGCGAAATGGTAAAAGAATTTACTGATTTAAAAATCACTTTAGTTGGTAATGAAGTAGAAATTAAAAATCATTTGCAAGAAATTTTTAAAAACAAACCAAATAAAAACTTAGATATTCATCATGCTAATGAAATAGTACCAATGACTGCTGGACCATTTGAAGCATTAAGAATGCCAAATTCTTCAATGAGTCAATCTGTTCGTTTAGTTAAAGAAAAAAAAGTTGATGGTGTTCTTTCATCAGGTTCAACTGCTGCTTATTTGGGAGTTTGTCATTTATTATTAGGTGAAATTTCTGGGATTAAAAGACCTGCTTTTATGCCAATTATGCCAACATTAAAAGGGACAAAAGTATTAGTTTTAGATATTGGTGCTAATATTGAAAATACTGCTGATGAGTTAGTTACTTTTGCTTTAATGGCTAATATTTATAGTAAAGCAATTTTAAATATTGCTGAACCAAAAGTTGCTTTATTAAATATTGGACTTGAAGCAAATAAAGGTCCAAAGGTAACAAAAGAAACTTATGCAAAGTTAAGTGAATTAACTCTTAAAGATGGGAAATTACAACAATTGAATTTTTGTGGTAATATTGAACCCCGTGAAGTTTTAAATGGTGAAGTTGATATTGTTGTTTGTGATGGTTATTCTGGTAATGTTCTTTTAAAATCATTTGAAGGAATTACAACCTTAATTTTTACTTTATTAAAAAAAGCTTATAAAAAAAATCTTTGAACTAAATTATTAGGATTAATGTCAAAACCAGTTTTTAAAACAATTAAAACTACTTTTGATTATAAAAATACTGGTGGTGCCCAATTAATTGGGATCAATGGTATTTGTTTTAAGGCACATGGTTCAAGTGATGTTCAATCTTATTATAGTACTTTGAAATTATTGAGAACGGCAATTAAACAAGATGTGACTAATAAAATTAAAGATGAAGTTAAAAAAATCTTATAAATTTGCCTTTATAAGAATATTAAGGAATGATTGATAATGGAAAATGAAATTAATAATATTTTAAGAATGAGTTTAGCGACTAAAATTAAAACTAATGAAAATTATTTAGCAGCATTTACTCATAAATCTTATTCTAATGAAAAAAATTTATCTTATTCTTATGAACGATTAGAGTTTTTAGGTGATGCCCTTTTAAGTGCTCATATTTCAGAATTTATTTGAAGACAATTTCCTAATATGACTGAAGGAGAAATGACAAGTTTAAGAAGTAAAGCAGTTCGAGAAGAAACTTTAGCTGCTGCTAGTTTATCTTTAGGTTTAGAAAATTATCTTGTTTTAGGTCATGGTGAAGAAAGTACTGGAGGTAAACAACGAGTTAGTATTTTATCAGATGTTTTTGAGTCATTTCTAGCGGCTGTTTATTTAGATTTAGGTCATCAAGCAATTGATCGTCTTTTAAATTTAACTTTGTATGAATGAATTACTAATAATAATTTTGATCGGATGATTGATTATAAAACAAAATTACAAGAATACGTTCAAAATGAAAAGCGCAATCCAATTATTTATAAGCTAATTGAACAAAATAAGAAAAATAATAATCTGATTTTTATTATTGGTGCTTACTTAGATGAAATTTTACTAGGCAAAGGTCAAGGAACAACAAAAAAGAAAGCAGAACAAGAGGCCGCTAAGGCAGCGTTAGCAAAATTAGCACAAGTTAAAAAATAAAAAAAAGATGTTTTTAAAGCATCTTTTTAATTACGGTTGAATAATTTATTTTACGGACTAATATAATAACTAAGAACCAAAAGGTTTTTATTACTATCTTTTCAATTCTTTAATATTATAGCACTGATTTAAAAAAGAAAACAAGGTTTTTTTATTTATTTTTTTAAATAATTTCAGAAAAAAAATAATCTTAATTTAAGATAACAATAATTACTTTTGAATTAATTTTTAAAAATAATTTTAATAATAAATTATTTTATTTAGTGAGGAGTAATAATATTTTTTTTGATAAAGTTCCTTAGTTAATTTTTGTTTATTATGATTTTCATATTTTAAATAATTAATAATATCAATTTGATTAATATCAGCTGTTCGTAATAATAACATATTTTTAAAAGTTTGATAATTAAATGCTTTTGAACCATAACCTAGTAATCATTTAACAATATGAGAAACATCTCCTTCAGCACTAACGCCAATATTAAATTGTAATTTTTGATTAATAATTCCAATTGAATTATTTTTAAAATAACTAATTACTTTTTCTAGTTTTATTTGTTTTTCTTTACTTGTTAATTTAGGAGAGTTATTTTCTAAATAAGTAATTAATTCAGAATATAATCCAAGATTAAAAAGATTTTTGCTAATTTGATATTTTTCTAGATTTTTGTTATTTACTTCATTGGGAAATATTTTTTTTAATTGACGACAAGCATGAAATTTGTCAAGTAAGTAATAAGAGTTTGATCAATAATAACTTGCTTCTCTAATCCATGGTGCACCATCACCACCAATAATGATTTTACTAGTATCAACATTGGCATAAAAAATTTTAGCAATGCTTTTAAGATTGTTAATAAATTCCTTTGTATCAATTTTTTGAGTAATTGGAAATAGTTGTCAATATACTCGTTTATTAGCTAAAACTTTTCTTTTATTGGTGGAAGTGTCTTGATTATAACCAGTATGAAAGGTAATTAAGCGAATGCGATATTTATTAAGTTTATTATTATTTCTTAATTTAACATAAGTTTCATCCATATTGATGTATAAGCAATTAGGAATTAAAATCGGTTTTTGTTGTAAAGTAAGAATTTTTAACGATTGATATAAATCAAATGATTTAATAATATTACCAATTGTTGCTGTCGTAATATTTGCTTGTTCAATACTATCACAAATATCGCGTTGTCGTTTACCATGAGAAATTTGTTCGAGAATTTTAAATTTTAAATGATTAGTAACACGACTATATTTTTCAATTTCTAATTTTTTGTCTGTTAGACAAATATATTGATAACGAGATTGATGTCAATATTTATATATTCTTCTTTTATAAGTTATTGAACCAAAGATTGTTAGAATTGTTCGATTTTTGAATCCATCAGGAATATAATGATTTTCTTTTCGTCATTTTGAAAGAAAAATATCTTGATCGGTTTTTTCAAAATAATCTTGTAAATCTTTCTGAATTCTTGTTAAATTTGCTTTTTGATAATTTTCAAAAAATAAAAACTGATTACTAAATTCCTCTTGCTTTAATGCTTGCAAGTCCATCACGTTTCCCCCATAAAAGTCTAAAATTTCTTTTTGAAATTATAACTTTTATTTGGTTAATAATAAAGATGGGTTTAGGAATTTCTTATAATCAGTTTGATTTTTCTTTATTTTATTATCCTAATTCAATATTGCAAGCAGGATGAGTTGCTACTAAATTCTTGCAACTATTATTATGCGGATTACTATCTTTGTGATGAATATTTCAACTATAAGAGCTATTTTTTTGTTCTCCTTGATAGGCACCTTTATTTAGTGGTCCTTGGCAATGAAAACATGCTCGGAATTGTTCTTTTTTCGGATGTTCTGGATGATACTTTGTATTATTTCATGCACAATTTTTCTTACTTTTATGGTTAATACATGCTGCCATTTTAAAGTCCTCCCTTTTTAAAATCTTAATTAAAGTATAGCATTAATTATTTTTTCAGTTGTATGAAAAATTCTTTGCTATTGTTTGTTTTTTTTGAATATTCTGAATGATATTCAGTATTATTGCAAGCAGAGTCTTTTTGTTCTTGTTGATTATTAATACATGTTGGCATTTTAATCTAATTTTTGTAAACATCCTTGATAAAGAGTAAGTACCATGTTAGTGATGTCATTTTCTTGTTGATGAGATTCAATAACTTTTTTTATATTTGCAATAAGGTCTTTATTTTCTTTTGTTCGTTCTCCTTGATATATAGATTCCATTATTAGTAATAGTTTTTCATGTCGCATGATAATATCATTATTTTCGGTAACTTTTTCAGTTAATTCATTAATTTCTGCTGTAAGTCAACTTTTTGAGCGAAATTCTTCAATTCTTCGTTGTGGATCACTCATTTCTTTCTTTATTTTCTGAATATCATTAAGTATATCTCTTGCTGTTAGTCCTTCAGTTTCTTTTTTGTCATTATTATTCTTATCTGAATCATTAATTGTCACAAGTTTTATTGATTTTGTTTTTTTATTATTGTTGTTATTTGTTTTTGTTGGCATTTTAAAATCCTCCCTTTTTAAAGTCTTAATTAAAGTATAATACTATTTATTAATTTAGATGATTAAAAATTAATTTTAAGTATTTATTTTTTGTTCAATTTTTGTAACTCTGATTGATAAAATTTAATTTGATTTTTAATACTAGTAAGATAATTTTGATAATATTCTGTTTGATCATCATCATATTCAGTTAATTTTGCTTCTAAATCTAAAATAGCTTTTTCAATTGAAGACTTTGAATCTAATTTAACATCTTCATCTATTACTTTTTTACTTTTTGTTTTGACTTTTTTCGCTGTTGTACTAAGAATTTTTTCTAGAATTAATTTAATATCATAATAATAATCTTGGTTAAAGTTAATTAAAGTTAATTGTTGTTTAATTTCATTGTCTTTTGGTAAGTTTGGTTTCATTTGATGTCAAGGAATTAATTTTGTTTTAGCAGGATTTTCACGAGCATAAAAAATAATTGCTTGTTTAGGTGCTAATTTCATTAAATCACTAGCTAAAATTAAACGATGGCCAGTTAAGGTTTCGGATTGATTTTTGTCTTTATTTTTATTACCAGTTTTACCACTAGTTGAAATTTGTAAAACTGTTGTATCACCAATCATTTTGCTATAGCGTTCAGCAGTTTCTAAATCAATTGTTTGTAGGAAAATGTGTAAACTGCAATTAGTAAAAATCACATTAGCTTTTTCTTGGCCATATTTACTTGTTAATTGTTTTAAATCTTGCAAAATTAGTTGAAAGAAGATATTACGACTTCGTGCCACAGTAATAATAGCATCAAGATTGGCAACTGTTGGGACATTACCAAATTCATCACATAGGAAATAAACTGGTCGTGTTAGTTTATTATTTTCATTATTGTTTGCTTTACTTACTAAGAATTTATAAAGTTGACTAATTAATAAAGCGATAAAAACATAATAATTATGATTTTCATCGGGAACAATAATAAATAATGTTGTTGGTTTATTAATAAAGTCATCAAAGTTAAGGTCATTGTTGCAAGTTAAGTTACGAATGAAATCATTTTTAAAGATTGCTAAATAAGTAGACATTGTCATTAGAACACTGCTTAAAGTTTTCGATTCGCCATGTAAGACTTGACTAGCAGTAATTTTGGCAAGACTAGTGTCATCACGATTTTTTAATCAAGCAATCATTTCTTTTTGCATTGAAGTAATTACAGCAACTGATGCTAAGTTGAATTTTTTCAATGGTAATACTTGTGCTAAAGTTGTCATTTTATCATCATTAATTTTTTCAACAGCAATTTGAGCATCTTCTAACATTGCCATAATAATTGCTTCAGTAATTAAAGCACCACTATTAGTTCAAAATGGATCTTCTTGTTTTTTAGTAGTAAATAAAGTTTTTGTTAAATCTTGAATATCACTTTGAATTGCTACTTTTAGTTGTAGTTGTTCTTGTTTGTTATTAGATAATAGCATTGTTTTAAATTGTTGATAGATCATTGCCAAGGGATTTCAAGCAATACTAGCAGTAACATCTCGTAAATTAAGTGCTAAAACTTGATAACCTTGTGTTGTTAATAGTGTTTTTTGTTCTTGATATAATTCACCTTTAGGATCGGTAATAATCATACTAGGTTTATCAATACTTTTACTATTAATGTTAATTGTTGGTAAAACTAAATTTTGTGTTTTTCCACTACCTGTACCACCAATTACTAAACTGTGAGTATTACTTCTAATATTAAATGTTAATTGATGTTTATTTTGATTAGCATTGACTACGAAACCATGATATTGATGATTATCATTAGAACTAACTAAAGGATAATTTTTATTTAGTTCTTTTTCACTAGCTCATTGTGCTTGACCATAATCGTTGTTTTTACTTTTTTTGATTCCTGTTTTACCATCTTTTGGTTGAAAGATTTTAAAAATATAATATAGATAAGCTATGATACTTAACAATAATGATAATATTCATGGATATTGATTATTAATTGCTGTTTTTCAATAAATTACTAAATTAAATTTTGTATGATCTTTAATAATTGTAATTATCGCACCAAGAATTGTGATTAGAATTAAGAAAATAATTGGAATCATAATTAATCCGATTAGTACTAATTTAGTTTTTTGTTTTATTGTTTTTTCTTTTCGATTCATTTTTAATACCTCTTTTCTCTTATTTAAATCTTTTTTATAAACAAAATGAAAAACTCACTTTTACAAGTGAGTTTGTTGTCATGATTAATTTTTTGACCTGTGAGAAATAGTTTCAGGTTTTACTGGTTTTATAAATTAATTAAAACATTTTTAAATTATTCTCTTTCATAGTCTGATGATTTTTGATTTTGGAGTTGTGATTTGAATAATTCATTTTCAGATTTTAAGATTTTTTGATTATTTTGTAGAGCTAGAATTTTTAATTTTAAACTTTCAATTTCTGTTGTTTGATTTTTGATTTTGTTTTCTGCAATTTCGTTTTCTTGACGTAGTTTTTCGGTATTATTATTCTTTTTCTCAATTGCTTTTGTTAATTCTGCAAGTTTTTTTGATTTACTTTTATTTTTTTCTGCTAGATTTTTGATTGTTTGATTTTTTGTATTTTTTTCGATTATAAGTTCTTCGTTTTTTATTTTTAGATTTTGATTTTTATTTTCTAGATTTTTTTCTTTATTTTTTAAAATTTGATTTTCCTTTCTTAAATTTTCATTTTTTGTTTTTTTATTATTTACTTCCTTAGTTAAGTTTTCAAATTTATTTTTTGTCTTTAAATTTTCCTTTTTTTCTGTTTGTAGTTCTTTCTTTAGAGTTTTTATTGTTTCATTATTTGCTTTTTTGTTATTTCTTTTGTTTATTTTTTCTTGATTTATTGTATTAATTAAATTCTTTTTTTCATTTTCTAATTTTTTTATTGTTTTAGAAGGTTTTTCTAAATAAGTAAACTCTGAAAATTTATCTAGAAATTCTTTTTGTATTTCTAAAGGTACTGCAATTGCTTGTGTTCCATCAATTGTTTTTGTTCAATTTTCTATTAAATCTTTTGTTTTTAATTTTTCAATACCACTATTATAAAAGTAAGTAATTGTAGTATTAATTTTCATTATTATTGGTTTTTCTTTGATTTTTCTTTTAACTGTAGTTCCTGATCATATTGTTGATTCTTCTCCTAAATGATGAAGAAAAACTGTTGGTCTTCCTCCTTTATCTTTTTCTTCGCTTCTTAAAAGTTTATATATATGCATTTTTTTATATTCAATAGTTTGTGAACCTTGATTTTCTTTTTCATTCATAATTATTTACCTCTTTTCTTTAGATATATAATTAAAAATGACCCTTAAATTGATTGTTTTAATAAATTACCTTTGCTATAATTTATTTGTTCATTTAGTGGATAAGATGCTGTTACGAAGAGAGTATAGTATTCTTGAGATAATATCTTTTGTTCAAGGTGTATTAGTAACACGAATATTATTACCCTAAAAGATATGAATCTCACATAGCCATGATGTAAGTCTTATATTTTCAGTTAATACACAATGTTGAGAATATAATTGGTTTTTTATAGCCATTAATGTACATTGGTTATGGAATTGTCCGACATATGATGTGTATTATAAGCATATGTCACATATGTTAAATGCATATGTAGTTGCTGCTGGGGTGTGAAACCCTGGCTTATATTTATAATTATTTTGAGCCGTAAGGCTCTTTTTGTTTAGATAAAAATGTTATTCTTATTGATAATTTAATTCTTGATTTTTATTGTTAATTATTTTTATTTCATTTTTTAAAATATTTTTATCAAAATTTAATTCTTTTATTTTTTTATTTGCTAATTTTAACTTTTCTTTTAATTCATTATTTTTCTTTTTTTCTTGCTTGAGATTTTCTTTTAATGATTCAATATAAGAACTTCTTAATTGAGTAAATGAGATAATCTTATTAAGAACTTTTTCTTCTTGTTCAGTAGATAAACAATAAGGTTTGCCTGTTTCTTTATTTTTTCAATAATTTTTTAGATCTTTTGTTGAAACTAAATTAATATCATTTGCATAAAAATATGTTTTAATATTATTAATCTTAAGTGTTAATGGTTTTTCATTATTATATTTATCAATTTTAGTTGAACCAATTCAGATAAGTGATTCTTTTTTCCTATAGTTTAACAAAATTGCAGGCCGACCTAATTTATGATCTTTTTCGTTATCTCTATGTAAACTATAAATATATTTTTTTCTAAATATTAATTTTTTATCCATAAATTTATTCTCCTTACTATTAGAAGTTACAAAATAGTAAAAATGACCCATTCGGGTCATTCTTATTTGTTATTTAAATTATTCTTGCTCATATTCTAAAATTTCTTTAATTTTATTGTTATTTTTTAATAATTCCTTTTCATGGTTTAGTGTTTTATTTTCCAAGCTTAATTTTTCGTTTTCAGTTTTTAATATTTCGTTTTCTTGTAATAATTTATAATTGATATATTTTGCTTTGCTAAGTTTGATTTTTATTGCTTCATTTGATGTTTCTAATTGTTTAATTTTAAGAAAAGGATTTTTTAAATGACTCATGTCAATGATTTTTTTTAATACTGCTTCTTGTTGATCAGGCGATATAACATAAGGTTTTTTTGTTTTATTGTCAATTCATTCTGTTTTTAAATCTTTTGTTGCTACTGTTTCTATGGCGTTACCATAAAAATATACGGGAGTATCATTTATATCAAGTGTTAAAGGTACTTCTGTATTACGTTCATCAAATTTAGTTGTTCCTGCTCAAATAAGTGATTTTGTTATTCTGCCATTTAGTAAAAGTGCTGGACGACCTAATTCATGATCTTTTTCTTTATCACGATGTAAGCGATAAATATGTTTTCGTTTTACTCATAATTTTTCACCCATAAGTTTGCCTCCTTTCTTTAAAAATAAAAAAATAAGTCATTGTTTTAATGACTTATTTTTGTTAAAATTAAAATGTATTAAGGGGAGATACAATTCGTCTTACTTACATAGTAAGTGAAGATGGATAATAAAAATGACCGTTAAGGTCATTTTTATTTAATTATGTTATCTGATAATAATAAGGAGTAAAAATGAGTGATATTTTTGAAAGAGATAAAAATGGTCAAGTAATTTCTAATAGTGATCCAGATATTAAAAAAATCTTAAAGATAATTTTGAATACTCAAAAATTATTAAAAAAAATAAATTGTAAAAATTTGTCAGAAAAGAAAAAAAATCAACTTTTTACTAAAGTCATTGGTAAGAAAATTCCAGATAATTTTATGTTTCTAACACCAATTCATATTGACTTTGGTAGAAATATAATTATTGGAAGTAATGTTTTTATTAATTTTAATTGCTCATTTTTAGATCGAGGCACAATTACGATTGGTGATAATGTTTTAATTGGACCAAATTGTAATATTTTTACAACAAATCACCCAATTGAACCAAAAAATAGAAAATCAACGATATCAAAAGCAATTACTATTAAAAATGATGTTTGAATTGGAGGAAATGTGACAATTTTGCCTGGAATTACAATCAATGCTAATTCAATTGTTGGAGCAGGTAGTGTTGTAACAAAAGATGTTCCAGAAAATGTGATAGTTGCTGGAAATCCTGCGAAAATAATTAAAAATATTAAAATTTAGTTAATAGATAAAATAAATATTGTATAATTAATTTGTGAGTACAGTAGTTTATCTATTGTGCAAGGGAGTTCGCCTCTCATATACAAAATCGGTTTAGATTTGGTTGTATTAAGAGCTCATGGAGCTCTTTTATTTAAAATGTTATATAATCTAATCATTATTGATTAGGTTTTTTATTTTTCTAAGTCTAATTCTATAGAATAATTTTCAATTTTGTTTTTTACTTCTTGCTTTAATGATTCATTTTCTTGTTTTAGTTTTTCATTTTCTTGTTTTACTAATTTCAGTTCTGATTGTATTATTTCAAGATTATTTTCTTTATATAGATATTCGTTTAAAGAAATAGTAATTGCTGAAGCTTTGTATGGATTTTTTTCAATTGTTTTCATTATTTTTTTATCAGGATTTAGTTTTATAGTTTTATTATTATAATCTGTTCAGACACCTCTTATTTGAGCTAAGGTAATATTTTTTAAATATATTGATCTAACATATTGAGTTTTATTGTTAATAGAAAATGAAGCATAATCATAATCACTTTGTTGAGATGATAATAATTGAACAGTTATATATTTTGGATGAGATTTAATAACAATGCCAGGTCTTATATTTTGTTTGCCATAATGTTCGTCACCAGGTATTTTAGTTATAATTCCCATACCCTTTTTAAAATCTTTATAATTTCACTTTTTCATATTTTTCCCCAATCTATGAAAATTTAATAAAATTTATATTTTTAATTGACAAGAATAATGAATGTAATATAATTAATTTGTGAGTACAGTAGTTTATCTATTGTGCAAGGGATTATGGAGTCCCGTGTATAGCCTAATCAAATTTTGATTAGGTTCTATTTAAGAATCTATGCCACATATAGATTATTTTTTTATTTTTAATTGACAAGAATAATGAATGTAATATAATTAATTTGTGAGTACGGTAGTTCTACTATTGTGCAAGGGAGTTCGCCTCTCGTTTACGATCTAATCAAAATTTTGATTAGATTTTTATTAAGGATTTATATAAATCCTTTTTTATTTTGTTTAAAAGGCTTCTTGTTCTTTACTAGTAGCTTCAATATTGATACAATGTCGTTCATAACCTGAAACAACAAATAATGCTTGCCCTTTACCAGCTCGAGCAATATAGTCTTGTTCAGTTTCAGTTAAACCACCGTAACTACGATATAAAGCAGCAACGTCTTTTAAATCTTGGGGTGCTAAATTTAAAATTAAAGAATATTGTGTATTATTAATCATTGCTGTAGTTTTCTTTTTGATATCATCTGTACCCATAAAGTCATTTAAATTTTGGGTTGTAATAATAATTGCACCATGATATTTTCGAATTCTTTTAACCATTTGAAACATAAAATTTAAAGCAGCAGGGTTGTCTTTATCAATTGCTAAGTGTGCTTCATCAACAATAATGACAATTTCGTTTTTATTTTTGAAACGATTGTTTTTTACTTCTGCTTTAATTACAGCAAGAACCAAATGCAATTGAGCTGCTGTTACTTTACCTTCGTCTTGATCAAATAATGTTAAGACATCATAAACAACAAATGCTTTGTTAAAGTTTAGTGTTGTATGACCATTTCATAGTTTTTCATACTTACCATCATTGAGAAAGTCAGTACCAATAATGTCAATAAATTCTTGTAATAATGGGTGCGAATTACTTTCATTTTCTTGCACTAAAAGTTCATAAAAGTCAGACATTGTGGGAAATTCGCTTGCTTTTAAACTATTAATATCAACTTTGTTAGTAATATTTCATTTTTGATATAAACTTTTTAAATGCTTCAAAAAGATATTAAATTCGCGATCATTGAAATCAGGATATAAAGTTTTAAATCATTGTGTTAATAGTCGTAAATGATTTGAAATTGGTGCGGCATTTTCTTCGTCCATTGTTGCTTCAATCGCATCATTAATTTTTTCTTTATCGTCTGAAGACTCTTTAAAATTATTATCTAATACTTGTAATGGGTTAATTCTTCCTGCTGAAGCATCTCCTGTATCAATTCATTGTCCGTGATAATAATTACATAAATCTTTGTATTCTCGTTCTGGGTCAATAACAATAACAGTTCTTCCCATATTTAAGTGAAAGCTAATAATTTTTTTCGTTGTAAATGATTTACCGCTCCCACTTGTACCAATGATAATTTGATTATGATTTTTTCTTTTTTCATTTAATTTAAATTGATCAAATAAAATTGTATCGCCAATGTTACTATAACCTAAATACATGCCTTTATCATCGTTTAGACCACCAGTCATGAAAGGAAAAGCACCAGCAATCGTACTACAAGGCATTTCTCTACCAGTTTTTATCATTAATGGATCATAGTTTTTTGGCAAGAAAGCATTAAAAGCTTCTAATTGTCGATAAGATAAAGGATTAATTTTCATATCTAATTCTTGTAATGATTTTTTTAGTCGTTCTTGCGATTGCTTTAAAACTTTAACATTGGTACCATAATTTAAAAATAAAATGTTAACATTTTTAATTACTTCATTAGCACCATTAATATCTTCAATTAATTCTTGATAAGCATTAATTTCATAATTATTTTCACTACGATTAATGTGTGATTTAGTCATAAATTGTTTTGTATAAGCATTATTTAAAGCTTTATTTAAAGCAATTTTTGTTCGTTGAGCATCTAATGGATTAATATTTCAAATCATTGTTTGTTCATTGCAAGCTAAGGTTGCTCCTCATAAATCGCTAATTAATAATGGATATTCGTAAATTCCGTTAATTGAATAATGAATATTATTTGCAGTAAAGTAAGTTTTATGTAATTGAAATTTTTCAAATCTTAATAATTGATTAAGATTGTTTTTGTGAGTATTAAAATCTTGAATATTAATTTCTGAAGCATAAGGATTTCAAATTAAATGTAAAATATTAACAAGTTGATAATTATTTAATCGTTCACAAGTAAAATTGCAGTTATTTAATTTATTTTCTAACCCTTGCATTAATTCTTGTATTTCTGCTTCATTTTTACCGTAAACAAAAATATAAAATGCTTTTTTAGTTTTTGGACCATCATTTGTCATTATTAAATCTTGTTCTAAATTAGCAATTAATCCTTTAATTTGTTTTTTTCTGGCAATAAATTCATCTTGACTAATTGTTTTTTCTTGATATATTTTATTAAGTTTTTTTAATTGTTGTTTGTAGTAAGTAATATTGTTATTAAAATTTAATGGTTGTTCTAATTTTAAGAATGTTATTGCAAAATTATTAAATCTTAAAGCGTCTTGAAATTCTCTTAAGCGTAATTGTTGTTCTTCAGGGTTTAATAAACTAAGATCAAAACCTTTAACTGTTAGGCAACCAACTAAATTTTTCTTACCATTAATGCGGTGACTTTGAATAAAATAATCACCAACTGTTTTATCATAGGGTACTAGTAAGCTAGTATCATTACGAGTAGCTTTTTGATATTTTTTAACCATTGCAGCATGACGAAATAAGTAAATTAGAACATTTCATCCTTTAACACCAGGATGAATTGGCATAATTAATGGTACGGCAAAAATTGCCAGTAAAACGACACCAATAATTTTTTGTCAACTATTTAATGGTAAACCAAAAACAAACATACCAGTTAAAGAAACTCAGCCAAGAATAATTAAAATATCAACTAAACTCATACTTCTTCAGACAATCAGTTTGCTTTTATTAATTGATTTGGGAATTAAATTTTTCATATTTTATACCTCCATTTATTTAAAATAAAAAAAGAGTAGTGACAAACACTACTCTTTAATTAATATTATTTAATTTTAATGCTTCAGCTTTATCGTTTAAAGAATCATTTTCTTGTTCTAAATAAGTTATTTTATTTTGTAATCATTCATTTTCTTTCGCTAATCATTGCTTTTTTGCTTTTAGATACTTATTTTCTGCTTCTAAATAAGTTATTTTGTTTTGGAATCATTGAGCTTCTTGTTTCGATTCATTTGTTACTAAATAATGATTCTTTGCTTCTCTTCTGTCTTGTGCATATTCACTTTCTAAGCTATCATACTCTTTTTCAATTTTAGCAATTGTTTTTTTTAATTTTTGGTTTTTTTCTTTTAATAATTTTGCTTCTTGTTTTAAAGAAGTGTTTTCATTTCTTAGATTATTAATTTTTTGCCCTAATGTTTGATTTTCTGTTCTTAAATTTTCCATTTTAATTACCTCTTTTCATAGTTTTTTAAAATTAAAAAATAATTTTTAATTCATTTTGATATTCGGTTGCTAAATTTTGAGTTACTTTTTGACTTTTAGATCATTGTATATCTAAATTTTGAATTTCTTGTTTTGCTGTTTTAATTTCTGATTTTAAAAAATTATTGTCATCATTTAAATTAAGATTTTTTTGTTTTAATTCTTTAATTTTTTCTAATTGTTCGTTTTCTTCTCTAAGTGTAGTATTTTCATTTTTTACTTTATTAAATATTAGTTCTAATTTCTGAATTTCTTCTTTGCGATTTTCCATTTTAATCACCTTCTTTCATGAAAAAAATCAATAAAAAAACTGATTTAATAAATCAGTTTAGAAATTATTTAGTTTTTGTTTTAGTTCTTTATTTTCTGCTATTAAGATTTTTATTTTATTTTCTAGTTTTTCAATTAGTTTAAATGCTTTTCTTAAATCTTTTTCTGCAGCATATTTATCATTAACTAAGTTATCAATATGTTGTTTTAATTCTTCAGTTTCTACCATTTTAATCACCTCCTTAATAAAAAAACCTGACTTAAGCAAATCAGGTTGAAAGAATATTTAATTGATTATTCTAATTCAAAAACTTCTTCTTGTAATAGTAATTTGTTCTTAGTTAGTTTTAATTCAAGTTCTAATTCTTCAGTTTTAAATTCTAAATTAGTAATTTTTTGATCTTTTTGTTCGTTTTGTAATTCTAAGTCAATAATTTTTTGATTTTGTTGTTCAATTTTTTCAGCATAGTCTTCAATAATAAATTCTTGACTAATAGAATGGGTATTTTTCATAGATAGATATTGTCTTGTATTATTATTTATCTTTTGGTTAATATCTTTAACAATTTCTGAACTCACAGTACCTACTTTTCGAATAAAAAACTTTTCTTTAAGATTTGTTATTTGATATGGTTTAATAATTGATTGTGTTAAAGAATTATTTTTAATGATAGTATCACCTAAATTTGGTTTATAACGATTATTACGAAAAGATGTTAAAGGAATGCCATATACGATGTTATTGATAATATTAGTAATTATAAAAGGACGAAGTAATTTGTCTTTGTCTTTATAGGGAACAGAGTAATTAACAATTCAAATGTCATTAATTAGATATTCTTTTTTCATAATTATTTCCTTTCTAAATAAAAAAGAGATGGTATAAAAACCATCTCGGACAATCAACGTACATTAAGCAGTCACATAAATGTGAAAGATGTAGACCTTAAACTAATTATATAACTCCTTTTAAAATTTTCAAGATTTATAATAAAATTTAATATTTTTTTTAAAAAAGAGATGGTATAAAAACCATCTTGAGCAATTGATATAGAAAAAGGATATAGAAATTCATTTCTGTATCCTCAATACATCAAAGCTACATTTGAGCAGTCACATAACTGTGAAAGATGTAGATTTTAAATTAATTATATAACTTAAGTTTTTTTATTGTTTATTTTCTGGTTTAATTTCTTGTTTAGTTTTAGAATTTTTAAGTTTCTTGCCACCAATACCTTTTTTCAAACGATATTTAACGAAAATAATTGTTCCAAGACCTGCAACTCCTAATGTAACAATAACTGATAAGATAATTAAATTTGTTTTTTTAGCAATTCAACTATCTCTACCTGATTCATTTGGATTTGGTTCAGGATTTATTATTGGTGGAACATCTGGAGCTGTTGGTGCTTCAGGGTCATTAATTAAAATAAATTGTGTTCCATTAATTGCTTTTAAAGAACTATCTTGAGCATAGACAGTGAATTCTAAACTAGTTCGTTCATTACTTGTAATAAATTGTGCTAAAGTTTCATCATCAAATGGAGTTATGCCATAATCAATCTCATACTCTAAAGTAACTAAATAATTTTTATTACCTTTAAAAGTATTATCAATATAAATTAAAATTCATTGTTTTAATTGTTCAACAGTAAAATCATGAAATGAAAATGGTTGCATTGCTGGTGTAAATTCAATTTTTGACAAATCAACAACATTATTAGGATCATAATGAATATTGTTAATGATTTTGATGGTTTTGCTACCAATTGTTTTTGTTGAAGTTGCTAAAGCATTAATTGTTAAATTGATTGTTGCATTACCACTACTATCATAATCTAATAATTTATTAATACTTTCATCATCAAATGGGTAAAATTCATAATCTACTGTATAAATTAAATCAACGCTAGCTAATTGATTTCTAATTTGATTAATGATTTCTTGTTTAATTAATTCCACAGTTGTTAAATTGATTTTAATTGTATAAAGAGCAATTTTACTTAAATCAAGATAATTTACTGGATCTGGATTTGGGACAATTCTTTGAGCTATGATGTCGCTAGTATATTCTTTTCAATAACTAGCAACTTGTTCATAATTTAATTCAGATATTTCTTTCGAATCTAAAAGTTTTTCTCGTGCTAAATAGTTTTTTAAGTGTAGTCCATGAACAGTTGTTCAAAAATCAACGGCAATATTTGAATCATTTAAAATATCTAAAAATCGTGAATATTTTTCTTGATAGTTATCACCAATTAAAACATATTTTTCATATGCTAATTGATCTGTAGTTCGTGTAATGTAATGTCACATTCCTTCTCAACTTCAATATTTATTATCCGTATCAGGAATAATTGTTATTAGTTTTTCTTGATTATTTGGATTTGAATAATTGTTTAAAGATTTATCAACTCCTTCTCGTGCAACAGTTTTAACTTCACTAGGATTAAATAATTGTTGGACACCCATTCCAGCAACTGATCCTTCAGCAATGAAACCTAAATCATAGTCACCAGGATTTTCAGATGGATTAATTACTTCACCATTTTTATCTAATGGATCTAAAGGAAAGGGATATCCTGATTTTTTCTTGACTCAAATAATTTGAGTTTTAGTTCCCGTTTTTGGATTAACTTCTTTATCATATTTGGGATTGGCTTTGCCGTTTGGTAAAGTTTGGGTAATTAAGCTTTTTTGATTAGGATTTTTTTCGGGATTTCAACCATATCATTTTTCAGTTAAAGTTGGCACAAGGTTACTAATAGTATATTTGATTTCATATTTTTCTTCAGGAGTGTTACCTTCTTTACGATGAAGGACAATATCATAAATATTAGTTTTTTCAGTATTATCAGCACGATTATCAATCATATCATAAATAAATTTATTATTTAAAACTTCAACTGGTTCATCATTTATTGTCATTCATTCACTTGAATCCTCTGCTCCATCAAATTCAATGTGAGCAGTTGTATGATATTGTAAATTGCCACCATAAGTATCATTAACATTATTTGGTTCTAATTGAATTGCTTGATCGTCAATCATTCCTTTTGTTGAATCTAACGGATTAACAATTTTTCCTGGATTAATTCGTAATCGATCTTTTAAACTTTTGCCTCAATAATTAGCAGAAAGTTTAATATTAATTGGTGTTACAAATATTCATACTTGTTGTCTATTATTGATTGGATCAAAAAATTTGAAAACTATTGTTGCTTGACGAGTTTTGTCACTAAAAGTAAATGGTTGGATATATTGATATCAATAAATATAATCTTCACCTAAAGTTTTTTTAATAACATTATTAATTAAGACAGTTTCACTATTTCCTTTTCCAGTTGGATCAATAATGTTGTTTTTATCTTCTAGTGAACCTGAATAATCTGATGTTAAATTAATTTGATTTGATAAAGCAGTTGTTAAACTATTTTTTATATTATCAAGTTTTCATGATGAGCTAATTGTTCCACCATTAAAATCAACATGACTTTCTACCATTCTACTACCAAGACCATATTGATAACCATTTGTTCATAAATAAAATCGTAATTTGATTAAATCACCAGAATGAACAACATCATAATATACTCCTGCTTTTTCATAACTTCCATAATGAAAATTATGACTAGAATATATTAAATTGTATTTAATAGTATCTCTTAATGTTTTACTATCATGTCAATTATCTTGTTGATTAATATCAAAAGTTGAAATATTAACATTTGTAAAACTATTTTTAGGAGCAGTTTTACCTTTAGCATAACCGGTTGCATATAAAGTAATTGTTCTGTAATATTGTTGAAATTGTGATCAAGAGTTAGCATAGTTTGTTCAATTAATATCAATTTCTTCAGTATACATATCTTTATCTTTTTTTGCTAAATTACCTTTTTGATTATTTGTTAAAGTCCCACTATTAGAAAATGTAATATCTGGGTGAAATGGTGAATTTTGAACGGTAGTTTTAGATATGTTCTCAAAAAGTTTTGATTCACCAACGGTAAAACTAGTAACTAATATACTTGATAAGAATATTCTTCAAACTTTAATCATTTTTTACCTCCTTATTTTATTAATATAAAGTTAAAATTAATGAAATTAAAACAGTAAAGAAAATGGTACAAAAGATTAAAAGATAAATTAAAATCTTTCGTCATTTCTTATTTTTAATTGGTTCGGTTAGATTATTTTTTTTTATTCGATGAATTTTTTTTAATTTTAATAAAATGAAAAAAAGTCCGACTATTGCAATAGTAGCCAGACTACTTAATACTTGTAACATTATTAACTCCTTTTTGGTTTCTTATTTTTTGTAAAAGTTTTGTCACAAGCATCTTTTTCAAAACTTGGCATTATGAATATTATTTGCATAATAAACATCAATTATTTGATCATCTTTAATTTCAAGATTTTGTTTTAAGTTTTCAATATTAAGGTTTGGAATCCTAATTAAGTATTTATCAAACTTAAGAAATCATTGATTATTATCAGTTTTAATTTTTTCTAAATCTTCATTTTTTATCATTGTCATTATAATCATCTTCTTTCATAAAATAGTTTTAAATAAAAAGGAAACAGATTTTCATCTATTTCCATAATTGATTTCTTTTTAAAAATTGTTTATTTATTCATTTTCAATTTCTTGAATTTTTGCTTCTAATGAATTTTTCTGATTTTCAGTTGCTCGTTATTTACATGCAGTTTTAAGTCATTGTTATGCTTGTTTTCAGTTTTCTTTATGAGATGATTCATTACCTCAATCGTTTCAGTTTTTATTAGAAAACCTAGGACAATAAGGAAATTTTTTTAAAGCTTTCATAACATCTTCTTCTGATGTGAAAGAATTAATAGTTTCTGGTATTCCATAACGCATTATGTCTTCACAAACACTTTTTCAATCACTTTCTCAACTCATTTATTTCATCTCAATAAAATATTAAAATTCTTAATTATTATATATCACTTTTAGCATTTTAATTATAGTCAGTATCAAGTTTATCGTGGATTTTTTTTGCCTTATTATGATGTTTAATTACTTTTGCTTCTTTTTTTGTTCTTTGCTTTTCTGAATAATTTTTTGTGTCAATTTTATTATCTAATTTTTGTGCTTTGTTAGAATATTTTTTTCTTTGTTTCATTAAAGAATTTTTATGGTTATTTATATTTTTTGTTTTACTATTTTTAGCAACATCTTTTGTTAATTGTGTTGTATTTTTTAGTCCTCTTCCAAGTACTTTTGCTGAAGCAACAACTGGAGTAGCAATTCCTTTACCTAAAACTCTACCAACACCTTTTACTTTTCCTTTCATTCCTTCGCGATTACCAGATTTTCAAGATCTTTTTGCGCCTGCACTCATATGACCAAAAGCAAAACCAATAGCACCAATACCAAGTCCAGTTAATCCAACAATTCCTGTTCTAGAACCAAGTCCAGTATTAGCATTACGAAAAGTACTAAAATTTATTCCTTCTTCTTGATTAGAATTACTATCATCAGAAGTAGTAGTATTTGTTTCATCACCAAGGTTTGAACTTGGAAATTGTTTTGCTCTTTTATTTTTCATAAATCCTAATGCTCGTCCAGTTACTTTCGCAGCACCCATTGCCATCATTCCACCTTTAATTGTTGATTGCATTGATGCCATTCCTTCTTTGATGCCAATCGACTCACCAACAAAATTACCAATCATATCAGCAAATCCTGTTGTTGCTAAAGAACCACCACATAAAGCTAGAATAATAAATAGTGATTTTGCTATTGGTACGGTACTTAAACCATTTAAATTTGAAGCTAATAAAGCTTGAATTGCCGAAATGAAGACATAATAACCAATCAAAGTTGCTGTTGCAGCTAAAAATTTTGCTATTACCATATCTTTTCAAGTAAATGCTGCTTTACCATTGTCAATAACCATCACAATCATAACGATTGGACTAATGACAAATAAGAAAAATAATTCAAAAATCTTTTGAACTAAAGCAAGTCCAATAATAAACATTCCAAATAACATAAATCATGTTCCAAAAATTTGAGCAAGCATGTTGTAGTTTTTAATATTATCTGGGGCACCATAACCAGGTTTAACATCATCAATTGCACCATGTCAGTCTGGATTACCCATATGTCATAAATAATCAGCAAGATTACTATTAGTACCAAAATTGTTAGTAATTGTCGTAGCAATATTTTGAATAATATAATTTGATAAGAAAAAGAAAATTGGAATTAAAAACATGAAAATAAAAGCTTTAAGACCATTTTGTAATGCAATTATAAATTTTGTTTTTGTTTCAACTGCTTCTTTAAAGATTAAAATTATAATCTGAATTGTAAATACTAAACTAAAAAGACAGAAGGCAAAAACTACAAATCATCAAAATTGCATTGGAATATTATTTCATTGAAAGTCTTTTGAAGAACCAAAAAGTAGATCATTAATAATACCACCAGTTAAATATTGTAATACGGCATTAAAGGCAGCAATTAAGTTTAATGGACCTTTAATAAAAAGAAATCAAACTAATTTTAAAATTGCAGTTTCAATCATTTATATTTCCTTTCTAAAATAAAAAAATAGTATGATAACTACTCTTTATTTATGTATTAATTCCTAAGCCTGCTGCTTTAACAATTTGAATAATAACATTAGATAAAGCAATAACAACACAAGTACCAATAATGGCAATCATTGGTCATTTCAAGGCACTTAAATAAATTGCTCTACTATCAGGTTCATCAGAATTTCTAATAACACTTCATCAAATTCAAATTGCTTTAACTGTTGCGAAAATTACTTCTAGAACAACTAGAATTCCTAAGGCAGCATTAACTCATATTGTTACGGTATTAATAATTCCAGAAAAGTCTGGAGTACCATTATCAGCAAATATTGTTGGTTGATTTAAAATTGAATTAATCATTATTTTCCTCCTCAATTTTTGAAAGATTATCTAAAATTATTTGAGTATTATTAATATTGTTAGAAATTTCATCTAAATCATCTTGTAAATATTCTTCAGGATAATCTTTAAATAATTCTTTTTTTGCTTTTCATTCTTTGTTTAATTTATCAATTTTATCTGCTAAATAAATCATTGCTTCAACTTTATCAACAATGTCAATTGTGCCATTGTTTCTTAATAATAAAATTTGATAATGATATTCGTCATTTTCTGCTTGATAATGGTTAATTTCAGCATTAATTTCCTTAATAGCATCTTTTTTATCCTGATCAGTAACTTCATCATCACTAGGTTCTTTTTTAATATCACTAATTCATTCTTGACACTCTGCAATGTTTGCTTCATTTTCGGCAATTAATTTTAGATAATAATCGCGATCTTTTACTTCTGAGTCTGGATTGCTAGGTTTACCTGGTTCAAGGCCACCGCCACCAATTGAATTGCCACTACAAGCAACAGTTGATAAAGTGCCACCTCCAACTAAAGATAGTTGTGATAAAATTTTAATAATTTTTTTCATTAGTTTTAACCTCCTTTAGTTTTTTACATAACCAACAAGTACATTTTTACTATCAATGATTATTCATCTAGTTATTTCATGATTTTTTTGACATTTAAAATATAAATGTCACCTAATTTCATTAATTTGTTTGATCTTTCAAAAAATTAATTTTTCATTGCAAAGTTTAAATTTATTTTCGTTGCATTCTGAGCAATGTTCATAATCTTTAGCTTGACAATGATTAATTTTTGCTGTTGATTTTGGTAACTTTTGTTTAGTAATTGGTAAATGTTTTTTAATAATTTCATTAATTGACATATTTACCCCCACCTTTATAAAAGTAAAAAAGAGTAATGATAATCATTACTCTTGATTTTTAATAAATCTTTTTAACGTTTTTTCTTATTATTGTCATTATTTTTATCATTCTTTAATTTGTTGTTATTAATTCCATTAACATGAGTGCGAATGAATTGTTCTTTATTGTCTTTCATTATTATCACCTCCTTTCTTAAAATTTTTGTAAATAAAAAAAACTGACTAAAACAAATCAGTTTTTGAGAATTGTTTATTTTTGAGTTTTGTTGTAATTAATAAATGTTTTAATAGTTTTTTAATTGATTTTTGCTAATAATTTAATAGTATAGTTTATTGTCTTGTGGGACTATAGCACTTTAATGCTAGTATTGCTCTTGGTTAGGGTTACTAGCCCCTTAAATTCATTAATGTACCAATAATTAATGAAATTTTTATTAAGTTGTCAGTTTTAATTTTCAATAAAGTTATTTTTTCTTTGCTAAATAATTTTCTTTCATTTGATTGATTGTTGCTTTAATCTCTTGATGTAGCTCTTGTCCTGAAATTGCAGTTTTAGCGATTTCTTTATTATTACTATCAAGGGTAATAATTTGATAATCTTTATTAAGATCAATTCAAACAATCATTCGATTTTCAAATTTAATTGAATTAGAAACACTTGATTTTGAAAATCAAATTACCATTTTATCGTTATTTTTTCTTGTAAAATAATTTTGTGGAGCAGTAATTGCTACTGCTTTTGGTGTTTCATTAATAATTCAATTTTTGTTTAAAAAAATACTAGTTAAATCTTTTTTAGTCATGAGTTTCTCCTTCTCTGCTCATAATATTATTAATATTTTTTTAAAATTATATGAATTGAAAAGACTAACAGATTTTCTTTTTGATTTTGGGAGTGCTTGGAGTAAGAAAGAGACTTTTATGTTTAAATGAAAGGTAGGTAACATAAAATATTTCTCAAAAAGGAATTGTTAGGAGCAATCCGGAAATATTTTTATTCAACCCAGAAATAAGTTAATAATTATTTTTTATTAATAATAAAATGCTTTATTTATGATTAAATTACAATTATAATTAATTAATAAATATTGATTTAACTGGAGTAATAATGAACAAAAATCATAAAGAATCTTATAAAGATACATTACTTATGCCACAAACTAATTTTGAAATGCGTGCTAATTTACCAGCAAAAGAATTGATTATTCAAGATTTTTGAAATAAGAAAGTAATTTATCAAAAATTAATAACAAAAAATAAAAACGGTAAACCTTTTATTTTGCATGATGGTCCACCTTATGCTAATGGTGACTTACATATGGGTCATGCTTTAAATAAAATCTTAAAAGATATGA
Organism: Spiroplasma attinicola; assembly: GCF_023509825.1. Classification (GTDB taxonomy): domain Bacteria; phylum Bacillota_I; class Bacilli_A; order Mycoplasmatales; family VBWQ01; genus Spiroplasma_D; species Spiroplasma_D attinicola. Next base: position 78,375 of record NZ_JAKQXY010000002.1, read on the forward strand.
TTGTTCGCTATTATAATAGTAATGGTTATTATGCTCCTTATATTCCTGGTTGAGATACTCATGGTTTACCAATTGAGCAAGCTGTGACAAATAGTGGCATTGATCGTAAAGCAATTACCATTAATGAATTTCGTGATAAATGTCAAACTTATGCGACAAAACAAATTGCTAGTCAAAAAATTCAATTTCAAAGATTGGGATTATTAACTGATTTTAAAGATTGTTATTATACTTTTGATCAAAATTATGAAGCAGAACAAATTAGATTATTTGCTAAAATGATTGAAAAAAAATTAGTTTATCGTAATTTATACCCAGTTTATTGATCACCAAGTAGTGAAAGTGCTTTAGCTGAAGCAGAAATCGAATATATTAATAAGAAGAGTTGAGCAATTTTTGTTGCTTTTAATTTGGCTAAAGATGCTAATACTGCTTTAGTAATTTGAACAACAACACCATGAACAATTCCGGCTAATCAAATGTTAGCAGTAAATGAAAATTTTACTTATGTTTTAATTAAAGTTGATAAGAAAAAGTATTATTTAGCACTTGATTTGCTAACTAGTTTTGTTAAAACTAATAAGATTGAAGATTACAAAATTATTAAACAAATTTCAGGTAAAGATTTAATTGGTTTAAAAGTATTGCATCCGTTATATGACAGAATAACTCCAGTTGTTCATAGTGATCATGTTAATTTAGAGTCAGGAACAGGGATTGTTCATATTGCTCCAGGATTTGGTGTTGATGATTTTAATTTGGCATTAAAACATAAAATTAAAATTAATATTCCAATTGATGATCAAGGTAAATATACAGAAGCTATTAATGATGATACTTTAGTTGGCAAGTTTTATGATGATGCTAATGAATTAGTTATTAATCGATTAAAAGCAAAAAATAATTTATTATCAAGTAATGGTATTATTCATTCTTATCCTCATGATTGAAGAACGAAAAAACCAGTTATTTATCGTGCCACTTGACAATGATTTATTGCGATTAAAACTTTGAAACCGACAGTTTTAAAAGCGATTACTAAAGTTGATTTTTTACCTGAGTGAGGTAAAAAACGTTTAACATTAATGATTAAAAATCGTAACGATTGATGTATTTCGCGCCAAAGAATTTGAGGAGTACCAATTCCAATTTTTTATACTGAAAAAAAGACGGCAATTTTAGATAGTAAAGTAATTAATCATGTTGCTGATTTGTTTGCAAAAGCAGGTAGCAATATTTGATATCAAAAATCAGCACAAGAATTATTACCAAAAAACTATCAACATAAAGATAGTCCTAATAATATTTTTACAAAAGAAACTGATATTATGGATGTTTGATATGATAGTGGTGTTTCTCATTTAGCAGTAATCAAAAATAATGATTTACCTTGACCGGTTGATTTATATTTAGAAGGTAATGACCAATTTCGTGGTTGATTTAATTCTAGTTTAATTACTGGTGTTGTTAATGCTAATCAAAGTCCTTATAAAACAGCTTTGGCTCACGGTTTTGTTAATGATGAAAAAGGTAATAAGATGTCTAAATCATTAGGTAATACAATTACTTTGTCAAGTATTTGTCAAAATTATGGTGCTGATATTTTACGTTTATGAGTTGCTAGTGTTGATTTTCAAGATGATACAGCAATTGGGCCAGAAATTTTAAAACAAATTAGTGAAAATTATCGTAAAATTCGTAACTTATTAAGATTTTTATTAGGTAATTTGTTTGATTTTAATTTTAAAAGTATTATTAATAAGCAGTTTGAGCAAGTTTTTGAAACTTTAGCAGAAGTTGATCAATATATTTTGGTGAAATTAAATAATTTGATTAAACTTAGTCATCAGTCTTATCAAAATTATGATTTTATTAATTTTTATAAAGAAACATTAAACTTTATTACTAATGATTTATCAGCGTTTTATTGTGATATTAGTAAAGATATTTTATATTTGAATCTTGCTAATGATATTAGAAGAAGACAAATTCAAACAACAATGTTTTACATTCTTACTTCATTAATTGGTTTATTAAGTCCAATTTTGCCTCATACTTGTGAAGAAGCATTTCAAAGTTTAAACCAAACATCATGAGATCAAGCAAAGACTTCACTTATGGAACAATCATTTCCACAACCTTGAAAAATTAAGCAAGAAAAAGCACTTTTAACAAAATGAGATGCCTTTTTAAAATTGAGAACGGATGTTAATCAAGCAATATCACAAGCACAAACAAAAGCAATTATTAAAAATACTTTAGAATCAGATGTTGTAATTAAATTAAAGCAAGAAAATCCGCTATTAAGTGAAATTAGTGCCAAAGATTTAGAAAAATTATTAATTGTTAGCTCAGCAAAATGAACTAATGATAATATTAATACAACTTATAGTAGTGATTTAGCAGAAATTACTGTTTCCTTAAAACAAGGAAGTAAATGTCCTCGTTGTTGATTAATTTATTCAAGTTTAGTAACTGATGTTTGTCAACGATGTTCACAAGTATTAGCTAAGAAAAAATAAAGGGAAAATTAAAAAGCAATTATGAAGCAATTTAAAGTTAAAGTAAAAAATCATTTTACTAATTACAATTGAAAAATAAAAGCAAAAATTATTACGATTGTCGTATTAATGCTTTTAATTGTCTTTGATCAAGTAATAAAATTAGTTGTTAAACAAAATTTAACTTTAGATGAACCTCATCCAGATTGATTTATGCCTGGATTTATTACAATTAAATATGTTATTAATGGTGGTTCCGCTTTTGGTTTAAATCAGGGTAAAACGAGTTTATTAATTACAATTGCTTTTATTGTTGCTTTTATTTTATTAATTTGATGAACTTTTAGTCGCACAACAAGTCATATCGTAGGAATTGTTTTTATTCTTGCAGGAACAATTGGTAATCTCATTGATCGCTTTTTAAATCATGGCGGTGTGATTGACTTTTTGAATTGGGAGTTGTTTAAACCATATACAATTTTTAATCTTGCTGATATGATGGTAACAATTGGTATTTGTATTATTGTTATTGCAATAATTGTTAGTTTAATTAAAAATTTTGTTTATAATCATAAAGAAAAACAAGCAACACGAAAAACTAAGAAAGTAAACAAAGAAGAACATGAAGCAACACGAAAAACAGTTTAGTTTTCAATATCAAGATCTTTCTGAAACTAGACTTGATAAGTTTTTAGCTCAACAATTACAAGATCAAAATTATTCGCGAACTTTTATTACTAATTTAATTAAACAAGGACAAGTGACAGTTAATGACAAAGTTGCTGCAAGTCAAAAGCAGTTATTAAAAACTGGTGATATGGTTGTGATTAATATTATTAATAATTCTAATGAAAATGGTTTAGTAGCAAAACCAGTTGCTATTAATATTATTTATGAAGATGATGATATTATTGTGATTAATAAAGCAAATAATTTAGTTGTTCATCCAGGAGCAGGTAATTTTGATAATACCTTAGTTAATGGTTTATTATTTAATATGAAAGAGTTGTCTTCAGTCAATCAAGAATCACGACCAGGTATTGTTCATCGCTTAGATAAACAAACAACTGGTTTGTTAATTGTGGCAAAAAATAATCAAAGTCATTATTTTTTAGCTCAAGAATTAAAAAACCATGAAATAATTCGTGAGTATATTGCTTTAGTTCATGGTAAAATTAAAGCACAATCAGGAACAATTGATGCTCCGATTGCTCGTGATAAAGTTCATCGTCGTAAAATGGCAGTGAATGAAGCAAATGCTAAAGCAGCAATTACTCATTTTAAAGTTTTAGAAACTTTTAATAATTACTCATTAGTATCTTGTCAATTAGAAACTGGTCGAACTCATCAAATTCGAGTTCACTTTCAATGAATTAATCATCCTGTTGTTAATGATCCAACATATAGTAAATTTCCGGTAGAAGATAGTAATTTAGGGCAATATTTGCATGCTTATAAAATTACTTTTAAACATCCAAGAACAAAAAAAGTTATGGTATTTACTGCTGAATTACCAGATTTTTTTCAAAATAGGTTAAAATTATTAAGAAAGGAAAATGGCAATTAATGGAAGAAAATATTTTAGATGTTCTAGGTTTACAATTAGTTGATTATTTTATTAATTTTGAAAATTATCAACCATTTAATATTCCGGCAAAACTTCGTGATGATGCAAAAGGAAAAGTTTATTTGGTTAATAAAGCAAGTGAAAAATATCAAATAATTGAAATTATTAAACAACATATTGCTAATAGCAATGAAGTTAAAGTCAAAGATGATGTAATTTTGACTGCTTTAAAAAAAGAATTTGCTTTAACTGATAATCACTTTAAAGTTTTAGTTGTTGTTCTGAATGATGAAAGACAAAATGAATTCCGTCATTCTCCGGCAATGGATATTATTATTGCTACTCCTAATAATATTATTAAAGAATTAGCGAAACCTTTTCCAGCAATAACTAAGACAGTTAATCCAACAATTGTTGAAGAATATCAAGCAGAAAAAGCTGATGATGATTCAGAAGATGAGTCACCAAGAGCAAAAAAATGAAAGAAAGTTAATTTTCAAAATCGCCGTTTTTTGAAAGATGCACTTTTAAAATCAACTAATCCTCATTTAATTGTTACTTGACTATTCTTTGCTTTACCAATTGTTTGTTATATTATTTTTACAATTTTAATGAATAATTCAGGGTCTTTTAATGCCGGTGTTAGTAGCGCTGTTATTCATTTAGTTTTTGGTGCTTCAGATCGTAATCTTGTTTATGGTGCTAATCAATATTGAAGATGAATTACTTATCCTTTTGTTGAGTTTGATGCTTTAAGTTTACTTTTATCTTTATGAATGTTTTATCGAGTTGGTCGTTATATTGAAGGTTTTTATGGAACATGAAAAGCAGTTATTATTTGATTAGGTGCTATTTTCTTAACTGGAGTCATTCAAACAACAGTTGATCATATTAATATCTTAAATGGTTTTATGATTTTAAGTTTGATTTCAATTGGAGCAATGTTTCCAATTATTTATAATTACAAGCTATTTAAAACAAAAATTATGTCAAAAGTTATTATGACTTTCATTTGATTAATCTTATTTTGAATGATATTTTATGGCTTTAGCCCAGTTATGTTATTATATTGAATGATTGCCATTGGTTCAGGCTGATTATTAGGTAGTTTAGTAAGTTATCATAATCGCCAGTTAACAGTATTTTATGCTTTTACTCCGATTGCCATTGGTTTATTAATATTATTTACAATATTAGTTGCCTTTTTGAATCCTTACCAACCTTATGATAGTGGTAATTGAACTTATGATACTTTAACTATTTATAAGTCGCTTCATTTATTAGGTGATAACTACTTTAATTGAGTTGGTAATCATTATTTTGGTGGTTGACCATCATAAAAATAGGAATGAGTTTTATCTCATTCCTATTTTTTATTTCTTTTATTCACCATAAAAGTTTGTTACTACTCGTTCTTGAAGTATCTTTTCTTTGAGATTAAAGAAAAATTCAGTATTATTTGGTAAGATGCTAATCATATTACAATCATATCAATAAAATCAATTATTATTGTTATTACCAATAATCTTTCCAGATGTATCTTTAATCATAAATAAGAATTGAAAATCAATTTCTGGTTCATTTTCAATATTATTAATATTTATTGTTGGTAAGTTTAAAAATAAATATATTCCTGGATTTTTGTCTGCAAGTTCGTTTGTTTGCATTTCGTTAATAACATCTTTGTCAATAGAATCATAAGTTGTAATTAAGAAAGTAAAATTATAATTAAAGTCTCAATTATTTTTTTCAAAAGTATAAAAATAATTTTCACTTAATTCATTTGAAGTTTTATTATTCATCGTTTGAAAAATATTTGCATTTGAAATTTTTGCTTTTGGTAATGTTATTATAGCTATTGATATTCCTCAAATTAAATCATTTCATTGTTTTTGGTCTGAACCTTTATCAGTGACGTTTTTACCATTTTGATCAAAGCAATCAGCATAAGATTCAGTACATGAGACAATCATAGTTGAGCTTGTACTTAATACAGACAATGAAGTTAAAAAACTAATTATTTTTTTCATTATTGAGCACCAAATCCTTTTGGAATTAAAAATTGTTGAAACTTTATATTAACTCCATTATGATTTTCATCTGCTTTTATCATTGCTTTAGTTGCTTTTTTAAGATAGTTTCAAATAATATTTGGTAATACAATTTGCAGAGTATCATTTAAAATTGCTTTAGCATTATTTAAAATACTAATTGTTTCATTTAAAGATTTATTATTCATTGTTTGAAAAGTGCTTGCATTTGGAATTTTTGATTTTGATAATGTTAACATTTTAATTTGCATTAAAGTTAGATCACTTCATTGTTTTTGGTCTGAGCCTTTATCAGTGACATTCTTAGCATTTTCGTCAAAATAATCTTCATAAGTTGGATTCGGATTTGTTACTACTCGTTGTTCGTTTGTTTTTACTTTATTGAAATTAAAAAAAAGATCATTATTATTTGGCAAAGATTTTTCTATATTTAGGTCAACTCAGTAAAATCAATTATTATTGTTATTGCCAATAATTTTTCCTGAAGTTTCTTTAATCATAAATAAGAATTGAAAATTAATTTCTGGTTCATTTTCAATGTTGTTAATATCAATTGTTGGTAAATTTAAAAATAAATATATTCCTGGATTTTTGTCTGCAAGTTTGTTTGTTTGCATTTGACCAATAACATCTCTGTCAATAGAATGATAGTTAGTAATTAAAAATGTAAAATCATAGTTAAAATTTCATTTATTTATTATTTGACTAAAATACTTTTCATTTAGTTCGACTAAAGATTTATTATTCATTGTTTGAAAAGTGCTTGCATCTGGAATTTTTGATTTTGATAATGTTAACATTTTAATTTGCATTAAAGTTAGATCACTTCATTGTTTTTGGTCTGAGCCTTTATCAGTGACGTTCTTACCATTTTGATCAAAGCAATCAGCATAAGATTCAGTACATGAGATAATCATAGTTGAGCTTGTACTTAATACAGACAATGAAGTTAAAAAACTAATTATTTTTTTCATTATTGAGCACCAAATCCTTTTGGAATTAAAAATTGTTGAAACTTTATATTAACTCCATTATGATTTTCATCTGCTTTTATCATTGCTTTAGTTGCTTTTTTAAGATAGTTTCAAATAATATTTGGTAATACAATTTGCAGAGTATCATTTAAAATTGCTTTAGCATTATTTAAAATACTAATTGTTTTAGTTAAAATATCAGAATATTTTGCCCCTATGTCTTCAAGAGACATTTTTAATGGTATTTCAATTATCACTTTAATTACCTTAGAAGTTTCTGAAAGATTTTGTCCTTTATAAAATTGTAAAATACTATTAAATGTATCAAAAATATTATAGAGTTTGTCAGTAAATGGAATACCTGAGTTTTTGAAGTCTGTTTCAGTTTTAACAACAATGTTATACAATACTTCAGCTTTATCATTACTATGCTTGTCAATATTGATTAAGTAATCAAAAAAAGTATAACCAGATTGAAGAACTGTTTCTAATGAACCAAAATCTATCCCATTATAAAGTGAAGATAGTAAATTAACAATGCGCATAATATTAACATCACCTTCTGGGAAATTAACTTTAAATCCTCAATCTCAAAGTGCTGTTCATCAATGACTTGGACCATACATACTTACTGTTGGAGTATAATTATTTGAATCACCAAAATCTAAATTAATAAATTGATTTATCATTTTTCAATTAATATTTAACGAATATGTTGTTTGTACAACAGATTTTGTCATTTTTGAAATTGAATTATATAAAAGATACATGTTTTCAATTATTGCTTTATTATTTTTAATAAAAGTAATATTTGAATTTTTTAAATATTGATTTCTTTCATTATCGTTTAATGTTGGTAATTTTGCCATTGCAATGGCAATGTTTTTTTGTTCAGTTTCTGATAATTGATCATATTCTTTTTTTAAATTAGTAAACTGAATGTAATTATCTGCAGATTTTACTTGCTTGCTATTTTGTAATTTTTGTTCTGTTGGTTTTACTGCTGTCGTAATAATAGCACTACTTGCTGATGTTAAAATTGCAGTAGTTCCTAATAAACATAATAATTTTTTCACAATTTATCACGCTAATAACCTTTCCTATTTTTAATTATAACTCTGCTAAAATAGGTTTCAAGTTAAAAAAAATAAAAAAAGATGCATTTTAAGCATCTTCTTTAATCTTATAGTTTTATTAAATTGTTATTAATAATTTCAAAAGTAATGTTATTAGTACCTAAAGTTTTAACTTGATTTCATCGATTATTAGCATAATATAAACCACGAGTTGGTTCAGCAAATCAGAATTTGATTTTATAATTATTTTTATAACTAATGTTATTTAAGTCTTGAAACTTCATTGTTGTTTCATCACCATTAACAGTCATGTTGTAAATGGTATTGTCATTTTCATCAGTAACTGAAATTGCTACATAAGCTTGATTTTTAAAGTATGAATGAATCGTAATATTTGTAGTATTAATAAATAATTTTGTTTCAGCTGTATTTAGTCCAAAAATACCATTTTCAACATCTCCTAGGCCAAGAATTCTAACTGAATTATTAGTAGTAATTTTTGTTGGAATTAAATATTTATTACCTGTTTTATTTGGTTCTCTAATATTAACACCAGAATAGTTAGTAATATTTTCGTTTTTTCAATTAATTGAATTTCAGTTTGGTTCTGATATTGTTCCAATTATCATATCGTTACTAATATTAGATAAAGCATTGATTGCTTTCTCATGATTAACTTTTTCACCAAAATTTAAGTTAAGGATTGCGTCTTGTTTAACTTGAACACCAAGAGTAGGATTATATTTATTTAAGTTATAATCAATAATTGCATTAGTTTCAATATGGTTATCAAAAATATTATTTCAAATATCTTTTGTTAATTCTGGATATTGTTCTACATCATTAATTGTTGTTTGACTAGCATGAATTCCTCATTTTTCAAAGAAAGGAATTAGATTACGATTTGCTATTTTTGAAGTCATTTTAATAAAAGTTTGATATTTTTCAGCATCAGTTTTTGGTTTTTCTTCTGGAGATAATAGGCGATATTCTTGGTTTAATGTTGGGAAAAATTCCTTACCATAAGCCATATGTAATTGTAAGAAAATTCCTAATCGACCTCAAATATCTAAATCGGTGATTTTTTTATCTGGATTAGTTGAATTAATATAATTTTTAATATTAGTAATTGTATTTTTGTCACTAAAAATTCTATTTTTAAAACCAAATGCTTCTTGAATTCAGAAAGAGTTAATATTAACTGTTACTTCACCAAAGCCACTAAAATTATAATCTGGATTTTGGTAAGTATGACCAATTTCATGTCATAGTCCTCATTGATCACTTTTTCCACTAGTAAATAAACCTTTTCCGGCACCAGTATTATTTTGAAAACTAATATAATCATTAGTTGCATAAGCATAACCGCCACCGCTGTCTGGATTAGCAATTTGAATTTTATTATGATATTTTTTTGCGACACCGTCAAAATTTGAACCTAAACCACTAGTATAATTTGATAATTCATAAATTTCATCTCAATTTTTGACTGTATCATTTATTTTATTAATTGCTGTTAAGTTATTTTTTCATAATTCATTAGCTAAGGAAATTTGAAATGTACCAAAGACGTTATTACCAATAATTTCAACAAATGGTGAACTTGTTTCATTTAATTGTTGATTAAATTCTTCACTTGTTGTTTCATTTACTTTAAAAGTTGGAACTTTAATCCCATTTTCAACATTAATGTTTACTGAAATATTAGTAGTAAAACTTTGATTACTAATATATAGGATTCCATCTTGATTTGGTGTAAATGTTGTTGTACCAGAAGTTAAAGTTATCTTTTCTGGAGTTAATGATTTGCCATCATTTAAATTTTTGTAAGGTCCTCATTGACCAACAAAGGCATAAAGTTCATTATTTGTTTTTGGGCTAATAATGCTAACTGTTGATAATTTTGTTACAAAAATCCCTGTTGGAGTGAATTGTGAATGATAATAACTTAAATTAGAGTTTTTTGTATTATCAAAAACATTACCTTGTGCTTCGACTGTAATTTGATTATTAATATTATTATCTTTTATTGGATCAGTTGGGATTGGAACAATTGAATTGTGTGAAGTAGTGTTTAATCCTACTCCTAAACCAACCCCTAATCCAACTCCAATTACTACAAATGCAGTAGCATAAAGTTTTCAGTTTTTATATAATTGTTTTTTTGATTCTAAAAAATTTTTATTATTTGACATTTCTGTCTCCTTTCTTGTAATTTTTGAAAAAATAACGATACGATATCGTATTTTTATTTATAATACAATAAAATTGTATTATTTTTTTAATAAATGCTTAATTTAGACATTTTTTTTATTTAAAGGTTTAATTTCTTGTTCTGTTAAGTTATTAGTTGTAATTGTGATTGTTCGTTGCTGATTTTTTAATTGAAAATTAATCTTAATTGTTTTTAATTTTGTAAAATCTCAAGTAATTTTTTCTGGTCATTCAATTATTGAAAAATTATTAACTGTTAGTTCAAAGTATTCTTGAAAGTCAGTATTTTTATTTAAGCGATAAGCATCAATATGAATTAGTTTTCAAGGATATTTTGTTTGATATTGATTTAAAATAATAAAACTTGGTGAACTAATAACTGTTTTTACTCCTAGTTCAACACCAATAAATTTTGTTAATTGTGTTTTACCGCTAGCTAAAGGTCCAGTCAGTAAGAGATAAAGATTTTCTTTGGCAATTTTACTAATTGCTTGAGCAATAGTTTTAGTATCTGCTAAAGTTTTTAATTGATAAATTTTTTCCATTTTTATTCTTTCTATTTTTCATTATCATTAAGAATATTTTCGATTTTTAATTTAGCATAAATTGCTAATGCAAGTGTGTCATTGCTTTTGTCTAAATCAAATTCATTAACAAAAACACCTCTAATTCCTTTTTCACCAATTGATCCATCACCTTTGCCATAATAAGTTTCTTGTAAATTTAATCCTAAATCACTTAAATCAATCGCAAATAAATGTCAAATTTTAATATTAGTTTTATTAGCATAGTAACTACCTAAATTATAAATTGTTGCTCTTTCATTATTTTTATCTTTAATATTAATTCCTGTTTCTTCAATTAATTCGTCTTTAACAGTTGTTAAGATATCTTTTTTTAGTTCACATCCACCAGTTAAAGTTCCATAACTTTGATGTAATCTGCCGTTTAATAATGGATTTGTTTCATGAATTAATAGAAATCAGTATTGATTATATTGATAAATAAAAGGCAGAATTGCTACTCCTTGGTCATTACATCAAGGTTCACTAACACCTTCCATATAGCCAGCTTTGATTAGTTTGACAAATTTTCCCATTTTATCTCCTAGAAAATAAAAATCTTTTTTAATTTAGTTGCTATTATTATAATATATTATTAGTTAAGATATAATAAAGAAAAGCATAATCAATAAGAAAAATAACCGAGAATAAGGAGTTAAAAACTAGTGATAGTAGCCATTAATCAATTATATGATAGTAAGTTTAAAACACTTCCAACAATTACCATTCAAGGATGAGTTAAGTCAAATCGTAATAGCAATAAAATTGGTTTTTTAGTTATTAATGATGGTAGTACTTTAAAATCTTTACAAGTAGTTTATCATTCTGATCATAGTTCATGAAAAAAAATAACAGAAATTACAACTGGTAGTGCTGTTAGTGTCACAGGAACTTTGGTAATGACTAAAAATGCACAACAACCATTTGAATTAAAATTAGAATCTTTAGATTTTCTTAGTTTAGCAGATAAAGATTATCCAATTCAAAAAAAGGCCCATGGTTCAGAATTTTTACGTGAGCAAGCGCATTTAAGAGTGAGAACTGATACTTTTTTTGCCATTTTTAAAGTTCGTAATCAGATTGCTTTTGCGATTCATCAATTTTTTCAAGCAAAAGGATTTATTTATTTAAATAGTCCAATCATTACTGCTAATGATGCTGAAGGTGCTGGTGAAAATTTTACTGTAACAACGATTGCTAACAATCAATATCATAAAGATTTTTTTGGTAAAAAAGCTGCTTTAACTGTTAGTGGTCAATTGAATGCTGAATCTTTTGCTCAAGGTTTTAAAAAAGTTTATACTTTTGGTCCAACTTTTCGTGCTGAAAATTCTAATACTACTCGTCATGCTGCTGAATTTTGAATGGTTGAACCTGAATTTGCTTTTGCTAGTTTGAATGATACGATTGATTTGGCAAAAAATATGGTTGCTTCAGTTGTTAGCAATGTTTTAACTTATTGTCATGATGAAATTGAGTTTTTTCAAACAAAATTACAGCAAGAAAAATCAAACAAAGATAATAAAGAGCAACACGATTTAATTACTATGTTAGAAAAATTAACCGTGCTTGATAACTATCAGGTAATTACTTATAGTGAAGTGATTAAATTGTTAGAAAAGGCAAAGAATAACGGTAAAGAATTTGTTTATAACGATATTAAATGAGGAATGGATTTACAATCTGAACACGAAAGATATCTTTGTGAAGAAGCATATCAAGGTCCAGTTTTTGTTATTAATTATCCACAAGCAATTAAAGCTTTTTATATGAAAGCAAATCCAATTGATATTAACCATACTGAACAAAAAACTGTTGCTGCATTAGATTTATTAGTTCCGGGTATTGGTGAATTGATTGGTGGATCAGTTAGAGAAGATAATTATCAACAATTATTAGCTAATAAAGAACAATTTAAAATTGCCAGTGAAGACTTACAATGATATTTTGACTTAAGAAAATTTGGTTATGCTCCTAGTGCTGGTTTTGGTTTAGGAATGGAACGGTTAATTATGTTAATTACTGGTGTTAATAATATCCGTGATGTAATTCCATTTCCAAGAACACCAGGGAATTTGATGTTTTAAAAAGGTTTTTAAACAAGTTCATTTATAGAACTTGTTTTTTTTATATTTTTATTTATACTTTAAGCAAATAGGGTAAGGGGTTTTTATTGTGAAAAAATTTTTAATTGTATTAGGTGCAAGTACTATGATTGCTTCTGGTACTTTAACAACGATTGCTATGAATCTATCAAGTAATAAAATGAATAATGAAATTACTATTGATTCAAATAAAAATAATAATAAAGTTTTAGATGAAAATATTGATAGTTTAGAACAAATTGATCAAGAATTAGTTTTAAATTCTTTAGTTCAAAAAGGAAGTGATGTTGTAATAAATTATCAATTATTTCTAAATCAAAATTTAACGAGTGAATTTATTGATTTAATAAAAAATTTTCAACTTATAAATACAAATATTAATGATGCAAAGCAACTTTTGTTTGGTGAAACAAAAAAAGATGCTAATTTTAGTGTTTATAGTATTAATGATTGAAGAATTCATGTTGAAAAACCTAAAGCATGATATAGTTGAATTATTGGTACTTGAGGATTAGATTTTAATCATGAATTGATACAAGATATTTGTTATGATGCTGAAACTCTTGGCAGTTTAGTTCAAATTGTTGGTGATACAGGAATTTATGCTGCCGCTGCCACAGTTGTTAATATAACATTAAATATTAGTTCATTAGTTCTTAATAAAATTGATAAAGGAAATGGTATAGTTATTAGATTTTTTGCTTGAGTTATACCAAAAAAGATTGCAGGTGCAGATTATAAATGATAATAAGAAATGAATTTAAAAGGATTTAAATTATGATTGAATTAAAAAATGTTGAAAAAATGTTTACAGAGACTATGGGGATAAAAGATATTAATTTAACAATAGATAATAAAGCTAAAATTGGTATTTTAGGACCAAATGGTGCTGGTAAAAGTACTTTGATTAAATTAATTCAAGGATTATTAATTCCCAAAAGTGGTGAAATCACTAAAAATGGTCTTGCAACTAGTAATAAAAAATTTACACTTGAAGATGTTGCTTATATTTCTGTTGATGAAATATTTCCTAAAAATTTAAGTGTTAAGTTTTATATTAAATTTATTAAAAATTTAAATCGTAATTATCAAAGTAATATAGATGAGATTGCTAAAATTTTTGATTTTGATTTAAAACAACTAACAAAAATGAAAAATCTTTCAAATGGAATGAAGCAAAAATTAAAAATTTGTTTGGCTTTAGGTTTTAATAAGGAAATTTATATTTTTGATGAACCAACAAAAGGATTAGATCCATTAATGCGTGATATTTTTATTGAATATATTAATAATAATTTACAAAATAAAATTATTATTTATTGTACTCATTTAGTTGAAGAAGCTACAGCAATATGTAAAGAAGTTTTAATTCTAAAAAATAATACAATTATTGAAAAAATTATGATTAATGAAAATACTAATTTAATTAAAAGTTATAAAGAAATATATCAAAAGGAGTTAGTAAATGAAAAACAATTGAGCAATAATCAGATATAATTTTTCTTTATATAAGTTCTATTATTTTATTTTTACAGTTGTTCTTGGATTTTATATTATTATTTTATTAATTACTCCGGCTGCTTATGATGATAAAACTCGATTATTAGATAATAATGATCTTAATCGAATGATTTTCTCATTATTTTGAACAATTACTTTTTTTGATTATCTTGCTTTAGCAAATAAAATTTTTCATAAAAATATTAAAAATAAACAAGAACAAATTATGTTATTTTCCAAGACTACAAGGCAAGGATTATTTTTGTCTAATTTATTTTTTTTATTAATTTATGCTTTTACAAGAATGTTATTGCTTTTTATTATTGTTGCTATTTGTTATGGTTTTAAACCAAAATTTTCTATTACTAATGTTTTATGATTATTATTTAATATTACTATTAATTGTCTCTTTGTTATTATGTTGTTTGTTTTTATTTGTTTAAGAACATTTAGCACATTTGATAAACAATTTTTATGATTTGGTATTTTAGGTGCTATTTTTCTTTATATGACTATGATTATAACTTTATTTCAAGATAAGGTTGGAATGATATTTTCATATATACCAATCTTTGGTATCACTGCTCCTGAATGAATTACTAATAATGCTTGACAACAATATTTAAATTTACCAATTTCAATTTTAGGGTCAGCTGTTTTTATATTTATTAATATCAGATTAAATCAAAAAATTGAATATTAAAGTTTTTTAAAACAAGTTCAGTAAAATCAACTTGTTTTTTTTATATTTTTCTTTATACTTTAAGCAAATAGAATAAGGGAGTTTAATTAAAATGAAAAAATTATTAATAAGCTTATCAACATTAATTCCAATTTTTAGTGCAACATCAATTTTAGCAGCTGCTCAAAAAGTTAATAATTTATCAACCCAAAATTTTCAACAAATTCAAAAAAATATTGATTTAGTTTCTAACTCTGATGATTTTTCAACAACTGATGAAGATGATTATTATACTCTTGAAGGGCAAAATTATAATACCACTTATCGAGTTTATATTAGTTCTAATAAACAAACAAGTTTACCTAATATTGAAAATTCAGTAAATTATGCTTTAGGAAAAAAATCTAAAGATACTTGATATGATTATAAAATAAAGGGTTTATCATTAAATATTACAACTTTAGCAGCAAATAAAGATGAATTTTTAAAAAAGTATCGAGCAGTTACTGTTAGTTTTTTATATATGAGTAATCTTTGAAATGGTTTACATAAATGAAGATATCCAGGTGATAAATCGTCACCTTATAATGTTGAAGCATATACTTTTAATTTAACTGCAGAAAATCATAAAGATACAGTTTATACTAATTCTGCTCCGACTCATAGTAATAATGAAAAAACACATTTGATTATTGATCAAACTTGAGATGGTAATATTTTAAACATTAATTATTGACTTGGAACTTGATATCATTGAAAAGCAGGCAGTATTTATAATCATGCTGCTTTAGCACAATTTACTAATGATAAATATACCCTAATTGCTGTTCCTGCTTACGATCCTAATATTCAAAATGTTCATGTTGATCGAGCAGAGCGCTCTAATAAAATTAATTTAAAATCAGCAAATAAAGTTACTGATTTTGATTTAGTTAATCAAGATTTAAAAGCAAAGGCAGCTAGTGAAGCAATAGGCAATGCTTGATTTAAAACAGCAACAATTTTTCTTGCTTCTTTTTATTGAATTTCTGGCAATAAAGGTTATGGAGTAACAATTAGATTTTTAGGTGATACAGCAATTAATTTTGCTTCATTTTTGCTTTTAAATGGTGCTTTATTTGATAGAACTTTAACATTTGATAGATCTAATAATTTATTAAAAGCGGTTTATACTGATGATTTTGCTAATAAAATCATTACAGATTTAACATCATTTGATTTTAATGATAAAATTACATATCAAGATAGTAAAATTGTAGTACCATTTATTTATATTAATTAAAAAGGGGTAATAATGTTAAAACTTGAAAACATTCAAAAAAGATTTAAACAAAAAACAGTTTTAAAAGATGTTTCTCTTACTTTTGAACCTGGAAAAATTTATGGTTTGTTAGGTAATAATGGTGCTGGAAAAACAACCTTAGTAAAAATTATTTTTCAAGAATATAAATTTGATTCTGGAATAATTAAATATAATAATCAAACAATTAAGACAATTGATTATAAAGATTGATATTTTTTCTCTGAAAATAATGAGTTACCAAAAAATATTAAAGTAAGTTCTTATATTAATATGATTAGAAATATGACACTTTTATCAAAAACTGTTTTTAAAACTAGGATTAATGAAATTAACAAATTTATTGATGTTCAACCATGATTAAAAAATAAAATTGGTAGTTTATCAGCAGGACAACAAAAATTATTATCACTTTATGTTTGTTTATTATTAAAACCAAAAATAATCTTTTTTGATGAACCAACAGCTAATGTTGATTTTGCCAATAAAAAAATAATTTTGGAAGTAATAAAAAAATTAAAAAATCAAGAAACATTAATTGTTGTTATTACTCATTTAATTGAGGAAATTAAAACATTGTTAGATCATGTTATTATTGTTGATGAAGGATTAATCAAATATGATCAAGAGTTTTCTAATGAAAAAGAAAACTTAAAAGAAATATTTGAAAATAATGCGACAATATTAATTAATAATAAACAAGATGATTTGGAGACATATCTTAATGAAGACACTAAAGCTAAGGTTTAATGCTAATCAAATTACAGTTTTGACTAAAAATCAAATTGAATTATTTTTTAAAAGTATCAAATTTATTATTTTAATTAGTACTTTTATTATTTTAAGTTTAGTTGTTAATATTTTTGGTTTTCTTATTATTAATAGTAATTTAAAACTTTTTTCTCCTAATGAAAAAATAACTTATATTAATCTTTTAGTTATTATCAATTCAATTTTTTTAGTTATTCAAACAATATATTTAACAGTAAGTTGTTTTATTAGTCAAATTAAAAATAATGTTCATATAACTGAATTGCGATATGGTTATAAAGTTAAAAATATTTATTTATCTCGTTTATTTTTTGTTTTAAGTGTTTCTTTTTGTTCTTTGTTAGTAATGTTTTTAATTTCAAGTATTTTCTTTGCAATTGGTAAAAGTCAAGATAGTTATCAAGCAATATATCTTTATCGTTTATATATTTCATCATTTGCTTGATATGCTAGTTTTATTTTCTTGGCCCTTGTTGTGACAATTATTTTATCAAGATTTTTACCTGAGTCTGCTACTAGTATTATTGCAACAATTTTAGCATTTTTATTTCTTTTCTTTCCTGCTATTTCAGGATTTCTTGGTAACTTTTCAAGTAATTTTGCTGGAAACAACATGGATTACGATGAAAGAGATGATGCTTTATTGTTAATTAAAGAAGATTATCAAAGAAAATTGATTACTAATATGGAAAATGATGAAACTTTGAAAAATATTTATTCTGACTTTGACTTTGTTAATCAAAATACTCGAATATCTTGGAATGAATTAGTTGCTGGACCAAAACTTTGAAATTTATCTGATTCAGAAAATAGTCAAATTGAAAATTATAATAATTTTTATCAAAGTATTGTTATGACATTACGTCAAGGTCCACAAATTACATCATGAGATATAATACCGGAAATATCTTCAGTTGCTCATATTAAGGCAAAAGAACCAATTGGTAAAGTAGTGCAAAAGATAATTACAAATAAAGCAAGTGAAAAATATAATTATTTATTAAATTTTATTATTAAAGCTACAAAAAATTATGAAGTTTTAAAGTCAGTTAATGTTTTTTTTCAATATTTGGACGATTATAGTGCTAATGAAAAAGAATTCATTAAAGCTAATTTTACTTCAGATGAATATTATTTTATTAAAACTTTAAATACGCTATTATTTTCTATTATTGAAAGAAAGAGTGATGATGTTACATCTTATAACTCTTATGATGATTGAATGAGTGATATTAAAAGTAGAATTAAAAAACATCGAATTTCAAATATTTTTAATCCTTTATATCATTTTAGTTTAATGTTTAATGGCGTTAATTATCATAATGAGTTTTTATATGATGCTTTTAGTCAACAACAAATTGCCTATGGTATTGTTCCTAATATTGATTTTACAGGTAATTTGAATGATTTAAATCAACCATTTAAGTTAAAACGAATTGTTCCTACTGAAGCTATTTATCTTTTTTATTGAGCTTTAGGAGCAGGATTAATTTGATTGTCTTATCTTAGATTTAATAAGAAGGCTAGAAAATAGTTAAAAATAAAGTCCACCTATAAAATTTAAACTTATGAATATAATTCTCTAAGTATAGAAAAATGATAAAAAAACAATTATTATCATACTATATAAGGAGAGTTTTCTAATGAAAAAGAAAACTTAAAAGAAATATTTGAAAATAATGCGACAATATTAATTAATAATAAACAAGATGATTTGGAGACATATCTTAATGAAGACCCTAAAGCTAAGGTTTAATGCTAATCAAATTACAGTTTTGACTAAAAATCAAATTGAATTATTTTTTAAAAGTATCAAATTTATTATTTTAATTAGTACTTTTATTATTTTAAGTTTAGTTGTTAATATTTTTGGTTTTCTTATTATTAATAGTAATTTAAAACTTTTTTCTCCTAATGAAAAAATAACTTATATTAATCTTTTAGTTATTATCAATTCAATTTTTTTAGTTATTCAAACAATATATTTAACAGTAAGTTGTTTTATTAGTCAAATTAAAAATAATGTTCATATAACTGAATTGCGATATGGTTATAAAGTTAAAAATATTTATTTATCTCGTTTATTTTTTGTTTTAAGTGTTTCTTTTTGTTCTTTGTTAGTAATGTTTTTAATTTCAAGTATTTTCTTTGCAATTGGTAAAAGTCAAGATAGTTATCAAGCAATATATCTTTATCGTTTATATATTTCATCATTTGCTTGATATGCTAGTTTTATTTTCTTGGCCCTTGTTGTGACAATTATTTTATCAAGATTTTTACCTGAGTCTGCTACTAGTATTATTGCAACAATTTTGGCATTTTTATTTCTTTTCTTTCCTGCTATTTCAGGATTTCTTGGTAACTTTACAATTTTTATAGTAGACTACGATTATTATGATCGAAGAGATGATGCTTTATTGTTAATTAAAGAAGATTATCAAAGAAAATTGATTACTAATATGGAAAATGATGAAACTTTGAAAAATATTTATTCTGACTTTGACTTTGTTAATCAAAATACTCGAATATCTTGGAATGAATTAGTTGCTGGACCAAAACTTTGAAATTTATCTGATTCAGAAAATAGTCAAATTGAAAATTATAATAATTTTTATCAAAGTATTGTTATGACATTACGTCAAGGTCCACAAATTACATCATGAGATATAATGCCGGAAATATCTTCAGTTGCTCATATTAAGGCAAAAGAACCAATTGGTAAAGTAGTGCAAAAGATAATTACAAATAAAGCAATGGAAAAATATAATTATTTATTAAATTTTATGATTAAAGCTACAAAAAATTATGAAGTTTTAAAGTCAGTTAATGTTTTTTTTCAATATTTGGACGATTATAGTGCTAATGAAAAAGAATTCATTAAAGCTAATTTTACTTCAGATGAATATTATTTTATTAAAACTTTAAATACGCTATTATTTTCTATTATTGAAAGAAAGGATTATGATTTTACATCTAATGATACTTACAGTGATAGAAATACTATTAAGAGTAGAATTAAAAAAAGTCAAATTTCAAATATTTTTAATCCTTTATATCATTTTAGTTTAATGTTTAATGGCGTTGATTATCATAATGAGTTTTTATATGATGCTTTTAGTCAACAACAAATTGCCTATGGTATTGTTCCTAATATTGATTTTACAGGTAATTTGAATGATTTAAATCAACCATTTAAATTAAAACGAATTGTTCCTACTGAAACTATTTATCTTTTTTATTGAGTTTTAGGAGCAGGATTAATTTGATTGTCTTATCTTAGATTTAATAAGAAGGTTAGAAAATAGTTAAAAATAAAGTCCACCTAAGTTTAAATTTTATAGGTGGACTTTATTATATTTTTAGTTAAATATTAAATTATGATAAAGATTCTTCATAGTGTGATACTTCAATTTGCCCACCTTGTGATTTTCAAGCAATTGGTAGATTTAAATAATAATTATTTGGATTTTCAATATCGTCAACAGTAACAACTGAATATTGAGTAGAATTATTTTTAAGTTGATTAAGATAACCGAGTTCTTTTAAAGTGTTAACAATATCTAAAACAGATCATTTTTCTCAAATACTACTTTGAAAACTGCCGTCTGTTTTAAAATAAAAATGAGGAATTAAGAAATTTTTAGCATCTAAATCTTTTTTTTGAACTTCAAAATTAACAATTCCTTTGCTGGCATAGACACCTTGCTTAATAATATATAATACTTTTAAAGCAGAATGAGCGCTTGCCTTAATTGTTTGGCTAGGTGCTTTAACACTTACTTTTTCAGTTTTACTATCACTTCATTGTTTTCCTTCTGAAATTTCAAATGTTGCTTGACTTTCGGCACTACCATTAAGTTCACCATCTCCTAAAAAAGGAATCTTGAATCCAGCATTAAGAGAAATAGTTTTAGAATATGTTTCTGCTAGACTTAAAGTAAAAGTATGGGTATTAGTAATTTCTTTAGTATAAGATTCACTATTATATAATTGTTCATGGTTTGAATCATTTCTAAAGGTATCACTAAAAGTTCATAAAATTTGTTCATCATCAATTGGTTTCATTTCTCATGAACGAATAGTTCCCATTTGTTGATCAAATGCAGTTTTATAATAATTTGAGATTTGAGTATTAATTATTGTATCAATTTGAGAATTAGCTTCTAAATTTTTTCAATTAGTATATTTAGTATTAATCATTTTAACAAGATTTTCAAAACTATTTGATCAATGTTCTTCAATATCTTGATTTTTAAGATTAGTATTAGTTTTTTGACTTGCTAAAATTGCAATTGGTGTAATTGTGCTAGCAGTTAATGTTAAACTAGTTATTAAAGATAATATTTTTTTCATTTAAAGCCCCTTTAATTTATTTTTTAATATAAATAATATTTGAACCTGCCTTTCTTGTAATATATTACTAATAATATCAAAAGCTTAATTAGCTTTAATACTAGAATTAATTAAAGATTTTGAAAAAAAGGTTCTAAAATTGAATAAATTTGCTTGATTAATAAATATTTTATATAAAATTATATATTAATTAATTTTTATTTTTGTTAAAATATATATTATGAATAATAACTATATTATTGAGATAAAAGGTCTCAACAAGAAAATTAAAAAAACAACAATCATTAATAATATTAACTTACAAATTTTAAAAGGAGAAAGGCTAGCAATTGTTGGTGCAAATGGTTCAGGTAAAACAACTTTAATTGAACTAATTTGTCGTATTACGAAACCAACTTCGGGTAAAATTTATATTAATAGTGACACAGAACGAATTAAAAAAATTGGATTACAGTTTCAAGAAGGTTATTGGCCAGCTGGAGTAACTCCAAAAGCAATTATTAAGTATTATGTTGGAAAAATTGATTTTAATAGTGACAAAGTTAAACAACTTATTGAAATTTTTGGTATTAAAAGCTTTTATAATAAATATTTAAATAATCTTTCTGGTGGAGAAAAACAACGCTTTAATGCAATGTTAGCAATTATTAATGATCCAGAAATTTTAATTCTTGATGAATTAATTACTGGTTTGGATTTAAAAATGCAAATGAAGTTAATTACTTTTTTTAAGATTTTTTTGACTAATAAACAAAAAACATTATTATTAATTTCTCATATTCCAGAAGAAGTAGAACAATTATGTGATCGTTTTGTTTTGTTAGAAAATGGTGCAATTATTAAAGATTTAAAAGTTAAAGAAATTATTAATCAGCATGGCTCAATTAGAAGCTTTATGGAAAAATATTATAGTCAGGTGGAAAATTAGTATGAATAAGATTAAAACAAAGATTTTGTTTCTTAAATCTGCTTTTAATAATAAAATTAAAACTTTTAAGTGAAGTAAAATTAAGTTCAATTTTTGCGAATTTTTCTTTTTCTTAAGAAAAAATCTGCGATTATTATTAGTTTCTGCTTTTAAAAGTTTAAAAATTTATCTTTATGTTTTTATTATACCTTTAGTTTTAGTAATTTTGCTTTTTACTTATCAAACTATGGCTGGAAAAAATCAGCCACTGCCACCGATTACTGCTGGATTTTTGTTAATTCCTGGTTTTGGTTTAATTTTAGGAATAAATAATTTAATTTCTGAGTGAAAAGCTTCAATTTTTTTAAAACGAATTAATTTAATTGGTACAACAAAAACCCAATTTTTATGTTCAATTTGAATTGTTGGTTATTTATTAGGTTTAATTTCAACTTTTTTTGTCGGTGGGATTGTTATTGCTTATGCTCAATCGTTTCCTGGTTCTAATGCATTTATTGAAATGTTTAAATTTTTAAATCATGGAACTTCTGGTGAAGTTCTTAAAAGTTACTTGGGTGTATTTTTAGGAATAACAACGGTTATTCTTAGTTCAATTGGGTTATCAACTTTGATTTCTGGTGCTTTTACTAATATTGCTTTAATTCAAACTTTGGGAATATTAATACTTGTTTTTACTTTTATTTTTTCTGATTTATTTTTTAATCCAAAAACAATTGCAATTCATAAATCATTATTAATTATTAGTTATTTTGCACCACAAAAATATAGTGCTTGAACAGTTTTTTATGCTGCTTCTGCTGGTAATTCAGATTATTTTTTACCTATAGGTGGACAGCATCGGCCAATAATTAGTTTTCACAATATTACTTGGCCAATTATTAATAGTATTTTATATTGCTTAGGATTATTTATTGTATCAGCATTTACTTTTAAATGAAATAATCGTGGATAAATAAGGAGTACAAATATGAAAAAATTTTTTTCGGTTTCGGGTGTTTTAGTTTTATTATTATCAGCTATTATGATATTACTATCATATGTTAAAACTGGTAATCATCTTTTAAATAATGAATTTCTTGCTAATTTAGAAGATTATAATTGAAAACAAGATGAGCCTTATTTTAATGATTATCAAACTATTGATTTAGCAAATAAAAGTATTATTAAAAGCGGTGACTTATCATATAAAAATCAATCTTATCTTAATTATCCAATTAGTTCTAATCTTAGTACTGGTTTTAGTACTGGCTTTAAAAATAGTGATGCAATTAAAAAACAAGCAGTAACAGGGGTACCAATGAATAGTGCTTTTTTACCAAATGGTAACTATTTGAAGGATTTTGGTGAAGATAAAAATGCTCAAATGTATCGCGAAATTAATAGTATTTTAGACTGAAATCCTAATGTTGATCGTGATGCTAAATATAATCAAGGAGATTATCCTTTAATTACTAGTAAAAAAGTTGCTAATAAGTGAGTATCTAGTCAAGATTCGCAAGTTCAAAGTGAAATTATGGGTTTAGGTGTTGAACATACAGCAGGAATGAATTCAGTTGTTGGTTCAAACCGAATTTTTAATTATAATTTTAATAATTGACAATATACTGATCGTTTTGTTGCTTGAGCCGGAGCAAATAATGAAGGAATTATTGTGCCACCTCCAGCTGATGAAATTAATGCTGCTCATATTAATGGGGCAAAAATTTATGGAATAATTTTTTTATATGGCTATTATAATAGTTTAACTAAAGCAATGTTAAGAGATTTCTTAGAAAAAGATGAAAATGGTAATTTTGCAATTGTTAATATATTAATTAATATGGCAAAATATATGGGTTTTGATGGTTGATTTTACAATAATGAACCAAATGGTTTTAATCAAGATGGTTTTATTATGGATAGTCAAAATTCAGTTGCTATTATTGATCAATTTAATTCTTTTACTCAAGCAAGTACTGATCCTGAAATTAAAAAGTTGCAAATTATGGCATATAAAAATCAAGGTCGATTGACAATTGGTGGCGATAATAAACCAATTGATAAAATATCAGATAAATTAGCTACTGTTAATAATGGTCTTTTTACAACAGATTTTGGTTATAAAGCTATCAATAGTGAAAAATGAAGCGCTAGTCATAAAGATTTTAATAGTTTTGATATTCATAATATGTATAATCTTGGAGTTAAATATAATGAAAAAACAATTGGTACAAGAGATTTACGAGATTTAACACAAAAAACTTTAAGTAATAATACTTATGATGGAAAAAATATTAACTCTTTAGCAATTTATGCTGGAACAACATCATTTGATTGAGCAAAAAATTATTTAGGAAATTTAGGGCATGTGCCAACGATTAGCGATGATATTTATGCAACAGTTTATGCTAATTATTATGATGATATGATTTATACTGGCCAACATCGTTATTTAACTAATGATGATAAAGGTTCTACTGCTAATAATGAAAATCAAGATTTAAGTTATGGTATTGGTGATTTAGTTCAAGAAAACACAATTTTATTTGATGATGAAACAGGAATTGATAATGTTGATAATTTTAAGACTAATTTTTCAACTGGACAAGGACAAATGTTTGTTAGTGATGATGGTACTATTGTTAAAAATTATCCATGAAATAATCGTCGTTTATTTGATACTCAGCCAACTTATAAGTGAAATATTGAAAGTAATCAAGATAAGACACCAATAAAAGATATTACTGGTTTTTATGATTATTATGATTCATATCGTAAGGGAAATTCACTTGCTTTAGGAAGTAGTTTTGATAAGGCAGGGAAAATTTTACCTTTTGTTTTAAAAGATAAAATTAATTGAAATATTATGGGAACGAACTATAATTCAGCAAATAAAAATATAAGTTTTACTTACAAAATATCTGATGAAAATGGTCAATGAGCAAATGTCAAAGATGCTTTTCATGTTAATATTTTAGTTACTTTTGATGATGGTAGCACAAAAGAAATAACAGGAGCGAATTCTGCACCAGATGCAAATGGATGAGTTACTGTTTCAAGTAATCTTGCAGCTGCAATAGGGGGGGGTAATTCAAATTCAAAAATTGCTAAATTAGGTTTGACAATTGCACCAGATTCTGATAATGAACATGCGCAAGCTGCAATTAAAGTTAATGTTGGTGAAATGACAGTTAATTTTAAAAATCAAGTACCACCAAGTAAACAACAATCTTATATTAGTAATTTAACTACTGAAAGTGCAATTACTAGAAATAATCGTACTTCATTGAGACTTAATTGAGATACTAACAGTAGTTTATCTGATCAAATTGCTTATTATGAAATTTATTTACAAAAAACTTCTGGTGATACGCTTTTTGTAGGTCAAACAGTTAATAAAAATTACTATTTAAGAAATTTGGCAATTACTAATAATGATAAGATTATTATTAAAACAATTAATCGTTATAATCCAGTTAATTCAAGTTTTCAATCCTGAAAGATAAAAGTTTAATATAATTAGTGTTTTATTCATTAAATATAAGAATTATTAAATATTTTTTTGTCATTAAGTATTAACAATAAGATTATTTTATGTAATAATTAAGATATAATTTTTTAAACTTAAAGGAAAGGGTAAAGG
This sequence comes from Spiroplasma attinicola, assembly GCF_023509825.1. Lineage (GTDB taxonomy): Bacteria > Bacillota_I > Bacilli_A > Mycoplasmatales > VBWQ01 > Spiroplasma_D > Spiroplasma_D attinicola. The sequence continues at coordinate 104,582 of NZ_JAKQXY010000002.1, forward strand.
AAAAGAGTTATGAATAAAGTAGGGAAAAGTGGTGCAATTATAACAATTATTGCATCAGCTTTTATGATTATTTTTGCATTCGTTCTAATATTTTTAGGTGGTTTCTTAGCAGCTATGAATCATAGTGCTATCTTAGGTATCGGGATTGCTTGCTTGACTTTGGGTGTTGCTAATATTATTTTATCAAGTTTGGCTTTAGCTGGTCGCAAGGGTTGCAATATTGCTGCTGGAGTTACAGCAATTCTTTCAGTATTTCTTGGTTGAGCAGTATATGTTTTCCCAGCTATTTTACTTTTAATTAGTGGTATTTTATTATTCTGTGGTAAAACAAACTCAATTAGTAAAACTCGCGAAGAAAATGTTGAAGTTAAAACAGTTCAACCAGAAATGCAAGCTTAATTATTATTAATATTAATGAAAAATACAGTTAACATCTGTATTTTTTTTGTCATTTTAATATTGTTTTAATTAAGAAAATATATGATAATTAAAGCATAAAATTTTCTTTTAAAACGGAGGTGGGAAATGAATAAACTAGGAAAAAGTGGTGCAATTTTAATGATAATTGGATCAGCATTTATGCTTCTTTTCTCAATAGCTGCTATTTTTACAGGTGGAATCTTAGCAAGTGCACTAACTGATATTAATTCAATTTCACAAAAAGTAATAAATACGACAATCATTATTCTAGCAATAGTTGCTTTTGGTTTCGGTATTGTTAATATTATTTTGGCAAGTTTAGTTTTGTCAGGACACAAAAATTTAGTTATTACTACTGGAGTTTTGGGACTTGTGTCATTACTATTTGGTTGATTTACTTATATTATTCCAGCAGTTTTACTTTTAGTTGGTGCTATTTTATTATTTTGCAGTACTTCTTCAAAAAATAAATCTCGTGAAACAGTTGTTGAAATTAAAACAGTTCAATCAGAAGTCAATGCTTAATTATTAATTAAGCTAAATATCTTGAAAATTAAATAAGTTTAATAAAAATAGAACGATTTTATTCGTTCTTTTTATATGACTTTCCTCAAATTCACACTTGCTAATTAATATTATTTAATGGTAAAATTACTAAATATATAAAAATTATAGAAGGAGTAAAAAAACTATGGAAGGAAATGTCTCGAAAAAGAAATTATCCTTAAAAGAATTTATTTGATTAGGTTTTAACTATACTGTTGGTATTGGTTTTGTTGGTAATTTTGCCATCCTTTCTAATGCTGGTAATGCAAATGCTATTGGTATGCATGCAATTTGAGTATATTTGATTATTGGTTTTGTTGCTGGTAATTGTGCTTGAGCATTTGCTAAAATGGCTAAAATTCATAATTCCGACGCTAATGGTGCGGCATATATTTATGTTCGAACTACTTTTGGCCGCTTTTGAGGATGATTTGTTGGTTTTATGCAATATGTTATGTTGCCTTTTATTATTACAATTCAAATTATGATGTTAATTAGAGGAACTTTTTCACCAGATTTTGTTAGAGATGGTAGTTGATATACTCTTAATTGAGGAGCATTTAGTGACTTTTATTTAGATTTAATTGGAATTGCGATATATTTAGCTGCTGCATCAATTATCTTTTTTGGAATTAAAATTTATAAAAAAATTGCCCATGGTACGGGAATTATTAAATGAGCAACAGCCTTATGTTTAATCATTGCTGCTTTTGCTTTAGCCATAACACATGGTAGTTCAAATTGAGAACATTGAACTAATAATAGTCCGTTATCTTTTGCTGGTTTTATGAATACTTTCACATCATGTTTCTTCTTCTTTGCTGGTTTTGAAATTTTTGCAACAGCTGGGAAGAATATTAATAATCCAGAAAAAAATATTGGTAAAGGAATTACATTAATTATTTTAATTTCAACAATCTTTTATATTATTGTTTCAATTATTTTTTTCTTAGCATATTCAACATTTGTACAAAATATGAATGTTGGCGCTTGAGATAGTTTTCACAGTAAAATTTTGATATATGGTGGGCCAATTGTAATGATTATTAGTGGTTTCGCTTTAAAGATTAATGTTGCTATGCAAAATGCCTTATATGGTGGTACATCATTACAACCATTATCACAAGAAGGGTATATTTCTGATAAATTATTTAAGTTAAATAAAGAAGGGCTTCCTGTAAAAGCTTCATTATTAAATTTATTAATTACTTCAACAATGATTATTTTATGATTAGTTATTCCTGATTTAATTAAAGGATTCTGATTACTTACTCATAAAGGTCAAACTTATCAATCAGCATTTAATATTTCTACTTTAACAACAGCTTCATCAGCATTAACAATTTTTGTTTATATGATGGTTTTACTTGTTGTCTTTAAGTTAACTTTAAAGAAAAAATTACGCTTAAACTGATATGAAAAAATTATATTTCCAATTGTTTTTGCTTTCTTAGCTTTAATTTTAGTTTGACACTTTTATTCTTTAATTAAAGATACAGTTGATGCAATCGGCACAGTTAATGAAAGTTCACAAGTTGTTGCCATGGCAGTTGAATTTGCCTTTATTCTAGGAAGTTCAGTCTTTGCTATTTGCTGATATGCACTATATTATTTACCAAAATATAAAAAACGTTTACAAACAAATCCTGAATTACAAAAGGAATTAGATCGTGCTTTTGATTTTAATGAAGAACATCAAGCAGAATTAAAAGCATTACAACCCCAAACAATTAATAAATAACTTTATCTTAAAAAATAGTAGTTTAATTATATTCATTAATAATTTTCACTACTATTTTTTTTATGTTGTGTATCATTCTGAAATTTGATAGTATTATTAATATATAAAAGCGAAAGAGGAACTAATAATGCAAATTGATTTAACTAATAATATTAAAGTTATTTCCCAATGACTTGAATTTTTAAAAAAAGTTACTGTAACTGATAATAATAATGATTGAATTATTGAAATGAATGAAAGTAAAATTTCTTTTTATAAAAAAAATAATAAGGAAGTTTCAGTTGCAACCTATACATATAATCAATCTGCTGCAATTGAATCAATTGCTGATATTTCAAATATTAATTATGTAAAATATCAAATTGATAAAAATGTAAGTTTAAATAATCCAAAAATTGAATTATATAAATTGTTCTTAGTAGCTTTAGAAAGTGATGAAAAAATAAAAAAAGAGGTTTAACTAGTGTTTAGTTAAACCTCTTTAATTTTATTAATTTTCAACTTTTAAAATTTTTACTTTATAAGGATTTTTAATTCCTTTAATTTCAATTTCATCACCAGTAGTTGCATTTAAAATTGATACTGCTAAAGGGCATTCATTAGAAATTAGTCCTTCAAAAGGATTAGATTCAATTGATCCAACAATTTTAAATTTTTCTTTACTATCTTTACTTACTTGATTATTTTTCATATGAGCGATTGTTACTCAAGAACCAACTCGAATAGCATTTTTATTTTGTTTAGTAGCATGTTGTTCTTCAATAATTACAGCACTAGCAATAATAATTTCTAATTCTTGAATTCTTGCTTCGTTTTTAGCTTGTTCTTCTCTAGCACTAGTGTAATCAGCATTTTCAGATAAATCACCATCAGCACGAGCTGTTTTTAAGCGTTCTTTAATTTCTTCTCGCTTAACATTAATTAGATCATTTAATTCTGTTTTTAGTTCTTCTAAACCTTTTTTAGTAACAATGATTTGATTATTTTTATTTATTTCGGTCATTTCTACTCCATTAAACTATTTAAGCAATTAAATGTTCGTCTTTTAAGACTTTTTTAATGCCGGTAATAATTTCTTTACTATTTGGACCACGAACAACAAAAGCAATTTTGTTTTCATGTTTAACTGCTAAACCAATAAAATTTAAGATTGATTTTCCATTAGCTTTTGGTTCGTCACCAGTTAAAGTAATTTTGCCATTAACATCAACATTATCATTTAATTTTACTACTTCAACAGTTGTGTTTTCGTATTTTTTTTGATTTGTAACTGCAACGATTTTAGCAACAGGACGAGCATGTAAACCAACTTTATCCTTATCAATAATTTGCACTGCATAAATTTCTTGTGTTTGATTATTCATTTAAATTTTCCTTTCAATTTTCCAATAAAAGAAACAAATACATAAATATTTATATCATATTTTCTTTAAAAATTAGCAAAAAAATGAAATTTTTTTTCAAAAATCTTAATAAATATGATATCATATATAAGTTAAAACTCGAAAGGAGTAATAGATAATGGCAAGAAAATGTGCAATTAGTGGTGTTGGTCCACTTTCAGGAAATAATCGCTCACATGCGATGAATGCAACTAAAAGAAAATGAAATCCTAACTTACAAAAATTTAGAACTAAAGATGGCAAAGTAATTTTAGTTAGTGCTCGCACTTTAAGAAGTTTAAGAAAAGAACGGATTTAAATTATAATATTTTTAAAAAATGACTTCATTTTAGAAAGTCATTTTTAAGATATTTTAGATTTACGAATTTTAGATTTGTTATAATTTACTAAATAACTTTCTAAATTCTGTTTAGTTAGGAGATGTTAATGAAAAAGAAAATTGGAATTGTTACTGATTCAGCAACTGGTTTTAGTTTACAAGAAGCTAAAAATTATCCAGAACTTACTATTATTCCTTTAACAATTATTGATGAGGATAAAGTTTATGATGATAATATTGATATTACCAACGATGGTATTTATCAAGCATTGATTGTTAATGGTCATTTTTTAAAGACTAGTCAAACTAATCGTGAAAAAGTACGAGAATATTGAGAAGCAGCATTAAAAAAATATGATGAAATATTATTTTTGCCAATTGCTCAAGCCGCTTCTGGTCAATATGATAGTGCTGCTATTTTACAACGAGAACCAGAATTCAAAGATCGAGTAACAGTTTATGAAACAGGTGCTGCTAGTGTACCATTAAAAGCAATGGTTTTAATTGCTTTACATTTAGCAAATCAGAATAAAAATCTTAAAGAAATTATTAAAGCATTATATCAATTTCGTTTAAATTATGAATGTTTCTTAACGCCAACTACTTTGTCATATTTAGCTCGTGGTGGCAGAATGCCTTCTTCTTTGAGTTCTGTTGCAAATTTTTTAAAGTTAAAAGCAATTATTTCTTGTAAAGAAAAAATTAAAAGTTATAAAATTAAAAGAACAATGAATAACGCCATTAAAGAAATGTTAGAAACCATTATTGAAAGAACAAAAAATGCCTTTCAACAAACATTGTATGTTATTAATGCTTGATGTGATAAGGAGTTGTTAGATAAAGCAATTGCTAAAGCTCAAGAATTAGGATTTAAAAAAATCAAAGTTGAACCATTGTGTAATATTTTACAAACACATACTGGTGATAATACAATTGGTTTTGCAGTTGTCCCTAATAAATATAATATTGAAGTGTAATTTATAATATTAAAAAAGTAAGTTTTAAAACTTACTTTTTTAATACACTAATTCTTTTTTGGATATGATTTCCTTTTGTTGCTTCATCAATTATAGCAATGGCATAATCAGCATAAGAAATTATGCTTTCATTGGCATTATTAAATTTAAGTTCTTCACCAGCTAGAATATACTCTCCTGTTCTTTTACCTTCTGGTTGAAAATCAAGAGCAGGAGAAATATAAGTTCATCTAACATCATTTCTTTGACGAAGTTCTTCAAGTGCATTTTTCATGGCATTTGCTACTGGTTTATACATATCAGGAAAATCTTTTGCTTCAGCAATTTGTTTTGTATGCTCTTTATTAGTATAAAGACTTCCTGCTCCACCAACAACAATTAATCTTGTTTTACTTTTACTTAGTATGTCACAAAGATGTTTTAAAGTTGTTGAATGAAGTGCAAGTTTATCATTTTCTCAAGTCCCAAAAGCATCGATAACAACATCAAATTCTTTTAAGTCATTTTTAGTTAAATTCATTAAATCTTTTTTAAGATATTTTTCAGCACTAGTTGTATTTTCTTCATTACGAGCAATGGCTGTAACATCAATACCTCGATCTACTGCTTCTTCAACAATTAAACGACCTGATCGGCCATTTGCAGAAATAACTGCTAATTTCATAATTTTAATTTCCTCCTTGAGTAATTTTATTATATTATTATTTTAGTTATTTACTATTTTTTTTACAAGTACACACTTTAAAGTGCTATAATTACCAAAAAGAAACTATTAAATTAAAAAAGGAAATAAGATATGTCTGATAATAAAAAAATTCCTAATTGCCCTGTTGAAACTACTTTATTTTTTTTAGGAAATAAATGAAAAATTTTAATAATTAGAGAAATCAGACAAGGAACAAAGAGATTTAATCAACTTCATAAGACATTAAAACCAATTTCACAAAAAGTATTGACTTCTAATCTCAGAGAACTTGAACGAAATGGCATAATTAGCAGAAAAATATATCCAGTTGTACCGCCAAAGGTTGAATATTCACTAACAGAGTTGGGTTTGACATTAAATCCTGTTCTTGATGTAATGAATAATTGAGGTGAAAAATATCAAACAACAATGAAAGATTTTTAGTAATTGAATTTAATTAAAAAAATAGTTTTTACTTTTGATTTAGTAAAAACTATTTTTTATTGATTTTCTGTTGGCATTGATAAATCATAAAATTTACCTTTTGCCATATAAACAATTGTTTCACAAATATTAACTAAATGATCACCTAGTCGTTCAATGTATTTTAATTGTTGAATTCCAACGGTATATTCTTTAATTAAATCTTTTTTTATATCATCTTTAATACTATTTGTTACTCTTTCAATTGCTTCTTTATAAGATTTATCAATTAAGTTATCTTTTTTTGCTGCCTCATATGCTAAATCAACATTTTCTTCTGCAATTGCTTTAGCAATTAAGTCAATCATTTCAAAACTTTTAGTCATTAAATTACTAATTTCTTTTACTAACTGTGGTTCTGGTTTGTATTTAACATTAAATTTTGAAATGTTTTTGGCATAATTTGAAATTCGTTCTAAATCTCTAATAATATACATATAACCAATAATTGTTCTTAAATCAGTAGCAAATGGTTGCTGTGATGCAATTCGTCAAATTGCGGTAGTTGTTAAACTTTCAGCAACTTTTCTAATTTCTTTATCATTTTCAATGATTTGATTTGAAATTTCATATTCATGTTTTTGAATTGCTGTTAAGGAATCTTGTAGTTCTTTTTTAACAGTGAATAATAAATCTAAAACATCTTCTTTTAATTTTCTAATTTGACTATCAAAACGACCTTTAACTTTAATTATCATATTTATTTGTCTCCTTTTTTACTTTTAAGTAAAACGACCAGTAATATAGTCTTCAGTTTGTTTTTGTTTTGGTCGTGAGAATAGTTTTTTTGTTTTATCAAACTCAATTAAATGTCCTTTTAAAAAGAAAGCAGTTTGATAAGAAACTTTTGCTGCTTGTTGCATTGAGTGAGTAACAAGAATAATTGTATAATCTTTTCTTAATTGCATAATTAGTTCTTCAATTTTTGCTGAAGCAATTGGATCTAAAGCAGATGTTGGTTCATCCATTAATAAAACTTCTGGTTTTAAAGCTAGGGCACGAGCAATACATAATCGTTGTTGTTGGCCACCAGATAATGATAGTGCTGAATCAAATAAATGTGATTTAACTTCATCTCATAAGGCAGCTTGTTTTAGTGATTCTGTGACGATTTGATTTAAAATTTTTTTATTTTTAATTCCTTGATTTCTTGGTCCATAAGCAATGTTATCAAAAATTGACATTGGAAATGGATTTGGTCTTTGAAAGACCATCCCGACTTTGGTTCTTAATGAAATAACATTTTTTTTATTTTCATAAATATCTCAATCATTAAATCAGATTTTACCTTTAACTTTGCTACCTTCAGTTAAATCATTCATACGATTTAATGTTCTTAATAATGTTGATTTACCACAACCACTAGGTCCAATTAAAGCAGTAACTTTATTACGTTCAAAAGCAATGTTAATATTAAATAAAGCTTGTTTCTTGCCATAATTATAATAAAAGTTTAAATTTTCAACTCGAAATACTTTGTTATTTATTGCGCTATTTTCATCATTTTTTTTGTTATTTTTGCTTTTTATACTTTGTTCTTGAAGTTCTTTTTCACTTGCTTTTGGTTTTCTTTCTTTATTTTTTTCTTGAGTTGATTTTGTTTTCTTTCATTTATCTTTGATTTGAGTAATTCAATTGTTATTCATGGCTTTTTGTCTCCTCGTGCTTGTGTGTTAGCAGTGGTTTTTTTTGAAAAATGTTTTGATAAGAAGTTTAAAATATAAATTAATAATAATGTTGTGAAAGCTGTTTCATACATTAAGTTAACTTTATTAGGTAAAGGTGAATCTTTATTTAAGAAAATGATATGAGTTGTTAAGGTTTGACCAGAACTTAAAAATCCTTTGTTAGGAAATTGTAAGGTTGAACCTAGTGTTAAGTAAACTGGTGCTGATTCACCAATAATTCTTCCCATTGTTAAAATCATACTTGTAATAATTCCTGTTAAGGCATTAGGAAGGATTACTTTTATTATTGTACTAATTTTATTTGCTCCTAAAGCTAGTGATGCTTCACGAAATTCGCTTGGAACGGCCTTTAAAGCGTCTTCTACAGCTTTAATAATAACTGGCAGTACGACAATTGTTAAAGTTAGCCCTGCACTAATAATTGTAAAGCCAAATGCTAAAAAATCAATAAATAACATTAAACCAAACATTCCGTAAATAATTGATGGTGTTGAAACTAAAGTATTCAAAAGAAAACGAATGAAGCCACCAATTTTTTTTGTTTTATTACTATTATATTCTGTTAAATAAACGGCAATAATAATTCCAAGGGGCATTGAAATACTAATTGCTACAAAAACTAGTAAGAAAGTAGTTAATAATAAAGAAACATAGCCACCTTGACCGGTTATTGGATCACTACTAATTGTAAAGAATTTTGTAATATGAAAGTTTCAAATGTTTTCACCTGGTCCTGGATGAAAGTTAAAAATTCCTTGTAAAATAACATCACCAATAATTCATAAAATTAAAGCTGTTGTAATAATTCATGAGATTGTCATAATAGTAGTTCTGAAAGAATCACTAACTTTATTAGATTTTTGACGACTAATTATTTTATTAGTAATAGTATTTTTTAATTCAATTTCAGTTAAATTTCCAGTTTTTAATTTATCATGTTTATTTTTATAAATTTTTCTTAATTTATGCTCATGAGTTTTATAAATTACTAAAACAATTAGATTGATGATTGTTACGATAATAAATAAGAAAACACCAACTCCATATAATGCTGAACTATGTAGTGGACTTGTTGTTTCATTAATTTCAATTCCAATGATTCCTGCTAAAGTTGTAATTGATGAAAAGAAGAATTCCAATGGTCCACTATTGAAAGAAATACCGGAAGTACTACCACCAGCAATCATAATTACTGCCATTGTCTCACCAATTACACGACCAAAACCAAAAACAACTGCGCCAAGAATTTTAGCTCCAGCAGTTTTTAAAACAATTTTAAAAGTTGTTTTACTCTGACTAATTCCTAAAGCTAATGAAGCATAACGATATGATTGTTCAACACCATTAATGGCATTGACAGATAACGAAATAATTGTTGGCAAAGCCATTAAACCAAGAATAAAACTAGCAGTCATCATATTTTGTTTTGCTGGTGCTCCCATTTTAACAAAAATTGGACCAATTACCATTAAACCAAAAGCACCAAAAACAACAGAAGGGATACCTGATAACAACTCGACTAAAGTTAAGCTAATTTTTTTAATTTTTTTTGGTAAAAATTCACAAATAAATAAAGAAGTAAAAATTCCTAAAGGAATTGCTAAAATCATTGAGAATAAACAAACTCAAAATGTCGCAGTAATAAAAGGTAAAATTCCAAATGAAGGATTATCATCAGTTGGCGATCATTTATTACCAATTAACATATTGATAAAACCAAATTTATGAAATGCTGAAATTGATTCAGCAATTACAAAAGCAATCAAAGCAGCAAAAAGTAGTAAAGTTAAAGTTAAAAAAAAGTAAACGATAATTTTAGCAATCAAATCATTACGATTTTTTATTTCATCGCTAATAAAACTATCCTGATTGTTATTTTTTGCAAAATTATCTTTTGATCAAAATTTTTTAGTTTGCTTTTTTTTGTCCACAATCGTTCTCCCTAATTTTTAATATAATTTTGAATTATCTTTTAATCATTGTTGTAAATCTTGATTAGTTTCATCATCAAGGTCTGTTTTTGGTCCATATTTTTTAAAAATGTTAGTAACAGTTACATCATCACTAAAAAGTCAATTTAAAAGTTTAGTTATTTCTTCTTGATATTTATAAGTTTTATTAATTATGCCAATAAATGGTCGTCATAATTTATATGCATTAAATTCAATATTTTGATAATTTGCTTCAATTTGTTCTCAAGTTCCTGCTGTAACATTAATATTTTTTGCTTGATTAAAATCAGCAAATGAAGTATAACCAATGCTACCAGATTCAAGATTTAGCATTGCGCCACTAGAATCAACGACATTAGCTTTATAAGAGTCTCCATGACCAAAAACTTTCTCATCAAAAACAGTTCTAGTTCCTGAACCATTTGGTCTAGTAAATGGTTTAACTTTCATATTAAAATCAGGATTAATTTGAGTAGGAAATACATCTCGTCACAAAGCATTATGTGAATATAATTGTTTAACTTTGTTTGCATCAAAATCTAATAGTGTGTTAGAATTAGAAAAAGCTTTACTTGGAAGATTATAAACAATAATTAGACCATCACGCATAATTTGGAAATTAATTAAATTTGGTGTTGCTATTTTATCAACTTGGTATGATTCTGATAAAAAACCAATACCAAAAGTATTTTTTTCAACTCTTGGTGGCGCGCCAGCAGATGCTGAACTAACATAATTAAAGTCACCTTTTTTATGATTATCAGGATATTTATTAAGTAATTCTTCCATTAAGGGAGATACTGAACTAGAACCACCTAATAAGAAATAAGGAACACGATTAATTAAAGAAACAATAAAAATTGCTAATAAAGTTAGTAGCCATAAAGATATTCATATGCGTTTTGATTTCATTATTGGCATCACCTGAATAAATCTTTAACCATTTTTATTATTTCTTGATACTTACATCGTAATTATAACAATTAATTTAAAAAATTAAGTAAAAAATTATTTTTAAGAATAATTAATTTTTTATATAAAAATAATATGTCTAACGATATTAAAAATGATAAAATTAACAAAAGTTTAGGTAAAGTATTAGAATCTAAAGGAGGGTTAATGTTTTTTCTACAGTATATTTTACCAAATTTAATTTCAATATTTTCACTTGTCTTTTCTGCATGTTTAGGATGTTTAACATATAAACTTAATAAAACTACAAAATTAAATGATACTAAATTAAACCAACAAAAATTAGATTTTGAAAAGCTTAGAGAAGAAAATGATGTTATAAGAAATCAAATAATTTTAACAGCACTTGAGCATGCTTATGAAAAAGTTAATAAAATTGATTTACAACAACTTAAAAAAACAGAAATAAAGTTAGATAATATTCTTAATATCAACAATAAAAAAATGCAAGAAAAAGATTCATGATTTGAATTAAAAACTTTTCTTAAAAAAGAAAACAAAAAGTAAAACACATTGATATTATAAGGAGGAATAATGAATTCTAATTTAATTGAAATTAAAAAGGAAATTTGAAATAAATTTTTAATTTTACAACAAGAAATATTTTTAGTTTCTTATAAAGAGTTTCTAGATGTTTTTGTTGAAAAGTTAGATCATACTTATAATGAAATTACTTCAATATTATTTTTGAAATGTTATATAGAAAATTTTGATTCAATTTTAAATAATGTGAATAAAACTCAAACAGAAATTATTCAAGATATTGAAGATAATAAGCAAATTATTATTAATTCAAAAAATAATATTGAAATATTAAATTTGTCTAAGAATTTTGTAAAAAATATAAAAAAATTAAATATTAGTTTTCAAAGATTGATTTTGACAGCTTTTTTTATTATATCGTTTTCTTTTATTAAAGATGTTGCTGAACAAGAAAAATTAATGAACGAGTTTACAAGTAAAGAATTAAATTCAGTTTTAAATGAAAAAAAATCTAAAAAACAATTATATAATTTTTTAGAAAAAGCATGAAAAGAAAATATTAATAAAATTTATGATGAAATTGTTGAATTCGAAAATGAAAAAACTAGAAGTGAACTTGAAAAAACTATTTTTATTTCATTTAATTTTTTTAATAATGGATTCAAATAAAACATATTTATTATCTTTTTTAATATGAATTAAAAAATTAAGTAAAAGTTATTTTAAAATAATTTTTACTTAATTTAATTTTCTAATGATTTAATATTTGTTTTAACAATTTCACATCAATGATTAAATTTGTTTTTTGTATTTTATCGATATCATTTAATAATCATTTTTCAATCGTAACTAAAAATGATAAATTATTATGGTATACTAAATAAAAAAATTATTAGATAGGGTTGCTAATTTGTTTGTGAATAATATGAATCATTTAATTTCTAATTTTTCTGATGATAATCAAATAAACCATGATGAAAAAGTTAAAAATTCAAAATTAAGTTTTTTTAAAACAAAAGAACTAAGTTCTGAGCATGATTTTCCATTTAATTTTAAAAATCCTAATTGATTTGTTACAGTAATTTATCTTGTATCTTTTATTTTAGTGCCAATTATTTATAGTCTTATTAAGACTTATGGTTATCATATTAGTAGTAGTGATAGTGCTTCTAAGTCTTGATCAGTTTTAGATTTAGTTTTAACAATTTTAGTGCCAATTATTGGTATGATAATTGCTTTTATTATTGATTGAAAGGCAATGGCAAAGCGAGGTGCTTGAGCAGCTTATACTCATTTTATTTTTGGTTTTATTAGTAGTTTAATTGTAATTCTTTTTCTTGTTCAAACGAAAGCAATTGATCAAGAAAAGAATGAATCATTATTTTTAGCAGTTTCATTTATTATTCAAGTAGTAATTCAATTTATTGGTTCTTTAATTGTAGTTTTTACTAATAAAGGATTACGAAAGCAAATTGTTGCAACATTTAAAGAAGCTAAAGTTAGTTTATTATTATGAGTTATTACTTTTCTTGTAATAATTACAGTTTTAAATTTAATTTTTAATACAATTTCTAACGCTGTTAATCAAACTAATTTTTTTGCTAATAATAATGGTGCTAGTGATAATCAAGACCAATTAGAACGAATGGCAACAACACCATTAGGAATTTTTGCTTTAGTTTTAGGATCAATCTTTTTAGCCCCAATTAATGAAGAAATTTCTTATCGTTATGGAACTTTTAGTATTGTTCGTAATAAATGAATTGCTTATATTGCTTCTTTAGTTTACTTTCCAGCAATGCATATTTTAGATAGTGGTGATTGAAATAATATTTTTGGTTACTTAGGAATGTCAATTGCCACACCGTTATTATTTATTATTGCTCGTGGTAATACTACTTATACAATTGCTTTGCATATGTTAGTTAATACGATTGCAACAGTTTCTTTATTTATTAGTTTAAGTTAATGATGATTAAATTAGTTGTTAATAAAAATGATAGTAACCAAACCTTAATTAATTTTCTAAAAAAAACTTTTAAAGATGCGCCATTATCACAAATTTATCATTTGTTTTATAAGAAAAAAATTAAAGTCAATTCCAAAAGAGTGACTAATTTTAAATACTTAGTTCAAGAAAATGATGTAATTTATCTTTATGACAATAAATTAGTTATTAAAAATAAGTCTGAAGTTATTAATCCAAATTTAGCACCAGAAATTATTTATCAAGATCAAAACATTGTTGTTGTGATTAAAGATCATGGTATTACAATTCATAGTCCAAGGAATCAGTCATTAGATAATATCGTTCGTTATTATTTAGCACAAAAAGAACCAGAACTTTTTAACAGTCAAACTTTTACCATTAGTCATTTGTATCGTTTAGATAAATTAACTAAAGGTTTGGTTGTTTATCCAAAAACTAAACTTGCTCAACAAAATTTAATTCAAGCACAACTTAATAATAATATTACAAAAAAGTATTTAGCTGTTTGTCAGGGTAATTTAAAAGCAGCATTAAATCTTAATGGTTTTATTTATCATGATGAAAAACAAGAGAAAATGATTTTTACTAAAGATAAAATTACGGGTGCTAAAAGTTGCCAAACTATGATTAAACCATTAAAAATGATAAATGATTTTACTTTAGTTGAATGTCAATTAATAACAGGAAGAAAACATCAAATTCGTGCTTCATTGGCTTATTTAAAATTACCAATTGTTGGTGATCAAAAGTATGGTTCAATTATTATAATGTCAAAACAAATTATGTTATTTGCTTATTATTTAAGTTTTCAAAATTTAGTAGCGCCTTTAGAGTACTTAAACAAAAAAATTATTGTTTTACCTAATTTACAATCACAATTAGAACAAATGATGGTAACAAAATTTAACATAAAGTAATGATTTAATTATCATTATTTTTTTATATTTAAATTACCATTGATGGTTGATTGTTTTTTATTAAAAATAGATATAAATTAAAAAATAAAGAAAATAACATTTAGGAGGATAATTTATGAAACAACTTTTAACTCTATTAGCAGCGGCAACAGTTGGGACAACAATTTCACCATTAAGTTTAAATGCTGCATTATTTAATAACATAACAGCTAGTCCAACTCCAAAGTTTACGACATTAACTAGTAAAGGAGTTGCTTGACAATCTATTGCTGTATCAGATACAGCAGGAATTATTTATCAGACTAGTACCAAAGCTTATTTTTTTGATAGTACTAAGGTCAATACTTCGTCAAAAGGACTTATTGATTTAAATAAAAAAGGTAGATTTCTTCGTTTGTCAGATACATTAGTAATTTTTATTGATTCAAAAACAACATATTTATTTGATATTACTAAGATTAATACTTCGTCAAAAGGATTTACTAACTTGAATCATAAAACTATTTATTTTTATCGGATGTCAGATACATCTGGAATGTTTAAAGCTGAAAATGGATATGCTTGCTTTTTTGATTTGACAACAATGAAGATTACTGAATTAAATCTTATTTTTAATGAATTTCGTTCAATGTCAGAAACATCTGGCATCTTTGATACAAATAATGACGAAACTTATTTTTTTGATAGTACAAAAATAAATCAGTCAAATAAGGGGTTAACTAAGATTGAAGCAGATTTTCGTAGATATCTTTGTTTGTCAGATACATTAGCAGTTTTTTGAAATTCAGTTTGTGAAGCTGTTTTATTTGATAGTACTAAAGTAAATGATTCATCACAAGGATTAACTAATTTAAGTCAAAAAATATATCAGTTTTATCGTTTGTCAGATACGACAGCAATTATGAGTGACTTAATGACTGATGAAATGCTTTATTTTGATGTTACTAAGATTAATGATTCGTCGCATGGTTTTACAAAATTAAGTAAAAAATTATTTAGCTTTGATCGCTTAAGTGAAACTACTGGAATATTTGTCGAACAGGCAAAAACTTATAAGAGTAAAGATCCTATTACTTGATTTTTTGATGTTACTAAGATTAATGATTTATCAAATGCTTTTACTTTGATAAAAAATGACAGTATGATTGGTTTTTCTCGAATTTCAGATACGACAGCATTTATTAGTACTGCTCGTGATGATAATAAGATTGGTGTTTATTCTTGACTTTTTGATGCTACTAAGATTAATGATTCGTCGCCTGGTCTTACTTCTGTAAATCCGATGAGAGGTTTTTCACCTTTAACAAATACAACTGGAATATTTAATAGTTCAACGAGTGCAATTAAAGAATATAATTATTATTTTGAATACAAATAATTATTTAAAAGTTCTGCTTTTAAGAACTAAAAATTATCATTATTAGAGAACGGTATCTGAAAAATTCAGATACCGTTGTTTTATTAATTGAACAATATGGATTACAAGCAAAAATTAACTAAAAAAGTGATAAAATAAATATATTAATAATTTTTAGGAGTAAAAATGTCAACAAGAAGAGCAGTTTTTAATACACTGATAGGAGTAATAATGACAGTTATTATTTCTTTGTTTCAGTTTACTTTTCTTTTTGTTATTAATCGTCAATATCAAGGTGAATTTGTTGGTTTGATTCGAGTAATTGTTTCGTTTCTTGCTTACTTGTCGTTAACTGAAGGTGGACTTGGATTAATTACAATGTTTTCTTTATATCGTCCGTTACAAAATGGTGATTATGAAACTGTTAATGATATTGTTAATACGACTAAGAAAAAATATCAACGAATGGGTAAAATTTATTTGACAATTGTCATTGCGATTGCAGCGATTGTTGCAGTTTTAAGATATTTTGTTCCTGGTGTTTTTATTGGTTTTAATATTAATATTTCTTTTTGAGAATTAGCAGTTGTTATTCTTTGTTTATCTTCAAAAGAATTAATCTTTTTTTATTTTTCTGGGGCTTATCAAAACTTAATTCAATCAGATCAAAAGGGCTATTTAAATCGTTTAGTTTTTGTTTTTAGCGAAATTATTATGTATATTTTGCTAATTGCTTTATTTTTAGTACCAAATATGCCTTTTTTTGTGCCTTTTTTTGCTTATCTTGTTTCTGGTATTATTAAAACGATTGTTACTTATATTATTATTAAAATTGAATATCCCTGGTTGCAAGATAAAAAATGAATTAAACAAAAACGTTTATTGCGACAATCATGATGAGTTGGTTTAAGTCGTTTGCCAGAAGTATTAATTTCTAATATTGATATTATTTTAATTACTATCTTTTTAAGTTTATCATTTACAACAATTTATGCTTATTACTTAATTATTGCGACAACAATTAGAAACATTGCTTTAATTTTGATTAGTTCTTTTCGTGAAGCTTTTGGTTATTGGATTGCTAAGAGTGGTCGGATTAAATGAGCAACTTATACTAAATTTGAAATGTATAGTTATATGGTAGCAGCTTTTGCTTTTATCTTACAATTTGTTATTGCTCAGTATATCATTGCTTCAATTTATGGTAATCAATATAATAATAGTAATATTACCGATCCATATAGTAGGGATATCTTTTTTAATTTCTTTTTAGCTAGTCCAACTTTTGTTTTATTTTTATCTTTAAAAAATGCTTTAGAAGTGGCAACTGAACCTGGTAGGGTGATTGTTAATGCTACTGTTAAACATAAAGAAACAATTTGAAGTTCATATATTCAAGCAGCAATTGTTTTAGTTTTATCAATTACTTTAGGTTGAACTTTATCTTTTTATGGTTATAAGGATTGAGCATTATATATGATTTTATTTTCTCTAGCAATTGGTTGAGTTTATCGTTTGATTGTCATTTGAGTTTATATTTGAAAAAATTTAACTTATAATAGCGATTTAAGATATATTGTTCAAAATATTTTAATTTTAATTTTACCAATTCTAGCAACAATTTTATTTGGTTATTTATACTTATTTCCAACCTTTTTACCAGTTAATGCGATTAATAATGCTAAGTTAACTTTAACAATTATTGGTTATGGAATCTTAGGAAGTATTGGATTGGTTGTTATTTTAGCAATGATTATTAACTTTAAACAGTTTTGAACAATCTTTAACGTTAAGAGTTTCTTTAAGAACTTCTTTAGCAAGAAGAAGACACAAAAATTTGATCATTATGATCAACAACTAGAAGAATTATTTGCTAGTCAAAAGACGAATAAACTTAATAACTTGACACAAACCTTTGATTTAACATCTACTTATCAAATTCATTATAATAATATTAATGAGTTATTAGAGCAAGAATTACTCCAAAAAGAAAAGCTGTCAAAAAAAGATGACAAGAAAGAAACTGAAAAACCGAAAGTTGGTATTTATACAATTAAAGGTTAATCATAGGGGTATAAAGTTAAAGGGGGCAATTGCCAATGGCATTATCAGAAACTTGATTGGTTGAAAATCTTGTTGATGAAAAATATTTAGAGCAATTAAAAAAAAGTTATCCTAATCATTCGTTAGATGAATTATTATTATTAAATGTTGATTTACGATTATTATATTTGAAACATATTTTTATGATTGAAAATTCACTGAAAAAAATTTTATTACGACAATTATTCATTAGTGAAATTCAAAATCTTGATAATAGTCATTATTTAAATCAAGATCATTTAAAAAATTTACGAGCAGCAAGAAGAGTTATTCGTTCTGGATATTATAAATATAGTCATAATGGTGTTTTAAAATCAAAAACAATTCGTTCGTTATTTGAAGTTATGTCTTTTGAATCAATTTTAAGTTTATTAGAAACTTTAAATAATGATAATATTAATAAAATTGCTGAATATTTTGGTATTAATGATTTTAATAAACAACGAGTTTTGATGGAGCAATTAAATTATATTAAAGATATTCGTAATTATTTATCTCATAACTTTAAAGTTTTAGGAGTTCATTTTAATTTGAAAGGTAATAATAATTATTATCAACAAGAATTAGCAGCAGATAACGATCATCATTACTTACATTTATTAGTTGAACGTTTTTCTAGTAAGAGTCAAATTTTACCAAATTTTAATAATGAATATCAACAATTATTTCAAAAGTATAATATTTAATAATTAATAAATAATGGAGTAAAAGATGGCCAAAAAGGAAGATTTAAGAGCAATTAAACAGGAAATTGACCAGTTAATAAACAAAATTAAACAATGAAACTATGAATATTATCAACTTAATCAACCGTCAGTTAGTGATAGTGTTTACGATCAGTTTTATCAAAAGTTAGTAAAATTGGAAAAACAATATCCCCAATTTGCTAAAGTTGATTCACCAACAAAAACTGTTGGCACTTCAATCAAAACTTCACAATTAAGAAAAATTGCACATCAAACTCAAATGTTAAGTTTAGCTAATGCTTTTAATTATGATGATTTAGTTAAGTTTGATCAACAAATAAAAAAGATTACTGGTCAAGATAAAATTAGTTATGTTTGTGAATTAAAAATTGATGGTCTTTCTTTTTCTGTTACTTATGAAAATAGGCAATTAAAATTAGCTGCAACAAGAGGTGATGGTAGTTTTGGTGAAGATATTACTGAAAATGTTAGAGAGATTAAGTCTATTCCTATAACTTTAAATTCTAATTTTGTTAAAAATTTAGAAGTTCGTGGTGAAGTTTTTTTAAGCAAAAAGGATTTTCAAAAATTAAATCAAGAACAAAAAAAATTAAATTTACCATTATTTGCTAATCCTCGTAATGCTGCTGCTGGTTCATTACGACAATTGGATAAAACTATTGTGGCAAAAAGAAAATTAGATGCTTTTCTTTATTATTATATTGATGCTTTAAATGATGGCATTAAAACTCATAGTGAAACATTAAAAATTTTGGCCGAAAATAACTTTAATATTAATAAAGAATGAAAATTATGTCAGAGTATTAATCAAGTTTGAACTTATATTACTAAATATCAAAAAATTCGTAATAATTTATCTTATGAAATTGATGGAATTGTGATTAAAGTTAATGATTTAACAACTTATGAAGTTTTAGGTAATACTAATAAAGCACCAAGATGAGCGATTGCTTATAAATTTCCTGCAGCAACAACAGTGACAAAATTATTAGAAATCTTTCCAACTGTTGGTCGTACAGGTCGGATTACTTATAATGCTCGTTTAGAACCGGTTGGATTATCAGGTAGCACAATTACTTATGCAACACTTCATAATGGTGATTATATTATTGAACGTGATTTACGAGTTGGTGATACGGTTGAAATTAAAAAGGCCGGCGATATTATTCCAGAAGTCATTAAAACAATTATTAAAGATCGTAAGAAAAATAGTCACCAATTTAAAAAAGCAACTAATTGTCCAAAGTGTCATGGTATTTTAGAACAAGTTGATGATGAAGTTGATCAATATTGTGTTAATACTAATTGTCCGGCACGAATTTTAAAGTCATTAATTCATTTTTGTTCACGAAATGCCATGGATATTACTGGTTTAAAGGATAAAAATTTAGCACGATTTGTTGAGTTAGGATGAATTCATAATGTTGCTGATATTTATCAATTGGTTAATTATCGTCAAGAAATTATTAATTTAGAAAAATTTGGTGAAAAATCATTTCATAACTTAAGTACAATGATTCTGAAATCAAAAGATAATTCTTTGGAACGATTATTATTTGCTTTAGGAATTAGACATGTTGGTGAAAAGACTGCTGAAGTCTTAGCGAAAAATTTTAAAACCTTAGATAATTTAATGAAAACAAAATATCAAGTTTTAGCAGAGATTAATGATGTTGGTCCAGTAATTGCAACAAGCATTGTTGATTATTTTGCTAATCAAAATAATAAAAAATTAATTACTAAGTTAAAAACAGCAAAACTTAATTTTACTTATACAACTAAAACAAGTCGAGAAAAACAAATTTTTGCTAATATGACTTTTGTTATTACGGGTGCTTTATCAAGATCACGAGATTATTTTGCTAATTTATTAAAAAATTATGGTGCTAATGTTACAAATACTATTAGTAAAAATACGACTTATTTATTAGTTGGCGATGAACCTGGCTCAAAACTTGATAAAGCTAAGATGTTAGATGTTAAAATTATTAATGAAGAAGAATTAATGGTATTAATTAAAAATGGTAATTAGTTTCTTTCTTTCATTTATTCTAATGATAGAATTAAAACAAAATTAAAGATGAAAGGAATTTAAGTTATGGTCAAATTAAAAACTAAAATTACTAAAATTGATTTACAACAATTTTCTGAAGATTTATTTTTTCAATTGGATAAAAAACAAACAAAAGCCTTATTATTAGAATTTGCAGTAATTACAAAACAAATGGCATTAGTACAAAAGATTAATACTAATAATATTTTGCCATTAGATTTTCCTTTTGATATTACTAGTCAATATTTACGAGAAGATATTATTACGGATTCCTTAGATAAGAAATTAGTTTTAGATAATGCTCCAAAAGTGAAAGGCGATTATATTGTGATAAATCGAGTGATTAATGATGAAAATTAATTATCAACAGTTTTCAATTGAGCAATTGCATCAATTATTAGTTAAAGGCGATATTACTCCAGAAACTTTAATTGATTCAGCACTAAAAAGATTAAAAAAGTTTAGTAATTTGAATGCTGTTGTTACTTCTCTTCATAAAGATGCTGAAAAAAAAGCAAAAAAATTAGCAAATTGAACTGTTGAACAAGATAATCTTTTGTTTGCAATTCCATTTGTTTTAAAAGATAATATTGCAACAATTGGTCAAAAAACTACTGCTTCATCAAATATTTTGGCTAATTTTGTTCCTAGTTATGATAGTACTGTTAATAGCTTATTAAAAAATCGTCAAGCAATTAATCTTGCTAAAACTACTTTAGATGAGTTAGGAATGGGTGGTGATGGTCTTTATGCTAATACAGGATATGTTTATAATCCATGAAATAGAGAACATATTACTGGAGGTAGTTCTAGTGGTTCGGCTGCTTTAGTTGCTGCTGGTGTTGTCCCTTTTGCGATTGGGACTGATACTGGTGATTCAATTCGTAAACCTGCTGCTTTTTGCGGTATTGTTGGTTATAAACCAACTTATGGTTTAATTTCTCGCAATGGAGTTTTTCCTTATGCTCCTAGTTTAGATACAGTTGGAATTTTTACTAATCATGTTGCTGATGTTGCAATTGTTTTAGATACTTTAGTAAAGCAAGATTTAAATGATTTTACTAGTGTTGCTAGTAACGAAACTAATTACTTTAAGAATTTAACTAATGATGTTAGTGGTTTAAAAGTTGCTGTTTTAAATTATGATTCTTATCATTGAGATAAATCAGTTAAAGCATCATTTGATCATTTAATGAAAACGCTATCTGGCTACCAAGTAAAAGTAGATTATCTTGATTTTGATCAAGAGTTATTAAAAGCATTATTACCAGTATATATGATTATTTCTTTCGCTGAAGCAACTAGTTGTCATGCTAATTTAGATGGCATTAATTTTGGTGTTCGTAAACCAGGAAAAAATTATCGTGAAACAATGATTAAAACAAGAACTGCTGGCTTTGGTAATGTTGTGAAGCGACGTTATGTAATTGGTAGTTATGCTTTATCAGAAGGGCATCAAAAAGAATTATTTGTTAAAGCAAAGAAAATTAGAAGATTAATTGTTCAAGAATTAGCAAAAATCTTTGCTGAGTATGATGCATTTATTGTTATGCCTTCTAGTAATCCAGCACCGGAAATTAAAACAATTTTAAAAAAGACAAAAACCTTACCAAAAAAACATGATTATTTAGAAGATTTATTATTATTAGCTAATTTTAATGGTTCTGCTTCAATTACTATTCCTTTAACAATCGTTGATGGGTTACCAATTGGCATTAATATTAATTCAGCACCATTTAAAGATCAAACTGTTCTTAATCTTGCAAAATTTTTAAGTGATAAAATCAATTTTAAAAATAAATTATTAGGAGAAAAAGATGAGTAATTATCAAGTTACAATTGGTGTTGAAGTTCATATTGAATTAAAAACTAAAACTAAATGCTTTTCTGGTGCTGCTAATACTTTTGCTGCAACACCAAATAGTCAAACTAGTGCGATTGATTGTGGTTATCCTGGAACAATGCCAGTTTTAAATCAAGCAGTAGTAGTTGCTGCTGTTAAATTGGCTCATGCTTTAAAAATGGAAATTGATTCGTTGTTACGATTTGATCGTAAGAATTATTTTTATTCTGATTTACCAAAAGGTTATCAAATTACTCAGTATTACCATCCTTTTGGTCGTGATGGTCAATTAAAGATTGTTATTAATGATCAACCATTTTTAGTTGAATTTGAACGCGTTCATATTGAAGAAGACACAGCAAAACAAATTCATGAAGGTGATGCTACTTTTTTAGATTATAATCGGGCTGGAATTCCTTTGTTAGAATTAGTAACAAAACCAATTTTTACTAGTTCTGAACAAGTAGTTGCTTATATTAAAGCTTTAAGAAAACTTTTAGTTGCCTTAGATATTAGTGATGCTGATATGAGTCAAGGTTCATTGCGATGTGATTTAAATATTTCTTTAAAGCAACCAGATGCAAAAGTATTAGGAACAAAAATTGAAGTTAAAAATCTTAATTCTTTACATAATATTACTTTAGCTGTTGATGATGAAATTACTCGCCAAACAAAGTTGTTAGATGCTAAAACAAAAATAGTTTCACAAACAAGAAGATTTGATGAAAAAACAAAACAAACAGTTTTAATGCGAGAAAAAACATCAATTGTTGATTATAAATACTTTCGTGAGCCTAATATTTTACCAATTCAATTAGATCAAAGATGAATTAATCAAATTATTGCTGATATGCCATTTTTGCCAGAGCAAATTGTTAATTATTTAAAGACACAATATCATTTGTCTGATGCAGAAATTAATATTTTGTTAGATCGTGAAGATTTACGCTTAATGTTTGAATTGATTGTTAAAGATAATAACATGACAAAAGCAACAATTAACTTTCTTTTAGGGCCAGTTTTAAAATATCTTAGTCAAAATAATATTAATAATATTAATGATACAAGAATTAATTATCGACATTTATCAGAGTTGATTAAGTTAATTAGTCAAGAAAAAGTTAATAATAAACAAAGTCAAAAAATTTTAGCAACAATTTTTACTTCAAATGAAAATAGTCCTCAACAATTATTAGCAATTTGAGATGTAAAAGTTATTAGTAATGAAACAGAAATTAAACCAATAATTGAACAGTTATTTCAGGAACATCCACTTCGTGTTGAAGAATATTTTAATAATCCTGTTAGAGCTAATAAGTTTTTTATGGGTCAAATTATGAAGATTACTAAAGGTCAAGTTAATCCTAAACTTGCTCAAGCATTAATTGATAAAGTTATTGTTGGTTATAAAAAATAAAAAATAGTGGAATATGCTTTTCATATTCCACTATTTTTATGGTAAATTTTAGTCTCACCATTATTTTGTAGTTAATTTAATTGAGAAATTATTTATTTGCTTTCTATTACAGTAATAGAAATTTCTAGTAAGTCTTAAAGCACTTCAGTTTCTACTATTCATATCAAATCTTGATGGTGTTCAGAAAGTTCTTACTCTATTTAATTGTTCTTGAGTAAGATATTCTATTGCAGCAATATTGCTTTCAAAAGAACCATCGGAATTTAGATATAATGTTTTAATTTCTTTTATAAAAATTCCAATTAAATATTTTTGTTTAGTATTTAGTGGAATTTTAAAGTCATATAATCGTAATATTCCTAAAACATAAAATGTTTTTGCTAGGTTTGTTTATTAACAATATATTTAATAGTTATTGTAATAGTTCCACTGTATTTGCTGTTTGATTTTGCATTAAATTAATGAACCAAAAACTGCATAATTTGATGATATAAATGTTCCAGCTTCAACATTATTTGCTAGATCGGATATTTTGTCAAATTTTCTTGGGTAAATAAATTAAATGCTTTTTCTTGAGTATCAACTGTTTGTGGAATATCTTTTTTAAGATTTAAACAATTAGAATTTTATTAACTAAATTTTCATTAAAAAAGTTCAAATTAAGAACTTTTAACTAATTATTAAACTTGTTCAATTATTATTTTAACACTCTTTTAGGAAAATAATTTTCTTTATTCATTTATAAAAAAAACAGTGACATATGAATTTTTCATATACCACTGCTTTTACAATAAAATTAATTTTTTACTATATCATTGTAATAGTTGCATCTAAGTTTCAAGCAATTAAAACAGAATTACTATGATGATATCCATCTTTATCGACAGGACCTTGACTAGGTGTTTTAATTGTCCCATCTTTATAAGTTACAGTGAAACCAAGTCATAAATAACTTATACCAAGATTCGCTTGATCTGTATGTTTAGGTGGAATTCACACAAAATCTTTAGTGTCTAATTGTTCTTGAGTAGGTTCATACCTTGGTGTAGTAACATCAATACTTTCAATATCATCGGCATAAACATAATAATCACTCAATTTAGCTCTAAAGTCTTCAGTTAATAATTTCATTAATTCAGATTGTTTAGTTCCTGTTGGAATTTGAAAGTTAAGCATCTTATTATCTGATAAATAAGTTATCATTTCAATTATAGTTTCTTCATCTAAAAGGTATTTAAGTGTAATATTAATTGATCCAGTATATTTACTATTGATTCCTTCTTTAACAGTAATTGTTAATGTTCCATTTTGTCCGATTTTAATACCATTAAAATTAGATAATTGAATTTGCTCACGAGTTAAGTTTTCATCAAAAATATTTTTATTTTTATCTAAAAATATTTGAAAGAACTGTTCATCTGTTGTATCTTCTGTTCCTGGAATTGTTGTGTTAAGTTCAAGAGTATTTAAATCTATTAATTCTACTTTAGTAATAGTTATAATTAAACTTCCAATAAAGCCAGTATTTGCTTTAGCATTAATTGTTAATGAACCATTAGCTATGTAAGTTGCTGCTTTATATGAACTATATTCAACGAAATCACTTAAGTTTAAAAAACTACTGTTTGCATTTAAGAAGGCATTAAATGCGTCTTCTTTTGTCATGTTTTCTTTACCTTGAATTATTGTGTTAGATATAAGCATATTTAAGTTTGTTTTCTTTTTTTCAGGAATAGTTATCATAATATTTCCTGTATATTTACCATCTGTTTTTCCTTGAATTTCTAATGATCCAAGTTTGTTATAATCTGATGCTACATAATTCATAACTTCAATATTTTCTTTTAAATCAGTAATATTTGCATTAGACTTAATGAATAAATCAAAAGCTGCTTGTTGACTTACAACTGGAATTGTTAATATTGTATTAAGTTTAAGAGTACTTAAATTTATTTGTTCTAATTTAGTAATAGTTACTGTAATAGTTCCAATATATTTTTTACTATTTGTTTTAGCATTAATTGTTAATGAACCATTAGCTGTATAATCTGGTTTTACAAATGAATTAGTTTCAATTTCAACATTGTTTTTTAATTCATTAAAACTTTCATTTTTATTTAAGAAGATATTAAATGCGTCTTCTTCTGACATATTTTCTTTACCTGAAATTGTTTTTTCAAGATTAAGAGTATTTAAATCTATTTTAGCTACTTCAGAATGATTTATAGTTCCATAGTAAATTCCTAGTCCTGTACCGGCACCAATTAACATAATTGCTAATGCAGCAGCATAAAGTTTTCAGTTTTTATATAGTTTTTTGTTTTCTTTTTTTCTAATATTTTTTTTCATAATTTAATACATACCTTTATTGGGTTAATAATTTTTTAAATCTTATTAAATAAATTTTTTCATTAAAAAAAGTTCAAATTAAGAACTTTTAATCAATTATTAAATTTATTAATTTATAATATAATTATAGCAAAAAATCTTAATATTTCAATATTTTTTTTAAGAAAATTGGATTTTTTTCTGTTTTTAAAAATTTAAATTATTAGTTGTAAAGATAAAAAAAGCAGTGATAGATTTTAAAAATCACTGCTTGTATAATGAAAGAATGTTATACCATTGTAATAGTTGCATTTAAGTTTCAAGCAATTAAAACAGAATTACTATGATGATATCCATCTTCATCGAGAGGACCTTCACTAGGTGTTTTAATTGTGCCATCTTTATAAGTTACAGTGAAACCAAGTCATAAATAACTTATACCAAGATTTGCTTGATCTGTATGTTTAGGTGGAATTCACACAAAATCTTTAGTGTCTAATTGTTCTTGCGTAGGTTGATATCTTGGTGTACTAACATCAATACTTTCAATATCATCGGCATAAACATAATAATCACTCATTTTAGTTCTAAAGTCTTCAGTTAATATTTTCATTAATTCAGATTGTTTAGTTCCTGTTGGAATTTGAAAATTAAGCTGATTATTATCTGATAAAAAAGTCATTATATCAATTATAGTTTCATCATCTAAACGATATTTAAGTGTAATATCAACTGAACCAGTGAATTTATCGTTAGTTCCTTCTTTAATAGTAATTGTTAAGGTTCCATTTTGTCCAACTTTAACTGCTTCAAAATTAGTTAATTCAACTTGATTAAGAGTCAGATTGTCACCAAAAATATTTTTATTTTCATATAAAAATGTTTGAAAAAATTGTTCATCTGATGAATCTTCTGTTCCTGAAATTGTTGTATTAAGTTCAAGATTGTTTAGATTTACTGGTGTTGTTGCTGCAGAATGTTGGGCATATAGTCCATAGTAAATTCCTAAGCCTGTACCAGTTCCAATTACGATAATTCCTAAGGCACTAGTGTAAAGTTTTCAATTTTTATATAGTTTTTTCTTTTCTTTTTTTTGTTTTGCTCCTAAAAGAAGTTCGCTTTTTATTAAATTTTCAGCCATTTTTTTCTCCTTATAAGTGTTGTATTAAAAATAATATAACATAAATATCAACCTTTTTAATATTTTATAAAAAATAATTTTGATTACTTAAATTATTTTATCATGGGGAAAGGGCAAGCAATAATTTTTTATTTTTCTACTTTTTAACAAAAAAATTCAGTTTATTAAAACTGAATTTCTTTCTTTAAGTTACATTGATAACAATCTAAGCAGTAACTTTAATTTTTAAGTTAGTTGTTTGTTTTTTCATTGTGTCATAATTGTAAGTAATTTTAGCTTGAACAACTGCAACTTTATCAAATTTCTTTCATTCACCATTGACAGTAATTGAAATTAATTCAAATAAGTCAACTGAAAACATATCTTTTATACTATCAGATAATGCTTCTCTAATAAATTGTGGGCTAATTCAAGGTTTAATATTGTCAGTTGTTGCTCCAACTTTAACTGATATTTGATAAGTTTTACTATTAATTGCATTAGTAATTTTTTCATCTTCAATGTTTGGTAGAACTTTAATTGCTAAATTAGTTGTTTGATTCTTATATTTTTCATAATTATAGTTAATTTTTGCATTAGTTGTTTCAACTTCATTGAAGATTTTTTCGGTAAAATCATTAATTGTAATTGACATTAAACTAAAGAAGTTAGCTTTAAAAACTTTTTTAAATTCTTCTGGTAATTGTGCTTGAATAAAGTCACCAGTAATTAATGGTTTTAGGTCAGAAATCTTTGAAGGAACTCTAGTTTCAATTTGATAACTTGTTTCATTAATTTTATTAGCAACTTGTTCTTCATTAATGCTAGTAGTAATTGTTAAGTTAATTGTTTGATTTAGCATTGCAGCATAATCATAGTTGATTTTACCAGTGTAAGTTCCAGGTTTACTGAAATTACCATTAGCAGTAATTGTGTTTAACTTAAATAAATTAATATTAAAAGTTTCTTTAAGATCAACTGGTAGTTTTTCTTTAATAAATTCTTCATTAATTAATGGTTTCAAATCATTAGTTGTTGAACCAACTTGATTTGCAATTGTATAATTTGCACCATTAATTGCCCCAGTAATTTTTTCATCGACAAGATTAGGAGTAGTTTTAATTGTTAAATCAGCTTTTTGACTTTTAATTAAACCATAATCATAGTAGATTTTAGCATCAAAAGTTCCTGTTTTATCAAAATGATAACTTAAATCATTGCCTACTGCGATTGATATTACTTTAAATAAACTAATATTAAATGAATCTTTAGTTTCACCTGAAAGTTTTTCTTTAATAAATTGTTCAGTAATTAATGGTTTAATACTATTAGTTGTTGACCCTGTTTGATTTGCAATTGAATAAGTTGCAGCATTAATAGCATCAGCAATTTCTTTATGACTAATTCCTGTTAGTTCAATTTTTAAAGTTGTTTCTTGGTTAGCAATTAAATCGTAATTATAATTAATTTTTGCATTAACTTCACCACGCTTAATTAAATCAGTATCTTGTAACTCAATGCCTTTAATAGTAACTTTATTAAATTTATATAGTTTACTGTCTAAAGCATAACGATAAGCGTTACCATTAAGATTTGTTTTAATAAATTCACCAGTAGTTAAAACAGTAATACTTTTTGCTTCACTATTAACTTTAGTTGTTATTTTGTAAATTGTATTATTAATTGCTTCAACAATTTGTTGACTAGTTGCAGTAACTTTAATTGTTAATTTAGTTTTTTGATTTGGCATTGAATCATAATCATAATTAATTTTAGCTTGATATGAATCAGCAATTTCAAATTGGTTTATTTTTCAATCATGGTTAGTACAATCAACAATTTTGACAAATTTAAATGATTTATTTTTAAAATGTTTTGCAAATTCGCCAGTTAATTGCTTTTTAATAAAATCACCTGTCATTAAATTATTAAGATCTTGGATACTACTGTTAATTGGCAGACTTTTTTCATAAATGATTTTATTAATTTGAGTAATCATTTGTTCATCGCTAACTGAAAGATCAATTGTTAAAATTGTTTCTTGATTACTAATTGAACCATAGTTGTAATTAATTTTTGCATTAAGTGTCTTAACTGTTAATAAATCACTATCTTTTAAATTGTGACCAGCAACAGTAATTCTTTTAAATTTAAATGATCTCAAATTAAAGTTTCTAGCAATTTCACCAGTTAAGTTATTACTAATAAAAGCACCATTAATTAATTCATTAATACTTTTTGCACTATGATTAATTGTTGTTTTTAGTTCGTATTTTGTTAATTTAATGGCATCGACAATTTGTTGATCGCTAGCAACAACATCAATGATTAAATTCATTGTTTGATTTTTGATTGCTCCATAATTGTAGTTAATCTTAGCCGCAACTGTTCGTGCAGTTGCTAAATCATTATTCGTTAAATCAACTTCATTAACGGTAATTTTATTAAATTTAAATAATTTAATATCAAAAGCTTTTTTAATTTCAGATGGGAATTTTTCTAAAATGAATTCGTTAGTAACTAATTCCATAATGTTACTAATTTTGCTATTAATTGTAATTGTAATTTGATATTTAATTTTACTAATTGCTTCAACAGTTTCTTTTTGACTAACTCCTGTTAATTTAATTGCTAAATTAGTTTCTTGATTTTTAATTCTAGCATAGTCATAACTAATTTTAGCTCTAACTGTTCCAGGGTTAATTAAATCACTATCTTTTAAATCAGTACCATTATTAATAATTTTATGGAAAGTAAAAGCACTCATATCAAATGGTTTGGCAATATCATGACTTAGTTCATTTTTAATAAAATTACCGGTAATTAAAGCACTAATATTTTTAGCATGACTATCAACTGGTGTAATTATTTCATATCTTGTATCATTAATTGCAGCAACAGTTTGCTTTTGACTAACTCCTGTTAATTTAATTGTTAAATTTGCTTTTTGGTTTTTGATTTTTGCATAATCATAATTAATTATTCCAGTAATTGTTTTTGGAGTTGTTAAATCATGATCTTGTAAATCATTTTCATCAATTGTAATTTTATGAAAAGCAAAAGAACTAATATTAAATGCTTTGGCAATTTCACCAGTTAAGTTACTTTTAATAAAGTTGCCAGTAATTAAAGCATTAATATTTTTAGTAGTACTATCAACTTTAGTTATTAATTGATAATCAACTTTTTTAATGGCAGTTGCAATTTGTTCTTCACCAACATTTAATTCAATTTTTAAACTAGCTGCTTGATTAAGAAGTGAACCATAATCGTAGTTAATTTTAGCAGCAATTGGTTTTGCGGTCGCTAAATCACTTTCTTTTAAAGTATGACCAGCAACGGTAATTTTTTTAAATTTAAATTCTTTTGGATTAAATGCTTTGGCAATTTCTCCCATTAATTTGTTAACAATGAATTGATCAGTAATAATATCATTAATTTTTTCTACTTTATTATCAACAGTACTTGAAAGTCTTAATTCATCAGTTGGACTATTAATAGCATCAACAATTTGTTTGTCACTAACAACAACTTTAATTGTTAAATTAGTTTCTTTATCAACAACTGTGTCATAGTTATAATTAATTGTTGTATTAATAATACCAGCAGTCACTAAATCACTATCAGCTAAATTATCACCGCTAACTGTTATTTTATTGAATTTATAAAACTTTGGATTAAATACTTTGGCAATATCACCTGTTAATGATTCATGAATAAATTCACCATTAATTAATGAAGCAAAACTACTTGCTTTAGTATTAATTGTTGTTGTAATTCGGTAATTAATTTTATTAATAAATTCACTAACTTGTTTTTTACTAATTCCTGTTAATTTAATTGTCAAATTAGTTTTTTGATTTTTTATTGCACCATAATTATAGTTAATTTCAGTATTAACTATTTCAGGATTCATTAAATCACGATTTTGCAAATCTTTGTCATTAATAGTAATTTTTTGGAAAGTAAAACTTTTCATATCAAAAAATTTCGCAAATTCACCGCTTAATTGTTTTTTAATAAAATCAGGATTGATTAAATCACTAATAGTTTTTGCTTCAGCATCAACTTTTGTTGTTATTTGATAATTTGCTACTTTAATAGCATCAACAATTTGTTGTTGACTTACTGTTAGTTCAATTTTTAAATTAGTTTCTTGACCAGTAAGTGCGCCATAACGATAATTAATTTTTGCGTTAATTGTTCGAGCAGTTTTTAAATCACTATTTGTTAAATTATGACCACTAACTGTTATCATACTAAATTTAAATAGTTTAGCATCATAAGATTTGGCAATTTCACCAGTTAGTTTTTCAGCAATAAAATCACTAGTAATTAATTCTCCTAAAGTAGTGTTTTTAGTATTAATTGTTGATTTAATTTCATAATTTAAGTTTTTAATTTCATTAACAATTTGTTCTTTGCTGACAGTTAATTTAATTTTTAAATTTGCTTCTTGATTAATAAGAGCATCATAATCATAGTTTATTTTAGTATCAATGGTTTTAGTTAATAGTAAATCATTATCTTTTAAGTTATTTTTATTAATTGTTATTTTTTTGAATTTGAATGATTTTAAATTGAAAGCTCTAGCAATATCACCACTTAATTGTTTTTTAATAAATTTAGCATTAATTTCACTATTAATATTATTAACTTTAGTTTTAATTTCAGATTCAATTTGATAGTTAGCTTTATTAATAGCATCAATAACTTGTTGTTTACCAACACCTGTAAGTGTCATTGTTAAATTAGTACTTTGGTTTTTAATTGTTCCATAATTAAAATTAATTTTAACATTTAATATTCCATCTTTTATTAAATCATTATCTTGTAAATCTTTACCATTAAAGACAATTTTTTGGAAAATAAAAGATTTAGTTTTAAAAGCTTTAGCAACATCATTACTTAATTGTTTAGCAATAAAATTTCCTTTAATTAAAGGATTAATATTTTTAACTTGAGTATCAACTGGAGCTGATAATTTATAATTTTTTTCTTTAATTTCTTCAACAATTTGTTGATCACTCACTGCAAGATTAATTGTTAAATGAGTTTCTTGATTTTTCATTTGTCCATAATCGTAATTAATTTTAGTAGTAATTGTGCCATTTTGAATTAAGTCATTATAGCGTAAAGGTTGGTTATTAATTAAAACTTGATTAAAATTAAATGATTTAAGATCAAAAGCATTTTTAAAATCTGTTGGAAGTTCTTCTTTAATAAAATTGCCAGTAATTTTATCATTAATATTTTCTTCACTACTATAACTAATAGTTGCAATTTCATAAGTTACTTTTTTAATAGCATCAACAATTTGTTGATCACTAACTGTAAGATCAATTTCTAAATTAGTTTTTTGTCTTTTCATTGAACCATAAGTATAGTTAATTTTAGCCTTAATTAAACCATTTTCTGTTAAATTGTGATCTTGTAAAGCTTTATCATTAATAGTTATTTTTAAAAATTTAAATGAACCAATATTAAACATTTTATTAACTTTGTTATTTAATTTTGATTGAATGAATTTTCAATTAATTAGTTCATTAATATTTTTTGCTACTACCCCCGCTGTAGTTTTGATTTTATAACTTGCTTGATTAATTTCTCGAGCAATTTCTTTTTCGTTAGCTTTAAGATCAATACTTGCCTTTTGCTTTCCTTTAGTTTTATTTTTCATATATAAGATTTCCCCTTCTATTTATTTTCATAAAAATAAATTTTGTTATTTTTTCCCTCTTTTTTTATTATACATTTTTTTATTTTTAGTTTATTATTTATGCTATCAAGCACCAGTAGTGATTGTTAATTATCAAAAATAAAAAAAGTTCAGTTTATAAACTGAACTTTTTCATTTTGAACAAATCTTTTATTAATTATTTAATTTGGATAAAGACGCAGTGTAATAACTTTACTTTCTGCTTCATTAATTCCAAGAATACATTTTGTTAATAAATATTCATAATCACCAGTTGTTTCACCATTACTTAATCTTTCATCTGTGACATCAGTTTGTATTGTTTGTCCATCTACTCGTGCTGATGTATATAACCGAGCAATTGTTAAATTTTCGTTAAGATAATTTTGAATTTTTTCACTAGTAATACTATTAATTACGATATTTAACATTTGGTTTTTAATTGAATCAATCTTTACTGTTGCTTTATCATAAGTAATTGTTGTTGAATTATTTGTGCTACTTAAATAATTAAGTAAAGTTGCATCAATAATAACAGGATTAAGATGGACAATTTTAGTGCTACTTAATAATATATTTTTAAAAGTAAGATTGAATCAAGTTGTACCACTAGTTGCTCCATTTCTTAAGTCATCATCTGTTCATGGAGTATGAGTACCACTTATACTACGATTTAAATTAGAAATTATTAAATTTTCTTTAATTTCATTTTGAATCTTAATGCTCGTAAAAGTATCAACATACATAGTTTTTAATTGGTCTGTAACTGTTGTAATTGTTGCTATTGTTTGATCATAATTAACTGTAAAACCTGTTAATGTATTTAATTGCTTAGTTATTACATCTTCAGATCAAACATTAGTACCGACTGTCATTGTTAAGTTTGTTGTTTGGTTTGCAATATTATCATAATTGTAATTAATCTTAGCATTAATTGTTTGTTCTGTTGTTAAATCACTATTTTGTAAATCATTACCATTAACAGTAATTTTATTAAAAGTAAACAAATTAGCATTAAATCCTGTTTTATTTTGGAATGTTAATTTTGATTGAATGAATAAAGGCATAAATATTAAATCATCAATTGTGCTATTAATTTCAACATTTGTTTCATAAGTAGTAATATTAATTTGATTAACTATATCAGTAGTATTTTTATCTGAAATTGTAATTATTAGATTGGTTGTTTGATTTTTAATTGAGTCATAATTATAAATAAGTTTAGCATTAATTGTTCCAATTGTTTTTAGATTATTATCTACTAAATCATTTTTACCAACAGTAATTTTTACAAGTGCAAATTTATTTTTATTAGCTTCAAATGTAGTTTTATTGTCACCTGTTAATTTTGCACTAATAAAATCACTAGTAATTAGATTATTAATAGATGTTGCTGTGCTATCAGTAGTATTTGCTATTACTTCAAGATTTGTGATCTTGTTAATTTCATTAACAATTTTCTGTGTTGGAGTAATAGTATTATGAGAACTATTTTCAATACCTAATCCTATTCCTAAACCAACAGCTAAACCAACCGTTATGATTCCTAATGCTGTAGCATAAAATTTTCAATTCTTATATAATATTTTCTTTGTTTGTTTTTGTTCTTCAATTGGAAGAATTTCTTTTGTTAAATCTTGTGCCATTTTAGGTTATCTCCTTTATTTTTTTAAAATTATATCACTCTCAGGAGGAGGGGGAGCAATATTTTTGAAAATAATGATAAAAAAACAGTGAATATTTAAAATTCACTGCCGTTAAATTAACAATTTTTAATTACTTATTAAATTCAAATTTTAAATTTTTTTGTCATTACTGCTTTTGTTGATTCAACTAAAATTCAATTAACAATTATTAATCCTGGTAATACTGGTAGTCATAATAATGGTGGTTTTGATAATTGAAAGACATTTGCAATCGGATTAACAAAGGTAAATAAGAAAGGGATTATTAAAAAACTTAGCATACTAAATAAGAAAGTAATTGCCGGTCATGATTGAATAAATGATATTTTTGCTGTTCGAGCAAAGAAAATAAAGAAAATATGACTGACCATTGATTCAATAAAGAACATTGTTTGAAATTGTTTAATATATAAGGCTCTTGATAGCTCATTATGATTAATATGTTCAAAAAAATTAAAACCATAACCAACGATTAAGAAATTAGTAATACTAATAATTGACATTAAAATACTATTAATAAGCACGAAAGGAAATATTGTTTTAATATTTCATTTTAATGGTTTTTTAATTGCTTGGTTATCAACTTTATCAATAACAAACAATAAATTAGCTAAATCAAAAGTTAAGTTTTGCATTAATAACTGAATTGGTGACATAGTAGCAAAGTCAAATCAAATTGATCCAATTAATAAAGTTAACATTAAACCAAAGTTTGAAGCAACAGTTAATTTAATATACTTAAGAGCATTATAAAAAATTTCTCTTCCTTTAATAAATGATTTTTCTAACACATCTAAATCTTTTTTTAATAAGATAACATCAGAAGCATATTTGGCAATTGGCGTACCATTATTAACTGAAATTCCAACATCTGCTAATTTTAAAGCACCGGCATCGTTAACACCATCACCCAAAAAAGCAACAACATGATTTGATTTTAAAGTTTCAACAATTTTTGCTTTTTCAAAGGGTGATAATTTAGCAAAAATATTTGCTGTTATAAGTTGTTGATATAGTTTTTCATTATTACTAATTGCTAAATCTTGACCAAGTACAGCATTTTCTTTTTTCATTGCTAATTTATTAGCAATAGTTTGTGAAACTTCTAAGGCATCTCCTGTTAAAATTTTTAAATCAATTCCTGACTCATAAATGGTTTTAATGACTTTTTTGATATCATCTTTTAATTTATCTTCAAACGAAATAATTCCTTCAAAAACTAAATTGTTAGTTGTAATTTTACTTGTTTTTTTTGAAGCAACAAGAATTACTCGAAAACCTTTTTGAGCTAAATTATTAACTAATTGATTAATTTTATTTTTATGTTGATCATTTAAAGTAACAATTTTGTTATCAATTTTAACTTTGGCAATGATATTCATCATTTCAGTAAAAGAACCTTTAGTAATTTGTTTTGTTTTATTATCTTCTTTAATTAAAACTGTACTAATTTTCGTTTCATGATCAAATTGGATATCAGCAATTAATTGGATTTTGTTAGTATTAAATTTTTTATTAAGTTTATGATAAATTGCTTCATCAATTTTATTAATTAAATTTCTTTCAAAAAAAGCATTAATATAAGCACATTTTGCAATACATTCAGAACTGTTACCATTAATATCAATGATATCTGCAACTTCAATTTCATCAACTGTTAAAGTTCCTGTTTTATCAGTTGTTAAGATATTAACACTCCCCATATTTTGAATTACTTCATTATTTTTAACAACAACATTTTCTTTAACAAGTTTTTTACTACCAATTTTTAAGTTAGTAGCAATAACGGCTGGTAATGCCTCGGGTGTTAAAGAAACAACAATTGATAAAGTGAATACTAAAGCTGCAATTCATTGTGAAGTTCGTAAACCATTAGCAATAAAAATAAACGGAATTACTGCTAAAATTGCAATAACTAGCATTATTGTTAGTTTACTTATTCCTTTACTGAAATCAGATTTAGTTGCAATTTGTTCGGCCATAGTTAAAATTGATTGTGAGTAATTACTATCACCAATGTTAATAATTACCGCATAACATTTACCTGAAGTAATAATTGTTTGCGCAAATAGAATATTGTTATATTCAACAATTTTTTTACTTTTATTAGTAATACTTTTTTTAATTGGATTATTTTCGCCAGTTAATGTTGATTGATCAACTGATAAATTATCTTCTCAAATAATTCTAGCATCAGCAGGAATTAAATCACCTTGTTTTAAAACAATAACATCACCAATTACTAAATCATTTTGATTAATTTGAATTAAATTTTTGTTTGTTTCATTAAAATTAAAAGTATTAATATTATCAATTTTTTGATTTAGAACAAAAAAGTTATCAGTAACTAATACTTTTAATTTTTGATTTAAATTATATGCTCGATGCTCTTGAATATAATTAACAAAGACAGCTAAAATTATCATAAAAAATACAATTAATGAAGAAACTAAATCAATTGCTTTTCTACCATTAAATCAGAAAATAAAAAATTCAGTTAAAGCAACTACTCATAATAATAGATTAAAAGGTTCAATTATTGCCGAAAAGAATTTTTTAAAATGGTTAAATTTTTTGACTGAAATTTTATTAGTTCCAAACTTGGCAACTTGATTTTTTCTTTGTTCACTTGCAATCCCAATATCTGAATTAAGTTTTTTGCTAATTAAAGATAAATCTGAATTAGCAATATTTTTAACTTTGTTTGCTTCATGATATTTAAATTGCATATTGACTTTTTCTTGCTTCATTTTTTCACCTATTTTAATATTATTATAAAGGAAAGCATTGAAAAACAAAAATAAAATGAGAAAACATATTTAATTATATTTTTCTCATTTTATTTGATTTTATTAATTAATATTATTCAATAATAATTATTAAGTTAGTTTCAAAGGTAGAATTATTATAAGCAAAATTGAGTTTAGTATTAATTATGCCAATTGTTGCTAAATTACTATCTTTTAAATCATTACCATTAATTGTAACTGTATTAAGTTTAAATTTATTACTATCAAATTTTGCCGCAACTGCTTCCATTAATTCTTCTTGGATAAATTCACTAGTAATTTGATTAGTAATACTTTTAGCAGAACTGCCTTTAGTTGTTTTTATTACATATTTTATATTTCTAATTGTTTGAATGACATCTTGATCTAATACTTCAGGGATAAGATTAATTTTTAAGTTAGTTTCAAGATTAGATATCGTACTATAATTATAATTAATTTTTACATTAACTAGCTTATTACTTATTAAGTC
The DNA here is from genome assembly GCF_023509825.1 of Spiroplasma attinicola. Lineage (GTDB taxonomy): Bacteria > Bacillota_I > Bacilli_A > Mycoplasmatales > VBWQ01 > Spiroplasma_D > Spiroplasma_D attinicola. The sequence continues at coordinate 142,730 of NZ_JAKQXY010000002.1, forward strand.
ACTATCTTGTAAATCTTTGCCATTAATTGTAACTTTATTAAATTTAAATAAATCATTATTAAATGATTTTCTAGCATTACCAGTTAATTGTTGTTGCATGAATTTAGTATTAATTTGTTTAGTAATACTTTCTGCAGTAGTACCATTTATTGCTGTTAATGTATAATTTTCATTGCTGTTGATTTGATTGACAATTTGTTCGTCACTAGTTGTAACTATGATTGTTAAATTTGTTACTTGATTGACAATTGAATCGTAACTATAGTTGATTTTGGCATTAATTGTTTGTTCTCTTGTTAAATCGCTATCTTGTAAATCATTACCATTAATTGTAACTTTATTAAATTTAAATAATTCAGAATTAAATTCATTTGCAATGTCTTCACTTAATTGAGTTTTAATAAATTCACCATCTAATTGATTAGTAATACTTTGTGTTGTATCACCAATAGTAGCAAATAAATTATATGTTGTTACATTATTAATAGCATTAACAATTTCTTGGTTATTTACCGAAATTGTAATTATTAAGTTAGTTTCTTGGTTAGTGATTGAATTATAATTATAATTAATTTTAGTATTGATTTTTGTAATTGTTGTTAAATCGTTATCTTGTAAATCATTGCCATTAATTGTAATTTTATTAAGTTTAAATAGCTCAGGATTAAATGGTTGTTCAAATTCACTAGGCAAACGGTTTTGAATAAATTCACTAGTAATTTGATTAGTAACACTTGCTGCTGATGAATTCATTATCGTTGCAATTGAAAAACTAGTATTGTTGATTGCATCAACGATTTGTTGATCACTAGCTATAATTACAATTGTTAGGTTAGTTTCTTGATTAATAATTGTGTCATAGTTATAGTTGATTTTGGCATTAATTGTTTGTTCTCTTGTTAAATCGCTATCTTGTAAATCATTACCATTAATTGTAACTTTATTAAATTTAAATAATTCAGAATTAAATTCATTTGCAATGTCTTCACTTAATTGAGTTTTAATAAATTCACCATCTAATTGATTAATAATTACTGCTGTTTTATCATTAATAGCAGCTGTTATATGTGTTGATGTCTTATTAATTGCGTCAACAATTTGTTGAGTACTAGTTTTAACGGTAATTGTTAGATTAGATTCTTGATTACTAATAGAACCATAATTGTAATTAATTTTTGCATTAATTGTTTGGATTACTGATAAATCAGTATCGCTTAATTCAGTATTATTATTTCCTATTGTAATTTTGTTAAGTTTAAATAATTCAATGTTGAATGTCTTAGCAATTGTACCAGTTAATTTTGTTTGAATGAAATCAGCATTAACTTGATTAATAATACTTTGTGTTGATGAATTTATTCTTGTTTCAGCTGTATAACTTGCATTATTAATTGCTTTTGCAATATCTTGATCAGTTATATTAATCTCAGTAGGAACTTTATTAGCATTAACTCCTAGTCCAACGCCTAATCCTATTCCTAATCCAACACCAATGATTCCTAATGTAATAGCGTAAAGTTTTCAACTTTTATATAGTTTTTTCTTCCCTTTCTTTTCATCTAGAAGAAGTTTGTTTTTTGATAAATTTTCTGCCATCTTTATACCCCTTTTTTAGCATAATTTTTAAATATTATAACATTTTTGGCAGAAAATGGGGTAAATTAGCAATAATTTCATAAATTTTATTTTTAATCAATCAATTTTAAAAATAACAGAAATACGATATAATAAAATTATGAAATATTTAGGCATTGATTTAGGAAGCAAAACATTAGGATTAGCAACAGGAACAGGGATTATTGCTTCACCCTGAAAAACTTTAAGATTTAAAGAACATGATTTTGATTTAGCATTAGATATGTTATTAATGGCGATTGGTGATTATCAACCAAATGAGGTAATTATTGGTTATCCGCTTAATATGGATGGATCAGTTGGTGAAAGTGCTCAAGTTGTTTTGGAATTTAAGAAATTATTAGAAAATAAAGTTAGCAAAGATTTAACAGTTGTTCTTTTTGATGAAAGAAGAACAACTTTTAGCGCCAATCAAGCTTTAATTCAAGGGAATGTTAAACGAGCTAAACGCAAAGAACTTAAAGACCAATTAGCAGCGACAATTATTTTACAAACATATTTTGATAAGTTAAAATTTGAATTTCAAGGAAGGTAAACTAAATTAAATGAAAAATAAAAACCATAAAGTTAGTTTAATCGTCATTGCTGGTGGTAGTGCTTCGGGTAAAACTACTGTTGCCAATAAAATTGCTGAAGCGTGTACTGGTAAAGATGTTGTTTTTATTGAAATGGATAATTATTATAAAGATTTGAGTCATTTATTGCCTGAAGCAAGAAAACAAACTAACTTTGATCATCCTAATGCTTTTGATTACCCATTATTAATTCATAATTTAGAACAATTATTGCTAGGAAATAAAATTGAAGAACCAATTTATGATTTTAAAGTTAATAGTCGTAGTAAAGAAGTAAAAATTATTAAACCTGGTGATGTCATTATTTTTGATGGAATTTTTGCTTTAGAAAATCAAGAAATTCGTAATCGAGCAGCAATTAAAATTTTTGTTGATACTGATAGTGATATTAGATTATTAAGAAGAATTACTCGTGATGTTGAAACTCGTGGTCGCACTTTAGATAGTGTTTTAAAACAATATACTGCAACTGTTAAACCAATGCATGATGCTTTTGTTGAACCAACTAAACGCTTTGCTGATATTATTGTGCCATTTGACTTTCATAATGTTGTTGCAATTGATGTCCTTGTTACTAAAATTAAAACTTTGATTAAATAAAAAAACCTAGTCTACTTTATTGTAGGTTAATACTAGGTTTTTTATTTTATAAACTATTGAGGATTTTATTTAGTACTAATTTAACTTTCCCTTGATACATTTCAATCTTAGTTTCCATTAAAACTACTTTATCAACTTGTAGTTTGTCTTGATATGATTGGTAAGTATGATTAAAGACTGTAACATCAACAATATTATTGTTATTTTGAACCATTAAGAAAGCCATTAATTGATTATTTTTTGTTTTAATAACTTTAACGGCATTAATTTTTGCAACTACTTTAATAACTTGATTAATGTGATTATTAATATCTGCTAAACTAATTGATTCATTTTTCTTATCTAATGTTTTTTTTCATTTTATTTCAGGATTATATTTTAAGTATAAACCTAATGCTTTATATTCATTAATACTATTTGCTGTTCAATTGTTTTCATATGTAACTAATCTTGGCTTTTCAAAATTAAGATTTAATTTTACTAAATTTTGTTTTTGATCTTTAATTTGGACAATATTAGCATATTTAATGGCACTATCAAGATTTTTTATTAGCATTGTTCGATTATCATTAATTTCATCTAAAGCGCCAGCAGCAATTAGATATTCTAAATTTTTACGAGTAAATCCAATAAAAATAGTTCTAGCACAAAAATTAAAGAAATCAGTAAATAAACCATTTTTTGTTCGTTCATTAACTAGTGCTTGACAATTTACTTGAGTTATTTGTTTGACTGCTAATAAACTATAAATTAAAGCATTGTTTTTTTTATCAATTAAAAATTCAGTTGTTGATTGATTAATGTTTGGTGGCACAATTTTAATATGATATTTTTGACATTCATATAAATATTGCGTCAATTTTTGGTTATTTCCAATAATACTAATTAATAAACATGACATGAAAGCTAAAGGATAATTGGCTTTTAAATAAGCTAATCAATAACTAATTAATGAATAAGCAACAGCATGAGAACGATTAAACCCATAACCAGCAAATTGTTTAATATCATTTCAAATTTTTTCAGCAATAGTACGGTTATATCCTTGTTTTATTGCGCTATTAATAAATAATGTTTCTTGTTGTTCCATTTCGTAAATGTCTTTTTTACTAATTGCTCTACGAATTAAATCGGCTTTTGCTAAAGAAAAACCAGCAATTTTTTGTAAAATTAATAAAATTTGTTCTTGATAAAGAATAATGCCATAAGTTGATGCTAAAAATGGTTTTAAATCTTCAGTAAGATAAGTAACTTTTTCTTTTCCTAACTTTCTTTTAATATAAGTTGTTACATAATCTTGTGGACCTGGACGAAATAAAGCATTTGTTGCAACAATATCTTCAAAACTATTAGCTTTCATATCTTTTAAAATTTCACGCATACCTGGTGACTCTAATTGAAAAATTCCAGTTGTATCACCATTAGCAATAATTTTAAAAGTTGCTTGATCAGTTAATGGTAAAGCATTTAAATTAATTGATTTTTGATAATATTTATTAATTTTTTCTAAAATATTATTTAAAATTGTTAAATTTCTTAATCCTAAAATATCCATTTTTATTAAGCCAATTGCTTCTAAATCTTGCATTGAATATTGAGTTTGAAAAATATTATTAAAGCCAGTTTGTAATGGAACAAGATTAATTAATGGTTCTTTTGTTAAAATAATTCCCGCAGCATGAGTACTAGTTTGGCGAGGAAAGCCGATAATTTTTTGTGCTAATTGAAAGACTATTGGGTATTTTTTTGCATAAATACTTAATTTTGGTGAAGCGTTAATTGCTTGTTGTAAATCAAAATTGTATTGCATTAAAATTAATTTACTAATTTCATTAATTTCATCTAAACTAATATTAAAAATTCGACCTAAATCTCTAATTGCCATTTTGCTAGCAATTGTTTGAAAAGTGATAATATGACTAACATGCTCAATTCCATATTTTTCTGCTAAATATTGAATTACTTCTTCTCTTCTTTCATCTTGAAAATCAATATCAATGTCAGGCAATGATGCTCTTTCAGCATTTAAAAATCGTTCAAAAATTAAATCATATTTAATTGGATCAACATCAGTAATTTCTAAAACATAAGCAACTAAACTACCAGCAACACTACCTCGTCCAGGACCAACAATAATTTTTTTACTTTTAGCAAATTGAATATAATCTTGAACAATTAAAAAATAATCATTAAAATTCATATTATTAATGATTGTTAATTCTGAAAGAAGTCTTTCAACATAAGATTTTGGCACTGATTTACTATTAAATCTTTTTTCTAAACCTTTTTTACAAAGTAATTTTAGGTATTCAGTATTACTAATATTATTTGGAATTGGGAATATTGGTAATTGTTGTAATTTTTCTTGGTTTGTTAAATTAGGAAAAACTAAATTACATTTATTAATAATGTTATTATTATTCTCTAAAATTCAATTAGGAAAAACTTTTATTAGTTGTTCTTCATTGTAATAATAGTTATTGCCACTTTTAACTAATTGTTCTTTTGTTAAAGTTTGATTTTCTTTAATTGCTGTTAATATTTGAACAATTTGAGCTTCGTCTTCAGTTAAATAAGTAACAATATTAGTTGCTAAAATGTTTTTTGTAATTTTAGTTAACTCTGAAATAGTCTGAATATTAGTTGCTTTAACACCAAAAAAAATCGTTGTTTGTATTTTTACTGTTAATAACTCTCAGATTTGTTGTAAAAATTCTAGTTTATGATTATCAATTTTAATAATAGTAATTAAATTATCATTATTTAATAAATTTTCTTTAATTTCTTGATTATTTAAGACAAGATTTTTAGTATTAATAATTGTTGAAAGTTTAATTAGTGTTTTATACCCTTGATAATTAATTGCTAATAAAGTTAAATTAATTATTTCATTGCCGTTTTGTCACTGACAATCTAAACCAATGATTGGTTTGATTTTATTATTAAGGCATAATTGGTAAAATTCATGAGCACCATACATAACATTCTTGTCAGTTAGAACAAGAGTTGGCAAATTGTTAGTTTTGGCAAATGAAACATAGTCTTTTAATTTAATACTTGATGATAAAAATGAATAATTAGAACGAACATTTAAATTAACAAGATATTTCATTTTAGCTCCTAATATTTTTGCTTAATAATATTATAACGAACATTTATTGCATTAAATTAATCAAATTAATTAAAGCTTCTTGATAATTTTGCTCTTTAATATTATTTTCAATATTTTGAAATTGAAACTTTGCTTGTTCATTTTGATTTTGACGATAACGATTAGCATAAACTAAAGTAGAATTTGCTAGTTGATGAAAAGCAATGGCAATTTTAATTTGTTGATATAATTGAAAACTCTGATTTTGTAATAAATTTAATTCATTAATAATTTGATTCAAATCTAAATCAATTTCATTTGATAATTTATTAGTTAAATTTTTAATTTGTGTTTCTAAATTAAGGAAATTTTGATGGTGTTGGTTTTCTAAATATTGATAATTAAAGTTTGAAAGAATATTTTCAATTTGTAACATTGTTGAATTTAATTTATTAAGTGAAGTGTTAATAATAATTTTTGGTTTAATTTCTTCAATTAATAGTTGATTGTATTTTGTTAAACTATTAAAAGCAATAATATTGTTTTCAATTAAATCTCTTAATAACATTAAAAGTTGTTGATAAGTTAAATCTTTATCATTTTTATCAATTTCAACGGTAATTTGATTTTCAATATAATTAATAGTTTGGATTTCATCTTCAATGATATTTTTTAACTTATTAATTTTTTGGTCATTAATTAGAGTTTGACCATTCTTAATTAAGATATCAAAGTCTTGCTTTAAATTTTCATAAATTTGATTTAAGTTTAATGATAATTCCGAAAATTCTTGATAATATTGATTGAAGATTTTAACAAAATTTTCTTCTTCTTTTAAATCAGCATTAAATTTGTTTAGTCAGGATAAAATTTCTAATATTTTATTTTTTGATTTTTTATATTGTAAGTTGTTAATTAACTGTTTTATTGAAATTAATTGGTTATTAATGTTAATTTCTAAAGTATTAAAACTTACTAAAAGATTATGATCGTAAGATTGATATGCTAGTTGTTTTTTAATTAGACTAAGTCGTGCTGGAATTAAATGATAAACTTGATGACTTAAACTTGGTAAATTCATTAAAATTTCAGCTAAAACAGTTGTACCAATTGCAATCTCACTAAGGATGCTAATAACAGCAGAAAATTGTGCTTGGTTAATGAAGTTTTCTAAATCTTTAAATTTAATTTCTAAAACATTAATAATTTCATTTAGTTGTTCTTGATTAATTTCATTTTGTAGTTTTGTTTTGATAATTTCTGATTGTAAATAATTAAAATTTTGTTTAAAAAATAATTGATATTCACGAATTAATTGATCAATACTAATAAAATAATCAATTTCAATTAATAATTTTCTAATTTGCTCTTTTGTATCAATGCTTTTATGGTAAGTTATTGTAATTAATTTATTACGAAGATGATATTCTTTTTTATTTTCTAAATTAATAATTTTTCAAAAAGATTTTACTAAATCTTGACAATCTTTTTTTAGTAATTTTTGATAACGATTAATTCAAATGTTAAAAATATTAGTATATTGAGTATTGGTTTTGATAATACCATTAATTCGTTTTAAGCGGTCTTTTAAATTAATATTTTGACAATATTCTAAATTTTTTAAAATTTGATTTTTTTTATTTTTAATATTACTAATGACGATTAAAATTATTGTCGCACTAATTAAAATTATAAAAAGTAAGCTGATAAGAATTAATAACGAAATATTAAGTTTATTAAATTCAATTAAACTACTACTATTTAATCAGTGTTTGGACATTTTTTCCTCCAATTTAATTATTAATAAGTTTATTATTTTTTTGATAATTTTGGTAAATAATCATTAAACCATGCATTAAAATATCTTGATCATATTGATATTGAAATTGTAAAAATGGTTTTAGTTCGTGAAAATTGCCACCAGTAATAATAACAGGTAAATTAATTTTTAATTCTTGCTTAATTGCTTTTATTGTACCATCAATCATATAATTAAAACCATTACCATAACCAATACTTAAAGCATGATGGGTTGTATTTCCTAAAAGTGAGGAATAGGGTTTAATAGTAAAAGGTTTAATTAAAGCAGCATTAGTTGTTAATGAACTTTTTGCATCATTAAAACCAGGACTAATAATTACACCAGCTATCATATCATCTTTAATAATTGTATAAGTTGTTGCTGTACCTAAACTAATAACAATACAATCATGATATTTATTATGACTACCAATTGCTAAAGCAATTAAATCAGTGCCAATTTCTTTTGTGTCAGTATTAATTTTCATTGATAAAGATTTGATTAAGCTTGGATTAATAATTTTTGGTTTAATTTTTAAGGTTGTTCTAATAATTTTGGTAATATCTTTTATTTTTTTCGGAATAACGGTGCTAATAATTGCATCATTGACTTTATTTTTTATTTTTGTGATTAATTGTTTAACATCTTTATTTCAATTTTTATTCTTACTAATAATAGGTTGTAATAAAGTAATTTTTTGATTTTCTAAATCGGCTAACGCAACTTTTGTTAAACTATTACCAATATCAATTAATAAAATCATTTTTCAATCCTATTCTTTATGATAATTATTGCATTTGATTAGTCATTTCCTTAGTTGAAGCCATTTCATCGAATAATGTTCGAACTAAATTATTAAGATTTTCAATTTGCAAAAATTTGCCATCACGAGCAATTGAAACTTGTCCGGTAGTTTCACTAACAATAACTGATACTGAATCAGTTATTTCTGAAATTCCTAAAGCAGCACGATGTCTACTACCATATTGACTAGAAATCTTTTTATTAGTTAAAGGAAAATAAGTTGAAGCACACTGAATCCGTCCTAAGCGAATGATAACTGCTCCGTCATGTAGTGGTGATTCTTTTAAGAATATTGCTTGTAATAATTGTGGACTAACTTCGCTATCAATTTTAATTCCTAAATCAATATATTGCGCTAAAGACATATTTCTTTCAATTGTCACTAAAGCACCAACTTTTGCTTCAGATAGTTTAATAATTGCTTCAGATAGCAAACTAGATAACATTCTTTTTTCTGATGATGTTAAAACTGTAACATGAGATTTACGATTAATTGTTCATCAGGTTTTTCTATTTCTGAAGATAATTATTAATATTACTAAAACCATTAATATTACTAGTAAACCAATTGTTATTCCAAAAAGAATTGAAACTTCATTAATTAATGATTGGTTATTATCAGCATTTATTACTAAATTAGTAAGCATTTATTTTCACCATTTCTATTTCTTATTTTAATTAATTATAAAATAAAAATTTAAAAAAATATAAAGAAAGAATAAATTATTATTGCAATAATTTATAAAAATAAAGATTTTTAAATCTTTTAAATTTTTTGTTTTTGATAATAAAAATGATACATGAAAAACTTCATATATCATTTGTATTTATAATATAACTATTTTTACTTATTTGTATCATTAGACGAAAAGCAAGAGCATATTTTGTCTAAAATTAAATTAAAAACATTTGATTATTTAAAAAATAGCAACATAATTTAAATCACGCTTAAGTAATAATTTATAAAATTATTTATTGCTTGAAAGATAGATTAAAATTAATGTATTGATTTTTTACTGTGCCATAATTGAAATTAATTTGAAAGGTAATAGTTTCACCTATTATTGAATGATTATCAAGATAATCATCAGTTAATGGTGTATGATTACTATCTTTAAGACAAAATTTGATGAATTGATATTTATTAACATCAGCAAATCTTAAAATTGGATAAGAATTAATATGATTTTTAAGTTGTCCCTTAATGTATCAAAGTGGATCGTTATCTGGATTATATGGATTACCTTGTCCACGAAGAACTGAATTAATAAAATGTTGTAAAGTTTCATTAACTGATTTTACAGCATCAAAAACTATACTAGAATTTATAACTGCATCAACTATATCTTGATCTGTTGGTATTATACCATTAATAGTTATTGTAAGAATTCCAGTATATTTATTTATACCATTAATTATTAACGAACCATCTTGACCATAATTTGGTCGATTGAATGAGTCAATTTTAACATTGGCTTTTAACTCAGGATGTTTTTCATTATTAGCATTTAAAAATGTTTCTAATGCTATGCTTCCTGAGTTATCATTTATGATTGCGATAGTTCCATTAATGTTTGTTACAAGACCTAATGTTGCTATATTTGTTTGTGTAATTGCGTTGATAGATATTGTAAGAATTCCAGTATATTTATTTATACCATTAATTACTAATGAACCATCTTGACCATAATTTGGTCGATTGAATGAGTCAATTTTAACATTAGTTTCTAAGTCAGATACTTGTGAATTTAGCTTAATAAATGCTTGAAATGCTTCTGTTTGCTCTGTGTATGGTTGTGTAAGTGTTTGCTTAAGGTTAAGTTCACTTAGGTTTTTTTGTGTAATTGCGTTGATAGATATTGTAATGCTTCCTGTGTATTTAGTATCTGCTTTAGCAATAATAGTTAATGAACCTGTTGTTATATAACTTGGTTTAATAAATGTTAAATCAACATTATCTCTTAAATTAGTAAGATTTTTATTTTTATTATTATTTAAAAAAGCATTAAATGCGTCATCTACTGACATATTTTCACTACCAATAATTGCAGTTTTATTAAAATTACTTAAATTTGTTTTATTTATTTCAGAATGATTTGCATTAATTCCGTAGTAAATTCCTAATCCTGCTCCAATGCCAATTAAAATAATTGCTAACATTAGCATAAAGGTTTCGCTTTTTAGATATTTTTTTCTTTCTTTGTTTTTTTCCTTTGAAAGAAGTTCATTTTTTACATTTGCCATATATTTTCTCCTTTGCAATTATTTTTTATTAAAGGTGTTAATAATACAGCACGACATTATTTAATTTTTATGTAATTTTTTGAAAAGTCTCTTCTTATTTTTATTGTATCACTTGATAAGAAAAAATAGCATTTTTATTAATTTAGTATAATGATTATATTAATAAAATTTTTAATGATACTATAATAAAGGATATTAATTAAGGAAAACAGGAGAAAAATTAATGTTTGGCAATCAAAATAATAGTGATCGAGATAATAATCAATCTACTAATAAATCTAGTTCTAAAGCGGAAAAGTTAAAAATAAAAACTAAAGCTTATGCTCGAGTGCGTAAAATTTTAGGATTTAAATATTTTGTTTTAACTTTTTTTTGATTAATCTTTTTTGGATTATTATTAACTGTTGTCATTTTATTTACCATTGAAAGAACAAACGTTAATAATGCTAATCATGTTAATGATATTTTAAAGCAAATTGCTGGTGCTAGTGCCTCAGAGAAAGTTGATTTGTATCAACAACTATTAAATATTAAATATCCAATTATTGATTTTTCATTATTAACATTTCTTTTGTTTACTAGTTCATGAAATTCAAAACCAATTAGTGGTGATTACTCTACATCTTGAAATCAAAGAGTGACTAATATTAATGTTGCTTATTCTTATGTTTTTATTACTGCTTTAGTAGCTCTAATTGCTCTTATTTTTTATTTTGTTATTATTGTGAAACTTTATCTACGATCAGCATTTGAAAGAAAATATGATTTACAGCGAAAATTTGATAATCATTATGATCTTTTTAATGTCAAAATTTATTTAAATTTTATTAGTAGCTTAGCAATTTTACTTTGTTTCTTTAATTTTTTATCAACATTAGTTGCAATTACTTATGGGATTATTCTTTTAATTGCTTCTGGAATTTTTCGTTATTTTTTTAAACAAAAAAATGTTATTTTATTAAATCATAAATGATGAAAATCACCGAATTTTATTTTATATTTTTCAATTGCTTTAATTCAAAATGGTTATAATATTTTAAAAACTTTATTTGCTAATCAATTTGGAGTTGATTTAGATTTAATTTTAACGATTTTGTTCCCAGTTGGAACAATTACAATTTTTTTAGTTATTTTAATTCGTAATTTATTAAATACTAATATTACTCAAGTTAAAAAGGCAATTAAAAATATTAATACTCGGATTGATTCTTTTCGCATTTTTTTCTATTCTCAAAAAGAAAAATCTTTAGAAGACTTTACTTTTGTTGAAGCATTACCAATTTTAATTAGAACTCCCTTAAAGAAGAATTTAATTTCGGCACAAGAAGCCTATGCTTTGATGATTAAAATTAATGAAGCAGCGCTTTTTATTGAAAAGAATTTTGAAAAAAAGAATGAAAGAAATTATATGTTGTATCATTTATTTAATGAAATAACTGATATTGCAGAAATTGATGATATTAAAACTAATGTTTTAAAAGTTCAAGCAGCTAAAAAATCAACATCAAATATAAGATCTATTTTATAATAAAAATCATTTTCATAATTTTGATTTTCATTACTATTTAATATTTAAAAAAATTGAATAGTAAAATCCCATTTATAAACTATTCATAAATGGGATTTAATTTATTAGCTAATTTTATAATTATCACTAATTTTTTTATAAATCATCATCTGAGGGTTTTCGTTTTGATAATCTTCAAAGACAAAGACACCAACAAAATGAAATCCGATTCCTTTTGATTTATCATTTATTTTAGCAAAAGTGACAAATTGGATTTTATTTTTATGATATTTTTCTGCTAATACTTTTCTTCTTGCAATTGGTTTTGTACTATCAAATTGATAAATATAATTTCAATCATCTGAAAGAAAATTTCCATAACCATTTTTCATTGCTATTGCTTTTTTATTATTAGGAGTAATATTTGGAAATCAAATTTGTTGTTGGTCATTTATTTTATATCCAACTTTTAATAATGAAATATGATTTTCATCAGTAAAAAGTGAACTTAAAACATCAAAGATTGTTCTAAATTTAATAGGATCATTAAGCGTTATTGCTTTTTTAGTTAAAATTTTTGTTAATACTTCATTGCTCATATTATTTATTTTTATCCATTCAACGAGACAACTTTGCAATTGCTTTAAAATAAGATTTTCTAAAAAAGAATGCTTTAATTGGATGCTGTTTTTTAAAGAAACTAAATGAAATTTGTTGCATTTCATCACAATTAATATTTGGTTGAGTAAATTGACCATTTTTGTAACAATGTCAACAATATTTAGTACTTAAAGTACCATCTTCATTTGTTCCACGATTTTTATCATTATTAATTGCTAAAGCACAACTTTGGCATTTCTTATAATTTTTATTGCCATCACTCATTTTTTTCTCCTTAATTAAATTTATTTCTTATAATTTTATCTTATATTTTATAATTAAAAGGAATTTTTAATTACTTTTGTAATTCCTTTATGATTAGCATCAAGGATTTTAACACCACCAGAATTGTTATGAAAAGCAACTTGAATTTTATTACCAATAGTTTTTACAACAATACCATTGCCAAAAATTTTATGAAATAATAAATCGTTTACTTGTCAATGATTTTTAGAACTATTTGCTTTTTCTAATTCTTTTGTTGCTGGTTTAGTTATTATTTGATTAAATTTATAATTTTTTGGATAGAATTTTTCGTTTGAATTTTGATTTGAAGGATTTAAAGTAATGATTTTTAAATTGTCTGGGTCTAATTCTTGGAAAAATCGTGATGGATAAAGTTGTCTTTTTAAAACATGTGAAAAACCATCGTTGCTTGTTAAAAATAAAAGTTTTTTAGCTCTAGTAATAGCAACATATAATAATCGTCTTTCCTCTTCAAGTTTTTCTTTTTCTTTACTTGTTAAATTATCAATATGATTAATACCAGGTAAAATCCCTTCATTAAGTCCGATTACAAAAACAACTGGGAATTCTAACCCTTTAGCACTATGAATTGTCATAAAACTAACGGCATCAATCCCTTTTTCTTCTTTTAAATCACTATATAAACTTACTTCTTGTAAATAATTAGTTAATAATTCTTCACCTTGAAGTTCTTGATTATTATTATCAAATTCAACTAAATGCCCTAAAAATTGTTGAACATTTTCAACTCTTTCATTTTCATAATTGTCTTTTAATTTTTTAATATAATCAATATCTTGTAATAATTCAACAACTAATTTTTCGATTGAAGTTAATTCTCGAATTTGGTTTTGAAATTTTTCAATTAAATTAATCACAGGTTGCAGTATTAATTTATGGTTTTTTGTTAAGTTATGTTGAAATAAGAAGAGATATTCACTTAAAGTTAAGTTATTTTCATTAGTTTTTTCTAAAAGTGTTTCAATTGTTTTAGCACCAATCTTTGGTGTGGCATTTAAAACTCTAATCATTGATAAATTATCATTTCAAGCAATAACTTTTAAATAAGCTAAAATGTCTTTAATTTCTTTACGATCAAAAAATTTAAAACCGCCAATAATTTTGTAATTTAAATTGTGATTAATAAATGCTTCTTCTAAATCTTTTGATAAATAGTTATTACGATATAAAACAGCAATTTGATTTAGTTTAACATCTTGTAAAACTAATTTATTTTTAATTACATTTGCAATTCAATTTGCTTCTTGATTTGCATTTCAACCATGAAAAATATGAATATCTTCACCAAGTTTATTAGTAGTAAATAAGTTTTTTTCAATTCTTAATTGATTTTGAGCAATTAAACTATTAGCAGTACTAAGAATTTTTGTTGTTGAACGGTAGTTTTGATTTAAAATAAATGTTTTTGCTTCTGGAAATCTTTCAGTAAACTTTAAAATTAAATTAATATTGGCACCTCTTCAAGTGTAAATCGTTTGATCAGGGTCACCAACAACTGTTAGATTTTGATGTTTTTTAGTTAAATTTAATAAAATTTGATATTGTAAATCATTAGTATCTTGAAATTCATCAACTAAAACAAATTTAAAACGATTTTGTCATTTAGCTAAAATATCAGGAAAATCTTTAAAAATTTTAGCAACCATTAATAATAAATCATCAAAATCTAAACAACTATTTAATTTTAAATAATCTTGATATTTTTCATAAGCTTTAGCTCGTAAAACTCAATCTTCTTGTTCATAATAATCAGTAATTACATCATCTTTTGTTAAGTGATGATTTTTTCATTCTGAAATATAACTATTTAATAATCTTAATTCACTTGCTTCAACTTTAGTATCAAAATCACGGTTGTAAATATCTTTTAAAATCTGTCTTTGATCAGCAGCATCAATAATATTAAAGTTTTTATTAATGTTTAAAACTGCAATTTCTTGTCTTAAAATTTGTGCACAAAGTGAATGGTAAGTCGCAATTCTAACTTTTGTTTCGTTATCATTTAATATTTCTTGGACACGACTTTTCATTTCTTTAGCAGCTTTGTTAGTGAAAGTTACAGCTAAAATTTTTTCACTAGGAATTTTTAAAGCAGCAATTAAATAAGCAATTTTATGTGTTAAAACTCTAGTTTTACCAACTCCTGCTCCGGCAACAATAATTGATGGTCCTTCATTATAAAGAATCGCTGCTAATTGTTGATCATTTAAATTTTTTAATAAATTGTTGTCACTCACAATTTGCTCCTTTAAAGAGTTTTAGTAATGTTTATGATAAGTCTTGAATATTATCTAACTCTTCTTGATTAATTTTACCTGGTTGATCTTTACCTAAGTGAACATGAATAATTATTTCTTGTTGCTTTGAACTTGATTCTGAAGTTTTTCTTTTAAGAACTGGATATTTATTAATAACATAAAGTTGATTTTTTCGATCAAAGAAAAGTTGATGTTTTTTATCAATTTTAACAATAATCATAATTCCTAAATATCAAGCAAAAACAAAACTAAAAATCACACGAGTTAAAACACTAATTCAAAATCCTGAACTTGTTTTATCATTAATATTGTTAATATTAGTTTTTAAAACAACAGTAGTAATAAAAATTGCAATCATAGTTAAGATAACAGGAATAAAAACTAAGAATGTTTCTCTGATTAAAATACTTTTAAAAGTAATTGCTTGATTGTTTTCATAAGTTAGTTTGATTAGGCAAATCTTTTTTCCTAAAGTTTGACCATTAAATTTTCATGGAATTATTAAAAAATAAATTCCCAAAATTAAAAAATTAATTAAAATCATGACTAATAAACTAATTCAGTTATTAATCATTTTTTTATCAATAAAATATCAAACTAGGGTGATAATTGCTGGAATTAAACTAACAATTATGATATCAATAAATCTTGCCAGAATTCTTTTTCATGTTCGAGCAAGTGAATAACTTTCAATATTATCAAAATCACCATTCATAATATTTTAATAATACCATATTTTGGCACATTATAAAATGGTGATTTGACTGATATTTTAATTACTTGGTATTGTTTTAGCTGCTTTTTCTTGATTTTTAATTATTTTTTTCTGATTTCATTGGTATTTTCAATTATTGTAGTAATAGTAGATAGTAAATAAAGCTAAAAATAATACTAAAATAATTCCTAAATACATAAAGAATGTTCCAAGGCTTTCTTTAACATTTAAAAAGAAATACGGATAAGAATAATCAATTTCATTTTTATTAACAATTTGACCAACAAAAGTTCCTTTAATCAAAATATAAGTTAAGTAAATAAACAAATAACTAATAGATATTGGCAAAGTTTTAGTTAGTGTTGGTTTAATTGCTCATTTTTTTATTCCTGAAGTTACAAAATAAAAAATAACCATAATTATCGGAGTAAATAAATGTAATAAAAAAGTATTAACAAAATTCATAAGATCAATTGGATTGCTAAAATCAGTCGTTGCAATTAATATTTTAAATAAACTTACTCAGAAAATAACAAATGTAATCGTAATATAAATTGTTACAGTAAATTTAAAACGGCCTTGATTAATTGTTGTAAACTTATTTTTCTTAAAGTAATTAATTAATGCTAAAACAAAAAATACTAAAACTAAAATATTACTTTGAATTGTAAATGTTGATAAAGAATTTCAAATATTTGCTCAAAATCCAGTGGGATATCATAAATGATGAGGATTTTGAATAATAGTTTCTGATGATGCTTTAAGTGCTGCATTAACAATTGTAATGATTAAAGCTATAGTAACAACAACAATCCCTAATCAGATTAAATTTCTTACTAAGGTTGATTTATTTCTTGTTCTTATCTTCATTTTTTCTCACCTCTTATTGTCGATTTTTCTTTTTCAGAAGAAACTTTTTAATATTACTAATTATATCTATGTTATTATACATACATAAAAAGATAAAAGTGAATATTTAAATCTTTATCTATATTACTTTTAAATAAAAACTTAGTATTTTTATTTAGGTGGAGGGAAATTAGTGTATAAATTATACTTGGATTGTTCGGGGTCAATTTTAACAACCATTGTTGCAAAAGACAATCAAGTTTTAGCAAGTTTTTCTGGTTCAGCAATTCAAAGGCAAACTGAATTAGCAGTAGAAACAATTAATAATTTATTAATTAAAGTGAAAATTTCACTAAAACAGATTGACCAGGTAATAGTTACAATTGGACCTGGCAGTTATACGGGGATACGAGTGGGAATTAGTTTTGTTAAAACATTAGCAGTTCTTAATCCAAAAGTTAAAATATTTACAATTAATACTTTATTATTACAAGCTGGATTAAAAAAGGTAGTTAGTGTTCTTACAGGTTACAATCAAAAAAGTTATTTAGCAGTTTACAACCAAGGCAAAGAAATAATTGCACCGCAATTAGTAACTGAAGTTGCTAAACAAGGAATTATTAATGATTTAAAAGGATTTGACTTACTAACAGACTTTAAAACAATTAATATTATTGATAATTTTTTGCTATTGACTTCAAAATTAAAGCAAATTAATAAACTTGAAGAATTAAAACCATTATATCTAAGTGATAGCTTTCATTAATTTATTTATCTAAATTAGTATGTTTTTATAATCTAAATTTAAAGGGAGCAAACAAATATGCAGATTAATGATAATTTTTGAGTACGAGTATCAAAAGAGCAAAATAACTTTACAAAAAAAGAAAAAATTATTATTGACTATATTAATAATAATAGTCAAAATATGAATAATTGTACTATTAGTGATTTATCAAAAGCAAACAATGTTGGTTATAGTGTCGTTTATAAATTAATTAAAAAATTAGGTTTTAATGGTTATCGCGATTTCATTATTAATATTGTTGCTCAAGAAACAACTTTTAAAGCACTAAACAATGAATTTTTTGGTTCTCGTAGGATTTTAAAAGAAACTTATCGCAAAGTATTAGATTTAAATGATGCAGCAATTGATTATAATAAATTAAGAGATTTTGTTATTTGATTAAATAACAATCGTCATCAATTAATTTATATTGCAGGAATTGGTCAGTCCGCTTTAGGAGCAAGAGATTTAACATTAAAACTTTATCGTTTTGGTTTTAAAGCAGTTTGTTTAAAACAAGATGATGAAAATTTGTTAATTCATAGTACTTTATTATCAAAAAATGAAATTTTAATTTTATTTTCATTATCAGGTAAGACTGAAGTAATTATTAAGGCAGCTGAATTGGCAAAAGCAAATGGTGCAACAGTTGTTGTTATTACTTCGCAAAATAAATCGTTGTTAAATAATTATTCTGATTGATTTTTTACAATTATTGCACTTGATTTAACTGATGAAAAAGATATTTTAATTTCACCATTATTTTCAATCACTTATTTTAATGATTTAATTACTAGTTATATTTTACAGTTACCAAATAAAGACTTATATTTAGCAAATTATCATAAGAGCAAGCAAAGTAATTAAAAAAACCACTTAAAAAAGTTTTTTTCCGTTATAATTTAAAGAGAAAAAATATAAGGAGAAAAATATGGAAAGTATAAAAATTATCGTGCCTGAACAAGTTATTTTTGATACTGATGCAAGTTCTCAAAAAGAAGTGTTTTCAAAAATTGCTGATCTTGCAAAGCAACTTAACTTTATTCATAAAGAAAAAAAATTAATTAAGGCATTTAAGAAAAGAGAGAAAGAAAGTACTACTGGGTTTGGTGATGGTTTTGCTATTCCTCATGCTCGTACTAAAGATATTCTTAAACCAGGAGTATTTTTTGTTAGATTAAATCAAGGTGTTGAATGAGACGCTCTTGATGGAAATCCAGTAAAGATTGTTATTGCTTTGATTGTACCAACTGATAAAGCTGCTGATACTCATTTAGACTTGTTATCAAAAATTGCTCAGAAAATTGTTAAACCTGACATTCAAAAAGTTTTAAGTGATTCAAAAGATCCAAAACAAGTTATTAAAGCATTGATTGGTTAATTTATAATTATTTTAATTATTATTTGTTAAAAACGTCTAGTTATTAGACGTTTTTGATTTAATAGTTTCTGTTTGGTAATTATCGTACTTTAAAGTGTGTACTTGTAAAAAAAATAGCAAATAACTAAAATAATAATATAATAAAATTACTCAAGGAGAAAATCAAAATTATGACTGTCAAAGAAGCAATTCAAAAACGAAAAACTACTAAAAGATATAAAGATGGAAAAGAAATTACCGAAGCACAAATTGCAACTTTAATTGATGCAGGACATTTAGCACCTAGTGCTAATAATTTACAAAACTCAAAAATTATTGTTGTTAAATCAGCAGCAGCACGCAAAGAATATGCTCAAGGCTTTGAAGGATTTAATCAATTAAATATTAATCAATCTCAAGCATTATTTATTTTAGTTGGAACACCATGAAAAATGGAAATGTTAAATAACGGACAAAGAATTTATGATGCTGATATTCATGCTTATGATGTTAGTGAAGCAAAAAAACGAGAATTCATTAATGGCATAATGACTTATTATGCAACATTTTCAGGTTATGCTGATAGTCTTGATATTTATTCGTCAGCAATTCAATTTTCATTTATGGTATTACAAGCAACAGAATTAGGATTTGATTCAACACCAATGTTAGGAATCAAAAAGAATGCTTTAGAAAAATTCTTATTAGATAAAGGTGATATAAAACAAGGCGAAAGAGTTAATATGGCTTTTACAATTGGTTATGCCGATTCTGATGCTCCTGAAAACAAAATGCATGGAAGAATTAGAGTTCCAAAAGAGCAAATCTATAAAATTGTTTAATTTAATCTAAATTAAAAAAATCTAAACTTTTATCTTTAGATTTTTTATTTATTTAAAATTAGTTATAATATTAAAAATGTTAATTTAGAATTCAGGAGCAAATATGATTGAAATAATTTTTACCGATCTTGATGGTACTTTATTAAATTCGTCAAGTAAGATTAGTAATAATAATCTTGCAGCCTGTATTAAAGCACAAGAACAAGGAATTCCTGTTGTTATTAATACTGGTAGATACGGTGAAAATGCAGTAGAGATGGCAAAAAAAATTAAGGCTGATCAATATCAAGGTTATGCAATTGGTAATGATGGTGCAGAAATTTGGTCATTTAAAGAAAATAAATGAATTTATTTATCACAACTAAACAGTGATGAAACTAATAAGTTAACAAAATGATTGCTTGAATATGATTCAGAATTACTTTTAAATTTTGGTTGTAGTGATGGTTTCTATGTTAATAATTTATCGCAAAGATGAGAACAATGATTAGCACAATTACAAATTAAAATCATTGAAATTAAAAATCTTGCTAAATTTGATAATATTGTTTCAAGAATTATGGTAGTTTTAAAAAATCCTTGAGATGATGAAAAAATTAAACAATTCATTAATAATTTTAACCAGCAATTTCCTAATTTAACAATTGTTCAATACCATCAAAATACTTTTTCAATTAGTCAAAAAAATACTAATAAAGGTTCAGCAATTATTTGATTATGTCATCGTTTAGGTTTTAATGTTAAAAAAGCAGTAGCTATTGGTGATAGTGCCAATGATTTGTCAATGTTAAAAGTCGTTGGTTATCCTGTAGTAATGACTAATGCTAATGAAAAATATAAAGGTCATGGTAAGCGAATTGCTCCCGATAATAATGATCATGGTGTTGCTGAAACAATTGAATATTATTTATCTAAATAAAAGCAACAAAGATAATAAATTTGTTGCTTTTTTATTAATTAAAAAATAGTATTTTTTGTTGCTTTTAATTTTTTTTCTGTATAATTCTAATTATTATAAAACTAATTGTTTAGAATTAGTAAACGAATTTACGAAAATAAAGGGAATAGATTAAAAATGAAAATTGGAAAAAAGTTAAAGAACTTAAGAGTTAAACATAATTTAACAATGCAAGAATTAGCAAATCGGTGTGATTTATCAAAAGGTTTTATTAGTCAATTAGAACATGATTTAGCATCGCCAAGTATTGAAACTTTAATTAGTATTTTAGAAGTTTATGATATTGACTTAGCTAATTTTTTCAATGAACAAGAACGAGAAACAAAATTTGTTTTTAAAAGTCATGAAGTGAGTATTTTGGATGAAGATAAATATCAAGTTAAATGATTAATTCCAAAAGCACAAAAATTGAAATTGGAACCAATTATTGTTACTTTAAAACCATTTGGCACCTCACAAATAATTAACCCTTTTCAAGGACAAATGTTTGGTTATGTTTTAAGTGGCAAGGTAATTGTTCACTATGGTAATCAAAGTAACAAAATTGATCAATCTGAAACATTTTATATTGAAGGCAATGCTAAACATTATTTAGAAAATCCAACTAATAAAGATACTGAAATTCTTTGAGTTTCTAATCCACCAATTTTTTAAGAAAATAAAGGAGAATTATTATGGCTAATAATATATTAGAATTACGAAATGTTGCAAAAGAATACGACGGAAAAATTGTTTTACGAGGAATTAGTTTAAATATTCACGAAGGTGAATTTATGACAATCCTTGGACCAAGTGGTTGTGGTAAAACAACTTTATTGCGTTTAATTGCTGGTTTTGAAAAACCAAGTAGTGGCCAAATTCTCTTTCAAGGAAAAGATTTAATTAAAATTCCGATTTATAAAAGACAAATTAATACTATTTTTCAAAGTTATGCCTTATTTCCTCACTTAAATGTTTTTGATAATATTGCTTATGGCTTAAAACTGAAAAAAATTAATAAAGATCGAATTAGAAAAGAAGTTTTAAAAGCTTTAAGTTTAGTAAAACTTGAGGGTATGGAAGATAAGGATATTAATGATTTATCTGGTGGTCAAAAACAAAGAGTAGCAGTGGCACGAGCATTAGTATTAAATCCAAAAATTTTACTATTAGATGAACCTTTTGCTGCTTTAGATTTAAAATTACGCCAACAAATGCAATTAGAATTAAAAAAAATTCAACGAGAAGTTGAAATTACTTTTATTTTCATTACTCATGATCAAGAAGAAGCCTTCACTATGTCTGATCGGGTTGTTGTTTTAAACAATGGTCAAATGCAACAAATTGGTAGTTCACAAGATATTTATAATGAACCAGAAAATAAATGAACAGCACAATTTGTTGGTAGTTCTAATGTAATTGAAAATGCAACTTTTTTAAAAGATAATTTAGTATTTTTTGATGGACAAAAGTTTAAATGCGTTGATCGTGGTTTTGGAACTAATGAAAAAAATATTGATCTTATTATTCGTCCTGAAGATATTGATTTAGGTAAACCAGATCATGGATTTTTTAATGGTATTGTTAGAAGTGTTATTTTCAAAGGCGTTGTTTGAGAAATTTCTGTCCGGGTTAATCGTAGAAAATGATTAATTCATACAACAGATTTTTTTGCTGTTGGCGATATTGTTAGTTTACGATGAAATGTTGAAGATATTCATGTTATGTGAAAGGAAATTGAAGAATAGTGAAAATTGATAAAAAAGTGAAAACTAGGGAAGTCAAAGTAATTACTAAAGACACTCCTAATAAAGCAATCATCAAGAAAAAGAAACCGAAGAAATACAAAAGACATAGTAAATTTATTCGCTGATTTAAAAAATTTAGAAGTAAAACTAAAAATAAATTGGTTAATTTTCGTTTTAAAACTTGAGCTAGTTTAAGTTATCCATACATTGTTTTGATGATTTTATTAATTGTCTTTCCGTTATTAATTGTTTTATTATATTCAATTGTTATTGCAACTAATAATGCTTTTATTTTTCATTTTACTTTTGAAAACTATGGTGCTTTCTTTAGTGAAAGTAGTTTTGTTATTGTACTACTAACTTCAATTACTTATGGCTTTTTTGCCGCTTTGATTGCTGCTTTTCTAGCATATCCTGTTGCTTATATTATGGCTTTTAAAGTTAGTAAACTAGTATCAAAAAATGTTTGAATTTTAGTAACATTACCAATTTGAATTAATATGCTCTTAAGAACAATTGGTTTATCAATTATCTTTTCCATTCTTGGCGATAATGTTTTAATTGGCACACCAATTGGAATTATTTTAGCAATGACTTATATGTTTTTACCATTTATGATTTTGCCAATTTATAATGCCTTAGAAAAAACTGATCATACTTTACTAGAAGCAAGCCAAGATTTAGGTGCTTCACCAATTAAAACTTTTTGAAAAGTAACTTTTCGTTTTTCTTTGCCTGGAGTTTTCTCTGGTTTTACTTTAACAATGTTAAGTGCTATGACTTCACTAGTTGTTGTTAAATATATTGGTGGTGGTAAAAGTATTTTAATTTCCAATATTATTGAATCTTATTTTTATCGTGGTTCTAACTTTTCACTTGGGGCAGCAATTTCCGTTATTTTAGGAATTATTGTTTTATTAATTATTTTACTTTTAAAATTATTAGGAAAATGAGCCACAGGTAAAAAAATATGAGCATAGTTAGAAAGGTATAGCAGCAATGAAAAAATTTCTTCGTAGTAGTTATTTAGCTTTCATCTTTATTCTTCTATATTTACCAATTGGTGTTTTAATGTTATTTTCTTTCAATAACGGGTCATCAGTTCGAAATTTTAGAGGTTGAGGATTTGAAGCTTATGCTGATTTATTTAAACAAGCAGCATTATGACAATCTTTTAGTGTCACTTTAATCGTTGCTTTAATTTCAACAATTATTGCTGTTATTATTGGAACTTTTGCTGCTTTAGGATTAAGTAGTACTAATAAATTAACTCGGAATATGACTTTAACAATTACTAATATTCCTTTGGTTAATGCTGACATTGTTACTGCTGTTTCATTAATGTTATTATTTATGGCTTTTGCTTTTAATTTTGGAATTATTACTTTGATTTTAGCTCATATTTCTTTTAATATTCCTTATGTTATTATTACAGTCTTACCAAAAGTTAAATCAATTAGTAAAGAACAAATTGAAGCAAGTCAAGATTTAGGTGCTTCTTCTTGATATACTTTAAGAAAAGTTGTTTTACCAACTTTAAAACCAGCAATTCTTGCTGGAGCAGCAATTGCTTTTGCTATGAGTTTTGATGACTTCATTATTTCTTACTTTACCGGTGGTAATACTGCCAATCTTTCAACTTATATTTATTCTTTAAAAAGAATTAAACCTTATATTAATGCTTTTTCAACTTTATTAATTGTTATTATTGCCTTAGTAATCATTGGTTGAAATGGTTATAAAATCATTAAAAAACAAGTTGCCATTCGAAATGAAAGAATTATTAATGAAACTTACCGTGATAAACGCATTAATCGTTTAGAAAAAAACTTAAATAAAAATTATTTAATATTAAATAATGTTAAAGAAATCAAAAGTACCAAAAGAAGAGCAAAAAAACAAATTTCATTCCGACCAATAACAGAACCTGAAGAATTTTATTATATTAATTTTTTTGAAAATAAAATTATCAAAAATAAAAATATTACTAAGAAAATTATTCATTTAGAAGCAAAATTAAATCAAGAACAAAATTGAGTCTATGATATTAAAAAGAAAATCACTCGTAAAAAGAAAATTAAAGAACGAGTTTCAAGAATTAGACGAGAAAAGTTTCATTTTTTACGCTGACCTTGAAAATTAATTTTTATTTCTGGTTTAGTTGTTGCTGTTTTCGCTGGCTCTCTTGCTTTTTATATTAATAGTAGTAGTTATGATTTATCAGTTGCCAATTGGGGTGAATATATTTCTCCAGAAATTCTAAAAGGATTTGAAAAAGAATACGGTGTTAAAGTAAATTACACAACTTATGAAGATAATGAAACATTATATGCAAAATTATCAACTACTAATTATGATGTTATGGTTCCAAGTGATTATATGGCAGCACAATTAGCTAGTGAAGATCGTTTAGAACTATTAGATAAAGCTAGCATATTAAAAGATTTAGGACTTAATAGTACTTTAGAAGCAATGTTACAAGATTATCAATTTACGATGCTTAATGGTACTGAAAAAGGTACTATTAGAAATTTAAATCAATATGCTGTGCCTTATTTCTGAGGTGATTTAGTTTTAGTTTTTAATACCGTTGCCAATCCGAATTTATTAACAGACTTAGGAATTACTAATCTTAATCAAACTAATTGAGATATTTTGCAAAAAGCAGTTAATTTAAATAAAAAAATTGTTTTAAATAGTGATATGCATAATCTCTTTATGTTAGGTTTAGTCACTTTACATTATCAAAATCAATGAGGCGAAAATAATGGTACTGGTCAATATAATCAGCAAGGTAACACTTTTGGTCATGATACTCCAGAAAAATATGTTAATGCTCATAGTAATAAAGAAATTGATGATGTTGCTAAATGACTAGAACCAATTATTCGTAATTCTAATACAAAAATTCAAAGTGATGAAATCATTGATACTGTTGCTGTTTCACAAGGATGAGATATTGCTTATATGTATAATGGTGATTTATTAGCAGCAATTAGAGAAGATTTTAATCATACTAATTACCAAATTGCTCGGCCATTTCAAGGCATTAATATGTGAAATGATGACTTAGTAATTAGTAAAAAAAGTAAACACAAAGCTTTAGCTTATAATTTTATTAAATATATTATGAAGCCAAAAGTTCAAGTTGCTTTAAGTACAGAGTTTGGTTATACTTCACCAGTTCAATCAGCAATTGATGAAGTAAGTCAACTTAATCCAAATACAATTTGGGCAGATACTTACAATCCTGGTCAAGGTCAAATTGCGCCACCAGATAATTCAGATGCTACTGCAGGATATTATAATGGTTTATATACTCGTACTTTTGATCCTTATATGCAAGATCAATATAATAAACTATTGGCAGGACAAGGTAAAAGTAGTAGTCTTACTAGTTTAATTGTTCAATTAGCTTTTGTTTTAGTTGTTATTATTGGTTTTGTTGTTGTGATGATTTTCATTCGTTAAATATTAATCAATATAAAAAAGAGCAAATGAATTTAATTTGCTCTTTTATTATGAATTAAAATCGGTTTTAATTCGTTCTAAATCAGTTTTATCATCTAAATCTCAGAAATTATGATAATCAATTAAATAAGGTTTTAATAAAATTTGATCTTTAATACTACGATTAATCAAATATTTACCAATCATTGTTGTTTTTAAAACTTCTAATTCATCAGAATTAGTTAAATGATTAACAATTTTCTCTGCTCATTGCTGTGTAATATGCACTCATTCACTAGCTAATAAATAGTCAAAATTATTACTTTCAATAATATCAATAATATTACCTTTAATATTTAATTGATAACTTCAGTCTTTTTTATCTGATGTTCTTTCCATTGCAGCCATAACATTATCATTAATATCATCGGTAAAACAATTACTTTTCATCACAAAATCACCAGAAATTAAAAACAAATCATGATTAAAAATTTCTTTTGGTAATAATGTTAAAGCAAAAGCACTTTGATCTTGTAAATAATTTTCATTATAAATGATTTTTAAATTATCATATTTATCTTGTAAGTATAAAAAGTTTTCGTGTTTATAACCGGTAATAACAATAATTTCTTGTAAATTTTTTAATTGCAATAAATTATTAATTAAATGTTCAATTAATGGTGTGCCATCAATTTTAATTAAAGATTTATGAGTTTTTTTTGTTAAAGAATGTAATCTTTTGCCTTGTCCAGCAGCAAAAATAACTGCAACTTTCATGTTTTTTATCTTTTCTCCAATAGTTTACTTGATAACAAAATTGACAATTTTATTAACAACACAAATTTTCTTAATTATTTTTTTATTTGCTAAAATATTTTTGACTTTTTCGTTTTTTTCAACAATTTTTAAAGTTTCTTCACTTGTTAAGTTATTATCTACTGTCAAAATTAATTTTGTTTTACCATTAATTTGAACTGCAAGATTAACTTGTTCAGTAATTAAAGCTTTTTTATCATATTTTGGTCAATCACTATTACTAATACTATTTTTATTACCTAATAAAAATCATAATTCTTCACTCAAATGTGGAGCAAAAGGATTTAACAATTTTAAAAAATTGGTCAAATATTCATGATAAATTTTTGTTGCTTTATAGCAATGATTAATAAAAATCATTAATTGCGAAATTGCCGTATTAAAATCTAAATTAGCAATATCACTCGTTACTTTAGCAACAGTTTGATGATAAATATAATCAAGAATATGATCATTTTCTTTAATAACTTTTATTTGATAATCTTTATCAGTATATAAACGATAGATTCGTGTTAAAAATTTATGAATTCCAACTAAACCATTTTCTTGTCAAGGTAATGAAGCAGTAATTGGTCCCATAAACATTTCATAAACTCTTAAAGTATCAGCCCCATATTGGTTAATAATCACATCAGGATTGATAACATTACCTCTTGATTTTGACATTTTTTCATTATTTGGTCCCAAAATCATACCTTGATTAACTAATTTTGCAAATGGTTCTGGCTTAGGCACTAACTTTAAATCATATAATACTAAGTGTCAAAAACGAGCATATAACAAATGTAATACTGCATGCTCTTGGCCACCAATATATAAATCAACTGGTAATCAATATTTAAAACGCTTTTTAGCAATAGCACTAT
This sequence comes from Spiroplasma attinicola, assembly GCF_023509825.1. Taxonomy (GTDB): domain Bacteria; phylum Bacillota_I; class Bacilli_A; order Mycoplasmatales; family VBWQ01; genus Spiroplasma_D; species Spiroplasma_D attinicola. Next base: position 170,542 of record NZ_JAKQXY010000002.1, read on the forward strand.
CAAAATCATAATAATCGCCCTGATTATTTTTTAATAGATAAGCTAAATAATATCAACAACTACCAGCTCATTGTGGCATTGTATTAATTTCTCTTCGACCTTTAACACCATCTTTTCTTGTTACTTGTAATCACGATTGATTAGCATTAGCAAGTGGTGCTAAACCAGTTTTTGAAGGTTTAATATTATCAATTTTTGGTAATATTAATGGTAGTTCTTTTTCATCTAAAGTAGTAATAGTATTATCGTCTCAATAAATAATTGGAAATGGTTCGCCTCAATAGCGTTGACGCGAAAATAATCAGTCTCGTAATTTATAATTAGTTTTTGGTTGCGCAATATTTAGTTTTTCTAATTTTTCTAAGACAATTTGTTTAGCATTTGCTTCACTTTTTTTATTAAGAAAGTCAGAATTAATATATACTTTTGCTCCAATAAATGCTTTTGTATGATCTTTTGTTGCAAAAATTCATGGAATGGGTAATTTATGATTTTTTGCAAAAAGAAAATCTCTTTGATCACCACAAGGAACAGCCATAATTGCTCCAGTACCATAACTATTTAAAACATAATCACCAATTCAAATTGGAATTTGTGCTTTAGTTAAAGGATGAATTGCATAACTACCGGTAAAGATACCAGTTTTTAAAGTGTTATCTTCTTGTCGCATTAAGTTAGTTTTACTTTTTGTCTCAAGAATATACTTTTGGCCAGCATCTCAATATACTTCTGTTAACAAATGTGGCACTAAATAATGTTCGGGACTAATAACAAGAAAACTAACACCAAAAATTGTATCAATTTGTGATGTAAAAACTTTAATCGTTTGACTTTGATTTGCCACTTGAAAATTAACAACAGCACCTTCACGCTTGCCAATTCAGTTTCTTTGTAATTCTTTCACTGAATTTGGTCAGTCAAGATTATCTAAACCTTGTAATAACTTTTCAGCATAGTGAGTAATTTTTAATACTCATTGTCGCATTGGTTTTTTAATTACAGGATGGTGACCTCGTTCGGAAACCATCTTGCCATTAAGATTTAATACTTCTTCATTTGCTAATACTGTTCCTAATTCAGGAGCAAAATTTACTTCAACATCTTCTAAACTAGCTAAACCTTGTTGGTATAACTTAATAAAAATTCATTGCGTTCAGCGATAATATTCAGGATCAGTTGTATTAACTTCTTTAGTATAATCAAAAGAAAAACCAATTTTCTTTAATTGTTTACGAAAATTATCAATGTTTTGTTTAGTAAAAGTAGCTGGATTATTACCAGTTTTTAAAGCATATTGTTCTGCTGGTAAACCAAAAGCATCTCAACCAATTGGATGTAATACTTGATAACCTTGCATCATTTTAGTTCGAGCAATAATATCAGTTGCACAATAACCCTTGGGATGACCAACATGTAAACCATCACCCGATGGATATGGAAACATATCTAATAAGTAAGTTTTTGGCTTGTGATGATTATCAAGATTAGTAATAAAAGTCTTTTTATCTTCTCAATATTTTTGTCACTTTTTTTCAATGTCTTTATAGGGATAACTCATTATTACTCCTTAGTTATTTCTATAAAAATCATATCATAAATTATTTTTTTTGGTTTTAAATAAAAAGTAATTTTTACTAAAATTGAAGAATAAGAATAAATTGGTAAAATTTTTAAATTTCCTAAAAAGAGTGTTGAAATGATAAAATTTTCTGATATAATTAAATTATGAATTAACAAATTTAATAATTAATTAAAAGTTCTCAATTTGAACTTTTTTTAATGAAAAACAAATACTTTGTTAATTAAATAAAATTTAAAAATTATTAACCTAATTAGAGGTATGTATTAAAATTATGAAAAAAAATATTACAGAACAAAAAAAGAAAAAACTATACAAAAATTGAAAACTTTACGCTACGGCATTAGCAATCATCTTAATTGGTGCTGCTACAGGATTAGGAATTTATTTTGGAACTGCCAATCACTCTGAGATATCTAAAACAGTTTTAAATGATCTTAACACAGAAGCCATTACTGGTAGTGAAAATATGTCAGAAGCAGATGCATTTAATGCTTTTTTAGATAATAATAAAAATAAAAATCTTACTGATTTAAGAGATAGTGTTGATTTAACATTTATTAAACCAACTTATACAAGTACAGGTTTATTAACTATTACTGCTAAAACAAATAGTAAATACACAGGAAGCATTGAAGTAACTATTACTCATCTTGAAATAACTAGTCAAGAAATTGTTACAGCAATTAATCAAATTCAATATACAGAAAAAGTTAATTTTAAAAGTTCAATTGCTGAATTAAAAGCAACAATCGTAACTGAATTTATTGACACAAAATTAACTGGTGAAATTAAAAAAGCATACAAAGCAGATAACTTTACTTTAAATGACATTTTTAATGAAGATAATACCGGATTAACAAATGAAAATTTTGAACATGTTGGAACTATTAATGCAAAAATTAATTACAATTACGATAATATTACAAATCAAACAACAAACTTAACAATTACAGTTGCTGAAGCTGAAATTAATGATAAATTTGAATTAAACGATGGTAATATAAATACTTTAATCCAAGCTTCAAATGATAAATTATATCTTGGAACAACTAATGGCAATGTTTGAGAAATTAATTTAAGCGATAATAAAGCTAATAAAAAATTTGAATTGAATGATGGTAATGTAAATACTTTAATCCAAGCTTCAAATGGTAAGTTGTATGCGGGAACAATTAAAAATGATGTTTGAGAAATTGATTTAGAAAATGATTCTACAGTATTAAAATTTAAAGACTATGGTGATAATTATGATACTACAGTATTAATTGAAGGAAACAATGGTAAGTTGTATGCTGGAACTGGGATTGGTAATGTTTATGAACTTGACTTAGAAACAAATCAAATCTATAAATATCGTCTTGAAGATTGAGGCAATGTAAACGGTTTACTTCAATCTGAAAATGGTAAGTTGTATGCTGGAACAACTGAAGGAAAAATATGAGAAATTGATTTAGAAACTCAAACAAATAAAATCCTAGTTGATAATGGCAGAGATAATGCTATTTTAGATATGAAAGAAATTGAAGCTAATAAACTAGTTTTAACATCAAAAGATAAAGTTTATCAGTTTGATCTAAATACTAATGAACTATCAGAAATAATTAATTTAGAAGATGGAGAAATATTCGCTTTAGTTGAAGGTTCAAATAAAGAATTATATGTTTCAACAGTAAATGGTAATATTTATGAACTTGACTTAGTAAAACATGAAATAAAAAATAAGTATGAAATAAATACTTCAGTATATTCATTAATAATTATTGACAAAAAGATTTATGCTGGTACAAAAACTAGTGTTTGAGAATTAGCTATTGTCTAAACTTTATTAATCAATTTAATTACTTATAAAAATAGTGATAATGAGAAATTCATATATCACTATTTTTTATTTTTTCAAAAATCGATCTGAAGCAAATTTTAAGTGCTTTAAGCAAGCATTTTCCTGACACTTACAATCTAATAACTACAGAGTAGTTTTTAATTAATTTACAAATAATATCTCTTTAAACTACGATAAAGAATTGGAGTTAATAGTTGAATGACTGGATAAGTAAAAAGAAAAATATTAATAAAGTTATAAATTAAAGCATATCAAATCGCACTATAACCAGTTCAAATATTATTAGGAAAAAATGTTGTTCATAAAAAATAACCTGATAAAAATTGACAAAAATATATTAATAATAAAACTAAAAAACAATGATAAAAATAAGTAAGATAAGTAAAAAGAGATTTTTTACCATTAAAAGGAGAAGGAAAAAAAGCAACAATCGCTGGGATAGTCATCGGTAAAAAGTAATCTAAAATAAAACTTCAAGGACTAATAATATTACTTGCTGGAATAAATAATAATGTCATTAAAGCGCTAATAAAACCAGTTAATCAGCCATGTAAAAATGAAATTAAAAAACTAATTAAAATTAAAGGTAGATATTTAATTCCTAAACCACCACCAAAAGGTAAATGTGGTAATAAATTTTCTTCAATAAAACTAAAAATAATTGTTAAAGCACAAAAAAAAGCAATCAAAACATAATCAATCGTTAATCACTTTTTAATTCCTAGATTTCTTTTAAAATTAGCAAAATAATTTTTTGCTTTCAAAGTAAAATTTTTATTTTGATAGCAGTTGTTAATTACAAATCAACTACCATAAAAATTCAATGTTGAAAATACTAACAATAAACTAAGAAAAAAATTATCATTAATTGCTAAAATTCAATCCTTTTGAAAACTAATCATTGTTCATAAACTAGCAATAATGATAATTAAAGTTAGAATTAATAATAAAAAAATTTTTAAAGCAAAAAATGTTCAATTATTACTAGTTTGATTAATATTAAAAATATTATTTAGTGTTTGATTATTAATAATGGTTACTGTAAAAAATAAACTTGTAAAAAGTATTATATTAAAAATACTAGTAATTTTTAATCAAAGATATTTTTGATTAGAATTTGTAATAATTTCTTTAGTCATTAAAAACTCCTTTATTTTTAAAATGCTAAAGAAGTCTAAAACTAATTAAGACTTCCTCCGTTAGGATTAACTAAATCAGGTTCTAAGGGTATTTCTCAAGCACTTGCTACCCCTGCTTAATCAAAATAAATTGAATTTATTTAATTTTAAATTTATTTTAACAAAGAAAAGTTAATTAGATAACAATTAATTAATTTAAAAAAACGAAAAATCTTCAAAAAATATGCTTTGCCCCCCCCCCCGTGATAAAATATGGTAGAAAATTAAAGCAAATATTAAACAATTGACAGGGAGAAAAACATGGCTGAAAATTTATTAAAAAATGAATTTATGTGAGAAGAACAACAAAAAAAGAAAAAACTATATAAAAATTGAAAACTTTATGCTGTAGCATTGGGAATTATCGTAATTGGATTAGGTGTTGGTTTAGGAGTAGGATTAAGTACTTCTCATAATCAACAAACAACTCCAATAAACTTAAACACTCTTAATAATGTTATTTCAGGTAGAGAAGACATGACAGAAGAAGATGTATTTCAAGCATTTGTATCTAATTCAAAAATTACTTTAAAACAAGATAATGTTGAAATTAGTAACTTTACAAAACCAACTTATACAAATGATGGTGCATTAACTATTACTGTAAAAGAAAATAGTAAAAAATATACAGGAAGTATTACATTAACTATTAGTGCAATCGGACAAAAAAATTTAAGTACTCTTGATCTTAAGTTTCCAACAATTCCTGGTACAGAAAATATGAACATAGAAAGTGTATTTGGAATATTTACTTACTATAATCCAACAATTGCAAAATATGTTGAAGCTGGAACATTTACGAAACCAACTTATACAACTGATGGTTCATTAATTATTAATGCCATTAAAGATAGCAAATATACTGGCAATGTCACAGTTAAAATTAATGCCATTGGACAAACAAAACTAAGTGATTTAGAACTTAACATAAATCTTACAGGAACAGAAGCAATCCAAAATGATGAAACAGGTAACATAGCATTTAATGCTTTTTTAGACGCAAATTCAACTATTAGCGACTTAAAAGATAACCTTGAAATTGGAACATTCGTAGCACCAACTGAAACAACTGATGGTTCATTAATTATTAATGCTATAACAAATAGTAAATACACAGGAAGCATTGAAGTAACTATTACTCATCTTGAAATAACTAGTCAAGAAATTGTTACAGCAATTAATCAAATTCAATATACAGAAAAAGTTAATTTTAAAAGTTCAATTGCTGAATTAAAAGCAACAATCGTAACTGAATTTATTGACACAAAATTAACTGGTGAAATTAAAAAAGCATACAAAGCAGATAACTTTACTTTAAATGGCATTTTTAATGAAGATAATACCGGATTAACAAATGAAAATTTTGAACATGTTGGAACTATTAATGCAAAAATTAATTACAATTACGATAATATTACAAATCAAACAACAAACTTAACAATTACAGTTGCTGAAGCTGAAATTAATGATAAATTTGAGTTAAACGATGGTAATGTAAATAGTTTAATTCAAGCTTCAAATGATAAATTATATCTTGGAACAACTAATGGCAATGTTTGAGAAATTAATTTAAGCGATAATAAAACTAATAAAAAATTTGAATTGAATGATGGTAATGTAAATACTTTAATCCAAGCTTCAAATGGTAAGTTGTATGCGGGAACAACTAATAACGATGTTTGAGAAATTGATTTAGAAAGTGATTCTACAGTATTAAAATTTAAAGACTATGGTGATAATTATGATACTACAGTATTAATTGAAGGAAACAATGGTAAGTTGTATGCTGGAACTGGGATTGGTAATGTTTATGAACTTAACTTAGAAACAAATCAAACCTATAAATATCGTCTTGCAGATTGGGGCAATGTAAATGGTTTACTTCAATCTGAAAATGGTAAGTTATATGCTGGAACAACTGAAGGAAAAATATGAGAAATTGATTTAGAAACTCAAACAAACAAAAACCTATTTGATAATGGCACAGATAATGCTATTTTAGATATGAAAGAAATTGAAGCTAATAAACTAGTTTTAACATCAAAAGATAAAGTTTATCAGTTTGATCTAAATACTAATGAACTATCAGAAATAATTAATTTAGAAGATGGAGAAATATTCGCTTTAGTTGAAGGTTCAAATAAAGAATTATATGTTTCAACAGTAAATGGTAATATTTATGAACTTGACTTAGTAAAACATGAAATAAAAAATAAGTATGAAATAAATACTTCAGTATATTCATTAATAATTATTGACAAAAAGATTTATGCTGGTACAAAAACTAGTGTTTGAGAATTAGCTATTGTCTAAATTTTATTAATCAAGGATTAACAAAAAAAATTACTAAAGATTTTATTTAAAAATAACTAACACCAAGATTAATTATATAACTATGGTTCAATGACAAAAAAGAAACCAATCTAACAGTTAATGTTAATCAATATAAATTACAAGATATATTAAAAAATCTCCAATTTAGAAATAGTGCAACAATTCAAAAGTCAAAAAATCACTGCTGATATAAATCTATTTTTAGAATTTTTATTATGAGTTAAAACATATCAAGTAATTTAAAAGCAAAATAGTAGAAAAAAATTATATTTGTGTTATATTACTTAATGAAAAATGTTAAACAATTGATAAGGAGAAAAAGACTATGTCAGATATAAAAAATGAAGTGCTTTTAGAAGCAGAGCAAACAACGAAAAAAGTATCTAAAAACTGAAAAATTTATGCTAGTGTCTTAGGAATTATGGTAATTGGCGCAGGAACAGGTTTAGGGGTTTATTATGGGGTTAATGCAAACCATCATTCATTAAATAAAATAAATTTAAGTAAGCTTAACCTTGACATTGTAATTTCAAAAGCAGGTATTACAAATGCTAATCAAGCATTTGAAGCATTTTTAAAAGCAAATACCAATTTATCAAATTTAAATAATTATCTTCAGTATGACTTTAGTTCGTTTATTGCTCCAACTGAAACAACTAATGGTTCTTTAACAATTAATGCTAAAGCAGATGGTAAATATACTGGTACTATTACAGTAAGTTTTGTTAATATTATTGATGAAAATAATTTTGAAAGTATTGTCTGAGATTTATCAAAAAAAGAAATTTTAATTTTACAAATTCCATCAGGAACAACTAAAGGCGACGGAACTGATAAAAGTACTTATGCTCAAGCATTAAAAAAATCTTTTATTAAACTTGTTACTACTTTAGGTTATAAATTAAAATTAAAAGATATTGTTATTGACAAACAATGAATGGGTAATAATGGTGAAGCTCCAAATGATGAACAATTAGCAAGTGATTACTATGATTGACATACAACCAACGGCATAACTATTGAAGGTTATGTTGTAACAAATAATGATCAACAAATAAGAATAGCATTTTCTAAACTTCAATGTGAAATCATTATTGGAGAGAAAAAATAAAATAAAATAAAAAAAATGAACAGTTTTAAATGTTCATTTTTTTTAATTCTTTTAACTAGAAAAGACATATTTTTCAATTGCTTGAGCAACACCAGCTTTTTTATTTGTTTTGCTTGTAACTTCATAAGCAACTGTTTTTAATTCTGGATTAGCATTTTTCATAGCAATGCCATACTTAACTCACTGAAGCATTTTATAATCATTCATACTATCACCACAAGCAAGAATTTCTTCAGGTTTAATATTTCATTTTTCAGCAAGAAATTTTAAACCATTAGCTTTATTAATTCCCACCGGAGTAACTTCAATTAATAAATGTGATGATGATGCTACTTCTAAATCTTGATACTTTGCCATTTTTTTTAACATTTCTGCTAATTGTTTTTTACTTTTACAAAAAAATAAAACTTTATAAAAAGAAACAATTTGATTTTCAGATATTTTTTTGACTTTTAATTTTTGAAAATGTTCTAAAATATATCCTCTAAGAGAGTAGCGATCAACATAAGCTGTTTTATTGTCGGTACCATAAGCTCAAAATCTTAAATTATTTTTTCTGGCAAATTCTAATATTACTTTTGTTTGACTTGGTAATAAAACTGATTCAAATAATAATTTTTGTTTATCATCAATAAAATCAATAATATTACCACCATTATAACAAATGACTTGACCTGGTGTTTTTGGATTTATTAAACATTTTTTTGCATGTTTAATTGTTGAAAGTGGAGCACGACCAGTAGCAATAACAATTTTAATCTCTGGTTTTTCTTGATATACACGATGAACCATTGCCAAATTTTTTGGATGAATCTTTCTTTTTGATTTTAATAAAGTTCCATCTAAATCAAGTGCAATTAATTTAATTGCCATATAATAAACTCCTTAATTTTTAGTTTTGATTTATTTTTTTAAATTGTTTAAATGACTTAATAAAGTTGGTTTTGGAACAAATCCAAAAGTTTTAGTAGCTTCTTGATCATCTTTAAAATAAATTAAAGTTGGAATTGAACTAATTTTAAATTTATCTTTTAGTTCTTCACTATGATCAACATTAATTTTAATAAATGTTACATCATCTACTTCTTTTGATAAGTCCTCAAAAATTGGTGCTAAAGCTTTACATGGTGGACATCAGTCAGCATAAAAATCAACAATAGCATATTTGTTTGCTTTAAGAATTTTATTTAATTCTTCAACTTTATTAACTGTAATAATTTTACTCATTTGTTTCTCCTTATTAGTTTTCTCTGATATTAATTTTACACTATATCTAAAATCTTATACTTATTTTTGTTTATGATAATCTCTCTGATAATTATCAATGACAGTTTTAATCTCTGGTCGTAATTTTTTAATTTGTTCAATACTATATGTTACTTGCATATTACGATAAATACCATGTGATGAAAAAAAACTATTAAGATTATAAATTCCATGTTGGTATTTAATTGGTTTTAAACTACCACCAGCTGTTAAACCAGTTGCAATGAAGCGTACTTCTTTATCTTTAATTAAATCATTACTTGTTAAGGATTGATTGTAATGTAAATGATATTTTGCTAATGCTTTAGTTTCAATTGTCATTCTTGTTTGAGTTTCAGGTTCATTTGGTCAAATTTCATCATAAGCAAGCAATCGTGATTCCATATTTCCTGAACAACTAATTGCTAAAGCAGCCATTAAAAGACCTTCAGGTGCACCACCAATGCCATAAACAAAATCTGCTTCACGATTAACAACATCAATTGCTGCTAAAACATCACCATCACCTATTAATCGAACAATTACTCCTGATTTTCGTAATAAATTAATTGCTGTTTCATTCCTTGGTTTATCTAAAACAATTGCAATCAAATCACGATAAGACTTTTCTTTTTGCATTTGTTTAATATTTCAGTCTAATCCTTTGCTTAAATCAATTACATCTGCTAAATCTTGATTAACAAATAGTTTTTCCATATACATTTCTGGTAAAGGCAAAATTGTCCCTGGTTTAGCAGCTGCTAAACAAGCAATACTACCGGCAATATTATAGGCTGCTGGATAAGTTCCTTCGACAGGATCAACAGCAAGATCAAATGTTTCTTTAACAGATTTATTTCCTAACTTTTGTCCAACATATAACATTGGTGCTTGATCTAATTCACCTTCACCAATCACTACTGTTGTTCTCATTGGCGCAGAATTTAACATTATTTGTAATGCTTCCACTGCTGCTAAATCAACAGCATTTTTGTCTTTACTGCCAATATATTTATAAGCTGCAATTGCTGCCATTTCTACTGCTCTAATTAGATGCATATCTTTATTCATTAATTCATAGTCCTTATATTTTATCTATAATAATTATAAACTTTTTTAGAGTAAAAGGAAAGAGTGAAAAAATTGCCATAAGTCACTCGACCCACCTCATTAAAAATATCCTAATATATTATAAAACTATTTTTTAATAAAAAAACTTAGACTAAATCTAAGTTTATCAAATGGTGCGGGACAAGGGACTCGAACCCTCACGCCGTGAAGCGCCAGATCCTAAGTCTGGTGCGTCTACCAATTCCGCCAATCCCGCATGTGTCAATGGTGCCCCGTATAGGACTCGAACCTATAACCCCCAGATTAAGAGTCTGATGCTCTAACCAATTGAGCTAACGAGGCAAAAAATTAAAAAACAAGTATTAATACTTGATTGTTAATAACTATATGGTGACTCGGACGGGATTCGAACCCGCGCGTATCGGATAGAAAGTCCGACGTGTTAACCGCTTCACCACCGAGCCGTAGTGAAAAAAATCTATTAATTAATGGCGCCTGCTGTAGGATTTGAACCTACGACCTCTCGGTTAACAGCCGAACGCTCTAACCAACTGAGCTAAGCAGGCATTTATTAAACCTTATTTATTATAAAAGTATTTGTTAAAATTTTCAATAAGTATTTAAAAATAATCATTAAATATTTATTAATAAATTAAAAGTCTTATTAACTAGTAATAAGACTTTTTTGATGATATAAAATCATTAAATTTTCTAATAACATCGCAATTGTCATTGGTCCAACACCACCAGGAACAGGAGTGATTGCTTTAGTTTTAGCTTTCATTGCTTGGAAATCAACATCACCAACAAGTTTTTGATTTTTATTAGTATTAATTGCAACATCAATAATAACAACACCTTCTTTAACCATTTTGGCATCAAAAAGATCATGAACGCCAGCAGCACTAACAATAATATCAGCAGTTTTTAAATATAATGATAAATCATTTGTCATTTTATTAGCGATAGTAACAGTTGCTCCAAGATTAGATAATAACATCGCTAATGGTTTACCAACAATATTACTATTATTAACAATCACAATATCTTTACTACGAACTGATAAATTATAAGCATCTAATAAAGCAATAATCCCCTTGACAGTACAAGGAACAATTGCATTATTATTACCTTGTAATAATTTTCCAGCATTAATACTAGTCAAACCATCAACATCTTTGTTTACAGCAATCTTATTTAAAATTGTAAATTCATTTAAATGTTTTGCTAGTGGTAATTGTACTAATATACCATCAATTGTTGAATTTTGATTTAACTTTTCAATCGTTTCAATAACTTCTGCTTGACTAATTGTTTCAGCAAAGTTAATTACTTGACCTTTAATACCACACTCTTCACATGCTTTAATTTTATTTTTTACATAAATATGTGAAGCATAATCATCACCAACAATAATAACTACTAATTGTGGTACTCGTTTTTTTGCTTTAATTAATTGATTAACATTATTTTTAACATTTATTTTAATTTTTTGACTAATTTTTTTTCCATCAAGAAGAATCATAAAGCACCTACTATCCAATTAATATATCTTCTGCAACTCTTTTAACAGTAACCTTTCGCTTACGATCACTTCAAGCTAATAATGTCGTTGATACACCTAATTGTCCTGCAAACATTGAAACAATTAAAAAGAGCTTGCTAACAACACCTAACCGAGCATTATCAAATAACGTTAATCCTGTCGTTCCAAAAGCACTAGCCGCATCATAAAATGCCTGGAGAAAACCAATATCTTCATTACGATTCATAATAACATTTTCAAATAAAATTACTAATGTGATAAAGAACATCATAAAAGTACCAAGAAAAGCAACAGCAAAAGCCATTTTTACTTTTTGTGAAGGAATCTTCCGCTTGAACATATTAACACTATCACGACCACGAGCAAGACTAAAAATTGAAACAATAATAATTGCTAAGGTTGTTGTTCTAATCCCCCCAACAGTTGAAGCAGGTGAACCACCAATTCACATCATAATTGCTTGAACAGTTTGTGAAGTAGAATGGAAACGATTTAAATCAATTGTATAAAATCCAGAACTTCTCGTTGACATCGTATTAAAGATAATTGCCATCATTGCTCGGCCATTACTCATATTGCCTCAAATTGACTCTGAATCTTTGGGTGAAACAAGTTCAACTAAGATAACAGAACCTAAACCAAGCAAAGCAACAATGAAATATGTTGCAACAGTTACTTTAGTAAATAAACTAAAACGAAATCTTTTATGATGTACTTTTGCTTTAAAATAACTATATATATCATAAAAAACTGGAAAACCAATCCCTCCAATTACTAATTGAATCATAAATACTCATTGGACAAAATAATCACCTTGAAATGGAATTAAAGAATTACGACCAATAATATCAAAACCAGCATTATTAACACCAGAAATTGAATGGAAAACGCCAGCTCATAATGACAATCAAAAATTACCATGATAAACCATAGTACCATTAACACCATAATGAACTTCACTATTACGAACAAAGAAAAAATGTAATGTTAAAGCAATAGTGCCAAGAAATTCAGTAATTGTCATGACAAGGATTCCAAATTTTAAAACATCAATGTTATTACCTAATTTTGGTGCTCCTCTTTCCCCTTGAATTAATAATCGTTCTTTCAAGTTAGAATTACGAGTAATATTAAATAAAGACAATAAAAACAGTTTAACAGTAATTAAACCAATTCCACCAAATTTAATTAATAATAAAATTACTAACTGTCCAAAAAAAGTAAAATCATTAGCAGTACTTTTAACATTTAAACCAGTATCAGAAAAAGCACTAGATGCAGTAAATAATGCTTGGAGAAAATTTCAATGACCTTTTACCGTTGCTCAAGGACTCATTAGTAAAATTGTTGCTACTAATAAAGTATAAAGATATAAATTAAACAATTGTCGAGGTCTAGTTTTACCAACAAAAACAATTTTAAAGAAACTTTTTATTGCTAAAAAAAACTTTTTTCAACTATAATCACGAAATAAATTTTTCGAGCTTTTAGACATTAAAAACTCCATTTCAAACATTTTAGTTATTTTTTATATTTCTACATTTTATTATATTATAACTAATAATATTTTTTCTTTATTACATTTTAATAAAATTAAACAAAGAAAAAATAGTTTTATAAAACTATTTCTTGATTTGAGTTTTATTTTCTTCAAATTCTTGTAATTTTGCTCTTGCTTCAATTAACAAAACTTTTTTAGTTAATTCTCTGATTTTATCTTCTTTTTTACTATGTCTTTGACAAAATTTAACAGTTTCTATTGCTTTTCATAATAATTTACCAGTTTTAAAATTATTTACATTAATCATTGTTAATTCTTCAGTATCATTACTATTACTTAATAAAAAACTATTACATATTTTATTAGTTTCAGCAGTTAAGTTGGAAATTTGAATTTTTAAATGACTTCTTGATTTTTCAATCGCATTTTTACAATCGTTACATTGTCGTGCTATTTTTTGAATTTTACTTTCAATCTTCATTGCCTTTGTCATTTCTAATTGATAGAAATCACTTGCAGTCATTTTATTTTTCTTTAAATTAATATTAATCACAAAATTTTTAATAATACTAAACATGATTTAAACTACCTAAAGTAGCAATTGTTTGAAGATAAATTAACATTGCTTGTCATAAATCTTTCAAACTAATTGCTTCATTATATTGGTGCTCAGTTGAAATGCTATCATCAAAAATTGCACCAAATGCAACACAATTAGGCATTGATCGAGCATAAGTTCCACCACCAATGGCAATTGGTTTTGCTGTTTTATCTTTAGTTACTGTTTGATAAATACCCATTAAAGCAGTAACTAGTGGTGAATCAATTGGGATATACAATGCTTTATCATATTTTTTAACTTCAACTGTTAAATGATAAGGTATTAATAATTCTTTGATTTTATTTAAAATCACTTCTTGCTTTGTATGAACGGGAAATCTAATATTACATCCTAATTTTGAAATATTTTCATTAATTATTACAATCCCAACATTAATCGTAAAACTACCTGATTCATCATCATATTGACCAAAATATTTTGTTAAAGCAGTATCTTCTTGTAAAACATCACTAACAAAATTAATTAATGGATGGTCATAACCTAATGCTTTTAAAATTAATAAAGTTCTTAAACCAGCATTAATGCCATCTTTTGGTTTTGAACCATGAGCAGATTTTCCATGAATAATTATTTGTTGATTTTGTTTTTCAACACGATAACCTTTTGTTTGAGCAAGTTGATAAAACTTATCTAAATTAATATTCTCTGTTGTACAAGTTGAACAAGTAACATTATAGGCTTCACCACCATTAACTTTGATTTTTTTATTACCAGCACCAACAATATCAAGATTAATAATGCCTTTTTCAGCATAAGTTAAAGGAAATAAACCATCTGGTGTAAAACCAAAGTTAGGTGTTCCTTCTTTTGTCATATAAGTTTTAATTGAATCTCAAGTTGTTTCTTCAGTCAAACCAAAGATTAGTCTAATTCGTCTTTTTGGTTGATAATTATGATCTTTTAAGTATTTTAAACAATATAAAACAATAATTGTTGGTCCTTTATCATCTAAAACACCACGACCATATAAAATATCATTAATAATTTTCGGTTGAAATGGTGGTATTTCTCATTCTTCAAGGTTACCAGGCGGTACAACATCTAAATGACCCAAAATTGCAAAGATTTCTTGACCTTGACCATACTCAACATAACCATATTTATTATTTGAATCACAATAAATTTTAAATCCTAATGATTTAGCTAAATCAAGGGCATAATGTAATACTTGTTTAACTCCTTGACCATAAGGAGCATCCTTTGTTTTAGTCCCAGAATATGATGGAATACTAACAATTGCTTTAATTTTTTCAATTGCTGCTGGAAAATATTTATCTTTCAATAATTGTTCATCAATTTTTATTGTTTGTTTAAAATCTTTTGCTTTTCTTGCAATAGAACTCATATTTCTATCCTCTTTCATAAAACCTATACATTTATGATAGCAAGCAAAATATCGTTTAACAAGTTTCACCCTTGATTTGTTGCTTGTAAAGCATTGTTTTCAATTATTAATTTATTAGCTTTAATTAATTTATTAAGTATTTTTGAAAAACTATTAAAAGCTAATAAATTATCATTTTCTAAAACTAAACCAGTTTTTAACATTAGACCTTGAATAATTAATAATTGATAATACTGATTTTTATTTAAAGTTTGCTTGATTTTTTTTCAATTAATTTCATTAGTATTATTAATTGTCATTATTTTATCTTTTATAATAAAAAAACTACCGGCATTTGGACCTAAACCATATCAATTTTTCAACTGTAAATAAGCTAAAGTTTGTTGTGAATAATAATTATTACTTAATGCGAAACTAAAAAATTCATAATTATTATAGTGATATTTACTTAAAAAATTATTTATTAATTTTTTATTATTTAAATTATGAACATCATTATGACTTTGATAACTAATATGAGGAGCATTTAATGATCAAGCAATATTTAAATCATTAATAATATCTCTTTCTGTTTGTGATTTAAGATTATCTTCAAAGTCACAAGAAAAATTATTGAAACCAAGTTCTAAACTAGTATTAATTAATGACAAAATTTCATTAGCATTAAAACTTTGATTAACACCTTTTAATAAATTATTATTAAAAGTTCTAATTTTTCAAATTAAACGGTTAATTTTAAATCTTTTTAAAAGTTCTAATTGTTCGTTTTTTAAAGTTTGATAACCAATCTCAAAACTATATTCAATTAAATCACTACCAATAATTGAATTAATTAAAGTCAAAAATTCTCTTAATTGTTCATTAGTTAAAAAAATACTATCATTTGTTGCAATATAAATTGTTTTAACTGCTAAATGATAGTCATTTTTTAATTTTGAAAATTCTTTTTTAAAATGTGAAAAATAATTAATAAAATTTAGCTCTTGATCAAGAGCTAAATTGATAAATAAGTGTTCAATATCATTCATTCAATTATTCACTAATGTTAAAATCTAAATTAACATTTTCTTCATTTTGATAAATTTTAATATTATCTGTTATTTCTTTAGTGTTCTTAATACTTGAAGCTGGCACAATTACTCTAATTGTTGCTAAAGTTTTAGGAACTAAATTATTAGTACTAGGACTTACAATCTTATTTTCAACAATAGGTTGAGATTTTAAATTAGTATTAGCAGCAATTTGAACTGGTTTAATTAATTCTTTTGCTACTTTTTTTTCTTCTTTAATTTTTACTTTATTGCTAACAAAAATTAAATTAACTAAACTAGCAATAATCCCAATTAATGAGAATAACATTATTAAATAAAATGGAATAACAACAATTAAATTTTCTTTGGCAAAGAAGGAAATATCACCAATTAAAACATGTTTTTTAATAATATAAAGGTTAGCAAATAATCCAAATCCAAAAATTCCCATTGTTAAAATTAAATTTAAGAAAGAAAAAATATTATTAGTAGTATTTTTATGTTTAATAAAAATTAATGGTAAAGAAAAAGATAATGCAAGACCGGCGAAAGTAAAAATAATTGCACTAAATCCTCAAAAACCAAGAACAAATAAATCATTTTGTAAAAAACTTAGAAACTTTTCAAGAGTATCACGAGCATGATTAAGATTAAATCACAGTAATCAACTAACAATTAAAGTTACACAAACTAATAATAATGACGAAATTAATAATCAACGAATAAAAGCATTAGTCTTTGGTAATTCAATTAATTTTTTTTCATTTTTTTCCATATAAAGGCCCCGTTTCATATTTTTCTAAATTATACACCTGAAAAAGAAAAAACCATAAATAATTTTCAAAAAAAACTAACTTTATTTATGATTTTTTTGCTTTTTATGTATATTTATTTTGATGGCAAATAATACTATGAAGATTAGCATGACCAAGAATTAATTCTCGTGTGTTAATTAAAATAATTCTTCTGTCAGGAAACACTTTTGATAAAACATTCAATGCTTGTTCTTCTGATTCTTTATCATTAAAAGTTGGAACTAAAACTGCTTTATTAGTTAAATATAAATTTGTATAACTACCAGTTAAAACTTGATCAAAAGAATTTGGACTATGATTAACATTATAATCAATCATTTCTGTTTCTTTTTCAGTTCGATTTGCAATTTTTGGTAATAAAACTTTTAAAATTTTATATCTTTGTCCGTAAGCATTAAGTGCTTTTTTTAAAATTTTTTCTGTTTCAAGTACAACTTGATAACGGTCATCGTAACTATTATCAGTTCAACTTAATAAAATTGTTGTTTCATCTACTAAGGTTAATAAATTATTTAACCGACCTTTTGTTAAATCAAAAGGTAAACCAAATGGCAATCAAATTACTTGAACAACATTTAAATATTGTTTTAAATAATCTTCAGCTTGTTCTTTTGTCAAATTAGGATTACGAATTTCTGATAAAATCCCTTCTTCACTAGCAAAACAAGTTCCATTACCATCTAATAAAATCATTCCTCATTCTAAAATGATTGGTAATTCATAATAATTAATATTTTCTAATTCA
Organism: Spiroplasma attinicola; assembly: GCF_023509825.1. Lineage (GTDB taxonomy): Bacteria > Bacillota_I > Bacilli_A > Mycoplasmatales > VBWQ01 > Spiroplasma_D > Spiroplasma_D attinicola. The sequence continues at coordinate 188,508 of NZ_JAKQXY010000002.1, forward strand.
AAAAGTTTATAACTTAACATATCATCGTCATGTCACGGATAGTAAAGACCATAGGTGCTGCCACCTCAAGCATTAAAACTAGCTTTTAAACCACGAATTTCTTTTGTTTCAGGATTAACTAAAAACAAAGGACCAAAGTCACGAAGCAAACTATCATTAGTTGTTATCTCAACTACTTTGATTTTCTCGTTTAATTGACTGCGAGCATTTTGAAATTGATGCTTACTAACTATAACGGTGATATTTTCATATTTAATTAAAGTATTAGCGATTGAAACAATAAGTTTTTGAATTGGTTTAGCACCCATTCGTCAGTTATCAGTTCTTTCTGGTCAAATAATTCATGCTTGTTTATGTTCTAGAAACTCTGCAGAAGCCTGAAAATTATCATTGCTTGGCACACTAAAAAATCTTTTTGCCATAGTAGCACTCCTTTCGTGCTACTGAATAGTTTCTCTTTAATATTTCAAAATCCTTTTTATATAAATAACAAATAAATTATAAATAAGATTAACTTAAATAACAAGATTTAATTTCATTAAATAAAAAAAGAATATTCTAAAAGGTTATCAACGATTGACAAAATTATTTGAGATAACTCTAAATGAAATATATAATAAATCTAAATAAAACTTATTATAAGGAGTAAAGATAAATGAACATATTAATTACAATCATGATTTTATTAATTATTATTGTTAGTACTATTATTGGATTTGTATTAATAATACAAATCATTAAATTAGTAAATCAGCTTATAAAATATTTTAAATTATCAAATATCAAATTAAAATTAGAATTAGGAATTAAAGAAAATCCAGTAGAAATTAAAGTAAATGAAGAAAATAATGAAATAACTACTGAAAGTTCTGAAACTGGGTGACTATAAAAAATATAAAAGAAACATCTTTAATTAGATGTTTCTTTTATATAAAATTATCAATTTAATTAAAGTTAAGTCAAAAATTCAAAATGATATTCAAATGAATTAATAGATATACCTGCTGCTGAAAATGCTCGATTTGATACATTGCCATTTGCTCAAACTCAAATTCAATCTCAAAGAAAAATGCCTGCTTCAGTAACTGTGACATTCCATGCTCATTCATGATCTGATAATCTATTGTCTCCACTATGATATCGTTCATTTTCATAGTAACCTTCTTTTTTAGCATTTAAATCTGTTACTACCAAATCTTCCGTTGAATTAAAAACACCTGAATTTCCAATCCCTGAATTATCTGCATATCAATAATTTATATATAATCTTATTCAAGACCTTGTAAAATCCATTTTTGAAAGCATGGTTTTATTAATTTGAATATCACTTCATTCAAAAGTACTAGATGTTTCGACACTAGTTTGTTGTGATTTGCCCTTTATAGCATCACTAATGTTTTCTTGAATTGTTACATTAGCTTGTTTTGTTCCTGAAAAAATGGTTTGTTTTTCAACAGCAATTTCGCTTTTTGGTAAGGAAGCGATTGATGATAAACCTAAACTAGTAATTGCTAAACTTGTTAACATTAATTTCATTTTTTACACTACCCTTCTTTTTGCCATAACCCTTAATTAATCATGATTTAATTAAATTATAACAAAACTATAAGCAATTACTATCTTCAGAAAAATCTTTATTTTCTAATTTAAATTATCAATTTAATGTAAATTAAATTTAATAACATATATAATAAATAATCATAATAAATAAAAGGGAACAAATAATTAAATAATAAAACTAAGGGGGAATTAGTTAATGCTTAAAAATTGAAATAAAAAATTAAGCGAAATTATGAAATTAAAAGAATATAAAAAAATCAATATGATTAGAATTCATTATAATAAAAATTGAACTAATCATTTTGAAGAACATACTGATAATGATGATTGCTTTGAAATGATATTAGATTATCCTAATAACGATATTGTTGAATTCAAAGATGGATCAGCAGATCCTAATTATGGTGCTTATAATGGTAAATTTAATAATCATAAAGTATTATGAGCAACTTCATTAATTCTAAATAAAGGAGAATGAGAAAATTATCCTGATATTATTGACCATATTCTCAATATCTATTTAACTGATTCAGAAATTAAGCAAGAAAAAGCACCTAATTAAAGGTGCTATTATTTATCTTTTTCGGTTTTTAATTTATCTAAAATTGTTTCAATGCGATTTGCTGATTCAATTGTATTATCATATTTAAATCTAATTTGTGGAACTTTATAAGTACTACTAATTTGAGCTAATTCGTGACGACAAAATCCTCTAACATTTTCTAATTCTTTAGAAATTTGACTAACTTCTTCTTGATTTTGATGATAAAGATATCACATCACAGTTGCATAACTTAAATCATTTGTTACCTTAACATCTGTAATTGTAATATTAGAAAACTTTGGATTTTTAGCTTTAACTTTTAAAATCTTAGTAATTTCAATCTTAAGTCATTTTTCAGTACGAGCAAGTTTTGGATTAACCATTATTTTTAACCTCTTCAATGATATAAGCTTCAATGATGTCATCTTCTTTTAAATCATTATAGTTTTTAACTGTAATTCCACACTCAAAGCCTTTTTTAACCGATTTTAAATCTTCTTTTTCGTGTTTTAAACTATTAATTTCGCCACTATAAATAACAATATCATTTCGTAAAATTCTTACTTTACTATTACGAGTAATCATACCATCAATTACTAAACAACCAGCAATTGTTCCAACCTTTGAATAATGGAATAATCTTACAACTCGGGCTTGACCTAATACTTTTTCTTCATATTCAGGTGCTAATAATCCCTTAGCAGCATTTTCTAATTCTTCAGTTAATTTATAAATAACATTATGTAATCTAATTTCAATCTTAGCATCTTGAGCAGCATCACGAACAATATGATTTGGTCTAACATTAAAACCATAAATAACACTATTTGATGCAACAGCTAAAGTTACATCTGACTCAGTAATACCACCAACACCAGCACGAATTAATTTAACTTGAATGTCTTTAACTTTAATCTTAGTTAATGCTTGAATTAAAGCTTGTAATGACCCTTGAGTATCAGCTTTAAGAATAATATTAATTTGCTTTAACTCACCACTAGAAGCTTCTTGAGCAATATTGCCTAAACTAATTTGTTTTTTAAGTTGTTCATCTTGTTGTCTTGCTGATGCAACCTTTTTGGCAATCTTTTCATCATTAAAGACCATAAATAATTCACCAGGAGTTGGAGCACTTTCAAACCCTAAAACTTGAATAACAGCAGAAGGAGTTGCTTGTTTAACATCTTTTCCTAAATCACTTGTCATTTTTTTGATTTTACCTTTAATTGCTCCTGCAACAATAATATCTTTAACATTCAAAGTACCACCTTGAACTAATAAAGTGCAAACTGAACCAATATTTTTATCATAATGTGATTCAATTACTGTGCCATTAGCAAAACGATTTGGATTTGCTTTTAACTCTTTAACATCAGCAACAAGTAAAATTGCTTCTAATAACTCATCAATTCCTTGATGTTTTAAAGCACTACCATAAACAAAGATTGTATCTCCGCCTCATTCTTCACTAGTTAAACCAAAATTAGATAATTCAGAAAGTACCTTATCTTTATTAATTCCAGGTTTATCAATTTTATTAACAAAAACAATAATTTCAACATTAGCTGCTTTAGCATGATCAATTGCTTCTTTAGTTTGTGGCATTACACCATCATCAGCAGCAACTACTAAAATAACAATATCAGTAATTTTTGATCCTCTTGCTCGCATTTCAGTAAATGCTTCGTGACCTGGAGTATCAATAAAGGTAATTTTTTTGCCTTCTTTAGTTCTCACTTGATAAGCACCTATATGTTGGGTAATTCCACCATGTTCTTGTTTAGTAACATTTGAATTACGAATAGTATCTAATAAAGTAGTTTTACCATGATCAACATGTCCCATAATTGTTACTACAGGCGGTCTTGGCAATAAGTTTTCTGGTTTATCATCAAATTCAACTGTTTCTAAAATATTTTCATAAGTAACATTTTTAGTTTTTTTAAAATCAAAACCAAATTCAAGACACACTTCTGCCATCAATTCTTCATTTAATAATTGATTTTGATTATACATTTTACCGTGTTTCATAAAATATTTAATGATATCAACAATTGAAATATTTAAAGCATTAGCTAACTGTGCAATAGTTAACGGTTCTTGAAAGACAAAAACTCCTTTTTCATCAACATGAGCTGTTTGTTGTTTCAATTGTTGACTAATATTTTTTACTTGTTTTGAATCTTGTTTTTTAGCCATAACTATCACCTTTCTATTATTTATTTTTTAATCTCAATAATTTTCAATTGTTGAAATTATCGTTTGATAAATTTCATCAGTAATTTCAATTGCTAAAGCTCTTTCTAAATTTTTGCTTACTTTTGCTTTAGTAATTAAATCAATTTTTGGTTGAATGTAAGCACCATGACCATTGGCTTTGCCACTAAGATCAACAAATACTTTACCTTCATTATTTTTAACAATTCGAATTAATTCTCGCTTTGGTAAAATTTGATTGGTAAGAACACATTTACGCATTGGAATTTTTTTTCGCAGTTTTAAAGGAACTTTTGTCATAATTATTTTCTAAATTGATTTTGTCTAAAACTATTTTTATTTCTTAAATTAGTTACAAATTGATCGTAATCTTCTAATTTTAAATTCCCATTTCAATTAAATTTAATATTATCTTTTTGTGCTTGTTCTAAAGAAATAATATTAATTTTTCAATGTGTTAAACGAGCAACAAGTTTTGCTGCCATACCATTTTTTCCAATTGCTAAAGAAAATTGTTCAGTTGGCACAATGACATCTGCTTGTTGTTCTTTTTCATTAATTGAAATACTAATAACTTTTGCTGGTGCTAAAGCATTAATAATAAAGTTAGAAATATTTTCATCATAAAGAATAACATCAATTTTTTCGCCATTTAATTCTTTTGAAATTGTTTGAATTCTTGAACCTTTTGGTCCAATACATGCTCCAACAGCATCAATTGTATTATCATTACTAATGATAGCAACTTTGGCACGAACACCTGGAATTCTTGCTACTTCTTTAATCTCAATTACATTTTTTCCATCAGGATTTAATTGATTAAATTCTGGAACTTCTAATTCTAATAAACGACTTAAAAAACCAGAATGAGTTCTTGATGCCAGAATTTGACCATAATTTTTATTTTTAATAATATCTTCAAGATAAAACTTAATATGATTATTTGGTTCATTAATACTAAAAGTTTCACCTAGAATTTGGTTTTTCTTTGGTAAATAAGCATACGCTCTACCAATTTTAATTAAACAATATGTATCTTCAACAGTTTCTACCTTACCAATTAAGATTGTTCCTTGTTTATCAATAAATTCATCATAAATTGAATTTTTTTCTGCTTCTCTAATTGATTGTTTAAAGATTTGAATTGCTTGAGAAATTGCTAAACGACCAAATTTATCAGTTGGAATTTCTTCAACATAAATATCACCAATTGTTAAATCGGGATTTTCTGCTTTAACTTGACTTAAAGCAATTTCTAAATCAGGTTCTTCTACTTTAGCAACCACTGTTAAATTCTTAAACATGGTAATTTTGCCTTGGTCTTGATCAATTTCAACTCTAACATTGTCTAACATTTCATGAGTTTCTTTTTCATAAGCTTTTAGTAAGCCTTCTTTTAATGCTTGATAAATAACTTGTGGTTCAATTTGTTTTTCTTTTGCAATATTTTCAATTTCTTCAAGAATCATTTTATTCTTATCAGTCATATTTGTCCTCCTTGTTAAATTTTTAAATAAATAAAACCAAAAAAATAAGAAAGACAGCATTCGCTGTCTTAGACATAACTTTCTTTTACTTATATATTATAGTAAAAAATGAGGTAAAAAGCAACTAACTTTAAGATTTATTTTGAAACTTCATTATAATATTCGTTCGTTACTGGTTCCATTCAAACAACTGCTTCATTACTAGGTGCATACATAACAACTAAATGTGAAAATGATGAATTATGACTTGCTCCATTTCAATGCTTAACATTCGGTTGACACTTTATAAGATCATCTTGTTTTAAGATAACAACTTTTTTATTTTCTTCTTTATAAGAGTCAATCTTATCAATAGCAATTAAAAATTTGTCTCTATTAAGAATATGTATTATCTCCTGCATTTCTTTACCAATTTTAAAAGAATTATTTGATATTAATTAAAATTAGATACTTTTTAAATTTATCAAGATTGATTTATACATTCATTAATAATTAAATATTGAGAAGAATTACAAAAATTACTATCATTTTTATTATGAATTTCACATTTTTTAATTGCTTTTTGCAAAATTATAGCTTTTTGCTTAAGAGATTTATCAATACTTTTTAACTTATCTAAAACTTTATCAATATAATCTTTTGTTAACAAATCATCAATATTTTGTAATAATTCAATTGTACGAAATATAGCAAAAGAATCTAAAATTTTATCTTTTAATAAAGACATAATACTTTCTCCAAATTTAATCTCTGCCTGCTTTTTATCTTTATTCATATTTTTAATATAAATATCTATTATTGTAATTAATTCTTCTTCTCTTATTTTAAATTTATATTTAAAATTAGAAAAAAATTTTTCAATTGCTTTCATTCTCTTATTGATATAAACCATTGAATTACTTATTTGCTTAGATATGTATATAGAAGGTAAAGTACTATTTCCTATGAAAATATCAAAATAATGTAATCCAAAATATTCATCGAATGTATTTACAATCAATCTTATTTCAGAGATAGATTCAAATTTTAAGTATTCAATTTTTTCAAGAATATCTTTAATTAATTTATGTGATTTTGTAAAATCTTGAATATAATGTTCTATTTTACTAATTCTAATATCTTTTCTAATTTGATAATTTGCTCAATAAAAACCAAAAATTAAAGTACTAATTGTTAATAAGCTTCCTACAGAAAAATCAAAAATACTACCATTAATATTTCGTTCTAAGGCGGGAATTGCTTCAATAATAATTCTAAATACTACTAAAATTAAATTAAAAATAAAAAAAATAAATGAAGCAAAAAATCAAGGATTAAATTTTACCTTAAATTTAAAATTATTTTGACACATATATTAATACCTATTTAAATTTTATAGTTGCCTTTATATTCATTATATTCGTTGATGATTCAAAAGGACCAAGGTCTTTTCTAGCATTTATTCATGATTTTTCTTTATGCGTTTTTTTAACCAATTCAAAAACATCTAAATTACCATATTTTTGACTAATTTCATCCAAAAATATTTTAACTTTTTTTCTACTGTTAAAATAATCATTAACTTCCTCGAAGTCATTATCCCCTAAAATTTTATAAAAATTCTTGTATACATTTGGTAAGACTGGTCCATAAATTCAAGCTTGAAAATTATCATCAAATAACTCTAATTTATTTTTTTGATAATAATCCTTATAAGCAAAAAATAATAACTTTTGTAACTTTAAATTACTCATATCATTCGTATTATAGAATAAGTATTTTGCAATCATCATAACATCTAAATTTGACTCAATTTTATCATTATTAGCCATAAACTTCGCCTTCTTTCTATAAATTTAGATTTACAAACTATAAAAAATAATAATTATATATAATACTTGTATATTTTTATTATACATTTTTCAAAAATAACGACCGTAATTATCATTTTCTTATCATTATCTTAACATCAAAATAAGAAATCTTACCCTTCTTTTTTTATTTTTTAAAACCTTAAAACGATAATATTTTCATATAATCAGACTTAAAGTTTAATATGTTTCTTAATAATCTTTTTAACTTCTTTTACTGTATGCTCTAAAACATCATTCACAACAACATAATCATACTTATCTTGTAACTTAAACTCTTCTTTTGCTTTATTTAATCGTTCTTCAATCACTGCTTTTGGTTCAGTTGCTCGTAAACGAATTCTTTCTTCCAAAACTTTAAAAGTTGGGGGCATAATAAAAATACTAAAAGCAGATTTGCGATCAGGATAGTTTCTCATAACTTGTTTTGCTCCATCTGCTTCAATTTCTAAAATAACATTGTAACCATCTGCTTGTAACTGTTGAACATAACTCTTGCTTGTACCATAATAATTGTTAATAAATTTAGTATATTCTAAAAAATCATTATGTTTAATCTTTGCTTCAAATTCTGCTTTAGTAACAAAAAAATAATTTATATCAGGAACTTCATAATTTCTTGGTTGTCTTGTTGTATAAGATACTGAATAAGCTAAATTTAAACTTTTATCTTTAAAAAGTTCATTAATAACTGCTCCTTTACCAACACCACTTGGTCCAGAAATAATTATTAACATACCTTCTTTATTACTCATTATTACCTCTTTCTCTTTTATTTGTTCTTATTTGTATTAGTTTAGTCATTTATTTGATATTGAATAATTTTAATATATATTTTACCGTATTTTTTATCTGAAATTGTTTTTAATTGTGAATTTAATTGTAAATTTTGTAAAATAACATTTGTTTCTAAAATTATTAAAGCATCAGGATTTAATAAATCATTTTCTCAACAATAATTAATAATTCATTGTTGACAATCAACGTTTGCAAAAGGCGGATCAATAAATAATAAATCAATCTTGCTACTAAATTTTTTAAAAAAAGTTTGATAATCAAAATTACTTACTAATGTTACTTGATTTAAACGACAATTATCAATATTTTTTTGAATTATTTTACATGCTTCAAGATTAATATCGTTAATGTAAGCAAACTTAGCATTCCGCGATAAACTTTCTAAAGCTAAACTGCCACTACCACCAAAAACATCAACAATAACTAGTCCTTCAAACTGACAATAATTTTGTAAAATATTAAAAATATTTTCTTTAATTCTTGTTAAAGTTGGTCGGGTATCTTTTCCTTCTAAAGTAATTAATTTTTTACCTTTTAATTTTCCGGCAATAATATTCATTTATTGTAAATTCTTCTTTCCAAAAATTATTATTTGTTAAATAATTATAAAACTAAAAAACTATAATAATATTTTTTTCTAGTTTTTAATAAAATAAAAATGTATAATACACAATACTTATTAATCATCAAAAACATTTTTACTATAGAAAAATAATTTTACGATATAATTAATTTAATAAAGAGCGAAAATTTTAATTTAATTAATTAAATTAAAACTTTAAAAAAGGAAACTTTTATATTAATATAATAATTTGTTAAAACAATTTAATCAATACTGATAAACAATTTAAGAAATATCAATAAAAAGAAAATTAAGGAATATTTTATGTTAAAACTATTACAAAAGGAAATGCCAACTGCTAAATGAATTGTCAAAGACAATCAAACAACATTATTATCAGAATGTAAAAAAATAACATTACCTTTAAATCAAGCTGATGAATTAATAATGCAAAAATTAATTGATTGAGTTCGTGTCTCACAAGATGAAAAATTAAATCAAAATCACGAAATGATTGAAGCCATTGGCATTGCTGCACCACAAATTGGAGCAAATGTTAATATGTATTATATTTTGGTACCAATTTTTGAAGAAAAAAGTAAAAAAACAAATTACTTTGAACATGCTTTAATTAATCCAAAAATTATTGCTCGCTCAGAGCAAATTGCTGCTTTAAAACATGGTGAAGGTTGTTTAAGTGTTGATAATAAACATGAAGGGTTAGTACCAAGAAGTTATAAAATTCATGTTACTGGTTATGACTATTTAAAGAAAAAAGATATTAATTTAATAGTTAGAGGATATGAAGCAATTGTTTTTCAACATGAACAAGATCACCTAGAAAAAAAGTTGTATTATCATCACATTAATAAAAATCATCCTTGATTAAAAGAAGCAAATTGAATTATTATTTAAGATAAAAAATCAAAAAAATATTAGGAGAAAAAAATGAATCAAGAATCAAAAATAAATAATAAAGTAATTAATCAAATAAAACCAAATAACTCTCACCCAACAGCAACAAAAATCTTTGCTCTTGGTGGTTTAGAAGAAGTTGGAAAAAATACTTATGTGATTGAACAAAATAATGAAATTATTTTAATTGATGCTGGAGTTAAATTTCCTGATGCGACTATGCCAGGAATTGAAGCAGTAATTCCTGATTATAGTTATTTAAAAGAGCATAAAACTAAAATTAAAGCAATTTTTATTACTCATGGCCATGAAGATCATATTGGTGGTATCCCTTACTTATTAAAAGAAGTTGACACAATTCCAAAAATTTATGCTCCAAAATTAGCATCAGCATTAATTCGGTATAAATTAAAAGATAAAAGTGTTAAAACAAAAACTAAAATTGAAATTATTGATAATACTTCAATTATTAAAACCCATAATTTTACTGTAAACTTCTTTGCTGTTAATCATTCAATTCCTGATGCTTTTGGTGTTTGTGTTAAAACATCAAACGGAACAATTGTTTCAACTGGTGATTACAAATTTGATTGAACTCCTTTAGGTCATAACGCTGATTTAGAAAAAATGGCACAAATGGGTAAAGATGGTACAACTTTATTTTTAGCAGATTCAACTAATGCCGAAGTTTCTGGTTATACAATGACTGAAACAATTGTAGTAAAAAGAATTAGTGAATTATTTTCTAAAGCTAAAGGTAGAATTTTAATCTCAACTTTTGCTTCTAACGTTCATAGAATTCAGCAAATTATTGAAGTTGCGACAAAACATCAAAGAAAAGTAATTGTTCAAGGTCGTAGTTTAGAAAGAATTATTAGCGTTATCCGTCAAATGGGTCATTTAAAAGTAAGAGATGATGCTTTTATTAAACCTGATGAAGCAAAAAGACTACCTAATAATCAAGTTGTAATTTTATGTACCGGTTCACAAGGAGAACCTTTAGCTGCTCTTTCGCGAATTGCCAATCGTGAACATCGACAAATTAGAATTATTCCAGGTGATACAGTAATCTTTTCTTCTTCTGCTATTCCTGGTAATAAACTTGATGTTGAACGAGTTATTAATAAGTTAACAAGATTAAATGCCATTGTTGAAGAAAATTCACCATTAAATTGATTACATACTTCTGGACACGCTTCACAAGAAGAACAAAAATTAATGTTAAGTTTAATTAAGCCAAAATACTTTATGCCAATGCACGGGGATTATCGTATGTTAAAAACTCATAAAGAAACAGCTGTTTCAGTTGGTGTTAAAGCAGATAATATTTTCATTTGTGCTAATGGTGATACTATTATTATGGAAAAAGGACAGTGTCATTTAAGTAATAAACGCATTAATGCTGATCCAGTTTATGTTGATGGTGGTAAAGATATGTCAGAAATTACCACAACGGCAATTATTCGTGACCGACAAATTCTTTCAAAAGAAGGATTAATTGCGATTGTTGTTTCAATTGATTCACAAAACAATAAATTATTAGCACCGCCAACATTCATTTCTCGTGGTTCTTTCTATGTTCGTGATTCAGCACCACTAGTTGCTGAATCAATTGCAATTGTTACTAGAGCAATTAATGATGTTTTAAAAAGTGATAAAGTTACTTTTGCAATTTTAAAAAATACTATTAAGTCAAATTTAGCACCATTTATTTTTAAGAAAAAAAGAAGAAACCCACTAATTATTCCCGTAATTTTAAATAAAAAATAAGCAAAAATTGAAATGCACCCAAAAAGTAGTAAGTATTAAAAAAGTACTTATCACTTTGGGTGCACTTTATTTTTTATAAGACTTTTTTAAAATTTTCAAAAATTATTGCTGCTTTATTACTGATAATGATAAAATAATTCAGTTAAATTAGGTTATTTTTTTATTAAATACAACCAAATATGACAAAAAGATTAAAAAAATGTACGATAAAAACAAGGTTTGTGTTATATTATTATTAACACTTTTAATAAGAAATATTAAAAAACAGCAAATAATTTAGAAAGAGAGAAAAAAGC
>NZ_JAKQXY010000003.1 GCF_023509825.1 Spiroplasma attinicola
TAAATTGTTAACTCCGAGCTAGACTTCAGGTGGCCGTATTTATCAGATTTCCTCGTTGTGTCCTCAGAAAAAAATGCCAATACCACTTTCAGCTGTGAATATCCACCATGAAGGGCAAGACATGCTCATAATTAACTGTCAGGCAGGCCAGGCCTTCAGCTACAACGACCTTGAATTGGTTTATTCTGCTTGTCCTCTATAAGTTTGCCAGAGGGAATCACACATGAGCCAAACCTATTGAAGAAAGCATTAGGACAGTGCCAGTCTTAATCACAGTGGGGGGTATGTTATTCCCAATGAAGTCGTCCAGAAACGGACTAGGTAGTTAGCTTTTTCTAGTGCCCAACACATTAGAGGTGTGGTTTTTTTTCTCTAAAATAAGGGTGGCCATAGGCTCTTTTAACCAGAATCGGTGTAGTCAGCTGAAATTGACTTGCACGCCTGGGTCCTGTGTGTCTACTAACTTTCTCGCGAACGATAGCTAACGGATCCCCCGGGCCATACTAGTACTGGATGCATCTGCAGGATATCGCGGCCGCAGAAGACCTAAGCTAGCGTTTAGAGTGCAATTTTGTCAGCAGCCATACTCTAAGCCCTGTTTTTAAGTACCCAGGAAGCCAGAATAGTCTTGAGAAGGGAGGAAATTGCTGGGCAGCATTATGAGCATTATCAACACTTTTTTTCATGGAGGAAGTAAGTACAGGCAAAGCCAGATGAATTACGTTTAGAGCTGTGGAGGTCATTAAGACCCTGAATAATTGCTTTGATGGACCCATGCTGCCACAAAAAAAGATATAGGGGGCTGCCTTTATCCATGACATATAGCCACATCGGAGACATTTAATGATGCAATTTGAGCCCTGTGCCGAAGCTCAGTACCATATTACATGCCTCAAAGTGGTATCCAACCGTTAACTACAAATTAGAAACGTATACGGATCCCCCGGGCCATACTAGTACTGGATGCATCTGCAGGATATCGCGGCCGCGTCTTCAGAGGGGGATAGCATGACCTCACGCCTTCTATAAAAGCCCTCCCTTAGTCTTTTGATTATCCCATGACATTACACTTATTGTGAGGGGGTTATTTGACCGGACAGCTCTAGGGTTCGCAATGCTCCTCACAATATATCAAAGCCACCAAACATCCGGCCATCTATTCCGCTCTTCTCATGTTGGTTGTGAATATGTAATGCAGTCCAGGCTTCGTAGAACACAATGATCTAATAGAGGTGCATAAGTTGTGCAGAACCCTTGGAGTCTCATGGAATCGCGAATGGTCTCTAGGATCCCCCGGGCCATACTAGTACTGGATGCATCTGCAGGATATCGCGGCCGCCATCTGCCCTACGTTTGAGGGTTATAAGCTGGGTAGTATTACTCCTACTAACGGGCTGCATACCTCCATCTTCTAGCAGGTGTGGTCAGCTTCTCAGTGTAATCGGAAGGGACCTGTGAAAAAAAGGTTCAAAAGCACTGATGGGCAAGTGTTCTCCAGACGGTCTTAGAACGGACATTAGCGGTTTTGACAGATAAGGATCCCCCGGGCCATACTAGTACTGGATGCATCTGCAGGATATCGCGGCCGCTCGACGTAGAACTCAATCTAAAACTTCGATTTGCAACTTACCAAACAAAAAGAGCAACTCTTAAAGGGTTATACGAGCTCGCTGCATTTGGAACGTAGGATCCCCCGGGCCATACT
>NZ_JAKQXY010000004.1 GCF_023509825.1 Spiroplasma attinicola
ATTTTTCCCCTTCTAATTTATTTGTTAGCTTTTATCGTACATTTTTTAAATCTTTTTTGCTATATTTAGTTGTATTTAATAAAAAATAACCTTAGTTACTTAAATTATTGTATCACTCAGGAGGAGAAGGGAGCAATAATTTTTGAAAATATTAAAAAAATGTCTTAACTTTATAAGACATTTTTGTTATTTTTTTATTTATTTAATTTACAGTTAAAATGAACTTAACTGATTGATTTTTCATTGTTCCATAATTATAGACAAATTTAATATTTTTAGTTCCTCTTCCTGCCAATATAGCATCTGTTAAATCATTGCCATTTTCATCAGTTAATTTAACAAATTCATATTTAGTAAGATCTGCTCCATTTAAAATGTCATACTTGTCTAAATGATCACGAAGTTGCCCTCTAATAAATCAATATTTATCATTCTCTTTATTGTTGTCATTATTTCCATTGATTACTTGATCAATAAAATCATTAAGAGATTGATTCAAGGTAGCACCAGCACCAAAAGTTATGCCACTGTTAATAATAGTATCAACTATCTCTTCATCTGTTGCAGTTCGGGCACTAAAAGTTACTGTAATAGTTCCGTTGTATTTGCCGTCAGGTTTAGCTGTAATTTCTAATGAACCAGCACCATTATCTCCATATTTTGATGGGTTAAAATTGCTAACTGTAACATTAGTTTCTAAGTCAGATATTTGTGAATTTAGGTTAATAAATGCTTGAAATGCTTCTGTTTGCTCTGTATATGCTTCTGAAAGTAATATATTAAGTCCAAGACTGCTTAGTTCTTTTTTTGCTAATTTAGTAATAGATACTTTAATGCTTCCTGTGTATTTAGTAGCTACTTTAGCAGTAATAGTTAATGAACCATCGTTATTAACGTTAGGGGCGGTAAATGCTAGATCAACATTATCTTTTAAATCAGTAGCGTTACTATTATTTGCTAAGAAGGCATTAAATGCGTCATCCACTGACATATTTTCACTACCAATAATTGCAGTTGTGTTAAAATCACTTAAATTTGTTTGTGTAATTGCGTTGATAGATATTGTGATGCTTCCAGTGTATTTGCTGTTTGCTTTGGCAGTGATTT